>DEYK01000028.1 GCA_002364485.1 Phycisphaerales bacterium UBA3160
TGATCCGTCTGGTCAATGGTGATGTCCTTCGGGGATTCGTCTCACAGATCGGCGATCCCATCGTCATCGAGATCGACGGAGACGGCAATGATGATGGTTCGAGCATTCCGCTCGATCGAGTCAGGGAGATCGACCTGTTCGGTGAGAAGCAACCGACCGGCGACTCCACGATATGGGCGGTCGATGGAACCATCGCGACGATCCCGACCATCGAACTCCGTGAGGACTCGAGAATCCGATCCGGTCACCACGCACTCAGGGTGAACACGATCGACGACCAGCTGGATGATCTTCCCCTGAAGAAGGTGCATGCGATCTCGCTGTCCGGATCCGGATTCACACCGCTTTCCGGTCTCGAACCGGAGAGCGTCTCGCATCCATCCATCCGTGTCTCCAGGCCGGGTCCGATGGTCACGGACGCATCCGCTCCCATGGGTCTTTCCCCCATCGGGTTCCGGGGCCCCGTCACGGTCCGATACAGGCTTCCCGACGGTCGACTCCGCCTGAGCTCGACGGTTCGGATTCCGACCACGTCGCTCGACTGGGGTGATTGCATCCTCGTGCTTCGCGTCGACGACGTCGAAGTGCATCGGGTCCGCCTGAACGAGTCGAATCCGGAATCACGGATCGAGATCATCGTCGAGGGGACCGATTTCGAGATGGAACTGCTCGATGGCGCGAACGGCCCCGTCCAGGATCATCTGCAGTTCGAATATGCGGTGTTCATCGAACAGTGAGTTCAACCCGACGAGCAGGTGACGAGTTGTCCGAGGGTTCGTTGTGAAGCTCCGGAATCGATGGACTCCTGCGCCATCGCCACGCCGTCCGAGACCGAATCGCAGTGGTCGCACACCATCAGTGCGATGGCGGCATTGAGAACAGCCATGTCGCGTGGTGGTCCGTGAAGCGAGCCGTCCACGATTCCACGGATCATCGACACCGCGTGCTCGAGATCCCTCGCGGTCACGGATTCGATCGGAGACGTCTTCAATCCGACATCCTCCGGCACGATCGTCATTCGTTCGACCGCATCGCCCCGCACGTCCATCATGGTCGTGGGTGCCGAGATCGAGCACTCATCGAGCCCATCTTCCGAGTGCAGCACGGCGGCGTGAACGGTGCCGAGTCTCGAAAGGGTGTTCGCCATCACATCGAGGAAGCGACCATCGTAGACCCCCATCAACTGTCTTCCGGCTCCGGCCGGATTCGTCAGGGGTCCAAGAAGATTGAAGATGGTCGGTACCCCGAGTGCGCGCCTGACCGGCATCACATGTCGTGTGGCGGGATGATGGTGGATGGCGAAGCAGAAGCAGATCCCCGCCTCCTCGAGGCACTTCGCCTGGGTCTTCGAGTCGGCATCGACATCGACGCCGAGGGCGGCAAGCACCTCGGCCGATCCCCTTCCGGTCCTCGATCTGTTTCCGTGCTTCGCGACCACGACTCCGGATCCGGCGGCGATCAGGGCCGCCGCCGTCGATACGTTGAATGTCTTCGGCGCACCACCGGTCCCTGCGGTATCGAGCATCTCGTTCCGATTTGCGGATGTCTCGATGCCCGATACGTTCTCACGCATGACCCGTGCCGCTCCGGTCAGCTCGTCCACGGTCGGGACACGCGTCGCGAGCAGTGCAAGCAGCGCACCCATCTCGCCGTGATGGACACGTCCACTCATCATCTCGTCGAACGCCGCAGCGGCCTCGGCCTCGGTCAGGCTCCTGTCGGAGAGCAGGTGCCGGAGGAACGGAGTCAGATCGCCGTCCAGATCACTGCGGTTGAATTCCGAAGGTGCGGACGCATTGTTGCCTGTTTCATTCGTCATGGATGCTGGGTACCCGCTTCGACTGAAGTATGATGATCCCGATTCAAGATTGAATCCACCGGAACCTCGACATGAACGTTCTCCTTGCGGAATCCTACCTTCATTCACTCGATTCGTACGCGATCAATTTCGGAGGCGGAATCGGCCTGCGTTGGTACGGACTCGCCTATGTGGCCGGATTCCTCATCGCGTGGTGGATGACCTGGAGTCTCGCCCGATCCAGGCGGTGTCTGGTGGATCCGAAGTCGGTCAGCGACATGATGATCTACATCGTTCTCGGCGTGCTCGTCGGGGGCCGCATCGGCTACGCCCTGTTCTACGATCCGCAGCTCTTCGTCGGATTCACGGGTTCCTTCCCGTTCTGGGACCTTCTCGCCATCCACAAGGGCGGCATGGCCAGTCACGGTGGAATGATCGGTGTGATCGTCGCCCTGCTGCTGTTCGCGGTACGTCACCGGCTCCCGTTGATGCACCCGATCGACATCGGAGCATTCATCGCCCCGCCCGGTCTGTTTCTCGGGCGTCTCGCCAACTTCATCAACGGCGAGTTGTGGGGTCGGGAGTGGTCCGGCCGGGGTGAACCCCCCTGGTGGACCGTCAAGTATCCCACCGAGGTCTTCGATCCCGAAAGCGGCATCGATCTCACTCCATTCCGGTCATCATTCGGTGGAGACGACTCATTCCAACAGCGGATCGTCATGGAGACGTACGCCGGAAACGAACAGGTCGTCGAAGTGCTGCAGCCGCAACTGACACCGTATCTGCCATCCCAGATCTTCCAGGCGATGTCGGATGGTCCGATCCTGCTGCTGCTGCTCGCGCTCGTCTGGCTGAAACCACGCAAACCGGGAGTCGTTGCGGGGTGGTTCCTCATCTTCTACGGCGGCATGCGGATCGTGACCGAACTCTTCCGCCAGCCCGACGAGGGTGTTGCGCTGATGATGGGACTGTCCCGCGGTCAGCAACTGAGCGTCATCCAGGTGATCGCCGGAATCGTGATCGTGCTGTTGTGTTCAATGGGTCGGGGAAAGCCCGTCGGCGGTCTCATCGGACCGGTTCGAACAATGGACCGACTACCCGATTGATTCGATCCGCTCCGGTTCGAACCAGCTCGCCGAAAGAGATTCCATCAACTGCTTGATGTTGATGTGGCTTTCGCTCTCCTCCTCGATCTGGGCCAGCAGATCGATCGTGGCGCAGATCCCGTTCGTTCGCCGGTCGTCATCCGAGTCGACCAGTTCATTCCGGAGATGGTGACCGAGAAGCCGTATGAGAGCCCGAACCCCGGCACGGTTCGCCGCTTCCTTGCTGCCCTTGGTGTTCTCGGAGAGTTCACCTTCCGCATACTGATCGATCAACTTGACCATCGTGGCACCGAGTTCGGGCGGGAAGCGTCCCCGATCCGCTTCGGCAAGCATCGGTTCGAGCGTGGCGACCCACTGGACCAGCTCATGCCGCTTCGCGGTCTCGTAGCGACCCGGCGAACCCTCGGACCATGAGAGCAGCCAGTTCCGGTCCCCTGCTTCGTCCTCGTGATCCGAAGCATCGATCCATTCGCGCATCGACTCGATGTCGAGGGTGCCGAAGGGAAGTTGCTGACACCGGCTCCGAATCGTCGCGATCAGCCGTTCCGGTCTGGAGGTGACCAGGATGATCGTGGTTCCCCCGGGTGGTTCCTCGAGCGTCTTCAACAGCACGTTCTGCGCCGTCCGATCGAGCAGTTCGGCCTCGTCGATGATGAATATCTTTCCATTGCCCTGGGAGGCGGTCCGATACGCGGGAGCATCCTTGATCTTTCCATCCGAGGTTCGGCCCCCGATCATCCGTTCCCTGAGCAGATCGAGGGGGATGTTCAACTGCTTGCGGTCCCGAAGCTGCTTGTTGTCCGAGTAGGCGGCATCCTCCTTCCGGATGACATGGAGGTCCGGGTGCGTCCCAGCGGCCAGCATGGCTCCATTTTCGGTCGCAAGCACCGGATCGTCCTGTCCAAGCTGATCCGCGTCCATCGATGGATCGAGCAGGATCCTTGCAAGTTCCACGGCCAACGTTCTCTTTCCCACCCCCACCGGACCTGAGAAGATCCATGCGTGGTGCATCCGATCGCCACCCAATGCCGTGCGAAGGGTCTTCAGTGGTTTTTCGTGTCCGAGGATGCTGCTCATCCACACATTCGACCCGCCGGGAACTGAACCGTCAAGCGTGGGTCCCTCTCTTCCGCATCACGGTCGATTTTCGGCTTTGAAAATACAATCAGCCGTTCGAATCGGATTTCACCGGTTCTCCCGGATCCTGAAACGATGTTCCGGAAACATCGAATGGTCTGGTGTGCGCTCGCGTTCTCGCTTGGAATCCTCTGCGCGGAGTTCATGCCGGTCCCATGGTGGATCTGGATATCGGCATCGACTTCATGCTTCACGTATCAGGCGATCCGGGGCCGGATTCACGTCGTCTGGATCGTCTGCGTCGTCCTCTTCGGAGCCGGTTGGGGGGCACTG
This sequence comes from Phycisphaerales bacterium UBA3160, assembly GCA_002364485.1. Classification (GTDB taxonomy): domain Bacteria; phylum Planctomycetota; class Phycisphaerae; order Phycisphaerales; family SM1A02; genus UBA854. The sequence continues at coordinate 4,315 of DEYK01000028.1, forward strand.
CATCTCCGGATGGTGTCCGAGCACGATGTGGTGCTCGTATCCGGTACGAATGCTTTGGAACTTCTCGTCAGGGTCCAGGCCAGGATCCATCATCTCGGACCCGTGGAGAGAGACCGTCACAGGACGATTCTCGAACTTGATCACCTCATGCATCCGGACGGAGAAGTCTCTCCCCTCGAGGGAAGGGTTTCGACACACCTGGATCGCCGTCTCAATCCTTTGGAGGGGGATCGCATCGAGGCGATCGGATGGCTCGACCCACCCGGTCGACTGATTCCCTCCTCCTCATCCGGTTCGCCGGACTGGGTTCGGATTGCGCGTCTGGGGGGATTCCGCGGAAGGATGACCGTTCCCGGAAACCTCGTACGGATTCTTCCTTCTCACGGACGCATCGACGGACTTCTCCGTCTTCGGGGACGCATTCGTCGCCATTGCGCCGATTGCATCACCCGGGGCATCGTGAATCGGGATGCATCGTCACTGGTGCTGGCCCTGACGCTCGGTCTCCAGGGTTCGAACTGGTCTCGGATCGCAGCACCGTTCCGGAGAATCGGAATCGCCCATCTCCTCGCCATCTCGGGCATGCACCTCGGAATCGTCGTCGGATTCACGATGCTGCTGGCCCGTTCGACCGGACGCCCGGGGAGGTGGTCCGGATTCTGGATGATCGTCTCCACATCGATGTACATGCTGGTCGTGACCTGGAGACCCCCCGTCGTCAGGGCCGCGGTCATGGTCGTCCTGCTGTCGACCGGAATCATGCTGGCACGAAGACTTCAGGCGACGGGAATGCTGGCCCTCTCGGCCATCATCATCCTCGTGTTCAATCCCGGTGAACTCTTCCTTCCGGGGTTTCAACTGAGCTTCGGAGTGGTTGGTTCGATGATCGTCGGCACCGCCCCCCTGTACCGGAGGTGGTTCGGTTCCGACGGTCCCCGGGCGACATCGTTCCGTTCCGGGATGTCGACCATGATGAAGACGACCCTCGTCGCGTCGACGCTCGCATGGTTCGCATCGATCCCGATCGTCTCACATCACTTCGGAACGATCGCTCCGATGTCCGTTCCGGTCACGATCCTCTTTCTCCCGCTTGTGATCATGGTTCTGATTGCAGGGTTCGCGAGGATCATCCTGGAGACCATCGGATCCGGAACACTGCTTCCCGCCGTGTTTCTCGAACTTCCCCTGGATGTCATCATCGAATCCTCGTCGTTCATCGATTCAATCCCCGGTTCATCCATCGAAATCGAACCACCCTCCGCCATGGCCGCCTGGATGGGATTCATGCTCGTCATGGCGTGGGCGAAGTTCGGTCTGCGTGAATCGTTCTGGAAATGCAGGTGGTGGCTCGAATCCAAGCGACCCGCACGACTCCGACGTTCCTCGCGCGGTTCCGGAATATCGACTTGAATCCCGACTCGTGCAATTGGAGTCTGAAGGTGGCCCCCGAACCAGTCAGGAGCACTCATATGAATCGACGAATCACCGACCACATCAACGGAACCCTCGTGACGGCATGCGTCATGGGAACGACCATTGTCTTCTCCAGCCAGACGATCGGCAGCGGCGGATGCAATGGAGGCGGTTCATCCATCGAGATCCACGTGGAGACTCCGTGCTGCGGAAGCGTGTACGACGCGCGTGATTCCGATGTGCTCATCCGCTCCGTGGTCTGGGACGACGGATCCGAGTTCGACCAGTTCATCTACGCTTCCGACGTCACGGAGGTCGAGTACGAGGGATCCAACAACAGGATCCGCGTCATCACCGCGCATGAATCCGATGTCGGCGATCCCGGAGTCTTCAACATCCAGGACGAGGACGGGGATGGATCGAACATCAGTTCGGAGGACAGGGATTCGTTCGCCGACCGGATCCTCAACGCCTGGAACCACGACAACATCAATGCGTACATCCACAACCGTTCGAGGGACCGCTTCTCCTGCATCGTCGAATACGAGGAGACGATCCGCGACAACAGTCCCCTCCAGGACGACATCGGCGAACTCATCGTCTTCGAGGTGTCCGGAAACAGCTGGGTGAAGATCGAGGCGATCGACGAGGATGGGTCCGTCATGGGCAATGCCGTCACGATCGGGAACTACCAGCACGTCTATCCGGATCGAATCTACACACGGAAGTACAGCAACACCGGCACCCCGCTGTGCAGTTCATTCGAAGTCTTCGCCGTCGGGCTCGATCTTTCGGAGCTCGGTGTCAGCGAGGCGAGGCGTTTCCGGTTCAGCAGCGCCGAACAGGCGAACGGAAACGGAAATCTCAAGCCGAGCATCCGTGTCGTCGGGGTCAGGACATCCACCGTTCCGACGGCTGCGATGGTGTTCGATTGACCCGGAATCCCCGGAAGGACTGCGGCTGGTTCGATGCCGCCACCTCACTCTGTTTCGCGTTGTTCCCTGGCCGCTTCCGCGAGGATCCGCTCAAGCACGTTCTCACCGAGTTCCGGTGACCATCGAGGGATGTATCGTCCGTTGATGTAGATCGCCGGCGGTCCACGGAATCCCATCTGGATTCCCTCCCGCACATCGTCCTGCACCATGTCCTCGATCGCCTGATTGTTCATGGCCTCTTCGAACTTGACCGGATCGATCCCGGCCTGGGTGGCACCGATCACCAGGAGATTCTCATCGACCTGGGGTCCGTACTCGATGAGCCAATCGTAGAACGCCCACGCCTGGTCGTTCCTTCCGACCATGGTGGCCGCCTTGATCGCACGTGCGGTCATGCACGCATAGGGGAACCCCGTGATCTTCGCACTGACCTTCCGATTGCATTCGGGACCCATCGGGAAGACGCGGTATGAATACGAGTGGTTCGGATACTTCTCGAGAGCCGGCATCAGGTTGTCCCGAAGCTTCTTCATGTAGTCCTTCGAGGTGAACTCACCCCAGACCACCACTTCGATCTCGGCATCCTTGGGACCCTTGAACAGGTCATGGGGGGAATCCGAGATGTTCCTGACCCTGTTCTCCTTCCAGTCGAGAATGAGCTTCTCACTCGCGGTGGGGGGAACCTGCGTCGTCGAGTTCGCGTTGCCGGCCTCGATCGCGTCGGCGACCTTGTTGATCGTGGACTGGAGGTTCTGTGGAATGTGATACCACTTCACCTCGACACCGTTGATGAAGATCATGGGCGTGAAGAGCACGCCGTATCCGTACGCCTCCTCGACATCCGCGGCGACCAGCGCCTCCGTCTGGGGGCTGTTGATCATCGAAGTGAAATCGATGGTGTCGATGCCGATCGACCGGACGTAGTCCGTGACCTGCTGGTTCGTGAAGTTGCCCTTGTTCTCGAAGAGCCACTGGTGCATCTTCCAGAACGCCTCGTTTCCACCGAGGATCCCGACCGCCTCGACGGCACGGGCGGCCCAGCATGCGTTTCCGTGCTTCCTCGTCTTGATGTAGGGGTTGCAGTCCGAATTGAACGGGAAATGCTTCACGCTCAACGACACGTCGTCGCGTGCACGCAGGACGTCCATGACCTGGTTCTCGTATGTGTAGCAGTCCGGGCACTGGTAGTCGGAGAACATGACGATCTCGACCGGAGCATCCGGGGAGCCGTACAGGTACCGGCCGGTGAAGATCGGATCGACAGCCACCTTCGGCGGCGAGGCGACCACAGGTGTCGCGGGATCCGGCTTCACGACCGGTTTGGGATCGACCCCCGGCGGCTTCACTTCGGGTTTCCGCTGGGTCACGGCGTTCACCAGCTCCTGCTGCACCTGTTGACCGGTGGCCATGTCGCTTTCACGTTTCTGGATCTGACCGATGGCGATGATCGCACTGATGGCGAGGAACGAGAACGCGAGCGTCATGAACGCATTGAACGACGGCTCGCCCCTGGGAACCGGCATCATCTCGAGCAGGATCCAGAACAGGAAGTTCGCGACATGGGCGATGATGCAGTACAGGCAGAAGGAATCGAGCGAGATCATCACGACGATGAAGCCGAACGACGCGAGCGCTCCGAGTCTGGCGATCCATCGAAGCGGGTTCGGAATTCCGTTGCGGGCGGTGCCGATCCAGGCGACCAGCATTCCCACGAAGTAGGCGAAGCCGACGTAGGCCACCGGCCAGTTGATCCCGGGAATGCTTCCCCAGACGGAATCGGCGAGCTTTCCACAGTCACTCTCGGCCCCGCACCCCGGCAGTCCGCTCGAGATGAAACCGAGCTGCTTCAGCACGAGGGCTCCGGTGAAGAACGTCGCCACGAGCAGAAGCAGGATTCCAAGAGGCCACAGGGCCGGCGAGGTCTCCAGTGCCGGATCCTGAGCGGGTTCTTCGTTTCTTGGAGCCTTGGATTTCGAGTTGCCCATCGTGAATATCTCCTGTCACCGTGATATCGGTATCGCCACTCCGTTCGAATCCCGTACGGGACTCCTGAGTGTATACGTCGACCAGAGGGTCTACATTGTCTGAATTGCCTCAATTCCAAGCAGTCCGAGGCCATCTGCGAGGACACGGCGAGAGAGATCGCAGAGACGCAATCTCGATCGTCGAAGTTCGTCCGTCGCCGCCTTCCTGACCGGGCACTGCTGGTAGAAGCTGTTGAACGTCTCGGCCAGTCCATGGAGTTCCGTGCAGATCCGGTGGGGTTCCAGGTGCCGTGCCGCCTCCGTGATCATCGGCCCGTACTGAAGCAGTTGCAGTGCGAGGGCCCGTTCGGCCGGTTCTCCGATGATCAGGGGTGCGTTCGAGACCACGTCCGGATCCTCGTCCGCCTTGGCGATGATCGAACAGATTCTCGCGTGGGCGTACTGGAGATACGGTCCGGTATCGCCTTCGAACGCGATCATCCGATCCATGTCGAACACGTAGTCGCGGACGAGATCGTTGCTCAGGTCGGCGTACTTGATGGCGCCGATCCCGACCCCCTCCCCGATCCGATCGAGTTCCTCCTTCGAGAATCCGTGCGTCGGCGCATTCTCGTCGCCGGCCCGTCGATGGACTTCGGTCCGTCCCCGCGAGATGGCCTCGTCCAGAAGCGACGCGAGCGTCACGTTGTCACCGCTTCTCGTCTTCAACGGCTTCTTGTCCATTCCGAGAACCGATCCGAACGGGATGTGCACCATCTCGACGTCGTGTCCATCCGGCGTGACGCCCCACCCCGCCATCCGTGCGGCGTCGAAGAGATCCTTGAAGTGATCCCGCTGCCTCGCATCGACCACGTAGACGACGCGATCGGCGTTCTCATCGACCACGCGATGTCGGATGGCCGCGAGGTCGGTGGTGGCGTAGAGATAGCCCCCGTTGGACTTCTGGATGAGCATCGGCCGTTCCCGATCGGGGAATCGGACGATCAGCGCACCATCGTCCCGCACGGCGAGTCCGCCATCCACGAAGGTGTCGATGATGCCCGGGAGGTGGGTCCGGTAGAAGGATTCGCCCCGGTTGTGTTCGGTTCCGAGCAGGACATTCAGTTTTTCGAGGATGTCGACGACCGCACGCATCGTGCAGTCGATCAGCTTCTGCCAGTCGGATACGAGTTCGGCATCGCCCTGCTGCAGCGCGACCAGGGTCTCCGCCGCGGCATTCCGCTGCTGCTGCGCCCCTTCGTTCTGCTCCTCCAGTTCGATGATGCGGTGGGGACCGATGTTTCGGTCTTCGACGATCTCCATCCCCCGGACATCCATCTTCGTCACCAGCTGCCCGTCTCGATACGCGGTGTCGAGATCGACGAGTTTCAGGGCATCGAGATCGATGCCCGCGATCCGAAGTCGATGAAGCACCATGGCGATGGGAAGTCCCCAGTCGCCGAGATGGTTTTCCCGAAGCACGGTCCGCCCGCGTCGTTCCAGAATCCGTCCGAGGGCGTCACCGATGATCGTCGACCTGAGGTGCCCGACATGGAGCTGCTTGGCGACATTGACTCCGCAGAGATCGATCACCACCGGATGGGTGTCCTTCGACGGTGCGACTCCGAGGTGATCCGCGTCGATCGAATTCAACGCCTCGACCAGTGCGGACGTCCGGATCCGGACGTTGATGAAGCCGGGTCCGGCGATCTCCGGTTCCTCGGCGAGGCCATCGAGATCGACCGCCTGCAGAATCTCCAGAGCGACTTCCCGAGGGGGTCGTTTCAGCCGCTTCCCCAGTCCCATGGCGGCGTTGACCTGAAAGTCACCAAATTCAGGATTTGTCGTGGCCCGGATGACCGGATCCGAATCACGGAAATCATCCCCCAGAGCTCTCAGAATCGCATCTGAGAAGCGATTTCTGAGGGCGGCAGCTGGATCGATCGTCTCGAAGAAATCTGTGTTGGGAGCCATGAGGCCGAGTATAGCCCCGGCTTGGGGTATCATGGTTCTTCAAAATCCCATGGCACATCCAACCACCGAACCAACATCAATTCTCGAGAAGACCGACCGCTGCGGGGACCTCGATCACCGACCTCGCGTCCTGCTGGGCAAGATGGGTCTCGACGGCCACGATCGTGGCGTGAAGCTCATTTCCCGTGCCATGCGCGACAGTGGAATCCACGTGATCTACTCGGGACTGTGGCAGACCCCCCGAAGTCTCGCGATCAGCGCCCGCGACGAGGACGTCGATTGCATCGCCTCCTCGATGATGAGCAACTCACATCTCGTCCTCGTCCCGAACCTGATCGAGGAATGCAGGAAGGTCGGACGACCCGACATGCGGATCCACGTGGGCGGAATTATCCCCCAGGAGGATGTCAAGGTGCTTCTGGATGCCGGGGTCGAACAGGTCTTCCATACCGGAACGAGCATGCAGGACATCGTGAACTGCGTCCGGTCGAGCACCAGGCCGTTCGTCGACATTCCCACCGAGGACACCACCGCCCAGCTCTCCAGGAACATCAGTCTTCTGCAGCTCGGTCGTACGGTTCCCGATGCACCCCGTCGGCGTCCCGGTCGGATCATCGGTCTCACCGGATCCCCAGGAGCCGGAAAATCGACGCTCGTCGCCTGCATGGCATCCGAACTGGTCCAGCGGGGTCGCAAGCTCGCGGTCATCGCATTCGACCCCATGAGTCCGATCTCCTCGGGTGCCCTGCTCGGAGACAGGCTGAGGGTCGATTTCAACCAGGTCGATCAGGACGTCTTCTACCGAAGCCTCGCGGTCATCGGCGAGGACTACGACACGCTGTCCGGGATCCTCGAACTCATCGGTGGAGCCGGTTTCGACGATGTCATCGTCGAAACGGTCGGTTCCGGACAGAGCGACGTGCAGATCCGCGAGTTCGTGGATTCGACGGTGGTCGTGGTGGTTCCGGGAATGGGCGACGCGGTCCAGATGGACAAGGCGGGAATCCTCGAAATCGCCGATGTCTTCGTGGTCAACAAGGCCGATTTCGCCGGCGAGAGCAAGCTCGTCAGGGAACTGCTGGACATTTCCGAGGGTCGGGAGATCCGGGAGACCATCGCCACCAAGGGACAGGGAATTTCCGAGCTGGTTGATCTGCTCTTCTGACCGCTTCCGGCGGCCCGAGCAGGTACCATTGGTCCGATGTCCACGCAGGAAGCGAACGTGACTCCGCCCGCCCAGTCGCAGGCTGTAACACAACTTGCAAGAGACATGAAGCTCTTCGACATCACCATGGTCGGTGTCGGAGCCATGATCGGAGCGGGCATCTTCGCCCTGACCGGCATCGCGGCCGGCATCGCCGGTCCCGCCCTCATCCTGGCCTTCTGCCTCAACGGGCTGCTCACCTTCTGCACCGCGATGGTCTACGCCGAGGTCGGCAGTGCGATTCCCGCCGCCGGAGGCGGCTACCTCTGGGCCCGCTTCGGCCTCCCCGGACCCTGTGCGTTTCTGGCGGGCTGGATGGACTGGCTCGCCCACGCGGTCGCCGGGTCGCTCTACGCGGTGATCTTCGGTGCGTACTTCGTCTGGGGACTGCAGCAGATCTTCGGCCTGGGAGTGCCCCCGACCGGGGCCGAACACGGCGACTTCGGAACCCTGTTCGGAATGGACGCAAAGCCCTTCGCCAAGGCGTTGACCGTGTTCATCTGCGTTGCGTTCGTGTACATCAACTACCGCGGTTCGAGCGAGACGGGCAAGGTCGGAAACATCATCACGGTCGCGAAGGTGATCGTCATCGCGATCTTCATCGTGTCCGGCCTGGTCGCCATGATGCAGGGTGGTGCATACGAGACGGCGAACGACCCCACCGTCCCGGAACGGTTCATGCCGTTCATGCCCAACGGATTTCCCGGAGTGCTCGTGGCGATGGGGCTGACCTTCATCGCGTTCGAGGGGTACGAGATCATCGTGCAGGCGGGCGAAGAGGTCGAGAATCCCAGAAAGAACATACCCAAGGCCGTCTTCCTTTCGCTGATCATCGTGATCCCGATCTACATCCTCGTCGCGATCGTCTCGCTCGGTGCGTTGACCATTCCGCAGACCGTGCTCGATGCGAATCCATCGTGGAATCCAGCCGAGACGTGGCGCTACCTCGCCGGACTCGGTGAGACCGGCGTCGCCGTGGCCGCCAACACCTTCATGCCCTGGGGCACAGGGGCGATCCTTCTGGTCATCGGAGCGATCCTCTCCACCATGAGTGCGTTGAACGCGACCACGTTCAGTTCCACCCGGGTGAGTTTCGCGATGGGTCGGGACCACTACCTTCCCGATGCGATGGCATCGATCTCCCCCCGGACCCGGACACCGGTGATCGCGCTTCTGGCAAGCGGCGTACTGATCACGGTCGTCGCGGTCACGCTTCCGGTCGAGAAGGTCGCGGCCGCGACCTGCGTCATGTTCCTGCTCGTCTTCGCGGCCGTGAACATCGCATCGATCACCATCCGGCGGAAGTACGGCGACAAGCTCCGGTACGGGTACGTCGTTCCCCTGTTCCCCCTGGTTCCGATCGTCGCCGCCATCGGTCAGCTCGGCATCGCGGTGTTCCTCTTCGTGTACGAGCCGCTGTCGATGGCCATCACCGGCGGATGGGTCGCGATCGGGCTGCTCATCTACTACCTGTACTCGCAGCGGCAGGAACACGAATACCGCGCCTCGGCCGTCATCTTCGAGGAAGGTCTTCCGAAATCGGACGCCCCCCAGCGGCTGCTCGTTCCGGTCGCGAACCCGCAGAGCACCGCGCCGCTGCTCGACCTCTCCCGACGCCTGGCCACGATCGACGAGACGGAGGTCACCGCGCTGCATGTGGTCGGTCTTCCCGAACAGCTTCCCTACGCATCCGCAGGTCGATTCACCCAGGACGGTCGGATGGTCGTCGATCAGGCGATCAACCAGTCCCGCGAACTCGGGTTGACGACATCCGGACTGCTCAGGCTCAGCCGAAGTCCGGGTCAGTCGATCGTCGAGACGATCCGCGAACGGGACATCACCACCCTCGTCATGGGCTGGGGTGGACCCCGTCGTTCCAGATCCATGCGTTCGCTGATGCTCGGGACCGAGATCGACCACGTACTGAGCCGGGCCGACGCCAACACCATCGTCCTCCGGGGGGAAATTCCGGAGACACCGAAGCACATCATCATTCCGGCCGCGAATCCGAGACAGTCCCGCTACGCCGTGGCGGTCGCCGAGGCTGTCGCCGGTACGGAATCCAAGATCGAACTTCTGCACATCGTGCGTCATCAGCGCGATGCCGAATCATCGCAACGAACCCTGATGGCCGGCATCTTCGGCGAGGACATGGCCGACCTGCCGAGCGTCTACACGGAGCGGAAGCGCATCGAGGTCACCGTCCGGACCCAGGTGAGCACGCATGTGATCCCATCGATCATCGAGGCGTCCTCGCTGGCCGACCTCGTCATCCTCGGTGCGGCCAAGGAGACGTGGCTCCAGCGACGATCGTTCTCCACGCTGCACACCACCGTCGCCTCGCGATACGACGGACCACTGCTTCTGGTGAAGCTTCGCAGCGGTCGTGCACGATTCGCGACCCAGCAGGTCGTCGATTTCTTCCTTTCAAGGGAGCCGGAAGCATGAGTGTCTCGGATCTTCAGAAACTCGGCCTGCTGCGACCCGAATCGGAATGGGACCCGAAGCACACGAGAAGCTTCGTGCCGAGACTGCTCTGGATGTGCCTGGTCGCCCTCGGGATCGGGGGGTGCGTCATGCTCACCCTGGGAGACGGCGGAGCGGTCAGTTGGATCGGTCTGCTGATCTTCCTGGTGTCGCTGTTCTTCTTCGTGCTGCTGAACATGAGATCGGTGAACACCGCCCTCAGGAACGAGAGCGGGCACGATTCCGACGAATGACCGGGCGACCGGCTTCGTCAGACGATCAGCCAGACGATGAAGGCGATGACCAGCAGCACGAAGATCGTCGCGTACACGCTGATCGACTTCTGCATCTTGTCTTGATGTGGTTCTTTTTCAATCATGGGACAGACAGTATGGCTGGCAGGGCCTCCAAGGGCAATTCCGACTTTCTTGTTGCAAACGCGCCTTTCATGGGCTGAAATGGGTCCTTTCAGGGGGCTTATGGGGCAAGGAAGACAGGGACCATGACCGCGATCGCCGCCCCGATGTCATTTTCAACCCGTTTCGTATTGGTGCTGGCCGCGGCTCTGGCCGTCGTGCTGCCTGGTCCCTCCACGCAGGCCGAGACCATTTACGTGTGTGAGACCTGCTCGATTTCGAGTATCCAGTTGGCGATCAATGCATCAAGCGATGGCGACGTGATCGAGGTCGGGGCTGGGACGTACTACGAATATGAAATCAACCCCGGTGGGCGGGCGATCATCATTCGTGGAGAGCTGAACAAGGATGGAACCCCTGCGGTGACGATCGATGCCCAGTGGCTTGGAACCGTGTTGTATTGCGATTCGGGAGAAACACCATCGACGCGCTTCGAGAACCTGGTCATCGTGCGTGGCCACGCCGAGTCCGATGGCGGTGGGATGTACAACTCCAACTCCAGCCCCACGCTTGAGAACTGCACATTCGAGTACAACACGGGGTACGACTACGGCGGCGGTGGGATGTACAACGACAACTCCAGCCCCACGCTTACGGGTTGCACATTCGGGAACAACGGCACAGCAGATAGCAGCGGCGGCGGGATGCACAACACCAATGAAAGCGACCCGACGCTTGAGGATTGCACCTTCCAGAACAACACCGCCAGCGGCGACGGCGGTGGGATGTACAACAACAACTCCAGCCCCACGCTTGAGAACTGCACATTCACGGGCAACACCGCCATGTCCGACGGTGGCGGGATGTTCAACCAGGACGACAGCGAGCCCACGCTCACGGGCTGCACCTTCACGGGCAACATCGCCGGCTACAACGGTGATCCCGCCAGTTTCGGCCACGGCGGCGGGATGTACCACGGTGGCGGCAGCCTCACACTCACGGACTGCACCTTCAGCCTCAACAGCGTCAACAACTACGGCAGCGGCGGCGGCGGGATGTACAACAACAGCGGCAGTTCCACACTCACGAATTGCACCTTCGAGAACAACACCGCCTACTACGGCCCCGGCGGCGGGATGTACAACCGCGGCAGCCTCACGCTTACGAATTGCACCTTCGAGAACAACACCGCCAATAACTACGGCGGCGACGGCGGCGGGATGTACAACAGCAGCAGCCTCACTCTTGTGAATTGCACCTTCGAGTACAACACGGCCGCCGGTGGCCGCGGCGGTGGGATGTACGGCGACACAAACGAGCCCTGCACGCTTGAGAACTGCACGTTCACGGGCAACAACGCCAACAACGCCGGCGGCGGGATGTACGACTTCGGGAATCAATTCAGCAACCCTACGCTTGAGAATTGCACCTTCGAGAACAATATCGCCACCTACGGCGGCGGGATGTACATCTGGTCCGGCAGCCCCACGCTCACGAATTGCACCTTCGAGAACAATATCGCCTCCTCCGACGATGGCGACAGCGACGGCGGCGGAATGTACAACAGCAGCAGCAGTACCCCCACGCTTGAGAATTGCACCTTCGAGAACAACATCGCCGACGATCTCGGCGGTGGGATGTACAACAACTCCAGCAGCCCAAGCTTCGTCCCCACGCTGCAGGATTGCCTCTTCTGCGGCAACTCAACCCCACAGCTTGTCGGCTACTACGTCGACGCCGGCGGCAATGCCATCATGGATGAGTGCCATGTCGACTGTCCAGGCGACTACGATGCCAGTGGCTACGTCGATGTCGGAGATCTGCTGCTTGTCATTTCCAACTGGCAGAACCCGTACGCAGTCGATGACCTGCTGCTTGTGATCTCCCAGTGGAACAGTTCCTGCCCGTAATCACTCGCACCAGGCGGCCAGGCCCCGGTTTCTTCCGGGTTCTTGCGGGTTCGCCGCAGGAGATCGTCAGATGACCAGCAGCACGAAGATCGTCGCGTACACGCTGATCGACTTCTGCATCTTGTCCTGATGTGGTTCCTGTTCAGTCATGGGCGACAGTATGGTCGCCAGCCCCATGATCCGTCAACTGGTAGGATTTCGGCATGAACAAACAAGTCCAGAGCTTCATCATCTTCATCCTCATCCTGGTCCTCCTGAACGTGATCTTCTCGGGAATGGACTGGGGCATCCACATCTCCATCGTCGGCAGCGTCGTTCTGACGCTGGTGATCATCGGCATCATGACGCTGCTTGATAAGAACCGAAGGTGACGGTGATCACATCACCACATCGGAATGCGGGTGGAAATACCACATGCATCCGGTTCCACCCGCATCTCCAGGTACGCTGATGTTGGTCCGAAGCCGTTCAGTCGATACAGCCTGACGGCATCGATCGGCTTCACCACGTTGATGATGATCTCTAGATGGACGGCATCCAGATGAAACCATTCAACCGCTTCCTCCGAAACGTCTTTGTTCTGTCGATTCTGTTTGTGGTGTTCAACCTCTTCGCCACACTGATCATCTCTGGCGAGATCGCGACGTATTTCTACATCATCATGGGTGGATATCTCGTTGCGATCTTCGTGATGCTGCTCGTCGTGCAGCGGAAGATGCCCAACTAGAAGTTCCAGGTGCAGCGCAGGCCCCAGATCCAGGTGTTCTCGACACCTCCGGATTCACCGGAATTGAACCACTGCAGGTCCGGACTGACCTGAAGCGTCCTCGTCACCTGGATGCGCCAGAAGACCTCGACCAGCGTCTCCCAGTTGTCACCGGTCGCAATACCGGAATCGGCGAGATTGGAGAAGGTGCAGCCGATGCCGATGCCGTCGTGCTTGCGGCCGAGGAATCCGTTCAGGACGGTTCCCGTCGACCAGCACATCGTGGCCGGCGCTGCACCATCCTGGGCCACGCCCCAGCGGAAGAATGGAACGACGCCCCCGCCGATCTCCTGGTCGAAGCTGACGCCCATTCCCCAGCCACCGCGCTCGTAGTCGACGTCGTTGTTGGAGTACCAGCCGAAGACCCGGTAGTTGCCCCGGAAGTAGTCCGTCCCGTCCGTGAACGTCGGACTCCATTTCGTCTGCACGACGCTGAACAGCTTCCCCTCTTCGATGTTCTCGAACCCGGTCGCCCGTCCCGTCGAGAGTGCGTTCATCGTTCCGAAGCGAATGCCGAGCTCGTCCGTGAAATCGTACTCGCCGACGGCTCCGAATCCGTACGTCGGGTACGGCACCGTCGTGTTGTTGGTCAACTGGGCCGCGACGAACTGGTTGGCGGGGTTCTCCGCCGCGACGTTGAGATCGAAGAAGTTGTCGTAGTAGAGCTTTCCGACGTTGATCGTGAACGTGTCGTCCATGAAGGATTGCCGCCACCACAGCTTCTTGAGGCTCAGTCGCCCGCTCGTCAGCACGTTGTCGATGAAGAACGGGGATCCCAGCGCGTCGTTGATGAACGGTTCGTTCGGAGTGCCGATGCTGCTGTTGCCCTGGATGTTGTAGACGAGATGCCCCTTGGAGTCCTCGTAGTCGTGGACGGGAAAGGCGCCGTTGATGTTGGTGTAGATGTACGAGAAGCTGTTGTTCCCGTTCGATTTCGTGGCGTGCTGGAAGATGTAGATCATCTGCGGTTCGAACGAGAACCCAAGTGGTTTACCGATCTTGCTTCGAATGAAGTTCGTCGCGTCCGAGAGGAACGAGAACGGATCGTCGTTCGGCGGCACGATGAAGTTCGCCGGATTCAGCAGTTGGACGGGACCCTTGTCGCTCGTTCCATCCGAAGCCGCCGGAGCGTGTTCCCCGGGTGCGGTCAAACGAATCTGGCCGGAGTTGCTGTGGTGCATACCCTGATGCAGCACCCTGACCGGTTCGCGTTCCTCCTGCACCTCGGATTCGGCCGGAACCGACGCAGAATCCTCCGTCGCCGCCACCGATGGCGAGGCGGCCATGAGGAAGGCGATGAACAGTCCACGTCCGATGTTCTTTGGTTGGCGCATCAATCGACCGAATCACGTTCTGCGATCGTGAAGTCCATGAGGTCCGCGACCTCGTCGACCTTCAACGCACCGATTGTGTTGCAGCGATCGATCGTCGATGCGGCATCGTCCATCGAGATCCGGCCCAGCAGGTCCGCCTTGTGGGCGAGGATGTCCTCGAGGTCGCACGTCGTGTTCCGAGCGTGTCCGGAGGGGTACATGATGAGGCCGCTTTCGAAGGTTCTTCCCCCCTCGAGCGTGATCGAGATCGAGGTGGGGATTCCGTCCGGATAGCGTTCGTCGTATTCGGGACCACCATGCTCGAACCGGATCGTCTCCATGAGCGATCTGGTCTTCGGATCATGCAGGGCCTCGACTCCGTAGTCGATGGGAGCGAGCATGAGGGTCTTCCACCAGGCGTCGTTCCCGTCGGCGACGGTCTTCCCTTCACCGAAGATCTCGTACGCCTTGCGAAGCATCGTCGAGACGATGTAGACCATCGAATGATCGGCGGACTGCCGGGTGTGCGGGTCGCGCTTCGCGGGGTCTCCGATGATTCCGAACGCCGGCTGGTATGCGGTGATCGTGATCTCGGAGAGGGCATCGGGCTCGGCCAGGATCTCGGGGTTCTGCATGAGCAGATCGATCAGCCCCTGCAGGGCTCCGGCCGACTGGTGTTCGTACAGCCCGAGCTTGAAGTGCATGCCCATCACCGCGAAGTCGTCGCCGCTGTGACTCAGGACGAGATCGAACGGGCTGTCGCCGTCGGTCGGTTCGAACTGCCGCCAGATCGCCTCCGGATTGCGGAAGATGTCGGCGGGTCCGACGAATCCACGCATCGACCGGAGCATCGAAAGGACGGCGACCTCGGTGCTGATGGCCGCCGACGCCCCCTTCGAGTCGCTGAGCTGATGCCCGGCTCGAATCGCCCGCCACGGGATGTAGTGGGCGACGGTCATGCCGATCGCCGATTCGATCTGCTGCGGCGTCGCACCGAGCATTGCGCCGTACACGGCGGCGGATGCGATCGCTCCATGCACCACGTGGTCGATCCGGTACGACTTGAGGGAGAAGACCTCGGCCAGTCGCCCGCGGATCTCGTCGAGGCACACCATTCCCCGCAGGGCGGCGGCACCGTCGAGACCGGCGACCTGGGCGGCGGCCAGCGGCACCGCGTAGAAGTCGTTGTGTCCGAATTCCCCGGCGGTGTGTCCCAGCGAGGGATTGAATCCGAAGTTCGTGCCGTTGCTGTCCCATTCGCGCACCGCGGAGGCGTTGGCCGCGATCGCCTTCTCGGGCTTCACGCGGCACGTCGATCCGAAGCAGCAGGCTCCCGAATCATCCGCGTACATCATCGCCTCGTCGCGAAGGACGGTCGGTGCATTCGTGCGGCACGCCAGGGCCGAGAGTCCGCACAACACGCTGTCGGTGAAGAACATCGTCGTCCGGTGCAGAACCGAATCCGACGGGGTTCCCATGCCGGCACGCATGAAATCACAGGCGAACTGTCCTATCCCCAGTGCCTGGTTCGAATTTCGGGGGAGGGATACTGCTGTGTCGATTTCAGTGGTAGTCATGGTGCCTCTGCTGCGGTTGTATTCAGGAATTCAGGAATCGTTCGACGTGCCCGACTTCGTCGGGGGAACCCATGACCACCACGCTTCGCTGGTGGAGGCTGTCCGGTTCGACCTCGAGGATGCGACCGTGGTTGCCGATCGCCCGGCCACCGGCCTCCTCGATGATCATCGCCATCGGGTTCGCTTCGTACATCAGTCTCAGTTTGCCGTCCGGATGGCTTTCCGTGGGTGGATAGATGAAGACCCCGCCCTTGAGCAGGGTCCGGTGGACATCCGCCACCATGGAACCGATGTATCGGCTCGTGTAGTTCGATGCGTGCGCCCACTCGAGGTACGAACGGTACGCATCGGGAAAGGAGTCGATGTTCGCCTCGTTGATCGAGTAGATCCTGCTCTGCGTCGGGATCTGCAGCTTGGACTCCACCAGCACGAATGCGCCGATGGATTGATCGAGTACGAACATGTTGACGCCGTTGCCGGTCGTCAGGACGAACACGGTCGATGAACCGAACAGGACGTACCCGGCCGCGACCTGCCGCGCTCCGTGGTGGAGTATCGCATCGACACCCTTGGCGGCGTGACCGTCCTCGAGTCTCAGAATGCTGAAGATCGTGCCGACTCCGACCGAGAAGTCGATGTTCGACGAACCATCGAGCGGGTCGAACAGGACGGCGTACCGCCCCCCCTCGGCGTGGGTCCGCAGCACCATCGGCTCCTCGTCCTCCTCGGACACGAGCACACCGATGTTGGCTCGGGCTCCCAGACAGGCCTTGATGATGTCGTTCGCGATCAGGTCGAGCTTCTGTTGGGCTTCGCCGTGGGTGTTGGTCTCTCCGAACTCCCCCAGCACATCGTCGATTCTCGCCCGCCGCACCTTGTTGGCGATCGACTTGGTCGCCAGGGCGATCGCCGAGAGGATCCACGAGAAGTCGCCGGTCGCCTCCGGGTGCGTCTGTTCCTCGGCGAGGATGTGACTCTGGAGGGACTGGAGGTTGTCGTTGGCCCAGTCGTGGGTTGTGGTGGTGTCAGGCATGGGTGGAGCAATCGGGGTGGTGGAAGGGTTTTCCTTCCGTGCCGGTTCCGCTAGGATTCCCGGTCCTTCAGAGAAGATCAGATTGTAGCGAAGTGCGTTCTCCCGAACCCCCAATGGTGGAGTTGATCCCATGAGTCGATCCGTGATCCTGTCCGCGAAACGAACACCAATTGGTCGCTTTTTCGGCGGTCTCTCAAGGGTCAAGAGCCCCCAACTCGGTGCATGGGCCCTCGAAGCTGCATTGGCCGAGGCTCCGGGATCCTCCGAATGCGTGGATGAATGCATCATGGGCTGCGTCCTCCAGGCCGGACTGGGTCAGAATCCGGCTCGACAGGCGGGCCTGAAGGCCGGCCTGCCCTCGACGCTCAACGCCCAGACCGTCAACAAGGTCTGTGGCAGCGGTCTCCAGGCCGTGATGCTGGCCGATCAGTCGATCCGCGCCGGCGACAACGATCTCGTGGTCGCGGGTGGATTCGAGAACATGACCGCAAGTCCGCATCTGGCCCATGTCCGGGGTGGTGTGAAGTTCGGTGACACCTCGATGATCGATCACATGGCATTCGACGGGCTCACCTGCGCGTTCGAGGAATGGGGAATGGGGTTCGCCGCCGAGCACATCGCCTCCAAGCACGGCATCAGCCGCGAGGAACTCGACCGGTACTCGGCCCAATCGCACCAGCGTGCGGCAGCGGCCACGGAAGCAGGTTGGTTCGACGGTGAGATCGTGCCCCTCGAGGCCAAGCAGATCAAGCAGAAGGCCGACGTCACTTCCGACGAGGGCATCCGTCCGGACACCACCGCCGAGGGCCTGGCGAAGCTTCGCCCCTCCTTCAGCAGGGATGGAGTCGTCACGGCGGGAAACGCCTCCCAGATCAGCGACGGTGCCGCGGCACTGGTGATCGCCTCCGAGGAGAAGGCGGCCGAACTCGGCTGCACTCCGCTGGCCACGATCGTCGCCTCCTGCACCGTCGGCGTCGATCCGAAGGAGATCTTCGACGCACCGGCCAAGGGCATCCGCCAACTCCTCGATGATCAGGGACTGGGGGTCGACGACATCGATCTCTTCGAGCTCAACGAAGCCTTCGCAGCCCAGGTGCTCGCCAACATCGGCGAACTCGGGATTTCCGAGGACAAGCTGAACGTCTGCGGCGGCGGCATGGCGCTCGGCCACCCCATCGGCGGCTCCGGTGCCCGTGTCCTGACGACCCTGGTCCACCAGATGCATCGGACCGGTGCCAAGCGTGGAATCGCCAGCCTCTGCCTCGGTGGTGGAAACGCCGTTTCCATGCTCATCGAGCGGGCCTGACGTCCTTCGTCCGACATGGTGTAGGGTTCGATCATGCGTGTTCGCCCTCCGAGACTGCTGCAACTGCTTGGACCCGGACTGCTCGTCGCGGCGACGGGTGTCGGCGCGGGTGATCTCGCCACCGCCGGATTCGCCGGTTCCAAGCTGGGTCTGGTGGTGCTCTGGGCCATCATCGCCGGAGCGATGATGAAGTTCATCCTCAACGAGGGGCTCGCCCGCTGGCAGTTGTCCACCGACACCACCCTGCTCGAAGGTGTCGCCGGACACATCGGTCGCTGGGCGATTCTCGTCTTCCTGATCTACCTGCTTCCCTTCACGTTCGTCGTGGGTGGAGCATTGATGGCCGCGACCGGCGTCGCGACCCACGCGATCGTCGGGTGGCCTGCGGATCCGGAGACGGCCACGCTCGTCTGGGGCGGCGTCGGCAGTGCGGTGGCGACGCTGCTGGTCCTTCTCGGAAGTTTCACCCTCTTCGAACGCGTCATGACCGCGGGCATCGTGATCATGTTCGTCGCGGTGTGCCTGACCGCACTCCTGCTGGGTCCCGATTGGGCCGAGATGGCGCGCGGCGCGGTCCCGAGCCATCCCGGTGACGGTGAACCGCTCGACTGGACCGTCGCCCTCGTCGGCGGCGTCGGCGGGACGGTGACCGTTCTCTGCTACGGATACTGGATGCGCCAGGCGGGACGGACGGGCACCGGATTCCTTTCGACCTGCCGGATCGACCTGCTGGTCGCCTATGCATTCACCGCCGTCTTCGGAATCGCGATGCTGGTGATCGCAAGCGGCATCGAGGTCGAGGGCAGGGGGACCGGACTTCTGGTCGCGCTTTCGAAACAGCTGCATGTCGCACTCGGCCCGGCCGGAGCGATGATCTTCCTGATCGGCGCCTGGGCGGCCATCGTCAGCAGCCTGCTCGGCGTGTGGCAGTCGATCCCCCTGCTCTTCACCGACTCGGTCCGATCGCTCTGGGGGCTTCCGCCGATTCCCGCCGAGCACCTGGGGCGAACCCGGATCTACCGGATCTTCCTCCTTCTGCTCGCTTCGGTGCCGATGCTGCAGGCCGGACTCGGGTTCGCTTCGGTCCAGAAGGCGTATGCCGTGCTGGGTGCGTTCTTCCTCCCGATGCTCGCAGTCGTCCTTCTCGTCCTCAACGGTCGTCGCGCACTCGTCGGCGCACAGCACAACCGTCCATGGACGGTTGTGCTGCTGTTCTGCGTGTTGGCATTCTTCGCCTGGGTGGCGATGGAGAAGATCGGCGTGCTGTGATCACGATGGGATCGACAGTTCTCCGGGTTCCGAATACTCCGCGGAACCGTACCCGAGGATGCAGAAGAAGATCGGCGTCAGGATGATCAGTCCGATGGCCGTTCCGGTTCCACGACCGAATCGTTCCGCAAGTCCGATCAGGATGAGAATCATGATGACCACGTTCACGAACGGGACGAAGTAGAGCAGTCCCCACCACATGGGTTTACCGGCCAACTTCGCCAGATACAAGAGGTTCACGACCGGAATCAAGCCGAGTATCCCCGGGATTCCACCCTTCTCGAACATCTTCCAGATGGCGATGACCAGGATGATGACGAAGATCAGACTGAGAATGATGGGCAGGATGAGCGAACTCGACAGTTCTCCGGCATCCATCCCGGGCAGGCCCTGGTAGTTCGTATCGGTGTCGCCACCCTGGGTGTCGATCAACGGATTGGGTTGCATGGTCGTTCCTTTTTGAAGTGTTCTACCTGCCGATGTCCTCGGCCCAGAGATCCGGCTTCTCCCTCAGGAGACGCTGCATCAATGCGATGCATCTCGAATCGTTCAATACGACGAGTTCGATGCCGTTGGACCGCATCCAGTCCTCGGCGCCCATGAACGTCTTGTGTTCACCGACGATCACGCGTGGTATCCGATACAGCACGGCCGCTCCGCTGCACATCGGGCACGGACTGAGCGTCGACACCATCGTACACCTCGACCAGTCCCGTCGCCTTCCCGCGTTGCGAATGCAGGTCATTTCCGCATGGAGGATCGGGTCGCCGGACTGGACCCGTTCATTGTGCCCGCGCGCGACGATGTCGCCCTGCTCGTCGACGAGCACCGCACCGATGGGGATTCCTCCCTCGTTCCACGACTTCTCGGCCTGCTCGATGGCGGCCGATATCCACAGTTCGATCCGACCGGATTCATCCCGGTCGTTCACTCGCCCTCATCCCGCTGTTCGGCCTGGACGGACGTGTCGGTCGGAAGCGAGTACTCGACCGCGGCGATGTCGGTTTCGTGGAATCGCCATCGGCGGTGTGCGACGACTTCCCACTTCTGGAATGGCTTGGACTTCAGATCGATCGTGTAGAGGATGGGCTCACCGCGATCCCGCGGCACCGAGACATCGACCGAAGCGTCGAATCCGCGTATCCGGACCGACCGTATGGCGATTCCGTCCCGGTCGCTGGAGGCGCGTTCGCTTCCTTCGATCCGCTTCTCGATCTTCTCGTAGGTCTTGTCCGAGGAGTCACGCGGAAGGACGAAGCTCAGGGGAGCCTCCGCGGTTTCACCCTGTTCCCTGCTTCTGCCCCATTCGATCGCCGCGACGATGATCGTCGGGACCGGTTCGAATGTCGGGTGCGACAACCCCGACGTCTCCTCGACGGGAGGGTAGCTCGAGTACGGTGCGCATCCTGCAAGAAGCATGCACGCGACGGGAACGATGATCCAACGCATAACTCGGTCTCCTGGTGGGATTCCAGTGTACCAGAGCAATCTGGATCAAGGTGTTTCAGTGCGCCGTCGAAGGGTCCCAACGGGTCGCCAGATCGTGTTCGACGCCCAGCAGATCCATCAGCCGACCGACCATGAAGTCGAGGATGTCGTCGACGGTGCGAGGCCGCAGGTAGAACCCCGGCGAAAGCGGAGCGATCACGGCGCCGGCCTCGACGAGCCGCTCCATGTTCATCAGTTCGATCCGTCCGAGCGGGGTCTCCCGATGGGCGACCACGAGCTTCCTGCCCTCCTTGAGGGTCACGGCTGCAGCGCGGTGCACGAGGCTGGTGGTGATTCCGGCCGCGAGCGAGGCCATGGTGTTGCTCGAACACGGAACGATGACCATCCCATCATGGAGAAAGGAGCCGGACGCGATGGTCGAGCCGAGGTCGTTGTCGTTGTGGACGATGACCAGGGATGCGTCCCCTCCGTCCACGAGATTCTCCGGTTCGCACCGCTTGATGTCCGACTCGTCGAACAGCAGCCGCTTGCCAAGCGTCGAGATCGTGACGTGGGTCTCGATGCCGGCCTCGGTCAGTCTTCTGATCAGACGCAGCGCGTACGGAGCCCCGGAAGCCCCCGTGATTCCGACAACGATCCTGTTGTGCCTCATGAAACCGTCTTCCCTCAGGCTGCCGGTGAAATGTCTTCGATCCGCTGGGTGATGGTGCCGGCTTCGGGTTCCCGCAGCAGAACGAGATCCCCCTCTTCAAGCCCCTCCTCGATTTCGACGTAGAGTTCCGAGGAATCACCGATCGAAACCGGATGCTGGATGTACCCATCACCGCTTCGAAGCCAGACGTAGGGCTGCATGCCCTCCCGTCCGACCGCATGGACCGGGACGTAGACGACGTCCTCGACCTGATCGATGTAGATCCGGCCCCTGCATCGCATGGACGGCTTGAGCGAGAGTCCCTCTTCGCCCTCGAGTTCGACGGTGACGGTGTAGTCCCTTCGGTTCGGATCCCGCCAACCACCATCCTGAGCGAGCACGCCGACGAGCAGCACCTTGCCTTCGAGCATGACATCCGGAATCGCGTCCGGCACCACCGTGACCCGCTGTCCGTTCTCCACATAGCCGCTGAGAGCCTCGTTGACGGACAGTTCGGCGGACATGTTCGCGTTGTCGGGAAGGATGAAGAGCAGTTCGTTCCGGCTGACCTTGGTACCGACCCGCAGGGGCTTGTCGTCGCGCCAGTCCTCCACGCTCGATCCGTAGACGACGAGGCCCGGGGCCGGAGCGGGCACTTCACAGAAGCCCTTCTGCTCCTGGTACTTGGCCAGTCGATCCTGCCGGTTGGCGTAGCCCTCCTCGAAGGCCTCGACGTTGCTCTTGTTGCCCGATACGTTCGCCTCCTCACGGCGGACGATGCGGGTGTACTCCTCCTCGGCCATGCTGAGGTTGCTCTCCTTGATCTGCTTGTCCTTCTTGTAGGTGTAGTTCTCGTACACCTCCTCGGCCAGGACCGCCTGTTCCCAGGTGGCCTTGGCACGGATCATGGAGATCTCGTCCTGATCGAGTTCGTTCTGACTGATGAAGTTCTTCTCCTTGAGTTCGATCGACTTCTGGTAGTTCAGTCGAAGTCGGGAGTAGTCCTTCTCGGCGGTCTCGAGGTTCAGCTGCAGCGTCTTGCGTCTGCTGACGACGTCGCCATGCTGCCACGCCTCCAGATCGAGCTTGGCGAGATCGATCTTCAGCTGGGCCTGCGAAACGTTGGTGTCGCGGCGCTTCTCCGCGATCTCCAGATTGGAGATCGCGTTCTCGAGCTGGTTCTTGGAGAGCGTCAGCAGCTCCTCCTCCTTCTCGATGTTGTTGTTGACCGTCTCGTCGTCGAGTCGGAGCAGGAGTTCGCCCTCCTCGACCGTCGAGCCCTCCGGGATCAGCCACATGATGGTCGACGTTCCCTCGAGTCGATTCCGTATCTCGACGATGTCGAGCGACGCCAGATCTCCGGAGGACGGGATGGAGATCTCGAATCCGCCCCGTTCAACCGTGAAGAGATCGGTCTCGGTGATCTGGCCCTCGCTGGCGCTGCCGCCGGCGAGCATCCAGGCGATCGTGACCACCATCGCCCCGCCGGTGGCCAGAGCGACCATCGTCGTGCTGCTGATTGTTCCTCTGGATCGTGTTGCGTCGGTGTTCATGGTCAGATCTTCGAATCTTTGGTGGAAAGGTCTTGGTAGGGGATCAACTTCATGCCGGGAAGCAGTTCCAATGCTCCATCGGCAAGAACCCGCAATTGTCCGCTGTCATTGAGGTATTTCAAGATTGAAACCTGCAGATCCCGGAAAGCGGCGTCTCGACGATCCTGGGCATCGATCAGCTGCTGGATCGACTGCAGGGAGCTCAGCACCGAGACCCGATCGGGATCGGCTTCGATGCTCTCCATGCCCAGTTCCGCGATCTCCACGTTCCGCCGCTGCATGTCGAGCGCGAAGAGGTTGGCATCGATGTCCCGAACGGCCGATCGGACATCGATCACGAGGGTGTCCCTGAACAGGATGAACGCCCGTTGGGCCCGCTCGAGATTGATCTGGGCCTGTCGCACCCTGAGCTTCTCGATCTCCCTGTCGAGGGGGATCCCGATTCTCAGACCACCGCTGTAGCCGATGTCCTTGAAGTTGGGATTGAGGCCCTCCCAGCCGTTGTCGCCCCGCCCTTCGACGTCGGCTTCCAGAAGCAGGTTCAGATCCGGGAGCAGGGCGTTCTCGGCATTTCGGATGGCTCGCTGGAAGTCGATGAGTCGATCCCGTTCGGTCTGCAGATCGAGCCGGTTCGTCAGGGAGACCAGGACGGCTTCCTGCATGTTGACCGTGGGCACCTCGAGGGCAAGGGAGTCTTCGCTGACGATGACGGGCGTCTCGATGTCGAGTCCGATCAATCTCTTGAAGCGGTCGACGGAGAGCCGGAACGTCTCCCACTGTCGCGCGAGCTTCGCCTTCTCGCTCAGTTCCGAGTTCTCCGCTTCGGCCGTCTGGTAGAAGCTCGCCCGTCCCGCCTCGTACAGCGCCCGTTGGCGTGCGGAGAGCTGTTCGTAGTAGACGATGCCCTCCTTGGTGTGGGTGAGGCGTCGTCGCTCGACCTGAAGGGTCAGGAAATCCGTCGTGACCTTCACGAGGAAGTCGCGTCGGAAGTCCTCGAACTTGCGGGCTGCGTACACCAGATTCCGTTCGGCCTGGATGAGCGACTCCTGCGCGACCGGCCCCGCTCCCTTGAGAAACGGAATCGAGGCCCCCAGCACGAACCGACTCGTCAGAACACTCGGATCGTCCTCCTGACTGACCTTGCGGTGCAGGAGATCGGAGAAGCTTGCCAGGTATCTGGCGGACACCTCGCCTCCGTAGGGAAGCTTCTGGGTCACACCCCATTCGTTGACCACGTCCAGCGATGTCTCGTAGAAGCCGTTGTCCGGATTCGCATCGATCGTCGGCGAGAGCGTGTCGAAGAATCTGGGGACCCAACGGTGCTGTTCGATCAGAAGGCTCAGGCACGAGAGGATGTACTCCTCTTCGGCGAACTGATACTCCCTCGAGTTCTTCACTGCGAACAGGAGTGAATCCTGGAGGCCGACCACCTTGGCGCCCTCCTCTTCCTCCTGATAGGACTGCAGACGCACGAGCACCTGTTCGGCATCGGTGTCGGCGGTGGGCACGTAGACCATTTCATCCGCTTCAGGATTGAACGTCGGGGGCTGCTTCTCGTCGAGCACCTCCTCGTTCGCGGTGATGTGGCTCCAGGAATCGACGTTGGGCGGAGGAGCTCCCTCTCCCAGATCTCCACTGGCGTCCTCCAGCAGGTTGTTCACGCGATTGTCGATCGTGTTGAAACCCGCATAGCAACCACCGAGGGCGCATGATGCCGCCATCGCCAGAAACGTCCGACGGATCTTTGGAGCATGGTTGGTTTGAGGATCGGATCGCATGGTCTTGGAACTGCATTGCCGGAGGCGGATTGAATGGCATTCATTGTAGGAGACCTGTTCCCTGGACCGGGCTCAAGCACGGTTTTGGATTGAAATTCAATCACGGATACCCTTCGTGGGCTTCCTGAAGGTCGATTGGTACACTCAAGACATGCCTTCAGAAGACCCCAGCCTGCCGAACCTCGTCGTCCTCGATCACCCCGTGATTCAGGATCGACTGACCAGAATCCGCGATGAACGAACGGATCCCCAGCAGTTCAGAAGACTGCTGGACGAGATCGCGGGCCTGATGACGTTTCGATCCTGTCACGATCTTCCGACCAA
>DEYK01000016.1:0-90490 GCA_002364485.1 Phycisphaerales bacterium UBA3160
CGACAGCTCGGGGGTCTCAGGATTCTCGTTGACCGGAACGGTCATCTGACCGATCTGGATCATGTCGGTCACGTTCAGCTGACTGCTGCTGTTCCCGTTGAAGGTCCAGTCGCCGTGGCCGATGTGCATCCGCTCAACGGTGTGGTCGATGCCGGTCGGCGAACCGGAGTTCTCCAGCAGGCGTTCAAGGAGGAGGATGCCGTCGGCTCCTGCCGGTATGTCGTAGGGCACCCAGTTCGTATTGGTGAGCCAGCTCGATGTCGACGGGGAGAGATTCGACCATGCGTAGACCGCGGCGTCGCCGCTGAGGTCGAGTTCGTAGCACCCGAGATCGGGGGTCGGTCCGGTCGCGGGGATCCCGATCGGATTCGAGAGATTCGAGAAGATGTCGATGTCGTGCTCGATGCCGTCGAGACCGAACATCGGTTGGTAGTACTCGTTCGGCACATCCGGGGTGTAGTGGGGAATGTTGATGTTCGTGAGACCGAGATTGCCGGCATCCAGAGCGGCTGATCCGGTGAGCAGTCGGTACGACTCGCCGTCTCCCGTGCCGGCGAAGCCGTCGGGGCCGCAGGGGTCCTCGAACAGAGGATCGCCCCAGGGATTCAGACCGATGATGGTGGTGTCCTTGTCGAGGGAGAAGGACTCCTCGATGCTCACGTGCAGCAGAGCATTCCCGGGCAGCGAGTCGTAGGAGAGCTGGGAGCCGAAGGTCCGGCCGAAGTCGTTCTGGTTGCCCCAGACGATGCTGTTCTCGATGCGCCAGTCGCCGGTTCCGAGTGCCTTGATTCCCGCAGTCTCGTCGCTCAGGGCGGCGTTGTGGGCGATCGTGCACTGGAGCACGTGCAGCGAAGCGCCGTTTCCATCGAAGTCGATTCCGGTTCCGCCGTTGCCGGCGATGAGGCAGTTGGTGCACCGGAGCGAAGTGGCGATGGCCTGGATGCCGTACGCCGTGTTGCGTTCGAGCGAACATTGCCTGAAGGTGAATGCGGCGCTGCTGTTGGCGTTCACGAGATGCACGCCACCGCCGAGATTGTCGTCGAAGACGCACACCTTGCTCGTCAGTGCGTACAGCTGTTCACCATGGAGTCCGCCTCCCTCTTGGGCGAAGTTGTCGACCAGCTCCGTCCCTTCCATGTAGAGACGACATCGGTATGCGCCGATGCCCCCTCCGTTGTAGGCGACGTTGTTCTCGAATCGGCAGTCGTAGACTTCGACGGAAGCGGCAGCCGAGGAACCTGACAGCGACAGGCCCCCGCCGAGGCCGTAGTGATCTCCGTTGCGTACAAGGATGCGCTGCATTCCGATCGTGCCCGCGAAGCCGGCTGCGCGGATGGCTGGTCCGCTGGCCCCGCCGTCGATGATCACCTGTCCGAGTGTGAAGGGGTTGAAGAAGCTGATCGCCTTGGATCCCAGGTCGACGTTCTCGTAGTAGGTGCCCGGGTTCAGGAAGTAGAGGGTGTCGCCGCTTGCGGCGGCGTCGACCGCCGATTGAATCGAGGTGTACTCGCAGGAGGAGCAGACCGGCAGGATGTTGCCGCCTCGTGGCGTTCCGGTTTCGTGGCCGGGATCCTCGATTGGAATCAGGTGCACCTCGAGATGGCCGGTTCCAGCGGCCCCCTCGATGCCACCGCCGAGTCGGATCAGCAGGGTGTCATCCATCCGGACCGGCAGAAGCAGTTCCGACGGACCGCCCGGGCAGTCAGGAGCGTCGTCGTTGCAGCCGAGCAGCTCCAGTCGGTCGCACTCGCCGCGATAGACCGCCAGGTCCGTGTCGAAGTCGCTGTCGGCGCAGGTGCTCAGGCGCAGAAGGCCCGTCTTCGCGGGAATGTAGCGGTACCAGATGTCGTTGGCGATGGTGCCGGCGTCGCCCTTGAGTTCGCACTGGGCGTGTCCGGGGCGTTCGCTTGCTGCGCACACCGTCGCGAAGGGCGTCGGCCCGTCGAACAGTTCCATCGGCTGTTCGCAGGTCTCGGGCAGTTCCTCGATCAGGTTCGACGCATTGGCGATCGACCAGTCGTCCATCTTCGGCTGCGGGCAGTTGCCGACGAACCGGCAGTCGAGCACCAGCGGTGTGCATTCCGTTCCACAGGAGAAGGTGTCGCCTGCTCCTGCGACGTTGCCCAGGAACAGGCAGTTGTCGAAGATCGGCCCACCATCATCGCCCGCCCATGCTCCGCCGTCGGCAAGGGACTCGTTGGCCTGGAAGACGCAGTCGCGGATCGTGGGGTTGCTGCCGCGCGTGAGGAGTCCGGCTCCGCGCTTGGCGAAGCCACCGCGGAGCACGAGGCCTTCGATGACCGTGTCGGCCGATTCGCCGCTGACGCAGCGGATCACGCTTCCGGCCCCGTCGGCATCGATGATCACCTCCTGATCTAGTGGGGCAAGGAGAATCGCCTTGCCGTGCAGATCGATCGTCTCGTACCAGATTCCCGAGGCGATGAGGATCTCATCGCCGTCTCGGGCGGAGTCGATGGCCGATTGGATGGTGGTGTGTTCGGCGTCCGGGGCGACCACGAGTTCCGCGGCGGTCGCATGGTGTACCGACAGATGCATCGCCATGAGCATGGCAAGTGGTGAAATCGCGCGGAGTATCCTTCGAATCCCCAATCCGCTTCCCTCACTCTCTCCACTCAATGATGGTGTGACATCCGTCATGATTCAAGAGAGATCTTCATCTTCGATCCAGACCGGAATCATCGGATTTTAGCCGTAATGGCACTCAACCCCGTTCAGGGGTGCTCAGGGCTGGATTGCGTCGCGAAGGTCACGGCACCGGGTGAGGATCGAATCGACCCTTTGCGAGGCGGCAAGCGGCTTGAGGGCCGTTTCCACCTCGTCCAGCACGACCACGCAGGCCGCCCGTTCCCCTTGTTTTTCATATCCAAGTGCAAGCAGGTATCCGCTGGCTCCGAACCCCTCGGCGTTCAGCATCGAGTTGGACTCGTTCACGAACAGGCGTTGCCATGTGGCCTGTGCTTCGACGAGTGGAGCAATGGCTTCTTCGCTTCGGTCGGCGAACAGGAGGTACTGCCCGTGGGCCTGCAGGGCCTGGGCGAGATCCGTTTCGGATCGACGATCGGTCGCTCCGTCATCGGTCCGATTCAGCCGCATCAGCGAGCGGGCTGCTTCGACGACCTGGTCGGCGGATCGTGCGATCGCCTCGTCGCGCCTTCCCTCCCTGTACAGCAGGTCCGCGATGTAGCGATGCTGCTTCATCAGATCACGCTTCGAGGTGTTGCTTTCGGGGCGGGCTTCGAGGAGCCGACGGCTGATGAGCAGCGCTTCGGCGTAGTGCTCGTGTGCGGGTTCGTACTCCTCCCGTGATTGGTGGAGGCTGGCGAGCCTGTTCAGCACGAGCAGCAGATCGCGATGCACCATTGAATCATCGGGCCAGCGATCACGGCTGGTCCTCGCGTGGTCGAGCAGCCGATCGAGCGTCACCAGTCGTCGCCCATCGTCTCCGTCGATTCCGGCCATCGCGGCCTCATCCATGTAGACATCGAAGTGAAGCCGTGCGACGTCCTTCGTGACGTGGGGAACGGGAAGGGCCGCCACAAGGACCAGAGCGTTCTGGTTGGTCCGTCTGGCCTGATCGACGCGGTCGACGGCGCGATAGGCGTCGAAGAGCAGTGTGAGGACCCGGGTTGCCGCGATCCTCGTCTGCTCGTCCGGTCTTGCGGCGAGCAGGGCATCGAGCCGCCGCGACGAGGACTCCCATGCTTCGATCGCCTGCATGAGGTTGCCGCGGTTTCCCATCCGCATCGACCAGTGGTTGTTGCCGACCGCCTGGAGACCCTCCGCGAGGATCCGCTCCAGATCGGGGTCGTCGGCCGCATCCTCGCGAAGATCCTCGAGGTACTCGAGACTCCGCTTGAGAATCAGTTCCCGGGCCGGTTGGCTCCCGGCCAGCGTGGAGATGGCCTGGAAGTGGTCGACCATGTAGAAGTCGATCAGCTCGCCGACCATCCGGTTGCGTTCCTGCCGGGCCGCATCGGCGCGTGACCACTGCCAGCCGGCCACGAGGATCACCACGCCCACCGCGAAGAGCAGCATGGCCGCCACCACGCCCACCTGATTGCGACGCACGAATTTGTTGGCCCGGTAGAGCATGCTGGGAGGCACGGCCATGATGGGAAGGCCTGTGAGGTATCGCTCGATGTCCTGGTCGAACTCCATCGCCGACTGGTAGCGTCGACGCTGATCCTTCTCCATGGCCTTGAGCGTGATGATCTCGACATCTCCCCGAAGTCGACGATCGACGGTGCTGGGACGATCCGGATCCTCTTCCTGGACGATTCGAAGGGCCTCGTGCAAGGCCTTCTGCTTGATGTCGTAGGGGAACCGGTCCGTCAGCAGCTGGTACAGAACCACGCCGAGGGCGTAGATGTCGCTGCGCGTGTCGATCTCGGCGGGGTTCGCCCGGCACTGCTCCGGACTCATGTACTGAAGGGTGCCGATGAGCGCGCCGACATCCGTGCGATCCGTGGTGATCGCGGTATCGGAGTCGGTGCTCTTGGCGACACCGAAGTCGATGATCTTCGGATTCCCCCGTTCGTTGACGAGGATGTTTCCCGGCTTGAGATCCCGGTGGATGATTCCCTTCTGGTGACCGTGGTGCACGGCGATGCAGACCTTTCGGAACAGTTCCAGCCGCTGGGCGGTCGAAAGCTGTTCGCGATGGGCGAAGTCGGTGAGCACCAATGCGTTCGGGATGTATTCCATCGCGAACCAGGGAACGGCGCCTCCGCCGTCGTCCCACATGCCGGCTTCGTAGATACGGGCGATGCCTTCGTGCTGAAGTCTGGCGAGCGCTTCGGTCTCGTACTGGAACCGGCGGAGCATGCTCGGGCTCGCCATTCCCGGCCGCATCATCTTCAGGGCCACGAGTCGATCCGGCGACTGCTGACGAGCGAGGTAGACCGTGCCCATCCCACCGGCTCCGACCACGTCGGTGATCGTGTAGCCGTCGATCCGGCGGCCGATCATTCCGGCGCCGAGCTCGGACGGGCCGCCTCCCGAGGGATCGACGATGGTCCGGTCCTCGTCATCGCCGCGGACGGTATCGGCCTCGAACATCGCATTCGAATCGGCGGAGTCCGGTCGTGACGAGGGAGGATCGCTTCCCGGGGAAGGATCCTTCTTCGGCTGATCTGGATCTCTCGGATCGTCCATGGGGGAATGCATGCCTCTCCGACAAGTTAGGCCAAGAAGGGGGCTTCATGCGCCCGGGTGCGGGAGTCCACGAAAAATCACCTCCAGGCCGTGAAGCCTGGAGGTGACGGAAGAGAAGAGAAGGAAGTCTGTATGGGCGGATTCGCTTGGAGAGTCTGACTCAGCTGAAGCCGGTTTGTTCCATCAAGCGAGTGCGTCCACCCGGGAAATCGGTTTATCGGTCCCTCATTCTTGAACCTATTTGAACAAATATCAGTCATTCGTGGCCGCTGAACGGGGTTTGTGTTGAAAAAAAGGTGAATGCGTCGGTCGGGAGATGGAACGCGTGATTCCAATTCCAACGGTGGGGGGAGGTTAGCAATTTGATCGATCGAAGATCGATCATCATGGTTTCTCGCAGGTCGCAGAGTTTGCTTGTGGGTGAGTTGTTAGCAATCATGTCGCCACTGGCAATGATGCCAGGTGGGGAGGATTTGGCTCGATGGCTTACCTGATGGCACTCGACGAAGGAACGACCAGTTGTCGCACGATCATCTTCGATGACAAGTCCCGCATCGTGTCGGTTGCGCAACAGGAGTTCGGTCAACACTTTCCGAAACCGGGTTGGGTCGAGCACGATGCGGCGGAGATCTGGTCGAAGCAGCTTGAAACGATGCATCAGGTGATGAAGGATGCGGATCTGTCTGCAGAGGACATCGCCTCCATCGGCATCACGAACCAGCGGGAGACCGTCGTGTTGTGGGATCGCCGCACCGGGGTTCCCGTGCACAACGCGATCGTCTGGCAGGACCGTCGAACGGCGAAGATGATCTCCCGGTACGACACGCCCGAACATCGGAAGATCGTGCATGAGCGAACCGGACTGCTGCTCGATCCGTATTTCTGCGCGACGAAGATCAACTGGCTTCTGGAGCACGTGAGCGGACTTCGCGCCGACGCCGAAGCCGGCCACATCGCCTTCGGCACCATCGACTCCTGGCTGCTCTGGAACCTCACCGACGGCGAGGTTCACTGCACGGACATCTCCAATGCCTGCCGAACGCTTCTCTACGATCTCCATCGCCAGTGCTGGGACGAGGAGCTTCTCGAACTCTTCGAGATTCCCGCATCGATTCTTCCTGAAGTGAAGCCGACCAGCTGCCACTTCGGATCGACGGCGAGTTCGATCCTGGGATCGCCTGTCCACATCGGCGGCATGATCGGCGACCAGCAGTCGGCGCTCTTCGGACAGGCGTGCGTCGAACCGGGGATGGCCAAGACGACCTACGGGACCGGCTGCTTCCTGCTGCTGAACACCGGGGACAAGGCGATCACCAGCGAGAACAACATGCTGACGACGGTCGCCTGGCAGTTGGAGGGAGGCGCTCCGACCTACGCGCTCGAGGGCAGCGTCTTCATGGGCGGCGCGTCCATCCAGTGGCTTCGGGACGGTTTGAAGATCATCGACGATGCGCCGGGTGTGAACGAACTCGCCGCTTCGGTCCCCAGCAGCGAGGGAGTGCTGCTCGTTCCGGCCTTCGCCGGAATGGGTGCGCCATACTGGGATCCATTCGCTCGCGGGGCCATTCTCGGTCTGACGCGCGGATCGACCAGTGCCCATATCGCCCGGGCGACGCTCGAAGGGATCGCCTGTCAGGTCTGCGATCTGCTGCATGCGATGGAGCGTGATTCGGGGGTCGCCCTGAAGGAACTTCGGGTCGACGGCGGTGCCGCGGCGAGCGATCTCCTGATGCAGATACAGTCGAATCTGCTCGACCGCCACGTCCTGCGGCCCGAGGTGCTCGAGACCACGGCGCTCGGGGCGGCCTTCATGGCTGGATTGGCGTGCGGCGTCTACGAGTCGCTCACGGATGTCAGCGAGCATTGGAATCAGGATCGCCGGTTCGAGTCCGAGATGGACGCTGCGAAGCGTGCCGAGCATCTGGATCTCTGGAGCAGGGCGGTCAAGCGATCCAGAAACTGGATCAAGGAGGACGAGCATGAAGCGTGAACAGCTGATCCAGCAGGTCTCCGATCAGGAGGTCTGGGACGTCGTCGTCATCGGAGGTGGAGCCAGCGGACTCGGGGCGGCGGTCGATGCGGCTGCCCGCGGGTATCGCACCCTGCTGCTCGAGCAGGTCGATTTCGCCAAGGCGACCAGCAGTCGATCGACGAAGCTGGTTCACGGTGGTGTCCGCTATCTGCAGCAGGGCAACATATCGCTCGTCCGGGAAGCACTGCACGAACGAGGTCTCATGTACGAGAACGCACCGCATCTGGTGACGAACCTCGCGTTCATCGTCCCACGCTACAAGTGGTGGGAGGGGCCGTTCTACGGCATCGGCCTGAAGCTGTACGACCTGCTCGCCGGAAAGCTCAATCTGGCCAAATCGAGACAACTCAACCACGCCGACACCATGGCCGCCATTCCGAATCTGGAGGAGGAGGGCCTCGATGGAGGAACCGAATACCACGACGGCCAGTTCGACGATTCGAGGATGTGCGCGACGCTCGTCCGGACCGCCTTCGATCACGATGCGACGATGCTCAACCACGCGACCGTGATCGGTCTCCTGCGCGACGAGTCGGAGCACATCTCCGGCGTTCGATTCCGCGACGAGGAGACCGGGGACGAACACGAAGCGAAGGCCCGGGTGGTCATCAACGCCGCCGGCGTGTTCTCGAACGCGATTCGTCGCATGGACGAGGCCGAGGCGGAGTCGGTCGTCGAACCGAGCCGGGGCGTGCACCTCGTTCTGGACGCATCCTTCCTCATGGGCGATACGGCGATCATGGTTCCGCACACCGACGACGGCAGGGTGCTCTTCGTCATCCCCTGGCACGAGCGCTGTCTCGTCGGAACCACGGACGAACATGCTCCGGAGCCGATCCTCGAGCCGAGGGCGACCGACGAGGAGGTCGAATTCATCCTCCGCAACGCGGCGAGGTATCTCGATCGGGATCCCCAGCGAAGCGACGTCCTGAGCGTGTTCGCCGGGCTTCGCCCGCTCGTGAAGCACGAGAACACGGCGACGAAGAAGATCTCCCGCGAGCACGAGGTCCTCGTGTCGCGTGGTGGACTGGTCACGATCATCGGCGGCAAGTGGACGACCTATCGACGGATGGCCGCGGACACGATGGACCACGCCATCGATGTCGGTGGGCTTGAGCGTCGCGACTGCGCCACGGAGCACCTCCGACTTCACGGTTGGCTGGATCGGGACGACTCCGCGATGCCGACCGAGAACTGGCTGCGCGTCTACGGAGCGGATGCGCCCGAGGTCATGGCCGTCTGCGAAGAGATCGAGCGCGGCACGGATCCACTGCACGAACGGCTTCCATACCCGCGTGGCGTGGTGGTGCATGCGGTGCGGCATGAACTGGCCCGTACGGTCGAGGACGTCCTCGCTCGCCGCACGAGGGCGCTGCTGCTCGATGCGGCGGCCGCATCGGAGGTGGCCGAGGACGTCGCGGCTCTGATCGCCGCCGAACTGGGGCGTGACGAAGCGTGGGCCTCGGATCAGGTCGTCCGGTTCAGGGAACTGGCCGCCGGCTACCGATTGTCCTAGTGCTCGAGTGCGGAGCCGACGAGGTCGTCGAGTCCGCAGTGCTTCAAGGCGCCTTCGTGGGTCGCATCAAGCACCACCGGAGGTGCGTAGCCGTTGACGAAGGCTTCATGCCATCGTGGGGCGCAGAGGCACCAGCGATCGCCATCCTTCAGTCCGGGAAATCCGTACTCCGGCATCGGAGTGGAGAGATCGTTGCCCGCCGCTCTCGAGAAGGCGAGGAACTCCTCCGTGACCCGCACGCAGACGGTGTGCGAGCCCTGGTCGTCGGGGCCCGTCTCGCAGCATCCGGTCCGGTAGAAGCCGGTCATCGGATCAAGGGAGCACGGCTGCAGCGCTCCCCCGAGCACATTGCGATCGCCTTGGTTGGGTTCCATCGCTCGAATCATGCCGTCAGGTTATCAGGAAGTCTCAATGCTGCTGCGAGGGCACCCAGGCCGTGGTGCGTCCGGCGACCGTGAGATGTTCGATGCGTCTGCCGTCGGGAAGGGCGGCATCGCTGGGACGGCCCCATCGATGATGGAACAGCCAGCTGCGGGGGAACCTCTTCTTGTCCGCGTTGACGCGGACCGCGGCGCGAATCACCTTTCCCAGGCATCGCCGCATGGCACGGATCTCGGCGTCGTCGAGCGAATCCGCCCTGCGTCGGGGATCGAGGGCGGCCTGAAACAGCACTTCGTCCGCAATCCAGTTTCCCACCCCGGCAGCGAACCCCTGATCCAGCAGCAGTCCCTTGAGAGTGACGTGCCGGCCCGAGACCAGACGTGCGAAGGCCGCCGGCGTGGGCATGTCCAGCAGCGGATCGAAACCGAGTTTCGAGATCGGCGGTTCGTTCATGGGATCCTGCCGCAGCCGGATGCGACCGAGTCGCCGCGCGCTGGTCATGGCCAGCCGTCCGCCGTCCTCGAAGTCGATCTGGATCTTCCAGAATCGCGGCGGCCAGTGCTCACCCGGATCGATGCCTGCCTCCAGCGGGAGGTGCGGAGCGTCGGGGACATGGAACGCTCCGGTCATTCCGAAGTGGAACAGTGGCATGGGTGCTTCGTCGAGTTCGAACCACAACTGCTTGCCTCGCCGTCGAACCTTCCCGACCAGACGTCCGGTGAGCTTGCGAGCCAGCGTTCTCGGGGCGACGTCCTCGATGACGATGCGGTCGTCGGGACACCGGACCCGGGTGATGACGCGTCCTTCGGCCACTTCGGCGGCGATCCTGCGTCCACGTTCGACTTCCGGAAGTTCGGGCATTCGTCCAGCCTACACGGGGCATCGATCGGACGCGCTGCCGTACAATCGCGAACCATGCGAACGGCCATGTATCTGATTCTGCTCGTACTCTGCGCCCCGCCGTTCGGTTGCGACGATCCGCCCGTGCCCGGACCGGCTTCGGCATCGGCCGCCCGGGACGGTCTGCCGAACCTGCAGCGGGTGGATCCCGAACTCGACGTCTGGGTGGGGGGACAGCCGCATCCCGGCATCGGAGAAGCGGCCCTTGCCGCCCTCGGCATCCGTTCCGTCATCGTGGTCGATGCGCTGGCGCCGTTGGCCGATTCGGACTCGATCGTCCGGGTGCACATGCCTCTGAAGTACTCGGGCATCGACGCGATGGAATCCGGGCAGTTGGCGCATCTGGTGGGTTCGCTTGAACGTCCGATCTACATCCACTGCCATCACGGCACGAACCGTGCCCCCGCGGCCGCCGCGGTCGGGCTGGTGTGCACCGGAGAGTGGTCCAATGAACAGGGGCTTTCACTGCTGGAGCGTTCCGGCACCGACGACGCCTTCAAGGGGCTGTTCGAATCGGTGCGGGCGGCAGGTGTGCTGAAGAAGGCGGATCGACCGGTCTACGACGGCGCCTCGGTTCGAATCGAAGATCTGGCCGTATCGATGGCTGCCGTCGACGACGCATTCCTCGAACTCGAACAGGCATCGAAGCAGGGGTGGCTCGATGCCGACGCTCCCGCGGAAGCGGCACGACTCGTCGATCTGCTTCGGGTCTCGTTCGAGCGGACGTCTCTCAACGAGGACCTGCTCTTTCGCAAGCTTGCCGAGGGATGCATCGAACGTGCCGCCGAACTGGAAGCATCGCTTCTCGCCGGCGAGCGTGATCTGTCACTGAAGCGCTTCATGGCCGTCGAGGCGACGTGCAGCGCCTGCCATGACCGTTTCAGGAACTGACGGCGGCCGGATCGAAGTCGTCGTCGGCGAGTTCGAAGAAGTCGAAATCGAACGCAGGACTGACCGTGCATCCGACCAGGGTCCAGTCGCCCAGCGAACGAGCCGACTGCCAGGCGTCCGGTGGGACGATGGCCTGCGGTGATTCGCCCTCGAAGAGGCCCGGGCCGAGAACCCATCGCTGCACCGCTTCACCATCCTCGGCGATCGAGAGTTCAAGCGGAGCACCTTCGTAGAAGTGCCAGATCTCGGTCGAATCGATTCGATGCCAACGGGATCGGTCGCCTTCGCGGAGCAGGAAGAGGATCGCCGTTCCGCTTCCGCGGGACCCGTCATCCGTCATGTCGCGCCAGGTCTCCCTGAAGAATCCGCCTTCGGGATGGGGTTTCAATCCGAGCCGGGCGATGACTTCGTGGGCAGGGGGAAGCGTCGATGGACTCACGAGTCCTCGCCTTCGGGAATCGGATCCGTCTTCTCCAGTTCGATCGTCTGCTCGATGGTGCCGCCCTTGTCGCTGACGTAGCGGAGGGTGACTGGTCCGTCTCCTTCGATGAGAAAGCGGAAGAGTTGGGAGCCGTTGGAGCGGATTCCGACTTCGTTGCGAAGCCGGTGGGAACGATGCTGGTCCTCCGGAATGGTCATGCCGGACCAGGGCGTGAATCCGTTGGCCGTGCTCGAGGCGACGACCCGGCTGCCTTCGCCGGTTTCGCAGATGAGTTCATCTGGATTGCCGATGCGGTGCTTGCGGGCCCAGCCGAGAATGGTCGGGATCACCTTCGGATTCTCGACCTGCACGGTGAGTTCCCACAGATCCGCGGGACCTCGACGCACCTGGTGCATTCCCCATTCGACCTTCGGCATCTCATCGGCGTGGTACATCGTGAAGGCGAAGTTGCGGTGGCACTCCTCCTCCTGCGCCCAGAGCGGCGCGACGCGACCGGAATGCTTCTTGGTGCCGCCGACGAGCACGGTTCCGTACTTCGGATGCTCGACTTCGTGATAGGGGACGTAGACGTCCTCGAACTGCAGGAGATCCCTGAACTCGATGGTGTCGTCGCGCGAGGTCAGTTCGCCGTCTCCGAACATCTTGTCCTGGGACCACAGTTCGTTGACGAAGGACATGATGCCCTCCTGTTCGTAGGTGAAGGAGGTCTCGTCGCCGTGGGTGGTGTAGAGATCCTCCCATGAGACCAGAGCGTCGTAGAAGGGGATCATCTTCGCCCCCTTGGTCGCCATCTCCTCCATGGCCCGCATGTCGGATACGGGATACTTCTGGTACGAGGCTCCTGGACCGTAGAGCACCATGCCGCCGCTGTTGTGGTACGACTGCACGCCGGCGATGTTGGGATGGGCCATGATGAATGTGGCGGTCGCCCGGCACTCCGGAAGACTCAACGGATAGTCCGTTGCTCCGTACTGGATATGCTCCGGCTGCCAGTCGCTGGGGAAGTTGCGGTTGGGGTCGTAGCCGCCGATGCCGTCCTCGTTGATCTCGCCGTCGCCGTCGTTGTCGATGCCCTCCTCACCGAGTCGGGTCCAGCCGCCCGGCTCCTCGTCGCGACCGACCCGGACGAAGAAGCGGTCGTCGTCCTCGTTGCGCTTCCAGCGGCCGGTCGGATCCGCCACCCACATGGAGGTGATGTGCCCATCGCCGTCGAGGTCGTCGGGGCCGTCCTCGTCGTAGCGACCGTCATGGTCGTTGTCGGTCGGCCGGATGCCGCCTCGAAGCACGTTCGGGGTGGCGGCGTCGTTGAACCAGTACATGCGTCCGTCGGGATTGGACGACGGCACGAAGTAGAACGTCCGTTCCCGGATGAGTTCGGTCAGCGATTCGATGTTTCCGAAGCTTCGCGTCAGGTACCAGATCGAGTAGAGCACGGCTTCGGTGGCCTGGATCTCGTTGCCGTGGATGTTGCCTTCGATGTACATCGCGGTCTTGGACTCGGGCGGTCCGGTGGCCGGGTCGTTGAGCGTGACCAGCCAGATGTCCCGGCCGGCGACCGACTTGCCGATCGACTCCATCTCCAGAAGTTCCGGGTAGGCGGCGACGAGATCCCGCAGGGCCTGCGTCATCTCGTCGTAGGTGTACCACTTGTTGAAGGCGAGATCGACCTTGCTGGGCGTGGGCGACTGCGCCCCGGCCAGAGGCGAGAGCATGCAGATCGCGAGAATGAGCATGAAGAACTTGTTCACATGGCACCTCCATCCGTGTCATCGTTGGTCAACTGGATCGAGTGGTGATCCTGTCCGTACTTTTCACTGAAGAGTTCGACGCCCAGCGGTTCCTGCCCGGGGTGCTCGATGACCCATCGCATCTCGTGCCGGCCGCCGTCGCCCTCGAGTCGCCAGACCTTGTGGGTGCTCCGGCCGGTGACGATGTCGTCGGGATCGACGTCGAGCCGGACGACCCAGGGGCGGGCCCGTCGGTTCCGCTTGGCCATGGCCGTTCCCGCCGGAAGGCGTCCTTCGTTCACGAGCGATGCCTTGACTTCCCAGAGCCCTTCGGACAACTCCCGGACTTCGATGTCCCTGAGTTCGACGTCGGGAAGATGTCGGGCGAGTTCCATGATGAAGTCGGCCTGCCGGGCCGAGATCTCGTCGAGTGATCCGATCGGGGGGACGGTCCGGAACATCGGGGCCCATCCGCCGACCTCGACCCGTTCGTAGTCGGGATGCTCGACGACGGTCCAGTTCACGAATCCCTCGCCGCCGTGGGATGCATCGCTGTAGGCGAGCCAGTCCTCGTCGGTGGGGGCGTCTCCGGAACCCTTGCGCTTGCCACCATCGTTCTTCTTGGAGACACGACGGATCACGATGCCCGCCTGCTGTGCGAAGCCTTCGACCATTTCAGGAGTCATCCGGCTCATCATGCTCTCGTCGTCGGGAACCGGGTAGCCCTGGTCGACGGCCCACTCCCTGAGTTCCACCATCGTTTCCATGCTGATGTCGCCGATGCCCGAGGGCGTCAGTGCTTCGCCATCGGATTGGCCGCCGCTTCCGGCACCGTTGATGATCACGAACTGATCCTCTTCGCTGTTGACGGGAGGTCCGCCGTGGCTGTGGCCGGCCTTGCCCGGGGTGCGCATGCGTCCCCGCATCGTGTCGCGTGCTTCCGCACGCTCGTCCTCGTCGAGTTCGCCGTCGCCATTGGTATCGAACTGATCCATGAAGGATTCGGAGTCGAATCTGCCGGGGCGATCCCCGGATCCGGCCGGGATGTCCATCGAACCGCCCTGATCGCCCCGGACTTCAGGTTCCTCTTCCGAACCCGATCGCGGCATGTTCCAGAGCGGCGTCGAGAAGGAGGGGACTCCGTACTGTCCGTAGGCCCACGCGGTGAAGCTGCCGGACCAGTCGGGCTGATCGACGTCCTTGAGTTCCGTGACCTCGACGAATCGATCGCTCATCATGGCGTACATGCCCTCGTCCTCACCGTCGATCGTGTTGGGGGCCCCGGCATTGTTGCGTCCGCTTTCCCGGGGAGGGGCCGACAAGGTGTCGTGTCGTCCATAGACCACGACTGCGGCGATGGTCTGGTGGTCGAGCGCGTACTGCAGCAGCGCCATCGATTCGGGTTCCGACAGCTGATGCCGTCCGGCTCCGTCGACGTGCGGCTTGTAGCCGTGCATGAAGTTCATGTTGAGATCGACGCCGCCGGGGCCATCCTCGTTGAGCAGGCCGTCCTCGTCGTTGTCCCACCCCTCGACGGCAAGGTAGAACTCGGGGCGTTCGCCTTCGGCGCGATCCGGCTTGCGATCGAGTCGCGGTTCATCCGGATCGGCGATCATGGTGCCCTTGCGGGGGTCGTAGATGCGCATCATCGTGATCATGCCGTCGCCGTTGAGATCCTCCGGGCCATCCTCGTCGAAGGCTCGATCGCGATCGGCATCGTCGGGCCGGGTGTTTCTCGGCGAGGCGTGCAGCACGCCACCGGTCAGCATCTTCTCGGTGCCGTCGGGGTTGACCCTGGGTACGACGTAGAGCGTGTGCTCGGTGAGGAACGCGATGGCGTCCTCGTCGCCATCCTCGATCCTGCGCACGAGATCGTTCACGACCTCGATCGCCACGTCGGCGCCATGCACATGATCGGCATCGATGCCCGCCACCAGGAGGATCGCCGGACGTTTCTCGGGGTCGAGGTCGCCGGGCCGGCTGATGCGCATCGCGGTGATGGATCGGCCATCAAGGCTCTCGCCGATGACCTCGGTCATGACGAGCGGCTCGTTGTCCATCTCGATCTGCCGGATGCGACTGACGAGTTCGTCGTGGCCGAGCCAGGTCCGCTCGGAAGCATCCTGATTGGCCGGGGCTGACGGTGCGATCGATGCCGCGAGCAGCAGCATCATGACGATGATCATTGGGTTCTTCATGAGACCCGGCACGGTACCGAATAGGATCTGCCGGGTCCAGCCAGAGAACGGGGGCACGTTTCAACAACCGTTCATGCGTCTTCTGGCGGCTTCGGAAACACGCCCGACAGGATTCGAACCTGTGACCTTCGCTTTAGGAAAGCGATGCTCTATCCAACTGAGCTACGGGCGCAACGTGTCGTGCAGATTCTAGCGAAAGACCGCGAGCCGCCTCGGCGGCTCGCGGTCTTCCTTGCGGCATCGCATCGCAGGAGCGATCGAGGGAGGTGTGACCCGTGGAGGTTCATCCCCACAAACCAGGCACGGGTGCACCTCGATCGGACGATCAGGCTGATCGCCGTGTCGGTACCGCCTCCTGCGGGAATCGATAGGCCGCTTCTGATTCCTCGTTCTTCATCATCGACAGGAAGCAGACGGCGAGTTCCGGGTCGAACTGGGATCCGGCTCCGGAGGCGATCTCGTTCAGAGCGTCCTCCCGGGCAAGCGATTTTCGGTAGACGCGGTTGCTGCACATCGCGTCGAAGGCGTCGGTGATGCCGACGATCCGGCCCAGCAGGGGGATTTCCTCCTCGGCGATCCCGTCCGGATAGCCCCGCCCGTCCCACCGCTCGTGGTGTGAGCGGACGCCGGCGCGGATCCGTTGAAGTTCGGGCATGCAGCCGAGAATCCGTTCGCCGATCTCGGAGTGGGTCTTGATGATCTCGAACTCCTCGTCGTCGAGGCGATCGGTCTTGAGCAGGATGTGGTCGGGGACTCCGATCTTGCCGACGTCGTGCAGCAGTCCGCAGACCGTGGCTTCCTCGACGAGTTCGGCATTGCAGCCGGAGGCGACGGCCAGCCGCCGACTGAATTCGGCGACGCGTTCGCAGTGGCCGCGGGTGGCCCCGTCCTTGGCTTCGACCGCCTCGAGAAGGGATCTCGTGACTCCGCTGAACTCGATGAGTTCGTTCATCAGCGACGGGACGGCGATGGAGAGGTCGGGGCGGCTTCTCAGGGTCTCGACCACGTAGCCCTGGGGCTCCGAGGCTCCGGCATCCGTCATGTTCCAGCCCTGCTGCGACCGCCAGAGTCCCTGTTCGCCGGTGCTGATGGTGTTCGTCCGTGTGGTTCGATTCTTCATGATGATTCCCTTCGTCGTTTCCCATCGGGCCTCGAGGCCGGATGCATGTCACTCGCCTTGAGAATCGCATTTGCGACGCGGGTCTTTCGGGATTCCATGGCAAATGAAATTTGCACTTCCTTCGGATTTCTCCCAAATCGGTGAAAGGAACGCGTAGTGATCGAAGTGGGGCTGGGATGCTCTTGAGTGGGGAAGGCGTGGCTCGTACCATCGAAGGGTGAATCCGATCACTGCACCGGAGACGACAATGAGTCTGGAGAAGATGGTCATCGACGAGAATGAATCCGAGCATCGACTCGCGTCCGCCGACGAGACGGATGCGATGCCGTCCATCGACGACATTCGGCTGACTCCTCTCGAGAGCGGTTCGTTCACTTCTCCGACCGACGTCGAAGGCATCAACCTGTCCTATGCACAGGGCATCGAGTCCATTCGCAGTCGTGAATGGGACGAGGCGATCGACCACTTCACCGACGGACTGGCCCTCGACCCGCTTCGGGAGCATCCTCGGAGTGCGACTTCGCTTTCGAACATCGGATTTTGCCACGACAAGTTGAAGCAGTACGACCAGGCCATCGCTGCCTACAAGCAGTCGATCGAGCTCGACTCCACCAGCGATCAGCCGTTCGCCGGCCTGGCCTGCGTCTACATGGATCTCGGTCGCCCCGAGAAGGCGCTCGAGTACGGCGAGCGGGCAGCGGTCATACGACCCGACAACGGCCTGACATTCTTCAACGTCGGAAACGCCCACCTCGCCCTCGGCGACTGCATCGGCGCGATCGAGTCGTTTCGACAGGCGATCACGATCCAGCCGATGCTGTTCCATGCCTGGTTGAACATGGGCGCGGCCTGTGAATCGATCGGCGACATCGACGGTGCGATCGCCTCCTTCGAGGGTGCCATCCAGGCCGAACCCGGATACGCGAAGGCGTTTCTCAATCTCGGTCTGCTCTACGGCCGTCAGGGGCGGCACGACGATGCGATCGCGGCATTCGAACGTGCGATCGAGAAGGCTCCGGAGGTCAAGAAGACATGGATCCTGCTCGGGCTCGCCTGGCGATGCAAGGGCGACGATTTCAAGGCGATGGAGGCCTTCAAGGCCGCCGTCGCTTCCGGTTCCCATCATGAGAAGGCCTGGCACAACATCGGTCTGATCCATGCCGCCGCGCATCGGCATGATGATGCGATGAACGCATTTCAATCCGCACTCAGGATCGATCCGGCCTACGCGAAGGTCCATGTGAGCATCGGGCGGGAATATGTCCGGGTCGGCCGGGACGACGAGGCTCTGGCCGCTCTGGAACGCGGACTCTCGCATCGCCCCGGCATGGCCGCGGCCCATGCCCTGGTGGGTTCCATCCATGCGAGACGCGGTGATCACGAATCGGCCATCAAGGCCTTCGGCGACGGTTCGCGTCTCGCTCCGGAGGACGATTCGTTCCACGTGCACCTGCTTCGCGTCCATCTGGCGATGGGTCGCAGGGACGAGGCGATGGCGGAGTTCAAGTACCTCGAGGATCGCAAGTCGCCGCTGACCCCCGTGGTCGCCGACGAGATTCATTCCGCCTGAACTGCACTCATCGACCGGCTCGCGTCTCGCAGGCCTCGATCCAGAATACGCGGGCGAGTTCCTCGTCGTGAATCGCGAGTCGCAGCGATGTCCGCAGCGACCACGTCGTGACGCCCACCGCATGGTGCAGTCGATCGCCTTCGAGTTCTTCCGCGGTCCGGCCCCGGGCGTGGTGGTCCACGTACGAGGTCACCACCAGGGCGACGCAGCTGTCGATCCGGGGAAGTCCTTCGCAGGTCGCCTCCGATTCGATCGCGATCTGACACTCCTCGGACACGAACTTCGCGAGAAAGGCGTCGATCATCGGATCGAGTCCTTCGACGGCTTCGTGAGCGGTGTCGTGCTCGAGCAGATCCGGAAGCAGATCCTCGTCTCCGAAGTGCATCTCGAGTCCGAAGAGGAAGGCGGCGCCGGCCATCGAGTGCATCAGTCGATCGATGGACGGGGATTCGTCGTAGACCCGACTCGTGATGATCGTGATGGCATGGTCGAATCGCGTCATCCCGGTTCAGGCCATTCCGGATTCGTTCATCTTCTTGCGGATCTGCGCGGTCAGGCTGACCTGCATCGAGCCACGGATGATCAGGTCGACTCCGAGAAACAGGATGACGACGACCGGTGCAAGGAGCGGCCAGACGAAGAAGACGATTCCGAGCACGATTCCAAGGACCCCATGTCCCATGAGCAGTTCCCAGCCGGGACGTTCCTTGTTCGAGATCGCCAGGGTGCATTCCACGATTCCCCTGACGAGCAGGGTGATGGCGACCGCGTAGACCATGAGTTGCATCGACTGTTCGGGCCAGAACAGCAGGGCGAGCCCGACGATGATCGGGATGGCGCTGACCGCCCAGTAGACGACATGGAGGTTGAGTCTCGAGGCGAACCAGAGTCGGCCGCCCAGGAGCACGCCGCCGAGGATGCTGAGAATTCCGATGAACGCGATGAAGCTGTCGTCTTCCGTACGGCTTCTGAAGACCAGGACCGCCGCGAGCAGGATCAGCAGGCAGCCGTCGATGACGATTCCCCAGGAGGATCTGTGGACTCTGGTCGAGGCGTCGTGATCGGTCGTGGGAAGCGAATCGGGCGATGTGTCGATCATGGTTCTGCTCGCAGCTGGATTTCGATGTTCAGTCGTCTTCGAGAAGTACGTCGTTGCCGGTTGATTCGAGTTGCTTGCGAAGGGCGATGACGCCTTCGATCTCGCCGATGATCGTGACCACGTCTCCGTGCTGAAGCATGGTATCGCCGCTGGGTACGA
Organism: Phycisphaerales bacterium UBA3160; assembly: GCA_002364485.1. Classification (GTDB taxonomy): domain Bacteria; phylum Planctomycetota; class Phycisphaerae; order Phycisphaerales; family SM1A02; genus UBA854. The sequence continues at coordinate 19,211 of DEYK01000016.1, forward strand.
TGGTCTCGTTGTCACGGTGGACGACCGCTACGAGGCAGCCCTTGGGCAGCGGCAGCTCCCGGATCGTCTTGTCGATGAAATCGCTTCCAGGCAGGTCGTGGTGCAGGTCGAGGGAGATGGTTCGATCGCTTCGCAGCAGGACCTCCCGGATCTCGCCCGGATCCGTGGCATTGAGCCAGCTCTCGTCGAAGTCCGACTCCTCGACGCTGCCGGCAAGTTTCGCAAGCAGTCGAAGATGCTGGGCCGGATCGTCGTCCGGACTGAGCAGATAGAAGATGGCGTTCACGGTGACGTTCCGTTCCCGCAGGCCTGCTTCCTCGTCGAACTCGATCTTCACGCCGTTCTCGATGCGGGCCAGGACCAGCACCGGCTTGGTGATGTCCCGATGCCGCAGGTGGGGCAATGCGAGGTGCCCGCTGACCGGAGTCGCGCCGATCCGGGTGCCCTGGAGCAGTTCACGGTTCAGGAAGTCGGCATCGATGCCCGACATTCCGGAAAGATGGGTCGCCGCCTTCAGTGTGATCGACTCGAAGGTCTCCTCCGGACCGGCGTCGATGACCGGAGCCGAGGCGATGATGTGGTCGAAGGGATCCGCCTTTCGCAGTCCCTTCTCCTTGATGATCGATCGGAGTTCGATGTCCAGTGGATCGAACCGGTTCTCTCCCAGCCGCGCGAACACATGATGGATCGCTCCGTAGCGTCGAACACGGCTTCTCGCGTACCAGAAGAACCAGCTGATTCCCACCGCGACGAGGGCGATGGCGAAGACCGCCGCCTGCCACTTCAGGAAGCCGATCACCGCGATGCACAGGAAGAAGCCGAGGAGCGGCATCCATGGATAGAGCGGGGTCTTGAAGCCGGGGTCGTAGGAGTGGATGCCGCTTTCCCGCATGACGATCACCGCGATGCACAGGAGTGCGAACAGCACCATCTTGGTCGTGCCGGCGTACTTGGCGATGATGAGGGGGTCCATGAGGATCACCTGCAGCGCCACCATTCCTCCGGTGAGAAGGATGGCCAGCACCGGCGTGTTGTATCGTCCGAGCCGTCGGAAGACCACCGGGATCAGATGGTCCCGGCCCATGGCCAGAGGATAGCGCGACGCGCTGAGGATGCCGGCGTTGGCGACGGACAGGAACGCGGCGATGGCGGCGATCGAGATGACCACCCGGCCGGTGGGTCCCATGACGATGGCCGCGGCATCGGCGGCCGGTGTGAAGCTGTTCGCGAGCTGATCGGCGGGGATGACTCCGATCATGATCACCAGGCCGATGACGTAGGTGACGATGGCGACGCCCAGCGACAGGAAGATGCCCATCGGGATGTCGCGTTCGGGATTCCGAAACTCCTCCGCCACGCTGGCCAGCTTGGAGACGCCCATATAGGAGATCATGACCACGCCGATGATGGAGACCACGGAGTCGGTGCCGTGCGGCGCGAAGTCCTTGAAGTGTTCCATCTGGACTTCCGGCAGACCGAAGCATGCGAAGACCAGAAGGATCCCGAAGACGCCGACGACGAGCGTGTTCTGGACGATGCTTGCCTTGGCCGTGCCGAGGATGTTGATGACGGTGAACACGATCGCCAGCACGATCGCGATCAGCATGACCGGGGGATCGTCGAAGAAGAGGCCGATGTAGAAGCCCGAGCCCACCAGGGCGAAGGAGGACTTGAGGGTCAGCGAGATCCAGGTTGCGATTCCGGTGATGGTTCCGGCCATCGGTCCCAGACTGCGGTCGAGGTAGAAGTAGACTCCCCCGGCCCGGGGCATGGCCGTGGCCAACTCGGCTTTGCACAGGAGGGGGGGGATGATCACCAGGCCGGCCACCAGGTAGGCCACGATGATCGCCGGACCCGCCAGGCCGAACGCGATGCCCGGCAGCAGGAAGAATCCACTGCTGATCGCAGTCCCGAGGGCAAATGCGCCGAACAGGCTGATGTCCTTCTTGAGATGTATGTTCGTGGGGGCTGGCATGATGATTGGCCGCCCCTTAGGTTGGCGGTGAAGATTGTATCCGACTGATGCTTCGATGTTCTACAATCTTCTTCCGGGAGCCCGTTCTTCCCGGCTTTCCGATTCCATGCAGGAGGCACATCGTGTCAGACGGTTTCTTCGAATCCCATCGATCGCGTCTCGAGGACGCGTTGAACGCCATCTCGACCAGGGAATACTGGTCGGCATTTCCCGAGGTCCCCAGCGGACGCATCTACGGGGAGACCGCCAAGACCGACGGAATCGAGTCGTTCAAGGCGAGACTCGGCGCCCCCTGGCCCATCGAGCAGCCCGGTACCGCCGCCATGGTGGGGCAGGAATGTTCTCCGTACGGAATGGATCTGGGCGTCACCTATCCGTCCCCCGATCTCGACCAGTTGTGCGCCGCGTCGGCCGCGGCCATGCGGGACTGGAAGCGGGCTGATGTACAGACCAGAACCGGTGTCTGTCTGGAGATCCTCGATCGCCTGAATCGCCGCAGTTTCGAGATGGCCAATGCGGTGATGCACACCACAGGACAGGGCTTCATGATGGCGTTCCAGGCCGGTGGTCCCCATGCCCAGGATCGTGGACTCGAAGCGGTTGCGTATGCGTACGCAGAGATGATGCGCACGCCCGCATCCGCGATCTGGACCAAGCAGGTGTCCAAGACCGATTCGATCAGTCTCGCCAAGGACTATCGGATCGTTCCCCGAGGAGTCGCCGTGACGGTCGGATGCTCGACGTTTCCCACCTGGAACAGCTATCCGGGAATCTTCGCAAGTCTGGCCACCGGCAACTCGGTCGTGGTCAAGCCGCATCCGGGTGCGGTGCTTCCGCTGGCGATCACCGTCGAGGTCTGCCGCGAAGTGATCGCCGAAGCGGGCTTCGATCCAAATCTGGTGCTGCTCGCCTGCGACACGACCGACGCTCCGATCACCGCAGGGCTGGTCACGCATCCCGAAGTTCGCATCGTCGACTACACGGGTGGAAACGAATTCGGCGACTGGGTCGAGGCGAACGCCCGGCAGGCGGTCGTCTTCACCGAGAAGGCCGGCGTCAACGCGATGATCCTCGACGGCATCGCCGACATGAGGGCCGTCAGCGGGAATCTCGCGTTCTCGCTGTGCCTCTATTCCGGGCAGATGTGCACCACTCCCCAGAACATCTACATTCCCGAAGCGGGCATCGAGACGTCCGACGGCACGATGTCGTTCGACGACGTCGCCGGGGCCATCATCAAGGGCGTCGACTGGCTGCTTTCCGAGCCGGCTCGTGCTTCGGAGATTCTCGGGGCCGTGCAGAACCCGGCGACCATCGATCGTGTCGAAGCCGCCCGGTCCGCGGGCGGAACCGTCCTGCGCGACGGCGGACCGGTCGACAACGAACACTTCCCGGAGGCCCGCACCTGCTCGCCGCTGATCATCCAGGTCGACGAGGGCGATGACCGGCTCTACCAGCAGGAGTGCTTCGGTCCGATCATCTACATCGTGCGGACCCGGAGCACCGCTCGCAGCATCGAGCTCGCCGCGGACGCTGCGCATCGACTGGGAGCCCTGACCTGCGGACTGTATTCGTTGAACGACGATGTGATCGATTCGACCGTGGATGCGATGTCCGACGCGGGCGTGGCCCTCTCGTGCAATCTCACCGGACAGATCTACGTCAACCAGTCCGCGGCATTCAGCGACTTCCACGTCTCCGGCGCCAATCCCGCGGGCAATGCGACCCTGTGCGACGGAGCCTTCGTCGCCAGCCGGTTCCGGACCGTGGCCAGCCGCATTCCGGTGCCCGCTTCCGTCGAGGCGACGACCTGATGCCCTGCTACACCTACGAAGGACTGACGCCGGTCGTGCATCACACGGCATTCGTGCATCCCACCGCCGTGCTGATCGGCGATGTGATCATCGGGGAGGGCTGTCTGGTCGGTCCCGGCGCGGTGCTTCGAGGCGACATCGGTCGGCTCGAGATGAAGAAGGGCAGCAACATCCAGGACACGTGCGTGGTGCACTGCTTTCCGGGCAAGGACGTCGTGGTCGAGGAGGACGGGCATGTCGGGCACGGTGCGGTCCTGCATGGCTGTCGGGTCGGACGCAATGCGTTGATCGGCATGAACGCCGTCCTCATGGACGACGTCGTCGTCGGCGAGAACAGCATCGTCGGTGCGCTGTCCTTCGTGAAGGAGGGAACGGAGATCCCGCCGGCCACGCTGGTCGCCGGCACGCCGGCGAAGATCATCCGCGAACTGTCCGAGAAGGAGATCGGCTGGAAGTCCAGAGGGACGCAGGTCTACCAGCATCTCGCCCAGCGGCATCTGGAGACCGAGCAGGAAGTCGAACCCCTGCGTGAAGTCGAACCGGATCGAAAGCGGGTTCCGGACGTCCTGTACGAGACCAAGAAGACCAACAAGGGCTGATCAGTCCGTATTCGGCGCGGCCAGTTCCATGCACCAGCGTGGTCCGATCAGCGTGTGGTTTGCGATGTTGACCATGGTGCTCGACACCGGCCGCATCACGTTCCACGGGATGCTGCCCGATGCGGCTCCCATCCATCGGATCAATCTCGCCGGTCGAAGATGCAGATGCGATTGATCGACGGAAACGTGCACCGACCACCCGAGATTCAGAAGACCGAGCTTGAAGCTCTGGAAGTTCCGGTGCACGGCCTCCGGCGCGGGTTCGCACGGCGGCCATGGTTTCATGACGGGATTCCACATGCCTACGATGCAGCCCGCGGCGATGCCAAGCGACCCAAGAAGACTCACGAGCACCAGCAGCGACACGGCAATCGGGTCTTCGGTCTTGATGACCCACACGAGCAGCAGCGGGAAGCCGATGATCTCAAGCAGGATCAGGGCCAGCACCAACGGCTTCACGCGTCGCTCGTTTCGAGCAGTGCGGCACGGGCCGCCTCTGCGAGCAGTTCGCTCCGTGTCGGATGCGCGGGGACGATCGCGGCGAGATCCTCGAGCGTCGCGCCCATCTCGATGGCGAGCACGCCGGTCTCGATGAGTTCGCATGCATCGCTTCCGCAGATCCCGACGCCGAGCACGAGTCCGCTGCCACGTTCCCAGTGCAGCATGGTGACGCCGGCGGCCGCGTCCATGCCGACGGCGCGGCCCGAGTGTCCCCACGGGATGACGGTGATCGAGGCGTCCTCGGAAGGTTGCAGGTCGCCGCACCAGGCGACGTTCGGATCGGTGAACACGAGATGGGGGACCGCAGCCGGTTCGTATGCGCTTGGTTGCCCGCAGATCGCTTCCGCGGCGACGCGTCCCTGGGCCAGGGCGCAGCCGGCAAGCATCGCTCCGCCGGTGACGTCTCCGACCGCGAAGATCCGGGGTTCGCTCGTCCGCTGCTGGGCATCGACCTGAATCCACCCTTCGTGATCGATCTGCACGCCGGCCTTGCCGGGTTGCATGGAATCGCATGCGGGGCGTCTGCCCGACGCGTCGACGACGAGTTCGGCCCGACATGATGCAGGATCGCCTTCGTGCATGGTGATGCCCGAGGTCTTCAATGATCGCAGCAGGGGCTTCAGCAGGGCACGCGGGAGATCGGGGAGGGGCCCGCCTTCGCCGCATGCGAGCACCACATCGGCGCCTTCGCCCCGGAGCATCGTGGCCGCCTCCAGCGCGAGGTAGTCGTTTCCAAGGACCGCGGCGTGGGATGGGGTCGACCCGAGGGTCGCGGCTTCGTCCGGAGAGATGGATCCTTCACGAACGACCGGGTTGGAACCGGTGGCGATGATCGCGCGCTTGAAGCGTGCCCTGGACACCTGTTCCCCGGTGATCTGGACGTTGCGGTTGTCCTCGAAATGCGCAAGTCCCGGGATGCATTCGACTCCGAGGGCCTTGGCCTGCTGCTGGAGGCCTCTGGTCAGCATGTCGATCGCGGCGGCTCCCCGGTCGCCGGGTTCGTGTCCGCGTTCGCTTCGATGCAGTCTGGTCTTGCTCGGAATGCAGCCGGCATGGAGGCAGGTCCCGCCGAGGGAACCGCGGGCATCGACCAGCAGCACCTGCCGTCCCAGTTGGGCGGCGCGGAACGCCGCGGCGTAGCCGCCCGGTCCTCCGCCGATGACGAGCACGTCCGTATCCTGGGTGAATTCGCCGACAACCATGGTGGAAGTGTACTGATGCTGGGCCCTGACGACACGAGGCCCGCGTGGACGCGGGCCTCGTGAGTGAAATCGATAGGTTGAAACGGCCTCAGGCCTTGTCGACCGCTTCCTCGTATTCCTTGAGAGCGGGCTTGAGGTTGTTGGCCATGTCGCCATCGGCGAGTTCGATCGCCTTCCTCTGGATCTTGACGGCCATCTCGGCGTTGCCATTGACGAAGTAGCAGCGGGCGAGGGTGTCGAGCACCATCGGATCGGCGTTGTCGGTCAGTTCGTCGGCACGCTTGGCCGCCTTCATGGCGAAGGTCTTGCCCTTCTCGCCGAGTTTTTCGCTGATGACCATCGTCCAGCTCATGCCGTTGAGCAACTGGGAGTCGTCCCAGTTGTTCTCGGCGATCTCATCGCCGTAGGTGGCGGCGGCGTCGTTGGACATGTGCTCGAGCAGGAAATCGTACTTGGCCATCTTCATCGGGAGGTTGTCGGGTGACTTGGCGATCAGGCCGTTGAGTCCCTTGAGGGCGTCCGCTCGCTTGCTCGGCGTATCGGCGGCATCGAGGGCCCGCATCACCTTGGTGGCTGCGGCTCTCTGCTCGTCCTCCTTCGCCTTCTTGGCCATGTAGGCCTCGCGATCCCACTTGTCGTTGACGATCTGCTTCAGCGGCTCGTCCATGGTCATGGGATGTCCGATCCATTCCAGATCGCCCGACTTGCCGACGATGAACGCCGTCGGAATGCCGCGCTGCTGGGCCGCCTGCATGTACGACGTGTGGGCGGACCGGTCGGGATCGGTCGCGAGCGTGTACCGGATCTTCTCGTCCCAGGTCTTGCCGTCGGCATCGGACTTCTCCATGAAGCCGGTGACCGTCTCGAGATCCTCGTCGGAGATGCCGATGATCTGGACATCACCCTCGTATTCGTCCTGCAGTGAACTCAGATGCGGCATGCTCGTACGGCAGGGAGGGCACCAGGTGGCCCAGAACTCGACGACGTAGACCTTGCCGTCCTCGAACTCGTCGGTGACTTCTCCCTTGACGACGTGACTCAGTTCGACGGGGGGTGCGGTGTGGCCGGGAATGAGCTTCTTCGGCGTGGCGGGGGCCTTCTGCGCTGCGCCCGGCTGGATGGGCGTCGCGGGAACGGCCAGTGCCACGGATGCGAGCGAGCAGGCGGCGATGATGGTGGAGGTGAATGCGGTTGGGTTCATTGGAAATCTCCTTCTCAATGGAAGATGTCACCGTACCCGAAATGAGTTGCTGATGACCTAATTCCCGATGATGGGTGCTTCTCGGCGTATTTTGATGAATCGTTCCCGGCATCACACCCATGCCGGAAGTGAATGTGGATCCCCGGCAAGGTCATTTCGCCTTCGAAATTTACAACCCCGCATGATGTCCGATGCAGGGGATCTCTGCGTCCGCGGCCGACGGTCACCGGTGTTGTTCCAATCTGGGTACAGTCCATCAACAGCAGGCAGATCGTCCAGGACATTCACCCCTAAGAGAGTCGCCACAATGCTTTACACAATCGCACTGATCCTGATCATTCTCTGGGCCATCGGGTTCTTCAATGGAACCGTCCTTCTGGGGTCGGCCGGATTGATCCATCTTCTGCTGGTCATTGCAGTGATCATCATTCTCTTCAACCTGATTTCAAGCGTGGCGAAGCGCTGACCTGCATTCGCTTGAACCCGGATCCGGTTCGCGCGCTGCGTTCGACGGCTTCCGAGCACTGCGTTCTCAGATCATGAACCGCATGGGGTTCTGCAGGTCCTCGATGAGGTGTCCGATGTACGGGATCTCCCGCCCGCCGTCGACGAGGCGGTGGTCCATCGAATGGCTCAGGGGCAGGATCAGTCGCGGGACGATCTCGTCGTCGACGACCCATGGCATCTTTCGCGCTCGACCGAGTGCCAGACAGCCGACCTGTCCGGGCTGGATGATCGGGGTCGAGTAGCGGGTGGGGCCCATGGCTCCGGCGTTGGAGATGGTGTAGGTGCCTCCACGCGTATCGTTGACTCCGAAGCTCGCGCTGCGGGCGTTGCTGGAGATGATCTCCAGGGCGTCGGCGATCTGTCCGACCGTCATGCGATCGGCGTCACGGATCACCGGGGCCACGAGTCCGCGTTCGGTCTCCACGCCGATGCCGATGTTCACGTATCGCCGGTAGACGACCTCGCCGCTGGACTCGTCGAGCGTCGCATTGAGGATCGGCACGGACTGGAGTGCGCGGCAGACCGCTCGAACCACGAATGCGAGCACCGTGAGTCTGCGATCAGGGTGATCGGGATCGGCGAACTCCCGACGCATGCGTTCGAGTTCGGTGATGTCCGCATCGTTGCAGTCGGTGACGTGGGGAATGGTCGTCCACGCGGTGCTCATCACGTTGGAGATGGTCTTGCGCGCCTGCGAGAGCGGTTGCCGGACGATCATGCCGTACTCGTCGCTGTCCTCGGTGCCTTCGACGGCCAGGGGATTGGTGCCTGCGCGCGGTGCGGCGGGGGCGAGCGGAGTGACGGGGGTCGCTTCGACGACCGGAGGTCGTTGCGTCGCGGTTTCGGCCGACATCACCTTCGGTGGATTGGTGAAGGCGCCTCCGGAGGCGGCTTCGACATCGGCTCGGGTGACGCGTCCACCGGGGCCGGAGCCGTGGATGGACGACAGATCGATGCCGCGTTCGCGTGCGATGCGCCGAACCGACGGAGAGGCCGGAGTCCGGCGTCCGGAGACGTGGCCGCCCGTCGCGACGACCGGGGTCGGCGTGGTCGCGGTCCGTTGCGGAGGGGCCTCGGATGCGGCGGCCGGCCGGCCGGCTTCCGCGGCGTCGAAGGTGAACATGACGTCGCCGACATGCACCAGTTCGTTCTCCTCGACGTGGCATCGGGTGACGGTTCCGGTCACGGGAGAGGGGATCTCGACCGCAGCCTTGTCCGTCTCGACTTCCATGAGAGGAGCGTCCTCCCGGATGGTCTCCCCTGCGCGCACATGCAGCTTGACCACCTGGCCTTCGTGGACCCCCTCACCCAGATCGGGAAGCTTGAACTCGACGGCCATGGCGGTACTCATTCCCAGGCGAGCGTTTCCTGCACGGCGGCGATGACATCGTCGGCGTCGGGCAGGAAGTGCTTCTCGGTCTGGAAGTAGGGGAACGGAAGGTCGGGGCAGGTCACGCGACGGATCGGGGCGCACAGGTACTCGAAGGCGTGCTCGTTGAGGCGGGCGATGATCTCCGCGGCGATGCCGCAGGACTGGTGGCCCTCGTGCACGATCACGCAGCGTCCGGTCCGGGAGACCGACTCCGCGAGGGTGGCGGTGTCCATGGGCGAGATCGACAGCAGGTCGATCAGTTCGACGTCGACTCCGTGGATGTCGACGAGATCATCGACGGCCTCGTTGCAGACCCGCATCATCGCCCCGTAGGAGATCACGGTGAGATCGGAGCCGGGGCGGACGATGTTGGCCTTTCCGAGGGGGAGGGTCTCGTATTCGTCGGGCACGTCCTCGCGAAATGCGCGGTAGACGGCCTTCGGTTCGTAGAAGATCACCGGATCGGGATCCTCGATCGAGGCGTTCAGCAGTGCGCGGGCGTTGCGGGGGCCCGACGGGATCACGACCTTGAGACCGGGCGTATGCGCCCAGTAGGCCTCACGTGATTCGCTGTGGTGCTCCACGGCCCTGATGCCGCCGCCGAAGGGGGCCCGCATCACCATGCTGATCGGAAAGCGTCCCTGGGTGCGGTTGCGCATCCGGGCCATGTTCTGTTCGATCTGGTCGAAGGCCTGCATGGAGAAGCCGGAGAACTGGATCTCGGTGACCGGTTTCAGGCCGTGGATGGCCATGCCCACGGCGGTTCCGATGATGCCGCATTCGGCCAGTGGCGTGTCCATGACCCGACGGTCGCCGTACTTCTCGTGCAGTCCCTTGGTGACCCGGAACACGCCGCCGTTGATGCCGACGTCCTCGCCCATGATGCAGACCGAGTCGTCGCGTCCCATGGATTCGTCGAGAGAGTGGTTCAATGCTTCGACCATCGTTCGCTGCGGCATCACTCGACTCCCTTCTGATCGAGGCGATCGAGGTAGGCCTGCTTCTGGGCCTCGAGTTCGGGAGGAAGTTCGCCGTAGATGTGGTCGAAGATCTCGCGTGGACGGGCGACGGCGTCGGCACGGAATCGATCTCGGGCGGCGATGACCTCCGCGTCGCATTCCTCGTGGACCCGTGCGATCTCGGTCTGGGAGAGATGGCCGTTGCGCTGGAGGTAGTGCTCGAATCGCACGATGGGGCATCTCGCTTCCCACGGATCCACGAGTTCCTGTTCGCGGTACACCGTGGGATCGTCCGCGGTGGTGTGCAGACTCATCCTGAAGGTGACGGCCTCGATGAACGTCGGGCCTTCTCCGGCCCGTGCGCGACGAGCGGCCTCGTCCACCGCCATGGTCATGGCCAGGATGTCGTTTCCGTCGACTCGAATGCTCGGGATGCCGAATCCGGCTCCGCGGACCGCCAGGTTGTTCGTGGCGGACTGCTTCGAGAGCGGCGTCGAGATCGCCCATCCGTTGTTCTCGCAGACGAAGACCACGGGTGCGGTGTTGACCGCGGCGTAGTTGAGCGCCTCGGCCACGGCTCCCTGGGAACTCGCCCCGTCACCGAAGTTGACGACGACGCAGTTCGGTTCGCTGCGGTAGTTCATGCCCATGGCGATTCCGACCGCCGGCAGGACATGGGATCCGATGACGATCGAGAACGGAAGGTCGTTGACATCCGGAGGTGGCGGGAATCCCTCGTGGTAGCCGGCCCAGAGCTTGTAGAGCCGTTCGATCGACCATCCTCGCCAGAGCTGGGCTCCGAACGAACGGTAGGAGGGGCTGTACCAGTCGTCCGCGGTCAGTGGGATCACCTGACCGAGTTGGCATGCTTCCTGTCCGAGATTGGGTGCGAAGGTGCCCATCTCTCCCTGCCGCTGCATGGTGAGCATCCGCTGATCGAACGAACGGGTCAGCACGAGCCCCCGATGCATCTTCACCAGTTGCCCACGCTCGTAGTTGGGATCCCGCGATGCGTCGACGTTCGCGTGTTCGTCGAGGACCTGAAGCACGTCGATGCTGCCAAGGTCGATCGGCGTTGTATCCATGGCGCTGGGTGTCCTCGTTGACTGGACGTCGATGGACGAGTCGCGGCCGGAACGTGCGGCAGAAAGGGATTCGGTGGTCTCATGCGACATCGGATGAGACATGGTAGCAGACAGTCACCCGGGGTCGGGGGTGGAGGTCTTTCCAAGTCCATCGAGTCGTTTCATGTCTTCAAATGTGTTCTGGCATGCATCGCAGTAGTGGATGCTTCGGCAGCGGGTGGGGCCGAAGGGGCTTTCGAGCCTGGTCCGATCGGAACCGCACCAGGGGCAGGGGATCGCCGACGTCTGGAGGGTGACGGTCCGGGAGGATGGTGCTCCCCCGCAACGGGAAACCGTGACGCCGTGCGACTTCAGGGAGTCGCGGCCGCGTTCCGTGATGCGGTCGGTCGTCCAGGGAGGGTCGAAGATCCAGGTGACGTGGCAGGATTCGATCGAATCCAGTTCGCCGACCTTCCGTGTGACGTCGTCGGCGATCATGTCCAGCGCGGGACAGCCGGTGAAGGTCGGCAGCAGGGTGATCTCGACCCGGCCCGGATCGTCCATCGTCACCGCCTCGACGAGTCCGAGGTCCACGATGCTGCAGGGCAGCTCGGGATCGGGGATCGATGCGAGCGTCTCGTGGATCGACGCGAGGATGTCGTCTCCGTTCACCATGATGCGCCCGGGTCGGCGCAGCGGACCTCGTTCATCTCGGTGTGCTGCTGGATGAAATGCTCGGCGTGGACTCCCCGTCTGCCCCCGAGGGTGTCCGGCGAGGGGAGTTCGATGTCGAGGGAGAGTCCGGCGGCGGCAGCCACCTCCTCCATCCCGGCGATCCAATCGCTGCGAAGTGCGTCGAACTCGCTGGTCGCGACGCCGTCGGGGGTCTCGACGAGCATGCCGGCGAGCGGTGAGATCCGTTCGATCGCGGCCTGCATCCGATCGCGTGCTTCAACCGCTCCGGTGCCGAGTCGCCGCATCCAGTCGTCCAGGTACATCAGGTGCAGGGCCTGTTCCGCACGCAGTCGGCGGCATCGTTCCTGGAGATCGTCCTCGCCGGTTCGGATGAGGTGATCGAGCAGAGGGGTCGCCCAGTGGGCAAGCATCCACCGTCGCACGAAGGCGACGGCCCAGTCGAACTCGTCGGGCACCGTCACCAGATCGCAGCATCGGTAGTCGCCGATCCCGCGTTCGTAGGCGACCACGTCCGGGTCGAGGCCGAATCGACTGCCGAGGTGTTCGTAGAGCATGAGGGCGTGACTGAGATCGTCCTGGGACATCGATGAGGAGGCGATGTCCTCTTCGAGGATCGGTCCGAGGCCGGTCCAGTCGCCCTGGACGTGTCCGAGCATGAGCAGGTCGTCGGCGAGCGACAGCACCAGGTTCACGTGCGGATCCTTCATCATGTCCTGCATGGCGGTCATTCGGAGGTCGTCCTAGAAGTGGTTCTCGATGTCGTCCTTGCGATACTCTTCGATGTCCTCGTTCTTGCGTACGGCGGCCCACTTGGCCCGGACGGACTTCGAGTAGCCGCGGGCCAGTCGATACGACTGGTCGTGGGTGCGCCAGATGAGCTGCCCCGGTTCGGTCGATTCGATGCGTTCCATCGGGACGACGCGAACCTGCACGGTGCCTGCTCCATGTCTGGACACGGCACGGGACAGGGCGGCAGCGGAATCGGGAGCACGCACCGTGCCGGTCTCGATGTGGATGTCCCCTCGCCGCTTCTGCGTGAAGACGACCCATTCGGAGTCGGAGTCGGAGTCCTCTCCGTCGCAGCCGGTTCCGGGATCGATCGACTCCTCCGCGCAGGGAGTCTCGGTGAGATCATCCGCGAGATGCACCCAGATGCCGGTGCATGCCTCGTCCTGGCCGTAGTGTTCGCAGGCGTATTCGGTCGCGAGGGCGATGTCGGGTGCATTGAGGTAGCCGGCGTAGCGATGGGGGGCCCCATCCTTGCGTGCGGTGTACACGACGTAGGATCGGGTTCCGCCGTCGGTGCGAGGAGGCAACTCGTCTGCGAACGTGAAGTCGCGTTGTCGGATCTTCGACATCGGGGTTCCTCAGGCGGCGGGGGGAAGTATCGTTTCACCGCCGGCGATGGCCCGACGCACCCAGCCGCCCTGTTCGTAGGAGAATCTGCGAAGGGCCAGTCGATGGGCGTTGCAGGGGCCGTTTCCGCGTATGACACGGAAGAACTCGTCCCAGTTCGGGTCGGTGACCCCCCAGTTGCCGTTCTCGTCGGGGACGCAGAGTTCGTCCACCCGCTTGTCGGTCACGAGGCCCTGCTCGTCCTTCTCGCAGACGTGGATCACGAGCCCCAGGTCCGTGGCGGCGGGGGCGAAGCGGTTGACGAATCGGCGACGGAGCGAATCGTTCGTCTCCACCTTCATTCGCCATCGCATGGGAGCCATCTGTTCGCATCCGGGTTTGTCATGCGGGCCGAAGAACATGATGGACGGGCCCCACCAGCGGTCGAACGCCTCCTGAGCCATCGCCTTCTGCTTCCTGGTGCCGCTCATGAGCGACAGCACCATGTCTTCGCCGCTCTTGAAGTGGAAGGCCTCTTCCATGTTGATCCGGTGCATGGTGCGGACGTACGGACCGTACGCCCCGTCGGCCAGCGTCTTCTGGTTCATGATCGCCGCGCCGTCGATCAGCCACTGGATCATGGCGATGTCGGCCCAGGTCGGTGCGGGGTAGTTGAAGCAGTTGTGGTACTTGGTCTTGCCGGTGCACAGATCGCGGAGCATGTCCTCACGCGACTTGCCGAGGTCCTGGGAGACCCGGTACAGCATCTGTCCGTGTCCGATCTCGTCCTGGACCTTCGCGGTCAACGCCAGCTTGCGGCGAAGACTCGGGGCTCGGGTGATCCACTCGCCTTCGGGGAGGGCTCCGACGATCTCGCTGTTCGCGTGGTGTTCCGCCATGCGGAGCATTCCGACCCGATAGGCCTGCGGCATCCAGTCGCCCGGTTCGATGAGGACACCGGCGGCGATCCGCGATTCGAACTCCGCGAGCTTCGCGGGATCTTCCTGAGCCGGATCAAGATTCATGACTGGATTTGCGGCACCGCTCATGGGTGGTTCTCCGAGGAACTGGGGTGGTGATCAGGGGCGTTCAAAGACCGTTGCCAGTCCCTGTCCCACCCCCACACATAGTGTAGCCAGCCCACGTCGTGAATTCCGCCTTTTCATCTCATGAACGAGGGTTGCGGCCAGTCGTGCCCCCGAGGCGCCCAGTGGATGGCCGATCGCAATCGCACCACCGTTGACATTGACCTGCTCCAGATCGATTCCCAGTTCCTTGACGCATGCGATCGACTGGGCCGCGAAGGCCTCGTTGAGTTCGAAGAGATCGATGTCGTCCGTCGTCAGGCCGGCCCGTTCCAGGGCCGCGCGGGTGGCCGGTACCGGTCCGAGGCCCATGGTGGCGGGATCGACGCCAGCGGCGGCATGCGGTCCGACGATGGCGAGGATCTCGTGCCCGTTTCGTTCGGCGAGCGATGCCTCCATCAGGACCAGGGCGGCGGCGCCGTCGTTCACGCCCGACGCGTTGCCGGCCGTGACGGTTCCCTTGTCGTCGTCGGCGAACACGGGACGAAGCTTCGCCAGCGATTCGAGGGTCGTCTGCGGTCGGGGATGTTCATCGGTGTCGACGATGACCGGATCACCCTTGCGCTGCGGAACCTCGACGGACACGAGTTCGTCGTCGAAGAAGCCCATCTCGTTGGCGAACGCCCATCGCTGCTGGCTCAGGACCGCGAAGCGGTCCTGCTGCTCGCGGTCGATGTCGAACCTGCGCGCGACGTTCTCGGCGGTCTGTCCCATCGAATACGGATGATGCATCGCCGCCAGCTTCGGGTTGGTGAAACGCCATCCGATGGTCGTATCGTGGATCTCGGGTTGTCGGTTGAAGGCCGTGTACGACTTCGCCATCGCGAGGGGGGCACGGCTCATGCTCTCGGTTCCGCCTGCGATGTACACGTCTCCGCATCCGGCTTCGATCATGCGGGCGGCGATGTTGATGGATTCCAGGCCTGATGCACACAGTCGATTCACCGTGCTGCCGGGGACGCTGTCGGGAAGTCCGGCAAGAAGGGCGGCCATGCGGGCGACGTTGCGGTTGTCCTCGCCGGCCTGATTGGCCGCGCCGAAGTAGACGTCGGCGATCGTGCCCGGCTCGACGCCGGATCGCCCGACGGCGGCCTTGATCGCCAGAGCGGCCAGATCATCTGGACGAATGGTGGACAGGGAGCCCCCATAGCGTCCGAATGGGGTGCGAAGAGCGGTCACGATGGCGGCACGGCGTTCTGGCATGGTCGGATGTCGATTCTAGCAGGGATTGGAGAGGTTCTGACGGAGCCGGCATTTTGTGTTTCGGTTGCATTTATCCGCTGAAATTGACAGGGAGATGCTTGAGCTGTCTCCCATCCACTCTAGTATGGCAGGCGGAAAGAGAAACACCGTGGTGTCGGGCGACCGTATCCACCCTGGGAGAAGAGAGAAACAATCATGAAAACGATTCACGCATGTGCCGCATTCGCGGCGACGTTTGCTCTCGGGTCCACGGCACTTGGTGGTGTCCTGCAGCTCGAGAGTTTCGAGAACTACTCTGTCGGGTCCGGCGCTTTCGAGGATCTGAACGGAGAGAGTCACTTCCTCGAGAACTACGACGATCACACTGTGGTCGGCGACAACTGGTCCGTCTACTTCACCAACACGGGTGGTACGGGATTCACGGATGGCGACTACCACGGAGTCACCGACTACACCGGTGGTGGAATCAGTGATGCCGGTGGCTACACCGATGGTATCCAGGGCTACCAGATGAGCGACACCGATGGCATGGTCACCATGACCTTCGACGCCGTCGATGGGGCCACCGGACTGTCTCTCGACCTGTTCGTCCGATCGACCGGTTGGGAGAGCTCCGACCTGATCAAGATCACGTTCGGTGACACCGTCCTGCTCGACACCACTGGTCTCGACATCGACGACGCCGCCGGAAGCCTCGGAATCACCGAGGGCGCCTGGACGACTCTGAGCGGTGCCGGTTCCGGTGAGCTGGTCATCGAGTTCGCTTCGAACTCCTCGACTGAAACCGCTGCATTCGACAACATCCAGTGGACCGGTGTTCCAGCACCTGGTGCTCTGGCTCTGCTCGGTCTCGCCGGTCTGGCCTCCCGCCGCCGTCGCCGCTGAGTTGCAAACAGATTCGATTCGAACCGGCCCGCCTCTCGGCGGGCCGGTTTCTTTTTTCGGCTGTTCAGCAGGGCTCGAGGAAGCGATCGTCGTCCACCGAGGCATCGAGGGCCCTGAGGAGGGTCGAGGCCCGCTCGGGATCGATCGCCTCCCGCCAGGCAAGAAGGCCGCGGGGATAGTTGACCCCGTACTGCAGAGCGGTATCGAGGTCCGCCGGTGAAGCGACCGAGTCGTGTTCGGCCCACATGGCCTCATTGATCAGAGCCGCGAGGATGCGGGCGAAGACGATCGCCTGTTCGGCGGTGAAGTCCGTCTGCACGGCATGGGTCGTGAAGTCGATCGCGGCTTCACGCAGTTCCGTGGTCAGTTCCGGAGCCGGCTGCGCGACCTGGATGACGCATTCGGGTGCATCCGATCCGTAGTCGTAGATTCCGCGGCCGCTCTTGCGTCCGAGATGGCCTTCCGAGACGAGTGACTCCTGGAGCCAGCTGGGAGCGAGTCGCGCCGGGTTGTTCCACTGCTCCCATACCGTCCTGGTGGTTGCGGTGTTGACGTCGTGTCCGATGAAGTCGGTCAGTTCCATGGGGCCCATGCGGAATCCACCGACGTCCTTCATGGTGGCATCGATGAAGTCCGGGGTCGAGATGCCGTCCTCGACGATCCGGAACGCCTCGAGGTAGTAGGGGCGGGCGACGCGGTTGACGATGAAGCCCGGCGTGTCGGCGCAGCGGGCGACCTGCTTGCCCCATGAGGCGGCGATGTCGGCCACACGGTCAAGCACCGCATCGGTGGTCGTGCGGCCACGAACGACCTCGACGAGTTTCATGATCGGAGCCGGGTTGAAGAAGTGCATGCCGCAGCATCGCTCGGCGACGCCCAGCCGTTCGCCGAGTTCGCTCACCGACAAGGAGGAGGTGTTGGTGGCGACGATGGCATCCGGGCCGAGTTGCGAGACGACGTCGGCGAGCACGGCGGTCTTCACGTCGAGATCCTCGACGATGGCCTCGATGACCAGATCGCATTCCGGCAGGGCATCGCCGACGGTCTGCAGTCGCGAACCGGCGGCTTCCGCGTCTTCGGCGGAGAGCCGGCCCTTTTCGACCAGGCGGGCGTACCGCTTGCGAATTCCTGCGATCGCATCGTCGACCACGTCATCACTGACATCCTGCAGATGGACCTGCCACCCATGCTGGGCGGCGACCTGTGCGATGCCGGCGCCCATGGCTCCGGCTCCGATGACGGCGACTCGATTCATTGGCCGGTGAACTCCGGAGTTCGTTTCTCGAGGAATGCAGTGACGCCTTCGAAGTGGTCGCTCGTCCGCCCGGCGGTGTCCTGGGCGAACGCCTCGGCCTCCAGCTGCTGCTCGAGGGTGCTTCCGTAGGAGTCGTTGAGCAGACGCTTGGTGAGTTCGATCGCCCGCGGAGGCAGTGCGGCGAGACGACCCGCGAACTTCGCGATCGCGGCCTCGAAGTCGTCGGCGGCGCTGACCGACGAGACCAGCCCGATGGCATGGGCCTCCTCGGCCTTGACCGGTCGGCCGGTGCAGCAGAGTTCCATGGCCCGGCCCCATCCGACCAGACGCGGCAGGGTCCAGGTGCTCGCCGAGTCGGGGACGAGCCCGACGTTGACGAAGACCTCGATGAACATCGCGTGCTCCGAAGCGAGTCGGAAGTCGCAGGCGAGGGCGATGCTGCATCCCGCGCCGGCGGCGACGCCGTTGACCGCGGCGATGACCGGCTTGGACATCCGTCGCATGAACTTGACGCACGGATCGTAGCGCTTCTTGAGGTCGGCCCCGAGATCCGGCACGTGGCCGGGAACGTACTTGGCCTTCAGGTCGCCGAGGTCCTGGCCGCTGCTGAATGCGCGACCCGATCCGGTGATGACGACGACCCGGACATCCGCGTCCTTCTCGGCCGCCTTGAGGGCGGCGGTCAGTTCCGAAAGCAGCGGGCCGTTGAACGCGTTCAGCACGTCCGGCCGGTTCATGGTGATCGTGTGCACCCCGTCGGTGGTGCGGCAGGTGATGACGGTGTAGTCGTTGGCGGTCATGGTCCGCTCCTTCTCATCGTCCGGTGAAGTTTGGTCGTCGTTTCTCGAGAAAGGCCGTCATGCCTTCCGTCTGGTCCTCGGTGTCGAAGAGATCGTAGAAGAGTCTTCGTTCACGCTTGAGCCCGTCCGTCAGCGGCAGCTCCTCGGCATTGAGCACGGATTCCTTCGCGTTCTTCAGTGCGATCGGGCCGAGGGAGGCCATGCGCCGGGCGACCTTGATCGATTCGGTGTACCAGTGCTCGCGCGGGACGACCCGGCTGACCAGTCCGTGCCGCTCGGCTTCGGCGGCGGTGAGGAAGCGTCCCGTCAGCACGATGTCCATGGCGAGGGCCTTTCCGATCGCACGGGTCAGACGCTGCGTCCCCCCGGCTCCGGGCATGACTCCGATGTTGATCTCGGGTTGTCCGATGCGTGCCGTCTCGGATGCGACCACGACATCGCAGTGCATCATCAGTTCGCAACCGCCGCCGAGGGCGAAGCCGCTGACGGCCGCCACGATCGGTGTCCGGACGTTCTTGATCCGTTCCCACTGCGCGAACTGGTCCCGCTCGGACATGGCTGCGGCGTCGAGTTCGGCCATGTCGCCGATGTCCGCACCGGCGGCGAACGCGCGGTCGTTGCCCGCAAGCACGATCACCCGGACGTCGTCGTCCGCGTCCCACTGCTCCATCAGTTCCGCCAGCTGCTGCATCAGCTCCAGATTCAGGGCATTGAGCACCTTCGGACGATTGATGCGCACGATGGCGACGTGCCCGTCGCGTTCGGTCAGGAGTATCGATTCGTTGCTCATGCTCAGTGCTCCTGGGCGTTGGCCGCCCGATCGATGATCTTCGCCAGTGTCGTCTTCGGCAGGACCCGCTGGATCTGGCGTCCTTCGCCCAGCAGCCGGTCTCCGTCCCAGGCCTGCACCCGGCAGACCAGCGTCGTCCCTTCGAGTTCGATCGCTTCCGCCTCCACCCGGACGACGTGCCCGACGGGGCAGGGGGCGAGGTGGTCGATCGACAGGTGGGCTCCGATTCCCTCTTCATGGGGTTCCAGATGCTCGGCAAGGACCTTGCGTGCGGCCAGTTCCATGTGATGGGCCATCGACCAGGTCGAATAGACCCGATGGACCACGATGCCGTCGAAGGCCGGGCACATGGCCTCCGTGACCTCGATCTCGACATCCGCACGATTTCCGACCTTCAGGCCCGGCTGCATGGGCGGTAGTGTACCGGTGCGCCACCGGGTGCGAGAAAGGGAATCTTCGAAGATGGGTTTGTTCCTCCTGCTGATCGTCGCCGCGTTCTTCCTGCTCTGGGCCGGAGTCGCGGGCATTCTGCATGCTGCGCAGCATCCCACGAGGGACGGAATCGGACGCGCCCTCGCCCACACGAGGCCCACGGATCCCGAGCAGATCGGGCTCGAGACCGATTCCTGGATGCTTCGCACCATCGATGGACTCGATCTGCCGGTATGGGATTTCCAGACCGGAGTCGACGGGCCCACCGTCCTCTGGCTTCACGACTGGGGAGGTTCCCGTCTGGGGCTGCTTCCGCGGCTGCCCGCCTGGGCGTCGTGGTGCGGTCGCATCGTGACCTTCGATGCGAGGGGGCATGGCGACGCTCCGGGATCCTGTGCACTGGGCCATGCCGAAGCCGGGGATCTCGAAGCCGTTCTGGAGCGAATCGGTGATGATCAACTGATCCTCGCCGGGGAAGGACTTGGAGCAGTCGTCGCGTTGAATGCCGTGATGCGCGGTGATGTCGAGCCGCTCGGCGTCTTCGTCCTCGATCCGTTCGTGCTCGGCAGCGATCGATTTCGACGCGATCTCGGCGACAGCGGCTACCACGTGTTTCCGGTGGCGGATCTGGCTCTGATCATCCTCTGGCTGCAGGGCCGATCTCCGGTGGAGCTGGAGTGGCCGGCGACGGCGCCGGACGTGCCGGTGCTGGCGAGATTCACGGGAAGCGATGCCGATGCGTTCCGCGAGGCCGTCCCGGCCGGCTCGCCGGTTCGAATCGATGAAGTCATCGAGACGGATTCGGATCTCGGGGGAGCGGTCGATTCGCCCTGGTGGTGACTCAGAGCACCAGCCACATCGCCACGGGAAGGGCGACCGTCATCCAGATGTTGGTGCAGAACACGAACCGCGTCATGTCCGGATCGTCGCAGCCGCAGTTCTTCGCCATCATGATGTTGATGGTGCTGGCCGGCAGCACGGCCACCAGCAGCACGATCTTCCTGGTGTCGCCTTCAAGTCCCAGCAGCATCGCCACGCAGTAGTTGACGCCAACGAAGATCACCATGCGAACGCCCGCGCCGATCAACGGCCGCAGCATGCCGGTGAACTTCGTGTCGGCCAGAGCGAACCCGAGCGAAAGGAGAATGAGGGGAATCGTCATCGATCCCAGAAAGCCCAGGGTCCGGTCCACATACGAAGGCAGGTGGACGCCGCTGAACATCAGGGCCAGAGCCAGGATGAACGCCCACGGAAAGACCTGCTTCAGCAGCGGACGCCACTTGAAGCTGCCGAGGATCAAGCTCGGTCCGGCGCCGAACTGGAAGATCAGGACGACCGACGCGAACCCGATCGCCAGCGCGAATCCCTTCGAGTTGAATCCCAACTCGCCGAGTGCGAGGCAGATGGCCATGTTGCTCAGCAGCATGGGAGCCATGTAGGTCCGGTAGGACAGTCCTCGCAGTCGCAGCAGCAGGTAGCTTGCGATCATCGACACGAGGAGGATGACCAGCGATGCCAGCATCATCCAGAGCATCTGGATCGGATCGGCCCGGTCGTTGGCCAGGTGGTGGATGACCAGGGCGGGCAATGCGACATGGAAGACGAGCGGGGCGACGTGGGTGTTCGCCCATGGGAATTTTCCACGTCCAAGCAGGTATCCCAGAAGCACGATGACGTAGATGGGCACCAGGATGTCGAGGATGTGCGTCAGCATGTCAATGCGGATGCGTCATCTCTGAGACATCCAGGACCTCGTCCAGCCTGGCGGCGTCGAGGATGTCGTTCGCCAGGCAGTATTCGCGGATGGTCTGTCCGGTTTCGTAGGCATGGTGGGCGATCTCGGCCGCCTTGTTGTAGCCGATGACCGGGGCAAGGGCGGTGCCGAGCATGAGGCTCTGCTCGACGGTCTCGTCGATCCGCTTGCGGTTCGCCTTGAGGCCGGCGATGCAGTTGTCGGCGAAGAGGTTCGAGACGCGCGAGAGGAGCTGGACGCTTTCGAGGAGTCGTTCGGCCATGCAGGGCATGGACATGTTCAGTTCCATGATGGAGCCGACGCCTCCCATGGCTCCGACGCCGATCGTGACGTCGTTTCCTTCGACCTGGGCGGTGACCTGCATCACCGATTCGACCAGAACGGGATTGACCTTTCCGGGCATGATCGAGGATCCGGGCTGCAGTTCGGGGAGGATGATCTCGAACCAGCTTGCGCGTGGTCCCGATCCCATCAGCCGGATGTCGCTCGCGATCTTCGACATGCTGATCGAGATCGTCCGGAGCAGACCGTGCGCCTCCACGATGCAGTCGCGCGTGGCCTGGGCTTCGAAGTGGTTTCCGGCTTCGCGGAATCGGACTCCGGTCATCTTGGACAGTCTGCTCGCGACCATGCGGCCGAACTTCGGATGCGTGTTGATGCCGGTTCCGACCGCGGTGCCGCCGATGGGCAGATTCGAAGCCATGGCTTCGACCGCGCGCTTGGCCCGCGCGATCGCGTGATCGATCTGGGCTGCGTATCCCGAGAACTCCTGGCCGAGTCGGATCGGCGTGGCGTCCTGGAGATGGGTGCGGCCGATCTTGACGTACTTGTCGAACTGCTTGGCCTTGCGGTGCAGTGAACGCGACAACGTGGTCAGGGCGGGAAGCAGGTCGTTCTTGATGCGGACGCAGGCGGCGACCTGCATGGCGGTCGGGAAGGTGTCGTTCGACGACTGCCCCATGTTGACATGGTCGTTGGGGTGCACCGGATCCTGGGCCCCGATCTTCGCGCCCGCGGCGAGGCAGGCCATGTTCGAGACGACCTCGTTGGTGTTCATGTTGCTGGAGGTGCCGGATCCGGTCTGGAACACGTCGACGGGGAAGTTCCGCATCATCTCGAGTCGCGTGCCGACGTCGCCGTCGAGATCCGCCGCGATCCGCTTGCATGCATTGACGATCAGGCGGCGCCGCTTCTCGGTGAGCTTGCCGAGTTCGTGGTTGGTGTCCGCCGCGGCATGCTTGAGCAGCGCGAAGGCGTGGATCACCTCGTGTCCGACGGGGCGATCCGAGATCGGAAAGTTGAGGACCGCTCGCTGGGTGCTCGCTCCGAAGAGGACGTCCGCGGGGACCGTCATCGTTCCCATTGAATCGTGTTCGGTGCGTGTCTTCGCCTTCTTGGCCATTTCAGCTTGCTCCTGATGTGCATGTTCGTGTGGTGAGCAGAGGGTACCCGTACGCAGGTTGACGGGCCAGCGGTTCCGTCATGTCCATCCATTCACCGGAACGGGCAATCAGGATTCGTCGGACGCGTCGTCGCCGGAGGGATCGGGGTCGGTGTCACGCGGCATCAGGGGATCTTCCGCGAGCCCCAGCAGCGAACGGCGCTGAGGCGTCAGCCGGTCGTTGTGCCTCCGCACGATCTCGTTGAGGAGATCCGAGGCTGATTCGGGGCGGCTGGCGATCGTGTCCTGATAGGCCTTGATCCACATGTCGGGATCGTCATGGACGAGCGCCGCATCGTCGTAGAGCCTGGCGCGGATCGCCGAGATGAACTTCATGTCCAGCAGCTCGTCGTCGAGGGTCGACTCGTCCAGTCCCTGGATCAGCGTCAGCGCCGCGGCGGCGGAATCCTGTTCAAGCAGCATCGGAACCAGTCTCTTGAGGATCTGTGTCCGCAACTGGACGTTCAACTCGCCGCGGGAGAGGCTTGCGTTGAGTACCCGGATGCGGATCGCGTCGTCGGTGTTCGGGACCGATCCGATCATGTCGTCGATTTCGAGGATGCGATCGGGATCCTGCATCTCGACCACATTCGCCACGGCATCGGCCCAGGCATCGATCTGATCGGATGGAGGATTCATGTCCAGCAGCAGTCGGAGCGATGCGAGATTCTTCGCATCGCGTTGGGCGGCACGGAGGGCGAAGGGGTAGATCTGCGCGTCGTCTGCGCGGGCCAGCAGCACGTCGTTTCGTCCTCGCTGCAGGAAGGCTTCGGCGACCGAGGACCGGACCTCGGGATCCGGATTGTCGAGAATGACCTCGAGCGATCGCAGGTCGTCCTCGTTTCCGGTCAGAACGAGCAGCGGAGCGATGGATCGCCAATTCGATGGAGCCAGGGCGGTGCGGGCGGCCCGGGCGATCTTCATGCGTTCCTGCACATCCAGTTCCGGATTGGCCAGCAGGATCGCTCGGAGGGTTCGTGCTGCCTCCTCGCGCAGCTGGGGATCGGCCAGCAGTCGACGCGTGGCGTCGATCGCATTGATCGATCGGGTCGCCTCGAGGTATCCCAGGACGTCCTTCAGGACTTCGGGATCCTCCTCGCTGTCGATTCGCGTGAGCACGATCACTTCGACCTCCGTCTGGTCCAGCTCGTTGAGCAGCGTCGCGACTCGACGTCGGTTGGTGGTGTCGGGGTCGGCGAGCAGCCGGGCGAGGGCGATCTGCAGTTCCGGCGTGTCGTACCCGTCACCGAGCATCAGCGCCACGCGTTCGACGGCGAACCCGCGGATGTCCGCACGGGAGTCATCGAGCAGTTCGAGCACCTTGGCCTGCTGCAGTTCCAGCGAGAGCAGGGGAAGAAGGTCCTGATAGGCGAGGATCATCCGCATGGAGGCCAGGCTCGCCTCGGATCGGGCCTGATCCAGTTCGTACGTCGCGGAGACCGTGCTGCGGTGCAATGCATCGATGGACGTGCGAAGCAGTTCGACGGACTGCTCGTCGCGATTCGTCCACCACTGCAGCCATGCATCGCGGGACATCGAGCGTCCCGTGAGCATTTCGAGCGACGTCATGCTTCGGTCGACGAGGAGTGGCGACGTCCCGACCCGCTCCAGGATCGTCACCAGCGCCTGGATCGATCGTTCAGGATGAGTCCTGAATTCGCCGAGGACCTCGATCGCCCGCAGTCGTGAGTCGAGAGGACGATCCGGATCCAGCGCCATCGTGTTGATTGTGTCGAAGCAGGCGTCGCCTTCCGATGCGTACCTCGCCAGCAGGATGCCGATGGGACCGACCGTTTCGGCTGGAGCGTCCGGGAGGACGGCGAGCAGCGCCGGAAGCAGATCCCGTGACGGGACCGGGCGTCGGGCCTCCGCCATCAGTACGGCGAGAATGGGCGCGGCCCGTCCACTGCGCAGTGCGTCGTTGAGGACCGCGACGCCTTCGATGACGTCGAGTCCGGCCAGTTGTCGGGCCGCCATGGACCGCTGCTTCAGGTCGATCGCGACATCAGGCTGCAGCAGGATCGAGGCCTGCTGCTGCAACTGCTGCTGCTGGGCCGCGGTCAGGGTCCTGTGGAACCCGACGTCGGTGTTCGGTTCGGCTCGCCACGCACCACATGCAAAGAGGATGCACATGGCAGCTGCGCATCGAAATGATCTTCTGGACGATTCCATGGTGGTGACCGGCATTGCGGGGGGCATTGTAGGCGGTCTGGGATCCGCCACGAGCCGCCATCGGCCGGCGGGGCTACAATGGGCCTGGCTACGTGCCCAGTACTCCGGCCGGACTCTCCCCATGAACGAATGGCAGCAAGCAGAACGACATGCCGACAGAGCCCTGGATCTCTTCGATCGAGGGTTTCTGGAGGAAGCCGAGTCGGAGCTTCGAAAGGCGCTGGAGATCCAGCCCGATCAGGCCGACTGGCAGTTCAATCTCGGACTGACGCTCGAGGCGGCCCAACGCGATCAGGAAGCGATGGAGCAGTTCGAGCGGGCCGCTTCGCTCGCGCCCGATCAGATGTATCCGAATCTGGCTCTCGGCTCGATGGCCATTCGACTCGGGCAGTGGAGCAAGTCGCTGTCCGCGTTCGACGATGCGATCGCGATCGATCCGACGTGCGAAGAAGCGCACGCCGGACGGATCGAATCGCACGCCGGAGCCGAAAACCACGACGAGGCCGAGACGGCCTTCTATCTGGCGGAGATGGCGATGGAGGAATCCAGCGCCCAGTGTCTCCAGGCGATCGCCAAGAGCCTGATCGTCCGTAAGTCGTATCCGCGGGCGGAGTGGTGCCTGCGCGAATCGATCAGGCTTGCGCCGGCGTCGCCGGAGGCTCCGGTTCAACTCGCAATGCTTCTGGCGGACACCGACCAGGCTGCGGATGCGTTGAAGATCTTTTCGGACCTTCTTCGTGAACGCGCGGACGACGTGATGATCCTGATGGCCTCGGCCAGGCTGTTCGTCAAGCTGGAGCGGTTTCCCGAAGCAATGGGGCGGCTTGAGAACCTGCTGCGAATCGAGCCGACCAATCTCGAGGCGCATGAACTGCTGGCCGATCTTTCGCTGAAGTCCCATCACTACGACCGTGCGATCCTCGAGTACCAGTTGGTGCTTCGACTGCATCCCATGCAGTTGAGCTCGATCCTCGGTCTGGCGGATGCCCTGATCGCGACCCGTCGATTTGCTGAAACGAGGAAGCTGCTCGCCCTCGCTCTCCAGCAGTGGGACCGGTTCGTCGACTACAGCCCGTCCAAGGCGGCCGCGGAAGCGGATCACCTGGCGGATCTGCTGCTGGCCGCGGGGTTGAATCTGCAGGCGGGCGTCATTCTCCAGAAGTGCCTGAAGATGGGGGCGAGCGTCGAGCGATGGCGTCGTCTCGCGATGGCTCGATATCGATGCGGGGATCTCGATGCCGGAATGCACGCCAGTCGTGCGGCCCTCCGACTCGAACCGGACTGCCTTCGATCACTGCACAATCTGACCCTGGCCTCCCTCATGCTGGGCAGGCTGAATCACGCCGGAGTGTGGCTTCGTCGCGGGCTGCGTCGCAGTCCGAGGGACGAGGGGATGCGCAGGCTGCGCATCCGCTATCTGGCACAGCGGGCATTGAGAAGCATCGGCATCGGTCGATCGACCGCTGCCGTGCAGGACTGACAGAAGAATCTTCAGATCACAGCGTGCCGCTGGTGTACGGCAGGAGGGCCATCGAACGAGCCCGCTTGACCGCCTGTGCGACCTTGCGTTGTTCGTTGGCCGAAGTGCCGAGTCGCTTTCGGGAGTAGATCTTGCCGTTGGGAGTCATGAGGCGACGCAGCTCGTCGACCTGCTTGAAGTCGACCCAGACGCAGTCCTTGACTCCGGTCTTCAGAAAGTTCGAACGTTGTGGTTTGCGACCAATCACACTTCTTCTCCTTGCGTCATGGACACCGTGAAAGCGGCAGCCTCGCCATGTGTCGGGGAGGCGACGAACGGAACAGTGTACCTGATCCGCTCGACGGAACAACCCGGAAGGCAATCGGCAGGATTTCAGTCCTGTTGGCCGATGAAGCAGGGGTATGGACGATTTCAACCCCTCCAGGCCCCTGATCGGCATCACTCCTGACCGGACATCGGAGGGGATTCAGGTCAGATCGACCTATCTCGATGCGGTGCGATCCTCAGGCGGATCTCCCGTGATCCTCTCCGGATGCGTTGACGATGTCCCCGCGATCCTGCACCGCCTCGACGGCCTCGTGCTCACCGGGGGGGATGATCCCATCATGGAATCCTTCGGGGTGGAATCCCATCCGGAGGCCTGCCTGATCGATCGCAGACGACAGGAGTTCGAACTGGCCCTGCTCGAGCAGGTGGATCGTCTTCCTGAACTTCCCGTCCTTGGGGTCTGCCTCGGCATGCAACTGATGGGTCTTCATGCCGGAGGCGGGTTGGATCAGCACCTTCCCGACACGCTGTCCTCGGCTGCGGACCATGCGGACGGTCGCACGCATCCTGTCTCCGGTTCGCTGGGAAGCGGTTCGGTGTGGAGTCGCCATCGACAGGCGATCAGCGATCCGGGGTCGCTCGAGATCGTCGCCCGTTCGGCGGACGGCGTCATCGAGGCGATCGCAGATTCCGACCGGTCGATGTATCTGGGGGTCCAGTGGCACCCGGAGCGGACCGAGGATGATCGACTCGGATTGGATCTGTTTCGCCGTCTCGTGCAGCATGCCCGTCCCGACCGGAGTTGAAGGCTACCATGGTCGTGGTCCCGGACAGGAAACGTCATGCTGCACCACTCACCTCTCAAACCAGCCCTCGATCAGGAAGCGGCGAGCCGCATCGCCGGCCGAACGCCGTCGCCGGATGCCGACCGACCCGGAGCGGCAACCGGTCATCCCGGTGACGAGGGCGCAGCCGAGTTCATTCCCTGGGGGCCGCCGGACGAACATGGCGACGTCTCGTGCGAGATCCTCGCCACCCTCGGCTCGGTCGAGGTCGAGTACGCCCACATACGCCGTGATCTCGTCCGATTCGATGCCACCATGCGGGGCACGATACGGGTCGAAGGGGATGACGCACGGGATTTCCTCGATCGGATGCTGACCCAGAAGCTCGCGGCAATGGAGAGTGGATCGGGCGCAATGGCGTTCCTCGTCGATCGCAAGGGCAGGCTGCATGCCGATCTGAAGCTCCTCCACATCGGGGATTCGATCCTGATCGACGTCGACGTGCATCAGGCGGCCGCAGCGGTTGAGATTCTCAACGGGTTCGTCTTCTCCGAGGATGTCCGAATCGTCGACGAGACGGACCAATGGCATCGCATCGAACTGCATGGTCCGGAGTGTGAAGGACTCTTCAAGGATCTCGAGTCGATGCGGGGCACCACCACCACCATCGCCGACCGTCAGGTCCACGTGCTGCGGCACGATCGCCTTGGAGTGCCGGGAATCGACCTCTTCGTCCGCTATGACGACGTCGTCGACGTCTGGCCGGAGCTGGACTGCACCACCACCGGCTGGTTCGCCTACAACATGGCTCGAATCGAAGGTGGAACGCCGTTGTGCAACATCGACTTCGGCCCCGGCATGCTTCCGCACGAGACCGGACTGGTGCCGTCGCGTGTGAGCTTCTCGAAGGGGTGCTATCCGGGGCAGGAGATCGTGGCGAGGTTGGAGAATCTGGGGCAACCCAAGCAGTTCCTCCGTGGCCTGAAGATGGCCGCAGACGTCCTGCCGGTCGCCGGCAGCCAGGTCTTCGCCGAAGGCGAAGGTGACCTCGGACAGCCCATCGGCGTCGTCACGTCCAGCTGTCTGTCTCCGATGCTCGGCTCCGTGTCCATCGCCTTCGCCATGCTGCGGACGAAGGTCTCGGAACCGGGCACCGCGGTTCGCGTGCACGACGAAGGAACGGGCGGCTCGGCGATCACCACGTCGTTGGACTTCCTCTCGACGGAGTCGGATGCATGAGCCTCCCGTCGCCACCCATCGTTGACGACGGAGGCCTGGGCAACGTCACATCCTCGGAGATGATGCTGCTGGGATTCGGCCTGCTCATCACCATCCTGATGGTGGTCGGGCTTGTGGTGCTCATCATCAGGGCATCAGGCGGCAAGGACGACGCCTGACTTCTCCGGGCGGGTCCATCCCCATACCATTCACACATGTCATTTCCCTCCTCCATTCGAATCACCGATGTGGGGCCCCGCGACGGCCTGCAGAACGAACAGGCGATGGTTCCGATCGAAGCCAAGATCGATCTCGTGAATCGACTGTCGAACAGCGGTGTGGCCGAGGTGGAGGTGACCTCCTTCGTGAATCCGAAGTGGGTGCCTCAGCTCTCCGACGCCGAAGCGGTGCTTGCCGGCATCGATCGCATCGAAGGCGTCGTGTATTCGGCCCTCGTGCCGAACATGCGGGGATGGGATCGTGCCGTCGAGGCGGGGGTCGACAAGATCGCCGTCTTCACGACCGCGAGCGAGACCTTCGCCCAACGCAACACGAACTGCACCATCGCCGAGAATCTGGCGAGGTTCGCTCCGGTGGTGGAGGCCGCCCGAAGCACCGGTCTGCCGGTGCGGGGGTACGTCAGCTGTGCAGTGGCGTGTCCCTACGAAGGTGCGGTCGCTCCGGCGGCGGTGCGTGACGTGGCATCGGCCCTTCTCGACATGGGAGTGGACGAACTCGATCTCGGCGACACCATCGGCGTCGCGGTCGTCGAGGACATCGACCGTCTGCTCTCGGCCTGCAGCAGGATCGTCGAGCCCTCCGAACTGAGTCTGCATCTGCACGACACCGGTCGTGCGGCGCTCGCCTGCTGTCTGCACGCCATGCAGTGCGGAGTGCGGCGGTTCGATTCGTCCTGCGGTGGACTCGGCGGGTGCCCCTACGCGCCCGGCGCGTCCGGCAACCTCGCGACCGAGGATCTGATCGAACTCTGCCGAACCATTGGCATCGAGACCGGAGTGGACCTCGATGTCATCGCGTCGGCGAGTGCGGCGATCGAGTCGGTGATCGGCCGTCCACTCTCATGCGACGCCGACTCCGGCGGCTGAATCGAGCGTCACGCTCCGGATCGGTCTGGAGTCCAGTCGCCATGCCGCCCGGGATCGGATGATCCGGTAGACGGTGAGTTCATCGCCGGTCAGTCGCACGGCCCAGGGACGGCCGGGCCAGGTCGGGCTGCCGGTGTTGACGACGAGTCGGGAACCGATCCGCCAGATTCCGTGACGATGCGAGTGTCCGACGATCACCACCTGTGCGGCGGGCTGCACCTGTCCGGCGTATCGAACGCTCCACCGCGGGAAGTTGCGCCAGTAGCGGATGATCTTCAGCAGAACCGCCGGTCTCGACAGTCCGTATCCGATCGAGCCGAGGAGATTCTGCGGGGTGTCGAACTCCTCCGGCGGGGGTTGCAGTTCCCGTGATCGTTCGAGGGCCGCATCCAGGCCGATGCGGTCCAGACGGTGTTCCGCTGCCATCGAGCGTTCGTCGCCTGCCTCCAGGATCTGGCCGCTGACGAGTGGTCTCGGTTCGGTTCGATGGATCGTATGGCCGTGGGTGACCAGCACGCGATCGTCGCGCAGCGACAGGCGTGAGAGCCGACTGATGAACGGATCGTGGTTCCCCGCGATCGCGCAGACCTGGACGCCGTCTTCGGTGCATGCGTCCACCAGCGCCCTGGCCTGGGCTTCCGCCTCGTCCACGCAGCGTGCATGATGCAGTTCGGCGACGTCTCCGTTGAGGACGAGTCGATCCATCCCCTCCCAGAGCGGGCGAAGCAGCGATGCCGTCGGCGTCTGGCCGGGACGGGCACCCATGTGCAGGTCGGACAGGATGAGGATCGACGGGGGTCGCACCCGGGAAGGTTACTCGTGCTCGGGCCACTGCGTGCGGGCGCCGGGTCCGATCGTGAGACAGTTCTTGCCTCGACGTTTGGATTCAAGTGCCCGCTGGTCGGCGATGTGAACGAGTTCGTCGCCGCTCTGGGCATCCCATGGAAACGAGGCGAGTCCGCCGGAGATGCTGAGCGTTCCCGGTGCATCGAGGCCGAGCTCCGGAAACCGCATGGTGCAGATCTGTTCCTGAAACCGGCGGGCGATCGTCTCGACGGAATCGGGATGGGCGGATCCGGGCGTCCTCGGGGCCTGCATGTCCGCGAAGATCACCGCGAACTCGTCGCCTCCGATCCGGCAGACCCGATCGCCGTCGCGGATCGTCGAACCGAGGAGCCGGACGGTCTGACGGAGAATCGTGTCACCCGCACTGTGGCCGAAGCGGTCGTTGTAGGTCTTGAAGTCGTCGATGTCGAAGACCATGACCGTCAACTGACGACGGATTCGACGTGCGTTCGCGATCGCATCGGCCAGAAAGTCCTTGAGGTATCTGCGGTTCCAGGCCGAGGTGAGTTCGTCCCGAAAGGCCATCTCGCGCAGTTCCCGCTGTGCGTCGTCGAGGGCGAGCCATCGAGCGATCCAGTTGGCCCACGGTCGGATCGCCTCGTCGGTTGCGCCGTCGGCCTGCAGTCTTCCGAACTCCCGGCCTCCGAACTGGATGACGACACCGGGTGCCCCGGGGTGGTCCGTCGCGATGCGCACATCGGACCAGTTCGTCTGCTGCATCACGAGTCGAAGGGCGACGGGGCGTACGCCTCGCGCATCATGCAGCATCGATTCGACGAGATCCGTGTCTCCGAGAGCGTCGATTCCGCTGGTTCCGACGGGGCCGGTCCGGATCGGTTCCGATCGCGTCGGTTCCGCAGGTGGAGGAGCCGGTCCGGGCGACGGAGTCGTGGCCTGCGTCGGGGGAACCGGTGCTTGGGGTGTCTGCTGCGGGGTTGCGTCCAGGAGCTGATCCACCACCGCATCGGTCACGGGCGGCTTGATCTGGCGGTCGAACTGGCCGGCGATCGAGGGGGGCACGACGTCTCCGGACACCAGGACGATCTGGATCGTCGCATCGAGTCGACGGATCGCATCCGCGGAGTGCGCCAGATCCTCGAGTTCCTCGCCGTCCGGTGCGAGCAGGACGGCTTCGATGGGTCGGGCGGCCGGACAGATCGCGATGGCACCCAGCGCCTGGAACACGGAGTCGGTGCGGGTCGCTTCGATTCGAAGGTCGGCCTCGAACGAAACGGGACCGATCGACAGTATTCGTCGTCGCGATCTGCGTGATGACGGAACGGAACTCATGGCGTTTCGGGATCCCGACGTCCATGCAGCAGCATGGAGACCTCGTCGTGCGTCAGCGGCTCGGGACGGAAGGGAAGCGATGCGGGGATGTTCGGTTCGGAGTCCGACGGAGGTTCCGCTTCGGGTGGATCAAGAGGAAGGATCGCTTCCCCGTCCCATCTCCAGAGGGGAAGATCGGGAAGATACTCACGGACCGCGTCGCGAAGCGCATCGAGGTCGTCGAACCGGTCGGGATCGACCACAAGCAGTCCGGGTGGCGTTGCGACGTCGTCGTCCCACGCCTGACGGACCATGAGGCTGCGGCGGATCAGGCAGGCCTCGGCGAGCGCCATGCGGGCATCGTGTTCGATGCGCGACGTCCATCCTCTGCCGGCGAGGCATGCGGGAAGATCGCTGCCAAGTACGTGATCGGCCGGAGCCAGAATCACGCAGGGCGCCATCGAAGTCGGAGATGAGACGCTGGTCGTATCGTGCATGGATTTCACCGTGACCTCAATTCTACCCGCCACGGGAATGGAAGCCATTGGAAATGCATGATTTGGGGGGGCTCAGGCCAGTTCCAGTACTGCCTGTGCGACCTTTTGGGCCGCATTGCCCGGAGATTCTCGGACCAGGCACCGGTGCATCCGCATCCTGTCGTCCTCCGAGCCCAGGAGCTGCTCGAGAACGGGCTCGAGCAGATGTCGCGTCGACTCGGGATCGCGTCGGTCCTCGATGACGACGGCGCCGCCGGCTTCGACCATCGGTTGTGCGTTGTGCAGTTGATGATTGTCCCGATGATGGGGATAGGGAAGGAACACGGTCGGTACTGCGGCCGCCCACGCTTCGGCGACCGAGTTGGCTCCGGCCCGACTGATGCAGAGGGATGCGGAAGCCCATGCATCGCCCATCTCGTGGACGAATGAACGGACGCGGGCATCGACTCCCGAGTTGTCCCATCGGCTCTGCAATGTCTCGACCAGCTGCTCGTCTCCGCACAGGTGCAGCACCTGCCAGGACGCCATCGCGCCCGAAAGTCGTTCGGCGATCCTCGGCACGAGCTCGTTGATGGTTCGAGCGCCCTGGGATGCGCCCGTGATCAGAAGCGTGTCTCGATTCGGATCGAGACCGAATCCGACGCGGGTCGTCTCGGGCGAACCGTCGGCGCGGGCCGCCCGGCGGATCGGAAGTCCAACCGCCGGCCATGCGGTTCCGTGCCGGATCGTCTCGACTGCGCTGAGGACCGTATTCGATCTTCTGGCGACCATGCGGTTCGCACGGCCCGGTACCCGGTCGAGATTCAGGAGCAGGACGGGAAGTCCCGCCGCGGTCGCCGCCGCCACCACGGGCGCGGACACGAATCCGCCGAGCGCCACGACCCGATCGATCCGTCGCGACTCGAAGAGCGTTGCGGCGGCGATCTTCGTGTCGCGGTATCCACGCCAGCATGCGGCGATGCCGCGAACCGATCGCAGGAGTGGTTTCGCCGGCATCGGTTCGAAGTCCTCGTCCGCCTGCTGCAGCATGGAACGGTCGATTTCGCGTTCCGACGGTGCAAAGCAGCACGTCGCGTTCCCGTCGAGTTCACGCACCGCTTCGGCGATGGCCAGTCCGGGACTGATGTGCCCGCCGCTGCCGCCGCCTGCGAAGAGAATCGATGCCGGCTTCCCGGTCGCGTCGGTTCCTGCGTGCATCGGTGTCACGCCCCTTCGGGTTGAAGGGCGGGAAGTTCCAGTGTCTCGGTTTCCCGAGCCGCGTTGCTCCGGTCCACGGCCCAGACGAGGCCCAGGCATGCGCTCGTGGCCAGCCAGCCGGTACCGCCCCAGGAGAGCAGCGGCAGGGCGATTCCCTTGGTCGGGGCCATTCCCGTGACCACCAGCAGATTCATGAGCGCCTGCAGTCCGAAGGTGAGCATGATGCCCAGCACCAGCACCTTCTGATGGATGCATCGCGTGTCCCGGACGATTCTTCTTCCGATGAGCAGTATTGCGATCAGAAGGGCGATGACGAGCGACACTCCAGCGATTCCAAGTTCCTCCGAGATGATCGCGAAGATGAAGTCGGTGGTGTCTTCGGGCAGGTAGCCGAACTTCTGCACGCTGTTGCCGAGCCCTCGTCCCGCGAGCCCGCCGCCGGAGATCGCCGACATCGACTGGAGAATGTGATACCCGATGTTCTGCGGATCGGCGTATGGATCCATGAACGCACGAAGTCGATCGATCCTGTACGGACTGACCAGAACGGCGCAGACGAAGCCGATCATCGCGACCGGAAGAAGGCTCGCCGCGTGCAGCACCCGGCAGCCTGCGGTCACGAGCAGGCAGATCGCCACCGTGAGCATGAGAACGGCGGTTCCGAGATCCTCGGATACGACCGGAAGGACCATCAGCGCCGCAAGGCCGAATCCGGGAAGAAATCCTCTGCGGAATCGGTTCAGGATGTCCGCATTGGACGCGGCATACCAGGCAATGATGATCACCAGGCTCCATTTGGCGATTTCGCTCGGCTGGAATCCGATCGGTCCGATGGTCAGCCAGCGTCTTGCGCCGTTGACCTCACGGCCGACTCCGGGCACATGGACGAGTATCAGGAGACCGATCGAGATGATCAGCAGTGAGATGCCGATTCGCCGTCCTGTGACGGAGTCGGTCAGCATTCGAATCGGCAGTCGCGATGCTCCCCAGGCGACGATGCCGGCCAGGAAGGCGAGCACCGTCGTTCTGGCCGTCAAGAGATCCAGAAAGCCGTAGGAGCGTGATGATCCGAGATCGACACCGGCCGAGTGGACCGCGACCACGCCAATCGCCAGAAGACTGGCGACTATCAGCATCAGGGCTTGTCCGGGGCGGATCATCACATGAACATCGACGCTCACGCACCCTCAGGCACAGATTTAGAGTGCTTGTTGCCGGATCAGGGAGTGACGCTCGATGTTCGTGGAGCGTTGAGGGGCTCCTGATCGGGCTTCGTGATCACATCCAGTCGCTCACCGGTTCCCAGACTCACCGAATATGTGGTGGATGAAACCGGATACAGCGTGGGAGCGGTGGGAGCTCTTCCCGCGACACGGACCTCCTGGCACCCGGCGAGCCCAATGACCAGAACGGCAGCCAGGGCCAGTGCATGGTGGGATCGCGGTGCATCGGAATCAGGTGGGGAATGTGTCATGCTTCGAAGTCCATATACGTCATCGTCAGGCCTGCGGTTCGCCATGGAGTCCGAGTTCGATTTTCGTCGCAACGTGCATCCGGATCATGCTGTGGGGACTTCTCGGTCGAGAAACGGCTTCCTGAGGCCTGCAGGGATCATCATGGCTGGGGGCCCTGTAGGACGGTACGATGATGGAATTCATGGTCGAACTCACGCTCAACACATCCGCGATGCAATCGGGCCCGCTCGTGTATCTGGAGACCTTCGGGTGCCAGATGAACCAGTTGGACAGCGAACTCGTCAAGGGACATCTGTCCGCGATGGGGTATCACTTCACCAGCGATGCGGAAGAGGCCGGCATTCTCCTCTACAACACGTGCTCGGTCAGGCAGCAGGCGGAGAACAAGGCGCTCAGTCGGCTTGGTCTTCTGGGCAAGGAGAAGGAGGAGGGCCGGGAACTCGTCATCGGCGTCCTCGGCTGCATGGCGGAGCGGGAAGGCGAAGGGCTGCTCAAGCGGATGCCGCAGATCGATTTCCTCTGCGGCCCCGGAGAACTCGACCGGGTTCCGATGCTGATCGACAATGCTCGGCGCACCGAGGTCGTGACAAGAGAGGATCGACTCGCCCTCCAGGGCAACCAGTCCAGGCGGACGGCGACGCTTGCCGCGGCGGAGGATCATCTGGAGTCGTTGGATCTCTCCCGTTCATTCGACCCCGAATCCGCCGCTGCAGGAGGGCGTTCCGCCTACGTTCGCATCACCAGAGGATGCAACAAGTTCTGCACCTATTGCGTGGTCCCCAGCACCAGAGGGGCCGAAGTCCATCGGCCGCCGGACACGATCGTCGAAGAATGCAGGGCACTCGCCGATCAGGGGGTCATCGAGATCACCCTGCTCGGACAGACGGTGAATCACTATCGATATGTCCATGGAACAGCCGTCGACGCGGAGGGGCGCGAGCTGCCGCAGGTCGGTCCCGGAGCGGCTGCATTCCGTCCCGGAGCTGCGTCAACCGGGGAACGCGTGACGACATTCGCGAACCTGCTTCAGCGCATCCACGAGGAGGCTCCGGGTGTCCGCAGACTGCGTTTCGTGACCAGCTATCCCCGGGACTTCGGCGAGGACATTCTGGAGGTCATGGCGGCATCTGACCGGATCTGTCCGTATCTGCATGTCCCCCTGCAGTCCGGCTCGGATCGGATTCTCTCCCTGATGAATCGAGGCTACGACATCGCGACCTACGTCGAGTTCGTCGACCGGGTCTTCACGCATCTGCCCAACGCGTCCCTTGCCGGCGATCTGATCGTGGGATTCCCCTCCGAGACCGAGGAGGACTTCCAGCAGACGTGCGACATGGTGCGGCAGCTTCCCTTCAAGAACAACTTCGTCTTCACGTATTCGCCTCGTCCCGGTACGGCGGCCATGAAGCGATTCGAGGATGACGTACCCGGACCCGTGAAGAGAAGGCGGATCAACGAACTCCTGGCCATTCAGAGCGAGGTCTCCGGGGCGGTCCACAGATCGTTCGAGGGGACGTTGCAGGAGGTCTTCGTCGAGCGGGTCAGTCCCAAGCAGGAGCGTCGATCCGGTCAGGTCGAGCTCGGCTGGGAGAGGCCTTCAATGCAGCTTTCCGGTCGGTCTCCTGGCGATCTGATCACTGTCTTCGATGCACCAGAGTCAGTCGCACCTGAAACATTGATTGGAAATATCCTTCCAGTCCGTATTTCCGGGTCTGCTCCAAGACTGCTTAAAGGCGTACTGGAAGACGGCTAACCCGTAAATTCCGGGTTTAACGGTCCTCAGCCTTGAAATACAGCCTTATGGCAATTTGGGGGGTCTGAGGATCGCCTGCCAAAAAGACGTTAATTGCGTGGCAGAACGTACTTGACTGCCATCAGGTGTAGGGTAATTTCACAGGAGAGATTGCGGTGGGGGAACATGTATTTGTTCCTGTGCAATCTCTTGCAAGAAGAGAGTTTGGAAGTATTTATCTCCAATACCCCTCTTGCGTGATGTTGGAAGGTACGTCTACGAACCATACCTTCCCTCGTTCGCAGGTTGTCTCAACTGGGCTTCGGCCCAACTCGAGATTGAGGCAAGTCGGGTTTAGTGCACTTTGGATCCAAGGTTCGTTTGAGAAGAGAAAGGTATTGATATGAATAACAAGATTGTTTTGACTGCCGTTGGTGGAGCCGCGCTCCTCGCTGCGTCTGTCGCAAACGCAGGCTACCAAGGCCTGAGTTACGAGATCATTGCTCAGGAAGTTGACGGCGCAATCGCCGGCACCTGGACTGCTCAGATCTTCGTGGACCTCCAAGCTGGTGATCGTCTCGATGCCGTGTACGGCAACGCGTCCAACCCGCTTTCCATGGGTACGTCCACTACGCTCTATCAGAACGCCTTTGGTTCCGACACTTCCGCCGGCATCAACGAGGCACTGATCGGCACGTTCAAGTCGCTGGCCTACGACAGCTGGGTCACCATCGGTAGGGAAACCAGCACCGACAACGCTCTCGCCAACATCGGCGTGGTCTTCGGTGCAGACTCCGTCAGTTCCAATGACGGTTCCTGGTACATCACTCCTGAAGATTCTCAGGGTGCTGAAGTTGGCGGCCGTGTTCTGATCGCTCAGTTCACCACCTACGGCGATGATGCTGTCCTCAGTGGCACCGTCTCCCTGCAGGGTAAGGACGCGAACGGTGACAACTGGACTGCAGAATCGCAGAGCTACAGCTTCGGCAATGTGGTTCCGGCTCCCGGTGCTCTCGCACTTCTGGGTCTTGCCGGCTTCGCTGGTCGTCGTCGTCGTCGGGCCTGATCGGCTCACCTCGATGGCAATGCAGTCCTCCTGAGGATTGCTGGCCCATATGAAGTACATTTCAGCCGCTGCGGACCTGTCCGCAGCGGCTGTCTTTTTTGGGTTCCGAGGCCCCCCCATGAAATGCACTGCCGCGGCTTCAGGGTGATTTGTGCAGAGGGTGTGAAAGAGTAGGGCATCCCGCAAGAATTCCCACTTCAATTAATGCCAAAATGGGCCTTTAGGACGCATAAAGGGCCATTTTGCCGGTTATGCCGGCATCTACTCGTAAGAAGAGAGTTCCCTTTCCATGGATGGCTTGACCGGCTGATTGTTGGGGGTACATTTATTACGGAAGCGATAGGTGTTGTCACCTTCTTCCTTCGAACCGTGCGGCTTCGAGGTGATAGGCGACTGAGGGACACCGAATGGAGATGAATCTGCCGCACTTGCTTAAGCAGTCAAACAGAAGAGGAGACGGTCAATGAAGACCAAAATTGCAATGTTTGCCGGAGTTGGATCGATGATCCTGGCCTCCACCGCGACCGCAGGCTTTTCGGGCCTGGTCGCAGAGGAAACCAGTCACTCCGGCACGAACGTCCTTGGAACGTCTTGGGACCTGACGGTCGTGAGACTCTACGCTCAGCTTGAGAATGCTGGCGACAGACTCGATGCAGTCTTCGGTTCCGCAGACAACGGTCTTGTCATCGGAACCACCGCGGAGTTCTATCAGAACGCTGCGGGCGGAGATTCATCTCTGCAGATCAACGCAGCTCTGTTCGGTGTCTACAACTCAGTCGAGTACGACACCTTCGTCACCATCGGAAGCTACAACAGCACTGGAGATGCCCTGCTTGTTCAGGCGGTTGACTTCAGCAACTTCAGCACTGAAGTGACTACGGACAACGGCACCTGGGTGGTGACACCCGATGACATTCAGGGTGAAGGGGCTGGAGGCCTGGTCATGATCGGCCAGTTCAGCTTCGCTGCCGGTACCGGTGGCCTCGATAGCATGTACGGCAACGTCAACCTGCAGGGTTCGAGCGCAGACGGTACCGTCTGGGAAGCTCTTGACCAGTGGGTCGAAGTTCCGGCACCAGGGGCACTTGCCCTGTTGGGTCTCGCTGGTCTCGCCGGGCGTCGCCGACGCCGCGGCTGATTCAGCCAGTATGGCCCTGCCAGGCCTCTTCGAGAGTCATGGCAGTGCACCAACCACATATGCACCACCGCAGGATCTCCTGCGGTGGTGCTCTTTTTGGGAGCCGTGGTTCCCTGTTGCGGATTTGATCGATCCCGGGATCGGATGCCTCAGGGCTCTCTGGGAGCCACCCTCGCGGATGTGGGTTATGAGACTGAAAAAAGCATTCAATCATGGTCCCGAAGTGGTGTAAATGTAGTTGTTTTCTCTCCTTGGGCGAGTCGAATCTGGTACTTTCACTAATGGAGTGTGGCGCAATCATTCGGACCGACGTCTGCTGTGTGGCAGGTTAGGTAAGGATGATTTGGAGAAGCGCCGTATGAGAATGAGAAGTGTGCACCATATTTCACGTGAACTATGGAAAGGAAGAGAGGCTTAAATATGAAAACCTCAAACGTAATTTTGAGTGGTGTCGGATCACTGATCCTGGCATCTGCAGCGTCTGCAGGCTATGCCGGTCTGTCGGCGGAAACTTCTAGCCATTCGGGAACCAATGTTCTTGGTCAGTCTTGGAGTCTGGACGTCGTCCGTATCTTCGTTGACCTTGAAAATGCTGGTGACCGACTCGATGCAGTCTACGGCTCCGAAGCCAACGGACTTGTCATCGGAACCACCGCGGAGTTCTATCAGAACGCTGCGGGCGGAGATTCTTCTCTGCAAATCAATGCTGCTCTGTTCGGTGTCTACAACTCAGTCGAGTACGACACCTTTGTTACCATCGGTAACTACAACAGCACTGGAGACGCCCTGCTTGTTCAGGCGGTTGACTTCAGCAACTTCAGCACTGAAGTTACTACGGACAACGGCACCTGGGTGGTGACACCCGATGACATCCAGGGTGAAGGATCTGGTGGGCGAGTGCTCATCGGTCAGTTCAGCTTCGCTGCCGGTACCGGTGGCGTTGATTCCATGTACGGCAGTGTGAACCTTCAGGGTTCGAGTGCCGATGGAAGCACCTGGGAAGCTACTGGACAGTGGCTTCCGGCTCCCGGAGCATTTGCTCTGTTGGGCCTTGCTGGTCTCGCCGGTCGCCGGCGTCGCCGCAACTGAGGATGAGGCTACGGCCTCGCAGTTGACGCCCTCGGGTTGAGACTGCACATACACACACACACAGAACCGCCGCAGGCTTGCCTGCGGCGGTTTCTTTATGCCTCGGGATGACCCGATTCCTGTTCGTAGTCGTCGATGGCCGGCCCCAGAGCTCCTCTGAGAGGATCCAGAAGCCCGCCCCATGCGGCATGCCGAGCAACCGATCCCGAATAGATGGGCTTGTTGACCTGATTCTGACTGAGCGTCAGGACGGTTCGCTTCGATTCCCAGAACCGGAGGCAGACAGGGTCCCATTCGAGTCCGCAGAACTGGATGATCTCGCGTGCGTAGCGTTCGGTTTCCTCGACCAGCCGCTCGTAGTGGACATCCATCCGGGGCATGGAGCAGTTCGCATCCCAGTGACTCATGAGCTTTCGGTACCGGTTCCAGGTATGGCCGATGTCGTCCAGATGGTCTCCCCAGGCGATCTGGCCGGGAGCAAACAAGTTCGTCCAGACGGACAAACCGAGGTCCATCGGATGTCGTGTGCAGTGGATCACCCTGGCGCCCGGCAGCATGGCTTCGATCAGTCCCAGTGACATGAAGTTGCCCAGCTGCTTGTCCACGATGCACTTGGCGTTCCCGGTGTTCGTGGAGATGTGGTCCATGTAGTCGCGGCCGAGCTGCACGAGCTGATCCCGTGTCAAGGCATCGATGTTCCCGGGCCACTTGCGGTCGTGGCCGAAGCGTTCATGCATGAGGTTGGCGAGTTCAGGCAGCTTTGTCGACTCACCCACGCCGCACGCCATCGGATGTGCGTCGATGATCTGCTCGGTGAGCGTGGATCCGCATCTGGGGAGGCCGACGATCAGCACGATCCCGGATGCGTCGACATCCGACTTGGGCATCCTCTGGATCCGCTCGCTCGTGAGGAGTTCCATCGACTCCTCGACGAAGTCGATCTCGGATTGCGGATTCCATCTTCTGCCGTACACCTCGTTCGCCTGCTTGTACGATTCGAATGCTTCCTGATGCCTCTTCAGCTTCATCAGGCACTCGCCCTGCAAAAAGAGGATCGACCGGCGATGTTCGCTCGGGATGCCGTCCTTGAGGGGAAGGCTGAGGCGTATGGTGTCGAGGGCGGCTTCGGTTTCGCCGTTTCTCAATCGTGCCCGAGTCAGCGTTCTGATCACATCGGGGCTGGCGTTTCCGTCGATGACCGTCCCGGACTGCTCGAAGACC
Organism: Phycisphaerales bacterium UBA3160; assembly: GCA_002364485.1. Lineage (GTDB taxonomy): Bacteria > Planctomycetota > Phycisphaerae > Phycisphaerales > SM1A02 > UBA854. The sequence goes on from DEYK01000016.1 coordinate 60,638, forward strand.
CTGATGGCGTCGGGGATCTTGTGGAGGCGGAGGTAGGTCTCCATCTTGCCGCTGAGGGCCGCCGGGAATCCCGGTGAATACTTGAGCGACTTGTCGAACTTGGCGAGCGCGTCCCGGTAGTTGCCGGTGTTCATGGACACTTCGCCGAGGGCGCACAGGATCTGCGAGTTCTTCGGCTGCCTCTTGAGCGCCTTCATGAGTTGGATGCGTGCTTCGGTCGGCTTCAACTGGGCCGCCAGGGCCTGCCCGAGGATGCCGCGGGCGATCGCATCGTTGGGATGCTTCGCCAGATACGATTCGGCCATCTTCTGTGCTTCGGGGGGGTTGCCGGCCCGGTACATCACGTGGGCGATCTTCTGAACTTCAGGGTTCATGGCCATTGATCAGCCCTTGATGAGATCTTCGTTGGTCTCGAATCGGTTCAGTGCTCCCAGAAGCTGTTCGATCTGGGTGGCCGGCTTCATGTTGAGGAGCCTTCGCCGCAGTGCGGTGACCGTCTTGAGTTCCTGCTCGCCCATGAGCAGGTCCTCCTTGCGGGTGCCGGACGCGGCGAGATTGATCGCCGGAAACAGGCGCTGCTCGGAGATGGACCGATCCAGGATCAGTTCCATGTTTCCCGTGCCCTTGAACTCCTCGAAGATGATCTGATCCGCCCTTGAACCGGTGTCCACGAGGCAGGAGGCGATGATCGTGAGCGAGCCGCCGTTCTCGATGTTGCGGGCGGCCCCGAAGAGCTGCTTGGGAACTTCCAGCGCCTTCGAGTCGAGTCCTCCCGACATGGTGCGGCCGCTGTTGGCATAGGTCCTCGAGTTGTTGAACGCTCTGCCGAGCCGTGTGAGCGAGTCCAGCAGGACCACCACATCACGTCCGGCCTCGAGCATGCGCTTGGCTCGATCGATGGCGAGAATGCCCAGCTCGATGTGACGATCGATGTCCTGGTCGTTCGACGACGCGAGCACGTGGGCAGGGACGTTCCTTCTGAAGTCGGTGACTTCCTCGGGGCGTTCGTCGATGAGCAGCGCGACCAGTTCGACGTCGGGGTGGTTGCGTTTGATGCCGAACGCGATGTTCTGCAGCAGGACGGTCTTCCCGGCCTTCGGAGGAGCGACGATGAGTCCCCGGGTTCCGTAGCCCAGGGGGCAGAAGAGGTCGATCAGTCGGCAGGCGGGAGGCGATCCCGGATACTCCAGATTCATTCTCGGAGCCGGATCGACTGCTTCCATGTCCTCGAAGGCGACGAACTTCTTGGCCGTCTGCGGATCCTGTCCCTCGACGGTGAGGATCTCCTCGACGACCGGTCGAGGGGCCCCTCGATTTCGTCCACTTCGCCGTCGTGGTCGTTTCATGGAGACGGTTGCGGTGATCTCCTGGCCGGGCCGCAGTTTCAGTTCTTCGGTGAGCTGCTGCGGTACGAGCGGATCGTTGTCGCCCTTGACGATGCCGTTGTCGACCTGACGTACGCGGCACTCCGTTTCCGAAAGCCGGTCGAGAATGCCGCTGATGGTTGTCATTGTCGTTTCCTGATTGGACATGTGGCGTGCGTCCGCTGTCTTGAAGCGTGTCCGGCAATGCACCCTGTCAGGGTGATGCGGTGCTTCGGGTGAACCTGTGCTGAATGCCGGGTCGGCTCGGTCCTTGACCAGCCGTATCCCTTGCTTGTGTGAGTAGAACAGGCCCAACTGGGGCTGTCAAGACTTCAGTCGTCTCCGCGGACGAGGTGGGGGCCGGCGAGCATGCAGGCTGCTTCGCCGGCTCTGGCGGCGTTGCCGAGAAGCAGCGCCAGATTGGCGGCAACGGATTGTCCGGCGGTCTGATCCGCGATCGTCCCGAGGACGAACGGTGTCCGGTCGGCTCCGACGAGGCCCTGTTCCGTCGCCATCGTTTCGATCCGGTCGACCAGTTGATCCATCGCATCGTGATCCAGGGCCAGCGTCTGATCCAGCGGGTTGGCCAGCAGGACTGCGGAGGACTGGTTCAGTTCCTGCCAATGGTGGGAGCAGATGCGTCCGAGGTGCTGCAGGTCGTGGATCGGAGTGATCGAGGGATTCGATTCCGGTGTTCTGGACGTGAACGACGGCCAACGGTCCGTCGTCCATCCCAGTACGGGAACGGAGATCGTTTCGAGCAGTTCGAGTGTCGCCACCATGTCGAGGATGGACTTGCTTCCTGCTGAGACGACGCACGCCTTCGTGCTGCCCAGAGACATCAGGTCGGCGGAGATGTCCGGACGCTCCGTCCATCCGCGGTGGACGCCGCCGATTCCTCCGGTCGCGAGGACGGGGGTCCAGGAGGAGTCCTCGGCCCGCCCGGAAAGCAGTCGGCAGCAGGTGAGTGCCCCCGATACCGTCGTTCCTGCGGTCAGACCGGAACCCATTCCGATGGCGAGGCTGGTCGATGCGACCTTGTTGCCGACACCTTCCTGCATGAGCGTCTTCGCGGTGCGGTCGTCGATTCCGAGATGCAGCCGCCCGTTGATCAGGGCGGTGGTGCATGGAATCGCTCCGTGGTCCCTGACGGCTCGTTCCATTCGATGTTGCAGCTGCGATGCCAGTGGGGCATCAGGGTCCCAGTCGGGGACCGCTCGTGCGAGCGACTCGCGATCCCATCCGTCGGCCCAGGGAAGATCCGGAAGGCCGGTCGTGAGTACGGCGGATTCGAGTACGACGACGGGGGCGTGGTCTCTGATCGCCGCTTCGACTTCCGTGTGGACGACGACTGCGGTCATCGGCGTCTGGTTCGAAGTCGGCCGCCCATTCTCTTCTTGGGCAGTTCCTTCGGTACCAGTCCGCCCGGGAACTTCGATGGATCGTCACCCTGCTTGTCGGCGGGGATCTGATCGACGATTCGGCTGTTGGCCTTTCGCACCGCTTCGCGTTCCTTCTCGAGGCGTCGTCGATCCTGCTGGACGCGATCGGGCTCCGGGCCGGGTTTGAAGTCGTCGAAGACACGGGTCGGGATCTCGACGTTGGTCAGGCGTTCGATGTTCATGAGCAGTTCGCTCTGTTCCGGTGTCACGAACATGATCGCCTGTCCGGACTGACCCTTGCGGGCAGTTCGGCCGATCCGGTGCACATAGACCTCCGGGTCATCCGGTACGTCGTAGTTGATCACGTGGGTGATGTTGTCGACATCGATGCCTCGTGCGGCGAGATCCGAAGCGACCACGATGTGGACTTCGCGCTTGCGGAGTCGTTCCATCACCGTATTGCGTTTGCCCTGATGCAGGTTCGCATGCAGCACGAGGGCGTCGAGGCCCTTCTTCTGCAGTGATTTGGCGACTCGATCAACGGTGACCTTCATCCGACAGAAGACCAGTGCCAGATCCGGTTTCTCGACCTTGATGACGTGATGCAGCATGCGCTGCTTGTCCCAGTCCTGGACCGAGACGCATTCCTGATCCACCTGGGCCACGGTGAGGCTCTTCGCCTCGCTGAGCGACAGGTCGACCGGATCCTTCATGTACTGCTTGCCGAGCCGCATGATTTCATCGGAGATCGTGGCCGATACGAAGATCGTCTGGTGATCCTGCTTGATCGCGCCGAGGATCTTGCGGATGTCCTCGCGGAAACCGATGTCCAGCATGCGGTCGACTTCGTCGAGCATGGCCAGTTGGATCTTGTTGTAGGGCAGCAGTCCACGCTGGTGCATGTCCATGACCCGACCAGGTGTTCCGACGATGATGTGCGGGTTCTTCTTGAGCTTCTCGGCCTGGGTGTTGATGGCCTGTCCGCCGTACACGGCGAGCACCTTCAACTTCGTATGGGCTCCGAGTTCCATCATCTCCCTGGTCACCTGAATCGCCAGTTCCCGGGTCGGGACGAGGCAGAGGCAGGCGAAGGGGGTGGATCCGTCGACGAGATGCAGTGCCGGGAGGCCGAACGCGGCTGTCTTTCCGGTGCCCGTCTTGGACTGGCCGAGCACATCCTTGCCCTGGATGGCGAGTGGGATGAGCTCGGACTGGATGATGGTGGGGTGCTCGAATCCCTGCTCCTTGATGCCCTTGAGAATGGCGTCGGAGAGTCCAAGGTCGGCGAACGATGTGGATGTAGCAAAGATATCTTGCATGGTGCGGTGGTTCTCGGGCTGGAATGCTCGAGGTCCGCTACGACGTCGAGGAATGGATCATGGTAGGATCACAACGGTGACGACACAACATCAGGGAGCATGGACGCTTCACTTTACCGGGCCATCATGGACGAACTGAGCCGAATCGATATCGATCTTCCTGCCATTGGACGCAATCTTGGCGAGATACGCCGGATTGTGGGCGATGACTGCATGATCTGCCCGGTGGTCAAATCGGATGCCTACGGGCTGGGATTGCATCGAGTCACAGGTGCCCTGGAGGCGGGCGGTGCCGGCATGTTCGCCGTCTACGCTCCTCGGGAGGCCGTTGATCTGATGGCCACGGGGACCCGTGTTCCCATTCTGGTGCTCATGCCGGTTCGTCGGTTGTCCATGGTCGACCCCATGTACCCGGGGCTGAGGACCGGCCAGGTCCATCTGGTGATCCATGACATGGCCCACTTCGAGCTTCTGGAATCCTATGCATCGGAACTCGACATACTGGTTCGTGTGCATCTCAAGTTGAACACCGGCATGAACCGTGGCGGGTGCGATCTCGACGAGGGGGCCTCGCTGCTGGAGCGGATCATGGATTCGCCCCGACTTCATCTTGCCGGCATCTGCACCCATTTCTCCTCGTCATGCACCTGTCGCGAAACCACCGATCGACAACTCTCGCGATTCGAAGCGTTCATGGAATCGAACGAGGAGCTCATCGATACCGACTGCCTCGTCCACTGCTCCAGCACCGCATCCATCGCATTCGGCCCTCGCTACTGCCGCAACATGGTCCGGGTCGGCCTCGGCTGGGTCGGAGCATGTCCCAATGCGTCGATGGACGACGCGATGTCCGGTCTGTCCCCGTCACTCCGGTGGACAAGCAGCATCGTCCAGACCCGTACGGTGTCCCGCGGGCAGGCCGTCGGCTACGACGGAGACTGGCAACCGGATCGTGACAGCCTGATCGGGATCGTGCCGGTCGGCTATGCCGACGGCTATCCCGTTCCCCCGTCGAGTCATAACGGGTCGGAGGCTCCTCAGGTCGTCGGTCTGCTGCAGAACGACGTCGTCGTCGGGCATGCTCCCGTGGTCGGGAAGGTGAGCATGGATCAGCTCACGATCGACCTCACCGATGTCCAGGGGAGGGCTTCGATCGGTTCCATCAGCCGGGTCGAACTGCTTTCCAACGTTCCCGACGCGCCGAACGGACTCAAGGGTCTTTCCGCGGCGTCGGGCATCAAGCCGCACGCGATCATTTCGCGTCTCCATCCCAGAATCGGACGTTTTGCACACGGCGATGTCGCGCAGGTCGCGTTCCCGGCCGTCGAGCGTCCTCGTCGCGGCGCCAACGCGATCTGAGTTGCCGGCAGCTGTGGGGCATCGACTATCGGAACCTTCCCAAAGGTTGCGCATTTGTGGCGATCAAAAACGATCGGACCGATGAACTCATCACTGCGGGGAACCATCGAACCCCGGAAGCGAGACGGTATTCGAGGGACCGCCAGTCTGGCCGACCCACTTTCTCACCGGCGCTTCCTGGGTTCGATGGTTTCCCCGGCATCGTTCCGTCGCTTTCGACGGTGTCCTCCCAGCCACCGCTCCTATACTGTGCCGATGACGGACCCACGTGAATCCGGTTCAAGCGCCGAGGTCGAATCGAGAATTCGACTCGGTGTGGTCGAGTTCCTGAACTCGCAGCCGATCATCTCCGGTCTGGATCGTCTCGAAGATCTCGAGTTGAAGTACGCGGTACCCAGTCGACTCGTCCATCTTCTGGACGAAGGCCATGTGGATGCGGCGCTCTGTTCATCGATCGACTACCACCGGGCGGCTCATGAGCTGCTTCTGCTGCCGGCGCCTCCGCTCGGTTGCGACGGCGCGACGCATACGGTTCGACTCTACTCCAGGAATTCGATCGAGACGGTCGACCGGGTCCATTGCGACACCGACAGCCATACATCGGTGATCCTTCTGCAGGTCCTCTTTCGCGAACTTCATGGGCGGGCCGTGGAGATCGTTCCGTTCGATGCCTCCGCCGGATCCAACTGGCCCGACGCGGTTCTTCTCATCGGTGACAAGGTGGTGTCCTCGGCTCCGGACGACGCGATGTTCCCGCATCAGCTCGATCTCGGGGAGGCCTGGAAGGATCTGACCGGACTGCCGTTCATCTTCGGGGCCTGGTTGGCACGGGCCGACGGCGACGCCGACGCCCATCGCCTGGTCTGCATGCTGCTCGATCGGCAGTACCGGTACAACAGGATGCATCTCGAAAGCGTGGTCGCCCACGCCGGAGCGCACCGTGCCTGGCCGGATGAACTGGCCCACCACTACCTGTCCAACGAGATCCGTTACGAGTTCGGACCGCGGCAGCGTGCCGGACTCGAGCGGTTCTACGAACTGGCCGGCCGACACGGGCTGGTCGAGTTGAGACTGCCGATACGCTGGTTGGAACTCTGATCATGCCACGAGCCGCGGCATTCACCAGCGGTGTCCTGCAGGAGCTTCTTCGGCAACTCGAGTACGCTCCGCGTGAAACGCATCTGCGACAGATGGATGCCGCTGAGCAGCTGCTGGATGATCTCCAGCCCGATCGTCTGTATCCCGAGGACTTCATCACCTATCGGATCACCGGGTATCGATCCGATCTGCCCGGACATCGGACGTCCGTCGTCGGTGAGGCCCTGCAGCGTGATCTCGTCACGTTCATCCAGTCGCTGAGTTGGACGGTGGACCTTCCCAGGCGTCAGCCTCGTGGTACGGCCATCAATCTCGACGATCTCGCGTCGAGACTCGGCGTGTCCCGTCGCACGCTCCAGCGATGTCGCGGCGACGGGCTCGTGTTGCACTACGTCCGACAGGAGGACGGGCAGCGGCGGCTCGCCTGCTACCCGGACGCTCTTGACCGGTACCTGTCCCATTCCGCGGCTCGAATCGCTTCGGCGGCCGGTTTTTCGCGGATCACGCCGGAGCAGCGTGATCTGATCATCGGACGGGCAAAGGCGTCGGCGGCGGATGGGGTCAGCCTGAACGAGACGGCGCGACGCATCGCGGTCGACATCGGGAGATCGCATGAGGCGATCCGCAGGGTGCTTCGTGCGGAGGATCGGAGTTCCGGTCAGCCGATCTTCCAGGAACACGGTCCGCTGACCATTCGTGATGCGGTCCTGATCGAACGTGCTCGCGATCGCGACGTCTCCATGGCCCGGCTTGCGATCCGATTCAACAAGAGTGTCTCCGCTCTGCACCGTTCGCTGCTTCGCAGCCGGCGAAGCCGCTTGTCGGCGCTGCCTCTGGTGTGGAGGGACGGAGATGGTGCGGCATCGTCGTTCGACGGGCTTCCCGGTGCGTGCGTCGATCTGCCGCACCACGCCTGCCTGGACGAATCGATTCTCCTTTCCGCCGACACCAGGCGCGAACCGGATGCGGTTCGCGTCGGGATCGACTGCAGGGCCTGGGGGATGCTCTGCTCCGATGCGGCGAAGGGCATCGCCGTGCTGCAGGATGGCGTCACGGTGGAACAGGTGGACATGGTCGAGACGCTGCTTCGGCATGCGGCCATGCTGCATCTTCGAATGGTGCTCGAGTGTCTTCCGGCCTTGTTGGACAGGGTCGAAGGGCATGTCCGGAGTTCGATCTCGGGACTTCCTCCACGCGAGCGTGCGGCCGTTCTCCAGTTGGTCGTGGATCTCATCGACCAGGCCGTCGTCGAGCAGGGGATCGATGGCGGCGAGTCGATCCCCGGAAAGGCGATCGACTCGCTGGAACGGACTCTGGAGCGGGGGGGCATCCCGGTCAGACCTCGACGCGCGACCGGCCGCTATCTGGATGCGTCGAGTGGTCTGCTGGCCATGCTGCGGGAGTGCATTCCATGGCCCTGGCTGGTGCCGTCATCCGGACGCTATCAGCGGCTGGCGGATCTGGATCCCGCCCTGCGATCGCTGCACGTCGAGCGGTATGGATTCGAAGGCGATGCGCCCCGCACGCTCGAGGCGATGGCGATACGTGCCGGCAGCACCCCTTCGGCGATCGAGCGTCGGCTTTCGCGCAACTGACACCCCAGCCGGATTCGAAGCCGGCTGAAGAGGGCATGGATCCGGGATCGGATCAACGCTTGGAGAACTGGAAACGCTTGCGAGCGCCGGGCTGTCCCGGCTTCTTCCGCTCGACCTTGCGGGGGTCGCGGGAAAGATACCCGTTCTTCCTCAAGGTGGAATCGAGGGAGATGTCGTAGTTTCGCAACGCACGTCCGAGGCCGAGGATGATGGCACCGGCCTGGCCGGTGTACCCGCCACCGTGAACGGTCGCATGGATGTCCATGGAGCCGAGCGTGTCGGTCTTCTTCAGCACTTCGTTGAGGTTGTTTCGATCCCGCTCTTCCGTGAAGAAGGAATCGACCGTGCGATTGTTGATGATGAAGCTGCCATCGCCCGGCTTGATGCGGACTCGGGCCACGGCCGCCTTGCGGCGTCCGGTTCCTCTCCACCAGCCCTGGGGATCGGGTCCCTTGACGGCGGCGTGTTCTGTAACCATCGGGGCCGGAGCGGCAGGGGAATCCGTGATGGATTCGACGGCCTGCGGCGCTTCGGGAGCTGCCGTGGTCTGAGGAGTCGCTGCTGCATCCGGGGTCGCCGGTGCCTGGTCAGCGGATTGCGTCTGGTCGGTATTGGGAGTGGTCTCGTCGGTCATTGAAGGCTTTCGCGTCGCTCGAGGGCGTCAGGGTCAGATGCTCAGTTCCTGCATGGGCTGCGCGCCATGCCTGTGATCCGCTCCGGGATACACCTTGAGTTTCTTGAACATGGCTCGTCCGAGCCGGGTCTTGGGAAGCATTCTTCGGATCGCCTGTTCGACGACTCGTTCGGGATGCTTTTCAAGCAGGTCGTTGGTGCTTCGCATGTTGAGTCCGCCGGGGTATCCGCTGTACCGCATGTGCATCCGCTGTTCGCCCTTGCGGCCGGTCAGCATGATCTTTGCGGCGTTGGTCACGACGACCATGTCGCCGGTATCAACGTGCGGGGTGAACTCGGGCCGGTGCTTGCCCATGAGAATGGGAGCAACCTTGGCTGCGAGCCGGCCGAGGACCTGGCCATCGGCATCGATGTGATGCCACTGTCGGGTCGTCTCTCCGGCTTTCATGAATGTCGTCTGGCGAGGCATGGTGCCACCGTTCCTCATTACTTCTTGGGTGCATGGGCATGAAACACCGCCCAATGGGTTGCGACCAGTGGGCGAAAGAGCGAGGATACAAAGACAGGATTTCCTGTCAAGATCCCGAACTGCTGAACCAGTCCACAACCGGGCCATAAAGTGGATTTTTGGGCTGAAACAGGGGTTGTCGCCGGTGCCACGAGATTCGCCGGTGTCGATGAATCCATGGAATGTGGAAAGTGATCCAGCAGATGACCTCCGAAACGCCCCGGGAATCCGAAATCACCTCTCCTCGAAGGGCTGCAACCGGTCGTTCGATCATCGCCTGGCTGGTGATCGTCGCGGTCTCGCTCACGATCATCCTGCTCCACGTGAACTCGGATGATTCGTCCGCCGGCAGGGGCCAGCAGCAGACCGTCGACTCCATCACCGACCGCATGCAGGGCCGCCTGCTCGTCGGCATGGGATCGATCGGCTCGGGCGACTCGGCGCGCATGGGCCTGCAGGGCTTCATGGTCGGAAGTCTCGAGCATCGTCTTCGTGGAGTGATCCTCGTCGGTGAACTGGAGGGAACGGATGCGGCCCGGGATCTGCTCATGCGCACGGAAGTGCAGATGAGCGAAGCAGGCTACGAACCCGACGAACTCCAGCGTGATCTGATCGGTTCGCTCGATCGCATCTATTCATCACCGCCCGTTGCGGGGGACGTGCCCGGTGGGCTCGACGTGCCCCAGCAGGAGCAGCTCGAGTCGACGCTCGGCTGGTTCGGCACGCTCGCCCTGCATCCGAAGGGGCGGGGGCCCGACCCGATCCGAAGTCTTCAGATGAAGGACTCGTTGATCGTTCTGGCCATCATGTCCGTCATGGGCTCCGGGATCGTGATCGGACTGTTCGTCGGCACGGTGCTTCTGATCGTGGTGATCGTGCTGGGCTGCAAACGTCGTCTTCGGCACTCGTTGGGCTCGGCTTCCATTCGTGATGGACTCCTCGCGGAGACCTTCGCACTCTGGCTCGTCGTGTTCCTTCTCCTGCAGATTGGTCTTCAGGAGCTCGTCCGGCAGGTTCCGTCGCTTCAGCAGAACGCGCTGCTGCTCGTCGGAGTCGTGCAGGGTGCGACGGTGCTGGCAGTCTTCTGGCCTGTCCTCCGCGGGCGTTCGTGGGCCGATACCAGGCGTTCCATCGGTTGGACGACGGGCCCCGAGGACGATGGTTCGTGGCTGCGTGAACTCGGCTGGGGCCTGTGCGGCTATCTCATGATGCTTCCGTTCCTGGCGATCGGAGTCCTGCTCGTCTACGTGCTGATGGCGATCACGAGCCCGGTCGACGCGGGGACCAGCTTCTCGTCCTCCTCGTCTCCGTCGCATCCGATCATTCTTCAGGTCGCCGGCGGTTCGGTCTGGACGATCGTCCAGGTCTACTTCGTCGCGGCGGTCGTTGCGCCGTTTCTCGAGGAGACGGTGTTCCGCGGAGTGCTCTATCGGCAGCTGCGCAGCGCGACGGGGCGATGGCGCATCGGATGGAGCGTCGCGCTGTCGATCTTCGTGGTGTCGCTCGTGTTCGCGGCCATCCATCCCCAGGGGCTGGTGGCGATTCCGGCGCTTGCGGCCATCGCGGTCGGCCTCGGGCTGATGCGCGAGTGGCGGGGCTCGCTGATCGCGCCGATGGTGATGCACGCATGCAGCAACGGCATCGTCGTCACGTTGATGGTGTTGGTTGCCCGCTGATGGTCAGCGTCGGTCGGCCCGGTGTGTTCGCCGTCGCGATCGAGACCTGCTGGGCGAGACGCTGGCACGTATCCGTCAGGATGCCTGTGATCTCGTCGTTGATCTCGAAGTTGCCCAGCGGCGTTCCTTCGTCGGCGTTGATGCGCATGTTCATGTGGAGTGGAATCGCTCCGAGGAACGGAATGCCCATCCCCTCCGCCATGCGTTCCGCTCCACCACGGCCGAACAGGTCGTATTCCTTGCCGTCGTCGCCGACGAACCAACTCATGTTCTCCACCACGCCCAGTACGCCGACGTTCAGCTGCTGGAACATCCTGACGGCCCGTCGGGCGTCGTCGATCGCGACACGCTGCGGCGTGCACACCACGACCGAACCGGTGAGCGGAAGAAGTTGGGCGAGCGACAGGGGAACGTCGCCGGTGCCGGGCGGCAGGTCGACGATCAGATAGTCCAGTTCACCCCAGTCCGTCTGGAGCACCAGTTGCGAGAATGCCTTGTGAGCCATCGGTCCCCGCCAGATCATCGCCTTCTCGGGGTCGACCAGTTTGGCGATGCTCATGGACTTGATGCCGTGGACCTCGAACGGATCGAGGATGTTGCCGTTGGCGGTCGCCTGCAGTTCGTCGAGTCCGAGCATCGTGGAGAGCGATGGTCCGTAGATGTCGCCGTCGAGCAGTCCCACCTTCGCACCCAACCGGGCCAGGCCGGTGGCGAGCGATGTCGAGACGGTCGACTTGCCGACGCCTCCCTTGCCGGCTCCGACGGCAATGACGTGCTTCACGCCGGGAAGCGGATTCGGGGTCTCCGGATTCTCCGGCTTCGCGGCGCGCACCTGTGCGGTGAACTCGACCGTGATGTCCGGCTTCTCCGAGCCTGCGGCACTGCGGATCGCCTGCTCGATATCGGCCTGGATCCGATCCTTCATCGGGCAGGCCGGTGTGGTCAGTTCGATGCCGACGGTCACCTTGGATCCGTCGATCTGCACATCCTTGACCATGCCGAGAGTGACGAGATCACGGCCGAGATCGGGATCCTGGACGGTCGAAAGGGCATGGAGAACGGCATCGTGGGTCAATGACATCGGATTTGGCAACCTGCGTGGGTCAGGGGGATGAATCGGTGATCTCAGACGTAGAATCATACCGGTTCAAGCGTTCTACGAGGAGTTTGTTCGTGATTCAGTCCTCAAGGTTTCTCCACACCACCGTCGCGGCAGTCGTTCTTCTGACCGTGGCCGTTTCGGCTCGCGCGGACGAGCCACCGTTCGATCCCACGTCTCCCGAGGATGTCGCGGAGCGAGCCAGTGAAGGGAAGGACTCCGAGCTCGATCTCGGCGGTCCCGATGTGGAGGTCGAATCCGGACAGCGAGGATCACGGCTTCCCGGTGCCCCTGGTTCGATGGAGCCTGAAGCGGATCGAATGCGTCAAGGTGGAGTCGTCGGCATCCTCTCCGCCCACTGCGAAAGCTGTCATGGCAGTCGCCAGCAGAAGGGCGGATTGCAGATCCTCCCCCTGAATCAGTTGTTCGCCGGATCCGACGAGTACTGGGTGGTTCGCCGCGGGGACCCCGAAGCCAGCGAACTCTACCGACGGATCACGCTCGCATCGGATCACGAGGACATCATGCCCCCGAAGGGGGATCCGATGACCTCGGCCGAGATCGCCGTCGTCGAAGACTGGATTCGCAGCGGAGCATCGACGGAAGTGCGTCAGAATGGACGCACGCGTCTTCGCCCGCGGGCGTGGTTGCAACTGTACATGGATCTGGAACTCGATCGGCAGCAGCGTGAGTCGGCGACCGGTCTGGTCGACGCCTTTCGCGCTTCGAGCCGCTCGTTCGAACGTGAGCACGGTCGGCGGATCAAGCAGTTGAACGAACTCATCGGGGCCGCATCCTCCGGCATGACCGCTCCGGAGGATCTCGATCGGGCCAAGGCGGAACTGTCCGAGATCAAGTCGGGGCGTCCCAAGATGGGACCGCTCCAGAAGGAGTTGTGGGAACTGCTTCGAGTCGATCAGCAGAAGGCTCTTCGCGAGTCGATCGCAGCGAAGGAATCGGCCGATGTCCCCGGTTCGAATGCGGGCAGAAGGTCGAAGCCCGATGCCGACTCCGGGGCATCCGGGACGTTGACCGAACAGGAACGGCGGGCTCTTCGTGATCTGATGCGGCGATCGTCCGGCGATCAGGGAGCGGATTCCGACTCCGGCTCCGACTGAGTGGTCCGGGTCCTGCCGATCAGGTCGGTCAGCGCGTGCAGACGACTGAACAGCATCGCATTGTGCCGATCGAGCTGGGGCCACTCCGCTTCGCTGCTCCATCCGTAGGTGTCCCAGACGACGATTCCGTGCGCTCGATGCACGACGCCTTCGGGATCGGTCCAACTCGCCTTGAGGATGGCATTGGCGTTGGCCAGGACATCGTCCACCGGAATGAACTGGGAGCGGTCCCCGTCCTGACCGCAGTATCTGGTGTTGATGAAGGCCCACACGGGCTTCTTGCCCTGCACGGATTCCAGGACTCGTTCGATGTAGAACCCGAACTCCTCCGGGCCCTCGTCCGGATTGCAGTCGTAGGCGCCGGGATAGACGGCATCCTGCTGGAGGGTCAGGGAGTTGACCGAGAGGCCCTGATCACTCCACCCCTGGGAGACGTTTCGCATCGTCGGCAGTCCCCAGTATCCCCATCGGGCTCCGGGTCTGATCTTCTTGGCGATGGCGAGTCCTTCGGAATACACCCCGAGGATCTCCGCCAATCGTTCCGGTGCGAGTTCGCGGGCGTTCAACTCCGTCCACCATGGATATTCGTAGTCCATGACTGCGAAGTCCGTGCTTTCGCGGTGGATGGAGCGGTCCACCCATCTCGTGAACTGCACGATGTTGCGTTCGGTGATTTCACCGCTTTCGTTGAAATCGACCCCGCCGTGGTAGGCGATGGGAATGGTCTCGATGCCCAGTCGCCGACAGGCTGCTCTCGTCGCCGATCCCTGGACTTCCTGATCCGTGTACTTGATGCCGTCCAGAACGACCGGGAGGAGGGGGACTGCGGACGCGGTCTCCGGGGATGCGGCCTCCGGGGCGGCGGCCGTCGCCGCAGGCTCCGCTGCATCCGTCTCGGAAGTCGGTGGGGTGTCCGCTCCGAGGGTCATTGCCAGCAGAAGAAGCGGAAATGAATGGTAAAAATATCGTCTCATGGGTCCCATGAGAGTCTAGGCTGAACGCGTGCTGGCTGCATCGGGGCCAAGAACCGGGAAGCAGACTCAAATCGGGCTGAAGAGGGTGCCCCGTGATTGCCGACACGGCATGAAGAACTCCGTGTCGTCTGGAACTCCATGGACCGTATCAGTATCTATCTCGACATTGTGCCGATGCCGGTCCTCGTGGCCGCTGTCATGGCGGCTGTGTTGGTCTTTCTGGCGATCCCCGCCCAGTACAGGCTCGTCCTTTCCCTCGCGATCGTTCCCGTCTGGCTGACCCTCAGTCGACTGCCCGATCTCGGGGTGATCTCCCAGGCTGCGAAGGTCTCCTCGGCGATGGTCTTCTTTCTCGTCGGTCTGGGTGCATTCCTGCACCCCGGGCCCCGGAGGAAACTGCCGGGGATCGTGTGGCTGTACATGATCATGGCCTGCATCATGTTCCTGTACGTGTTCCAGGTTCAGGACCGGATGCTTGCGATGCTGCTGCGACTGCAGTGGTTCATGGTCGTCTTCGCCGCGATCATGCTCATCCGGACCGTGGTGCACACCCAGGATCTCACACGGATCGTCAACGGACTTGCGTTCGGCTGCTTCCTGGCACTGCTGCTTCCGCTCTCGGCCCTGGTGCTGTTTCCGGGCGAGGCATTTCTGCGTGGAGCGGGGCGTTTCCAGCCCTACGGAGTGAACTCCAACCAGATCGGCATGCTCTTCGCGATCGCGTTCCCGCTGCTCTACTACAAGGGGATCACGACTCGGGCCATCTCGCTCAAGCCCATCATCTTCAGCGGAGTCGGCCTCACCCTCGGGATGACGCTGTTGACGGCGAGCCGCCAGACGCTTCTGGCGATTCTCATGGTGTCCATCCCGATCATCTTCAAATTGAGTCGAAGGCCGATCATCACGATCATCGCATTGGCCGTCGGCTTCGGCGTGGTCACGTATGTCATTGGACTGGCCGAGAACACCGCCTTCGATCGATTTGCCGATCTCGAGTCCGAGCGGATCGAGATCTGGTCCGCATACCTGCGCGACGTCTATCCCCAGCGACCGCTGTTCGGCCTCTTCGGCGTGAACTCGGAACTCGCATTCAAGAGTTCGGTCGTCGGCATCCACCCCCACAGCGCCTACTTCAACCTCATGTACATGGGGGGGCTTTCCCTGTTGATACCGATGATGGTGCTGCTGTTCACGTCGCTGAGCTGCACGCTGCGGTCATGGAAGCTTCGCAACTTCCTGGGGTGCGACCCGTTCCTCGTCAGCATCCTCGGAATGATGCTGGTGGCGATGTACACCCAGGGCCTCTTCAATCAGGTCGTCTACTGGCCGACCTACACCTGGTCGTTCGCCCACGTCATTCTGGCGATCTTCTTCATCTCGATCGGAACCGATCTGAAGTCCGAGGATCCCCAACTGGTGCTGCCGGACATCGAAGACGAGGGCTGGGGTGACGGGGAAGAGGAGTGGGACGAGTCCGAGGAACTCGAGGAGTACGCCGTCCAGGGTTATTGAGCCCGTCGGTTCCGCACGCGGGTCAGCATCGCGATGATCTGTCTTCGCTCCTGCGGCTCCAGACCGAACACGTATCCGAGACCGCCGTACGCGACCGCGTAGACGATGCAGGCCGGGAAGATCACCCACCAGGGAACGGGTTCCGTCCACATGAGGACGATGCTGTAGATGAGCGCGGGAATCGCAGCGAGCACCGCCGGACGACAGAGTGCGCCGAGCAGTTCCTGCCATTTCATCTCGAGATAGCGTCCGTTGGCGAGCGGCAGCATGATCAGATGGACGAGGAAGAGCACGATGCTGAACGACAGTGCGACTCCCGTCCAGCTCATCGAGACGGGCAGCCACGTGATGAGCAGGCAGGCGATGATCGGATTGGCGATTCCTCCCGCGAGAATCATCGGGGCGTATCGCCTGATGTGCCCGGCCCCGTAGAGCATCCTCATCCAGACGTCCGAGATCGCCCGGCTGAGCATGCCGATGATCATGATCTTCGTGAGCACCGCGGTCGCGGAGATGAAGCCTCGTCCGGTCACCGGATCCGGCTCGTTGGCGGTCTGGCCGACCCAGAGTTCCAGAAGCGGTTCGGCGAGGAGGAACACGGTGATGGCCGCAGGAATCGATATGTAGGCGTTCAATCGGGTGGAAAGACGTACGACGGATCTGAATGCGGAGGAGTCTTCGCTGGAGCTCAATCGTGCACTGACGGCATCGAGGCCGAAGGTGACGCCCAGGGTGAGCATGCGGACGTAGCTGACCATGCGCATGGCCAGGCTGAAGATGCCGCTTCCCCAGAGCCCGAAGAAGCCGAGCATGATCAGGGCGCCGACCCGTTCGTGCAGGTTCATGGCGGTGATGACGGCGCTGTTCCAACCGAAGGTTCCGACGATCTCGCGGAGGGCGTTCCGGTCGGCCATCCCGAGCTTCGGTCGAAGGCGGGCATCGCCGATCATGATGCGTGCGACCGCGATCAGCTGGATCAGCATGAAGAGCACGGAGACGCTGACTCCGTAGAGGATCAGGCTCAGCTCGATCTGTCCGCTTCCGAAGATCGCGAACAGGACGAGGGCCGATGCGAGATAGGTCAACCGGTTCAGCGTGAGCCAGAGGTTGTTCTCGGGAAATCGCTCCATCACCACGTACATGTTGAATGCGGGAGCAAGCAGGATCAGCACGCACGTCTTGACGCCTTCGGCGACCAGCATCCATTTCGCCGCGGTGCGGTATTCCTCCGCGAGCGTGTCGAACGGCCAGATGGAATCGTTGACGAGCCACAGGAACGCGGCGAAGACGATCAGGCTCAGCAGGGCGATCGCGCCGCAGAGGAGGAACGACGAGGCGTAGACGCGCCTGAAATGCCGTTCCGATTCCTCGTCGCGATCCCCGGCGTTCATCCCGTGCCAGACGGTACCGAGCTCCCGGACCATGGAGAATCGCATGATGTCCTGAAACATCGCAGCGAGGCCGCTGGATGCGACGATCGCGGCGATGAGGGCGAATCCATCCACCCCGACCCAGTCCAGTTGGACGCGAGTGAGGATCACCCCGATCACCAGGGTCGCCATGAGGCGGCCATAGTTGGTGGTGACTCGGATGAGGCCTCGCCGTGCTTCTGACATGTCCGCAGGGTTCTCCGTGGGCTTCTCGCCCGTGCATCCCCATCTATCGTAGGGGCGGCCATCCGGCCCGGAATTTCAGCGTCACAAACCCGTCAAATCATCCCTTGAGGCCGTATCGGCACCGAAAGCCCCATTTCGGCGTTCGGGTGCGGCCCATTTCACGATTCATTTCTGGCCCCTCCATGGGGCTCGAGTAGATTTGAGGAGGAGAGGGCAGGGTATCCAATGGGTGTAGGTGGAAGTGTGGTTCTGGTGGCCTTGTCGTTGCTGTGTCTGCAGCCTGTCTTCGGACAGGTGGAACGGCAGTCGGAAGGATTTCCGTGGGTCCGTCCGGGGGTCTCGTCGATCGAAAGCGGTCATGACCCCGGTTCACGCCCGGCCCGAGCCATCGAAGCCTACGGCGATGCGTTCCAGTGTCGTGGAGATCTCGACGGCAGCAGGGTGGTGGATGTGCTCGACCTGCTTGAACTGATTTCCAAGTGGGGTGGATGCATGGACGTTTCCTGCTATCTGGCCGACATCAATCACAACGGCACCGTCGACGTCATCGACATGCTGCTGCTCATCTCGCTCTGGGGCGACTGCGAAGAGTAGGCTCCAGATGCATGGGAGTGGACGCGGCGATCCGGCTCCATCTATCATCCGGGGCATCCTCGTTTCCAGTTTCTCCACCAGACCCGGGATGACCAATGAGCAACGGTTCCAATGAAGGCCCCCTGACGTTCCTGATGGTCGGGTGCCAGCGGTGTGGAACCACGTGGATCGACGCGGCACTGCGGGATCATCCCGAGGTGTACCTTCCGGACGACAAGCAGTCCTACTTCTTCGACCGGCACTACGACAAGGGCATCGACTGGTATCTCGATCGATTCGCTTCCGCGGGTCCGGAGCATCGGGCCGTCGGTGAAATCGCCACCGGATACTGTCTGGTCGATGTCGTTCCGACGGTGGCCGAGCACTTTCCGGACGTCAAGATCCTCATGGTCGTGCGGCATCCGGTCGATCGGCTGATGAGCAACTACCAGGTGCGCAAGCAGGAACAGGGATGGGTGTCGCTGGAGAAGGCGCTCGCTGCGAAGACCGACCTGCTGGAGCGGAGCCGGTACGCGGACCAGTTGGAGGTCATTCTCCGGCACTGGCCGCGCGAGCAGGTCAAGGTGCTGTTCCAGGAGGATCTGGCCCGGGACGATCGAGCGTATTTCCGTGACATCTGCGAGTTCATCGGAGTGGATCCCGACGTCGAGACCAGTCAGTTCGGTCAGATCAAGAACTCCGCGATGTTTCCGAGGATCCGCCGGACGTTCACGGCGCTGCGCATGCGTCCCGTACTGGACCTGCTCAGCCGGAGTCCCATCGGCAGCGCGCTCCGTCGCATGAAGAAGCGGTCGGGCAAACGAGGCTATGCAACCATGAAACCCGAACTCCGACAGCGTCTGCTGGATGAGTTTCGTTCCTGCAACCAGCGTCTTGCGGAATACACGGGACGCAATCTGGATCACTGGAATCAATGAAGATCGGCAATTTCATATCGGTCGTCGCGGGCGAGGAGGGATTCGAGAACAACGTCTCGGGCCACATCCAGGTTCCACTCGAGGGCATGGCCTGTCTGAGGAAGGCGGGGCATGACGTCCACCTGATCACCAACGAATACGGTGAGGGGCGAAGTCTGCCCAACTGCCTCGATGCCGGCATTCCGGTGCATCAGGTGACCGATTCGCGGAATCGCGGCGGCATCCTCACCCGGGCCGGCGATCAGGGTCGGGGGACGCGGCTGGGAGATCTTCGCCGACAGGTTTCGCAGATCAAGCGGATCTGCCGTGAACAGCAGTTCGATGTCCTGCACCTGCACGGTTACAACCGGACGGCGCACCTCGGGGGGGGACTGCGGCTTCTGGGACTTCCGTGTCCGGCGGTCTGCACCGTGTTCGCGGCCTACTTTCCGGAGCGGTTCCCGATCGTCACCCGTCGTCTGTGGAAGCGTCTGGACGCGGTGCTCGCCGGAACCGACTGCGTCGTCGAGCACTTCGCCCAGGAAGGGATCAAGGTGGATCGTTTCCGTCACGGCATCATCCGCGATCCGCTGCGCGAGCATGGCGATCAGCCGGTGGGTCCGAAGAATCGAGTGCTCTTCTGGCGGGATCCTTCGGTGGAGAACGGCGCCGATCTCACCGTCGCCGCCTACAGGACGCTTGCGCCGAAGTATCCGGAGATCAACTTCGACTTCGCCATCCGCCCGCATTGGAATCAGGTCCCCGGAATCGAGGAGTTGGAAGCCGACTTCGAGAATGTGCACGTGCACCGGTTCCCCTATCCCGACGGCATCACGCTTCCGGGTCTTCTGCTCGAATCGGTCTGCGTGCTCCAGCCGATGCGGCATCTGTCGATCAATCCCCAGCTCGTGATCGCGGAGAGTCTGGTCGCGGGCATCGCGACCGTGGCGTCCGATCTGGATTCCAATCGCGAACTCGTGCGGGATGGTGAGACCGGACGGCTGGTCCGAACCGGTGACGCGGAGGATCTCACCGACGCCCTGGACTCGCTTCTGGCCGATCCTGAAGGAACGCTTCGAATGGGGGAGGCGGCTCGCCGGGACATGGCGACCCGATGGAACTGGTCCCACCTCGTGGAGGATCTCGTTCAGGTCTACGAGCGGGTTCGCAAATCCAGTTAAACGCTCTTCAGGTCCTGCAAAGCGGGGCGATTCGACGAAATCCACAAAGGAAGCATTGATCCGTTGATTCGGTGGTACCTGATCGCTACCATCGCCTCTTTTCACGGATATTTCCCCTTTGAAGGGGATCTACGGGCTCTTCCGGACATCCTTCCGGGCCCGGTCCCGATCTTCCGTGCTGTCCTCGAGACCCTTTTCATTCCTTCGGCACTGCCCGAAGGAGTCCGCAGGAGCGATGTTCATGTCCAACGAACTGATCACACCCAATGGTGGCACTCTCGTCGATCGAATGGTCCACGGCGATCAGGCCAAGTCCCTGGCCGATGCGGCCGGCTCGATGCCTTCGATCACCCTGACCGACAAGCAGGCCTGCGACCTCGAGATGATCGCGATCGGCGCCTTCAGCCCTCTGGAGGGATTCGTCGGTCCCGAGGACTTCGTCTCCATCTGCAAGACGATGAAGACCGCGGACGGAACAGCCTGGCCAATCCCCATCACGCTGTCGGTCGACGACGACGTGAAGGCGACCCTCTCCGAAGGTGGACAGGCGGCCCTGCATCACCGCGACGGAACGCTCATGGCGGTGATCGACATCAAGTCGATCTACGCTCACGACAAGGCCCTCGAGATCCCCAGTGTGTTCCGCACCGAGGACGAGGCGCATCCCGGCGTCAAGGCGGTCATGGACGAGGGCGACTGGTGTGTCGGTGGTCCGATCCACGTCCTGACGGTCACTCCCGAGCACGAGCCCGGTGAGCAGTTCACCGATCATCGCCTCGCCCCCGCCCAGACGCGAGCCGCATTCGCCGAGAAGGGCTGGCGCACCGTCGCCGCCTTCCAGACCCGGAATCCGATCCACCGGGCCCACGAATACCTTTGCAAGTGTTCCCAGGAGATCTGCGACGGTCTGCTGATCCATCCGCTCGTCGGCGAGACGAAGCCCGGTGACATTCCGGCCGACGTCCGTATGAACTGCTACGAGACCATCATCGACCACTACTTCGTCGACGATCGCACCATGTTGTCCGTGATGCCTGCCGCCATGCGGTACGCGGGCCCCCGGGAAGCAGTGCTGCACGCTCTGGTCCGCCAGAACTACGGCGTCACCCACTTCATCGTCGGGCGTGACCACGCCGGCGTCGGTGACTACTACGGCACCTACGACGCGCAGAACATCTTCGACGAGTTCGCCTCGGGCGACATCGATGTCATTCCTCTGAAGTTCGAGCACGCCGCATGGAGCAACAAGGCTCAGGGCATGGTCTCGAGCAAGACGTTCCCGAAGCTCGAGAACGATCAGATCTTCCTCAGCGGTACGAAGGTCAGGGATCTGCTGGCCAAGGGAGAGCGTCCTCCCGCCGAGTTCTCCAGGCCGGAGGTCGCAGACGTCCTGATCGAGTGGGCGACAAGCGAAGCCGCCGCTCCAACCGCCTGAACCACATTCAACGTACAGAAGCGAGAAATCAACAATGGCTGAACAGGTTGCAACGAACATCACCTGGCACGACGGAACCGTCACCCGCCAGGAGCGTCAGGACGTCCTCAAGCAGAAGGGTGCCACGGTGTGGTTCACCGGACTCTCCGCCAGCGGCAAGAGCACGATCGCCGTGGCGCTCGAGCAGGTTCTGTTCCAGCGGGGGCACGTCGCGTATCGACTCGACGGCGACAACGTCCGCATGGGACTCAACAAGAACCTCGGATTCTCCGCGGACGACCGTGCCGAGAACATCCGCCGCATCGGTGAAGTGTGCAAGCTCTTCGCCGACGGCTGCGTGATCACCCTTTCGAGCTTCATCAGTCCGTATCGTGAAGACCGCGATCAGGTCCGCCAGTTGCACGTCGACGGTGAAATCGACTTCATCGAGTGCTTCGTCGACTGTCCTCTGGACGTCGCCGAGGAGCGGGATCCCAAGGGTCTCTACAAGAAGGCGCGTGCCGGCGAGATCAAGGGATTCACCGGGATCGACGATCCCTACGAGGCTCCCGAGAAGCCCGAACTGCACATCCGGACCGATCAGCTCTCGCTGGAAGAGTCGGTCAAGGCCGTCCTCGACTGCCTCGCCGAGCGAGGACTTCTCAAGGGCTGAGTCCGGTTCCGAAAATCAGGTGAACGACCAAGAGACAGGGCCCCGTGCGGGGCCCTGTCTTCTGTTCGGTTCGTCCGGTGTCTGGTGTTCCGATCAGCCGCCGCCGGCGATGATGAAGTCATCGAAGTCCTCGAGCTGGTCCGGTCCGGCTTCGGCCCATTCCTGAACGTAGCCGCCGTTCTCGTTGATCGGTCCGTCCTGATGGGAGAGGTAGATTCCGTCGTCACCGGCGGAGAGCAGGATGAAGCTTCCGGACGCGGTGCCGTACCACTTCTCGCAATCACCACCACTGGAATCGTAGAACGCCGGATTGACGACCACACTCGTCAGCCACTGGCGCTGCTCCTCCAGGGCGCCGTCGCCATCTTCTCCGGCCAGACGGCTGCCGCTCTTGGCGCCGCTGTCCGCGAAGGTGTACTGCTTCTGTCGCAGTCGGTCGGTTCCCATCGCGGTCGCCTCGACGTACAGGCCCATGCCCTTGGTGGAGAACTGTCCGCGTTCGGTTTCACCGCCACCCGGGCAGGCGGGTCCTTCGACCAGCGGCCCACCCTTGCGTTCCCGCTTGAGGTAGATGACCGGAGTTCCCCATGCGTCGAGGAGATCGGGCAGTCGGTTGTATCCCTGCTGCCGAGCCACGCTGTCGCTGGGTGAGCTGACGGTGAGCCAGCGGTTGACCAACTCGGTCTTCTTCGGAGCGAAGTACGGGGAGTACGGCTTGCCGTCGATCCACGGGCCCTCGCCGATGCGGGACCGGTCGACGATGATCTCCCATGAGCGAGACGAGTTGTTCGGGTCCTCAAGGGTGATTTCGACCGGATCGCGTGCCCCGTCCTTGTATCGGTCGTACTCGATCGAATTCGGATTGGTGGATGGTTCGTCGGACGTCCGCGACCGGTAGCCGCCCATCAGATGAAGCAGCGCATTCTGCGTGCTGGTCAGCGAGGCTCCGTCACCAAGGACGTGGGTCGGAACCACACCGGGATAGCGGTCGTGTTCCTGTGCGAAGGAGTTGATGGCCGCGGAGAAGGAGTTCAGGGTCGCGGTCGTCTGACTCCGCGTCGCCGACTTGGTTGCGCTGCTGAGAGCAGTGAGCAGGATGCCCGCGAGCACAGCGATGATGCTGATGACCACGAGCAGTTCCACCAGGGTGAACGCGGGACGAGGGGTACGTTGTTGCCGGAGCATTCGGTTCATGTGATCGAGTCCAGATACGACATCCAAATCCGAATGGACGATCCATTCGGTCCTTCGCTCTTTCCCGTTCCGCATGTCCGCTGCCGCCAAAAGTGTATCTCGATCCCGGGAGGTATCCAGCGGGGAGGCCAAAAAACCCGAGGATCGCGTTCAGGCGTCGCCTGCCGGCGTGGCCCTGAGGGCCGCCCGCTGCAGGAACGGGCCCAGTGCCCGCTCGATGAATGCATCCGTAGCCGTCATGGTTGCGCTGTGGCTGGTTCCCCAGAAGCAGGCATGGCCGATGCCCGAATCCTGATCCATCAGAATCCGATACTGGTCTTCGACCATCAGCATCGTGGGCAGCCTGCTTCCGTAGAACGCGGAAGCGGCGTTCTGTTCGGGATCACCGATGCAGATCGTCGGCTGGAGCATCATTTCACGATCGTTCAGATACCAGAGATCCGTCACCACCAGCGGATGCAGATCGGCGTCCTCCAGCAGTTCTCTTCCGGCGTGGATCGCCTCGGCGATCCTGCCGGCGAGGGGTCGGTCGGCGATCTCGCTCCGGGGGCCGGCCCCGACCACGATCGGAATGAGTCGGTGCGGAGCGGGGGCGTTGTTCGGATCGAAGTGGGTCATGAGTGAGTTCACGGCTGGTTCCTTGCGATGGGGTACCAGTCAGATCGGCATTGAGGCCCGGCTTCGGCCAGTTGATTGGGCGAGGAACCTCAAAGTGCCTGCAGCCGCCGTGCCGTCTCGAGTTCGACGAGTTCGTCGATCATCGGTTGGAAGTCGCCGGACATGACCCGGTCGAGATTGAACGAGTTTCCGAGCCGATGATCCACCGCGAGATTGTCCTTGGCCCGGTAGGTCCTGATCTTCTCCGCCCTGGAGCCGGATCCGATCATGCTGTTGCGGGCTTCGGCCCGTTCCGCGTCGGCCGCGGCCTTCTGCTTCTCGTAGAGCCGGGCTCGAAGCAGTTGCCAGGCCTTCTCCCGGTTCTGGGCCTGGCTCTTGGTGTCCTGCATCCGGACTTCGACTCCGCTGGGTTCGTGGATCAGGTGGACCGCGGTGGCGACCTTGTTGACATTCTGCCCTCCGGGGCCCGTGGAGGTCGTGATCATCTCCTTGACGTCGCCGGCGTCCAGCTCGAGTTCGACCTCTTCGGGTTGCGGCAGGACCGCCACGGTCGCGGTCGAGGTGTGGATCCGTCCCTGCGCCTCGGTGGCCGGCACGCGTTTGACCTGATGCGTACCACCTTCGAAGCAGAGATTCGACCAGACCGCTTCACCCTCGATCTCGACGATGCATGCCTTGCATCCTCCGGCATCGCCCGGGGCGAGATCGAGCGTGTTGAATGTCCAGTTCCGGCTCGAGGCGTAGCGGCGGTAGGCTTCGAGCAGATCACCGGCGAACAGCGCCGCTTCGTCACCGCCGACGCCGGATCGGATTTCGAGAATGAGCGACGAGACGCTCCTGTCCTCGGCGGTGACCAGGAGACTGCGAAGTTCTCCGGACAGCGACTCGGCTTCGATTCGTGCGGAATCCAGTTCGCTCTGGGCGAGTTCGATCAGCTCCGGATCGGTCTCGCTCTCGATCATCTGAGCGGCCTCCTCGCGCCTCGACTCGCAGCCGCTCCATTTCCTGAAGCGATCCACGATCGGGTGCAGTGCGGACTTCCGGATCGAGAGAGTGCGGACCTTTCGATGATCGACCAGCACCTCCGGATCGAGCAGCTGGGCTTCGAGCGTTCCGTACTGCGTATCGAGATCACGCAGTTTTTGGACCAGATTGTCGGCAAGAGTGGGCATGGGTGGTCATTGCAGGGAGGCTGTCAGTGCGCACCGTACCGTGGTCGTTGACCTGCGTACAATCGCGGACGATGAAACGACGGCCAGTGCAGCGGGAGGCGACGTGCTCGAATCAGGTCCAGTAGCGGTGCTCGGAGCCACCGGTGTCGTCGGCACCGAACTGCTCCGAATGATCTCCCAGCGGGGGATTCCGGCGGAGGACGTCCGAGCGATGGCGTCCGGAGGGGAATCGTCCGTCGCATACGGGGCGGGCCTCATCCCGGTGCATCCGGTCCGGGAGCAGGTCTTCGACGATGTCCGGACGGTCTTCCTCGCGGCCGGGGCCGAGGCTTCGCGAACCTGGACGCCGATCGCACTGGCCGCGGGCTGCGATGTGATCGACACCTCGTCCGCCCATCGCATGGATCCCGATGTCCCGCTGGTGATTCCCGAGGTCAATGGCGAAGAGCTGGATCGATTGAAGGCGTCGCCGCGTCTGGTCGCGAATCCGAACTGCTCGACGATCCTGCTGCTGATGGCCCTGACGCCGCTGCATCGTTCCTGGGGCTGCGAACGAATCGTCGTCAGCACCTATCAGGCGGTCTCCGGTGCAGGCGCCGCGGCGATGGACGAGTTGCGTACCCAGACGCGAAGCATGCTCGACGGAGATCGCATCGTCAGTGAATGCTTCGGTGAACCATGCGCCTTCAACGTCTTCAGTCACGATTCGGCAATCGATGCATCGACGGGCAGAAACGGCGAAGAGCAGAAGATGCTCCAGGAGACGGCGCGGATCTGGAACGCCGATGTTCCGGTCAGCGCGACCTGCGTGCGCGTTCCCGTGCTCCGTTCGCATACCGAGTCGATCCACGTCGAACTCGGCACTGCGACGACGGTCGAAGCGGTGCGTTCGGCGATCACCGCCTTTCCCGGCGTGTCCGTGATCGATGATCGCGCCGCCAACGACTTCCCGACGCCATGGAAGGCGAGCGATGGGGATCTCGTGCTGGTCGGTCGTATTCGAATGGCGGCCGATGCGAGGCTCCAGTCGGATGGACGAGGAGATCGATTCGAGATGCTGTGTTCCATGGACCAGCTTCGCAAGGGTGCGGCCCTCAATGCGATTCAGCTGGCCGAAGGCCTGAAGTCAATCTAGGCAAGGCTTTATGGTTTTTTTGAATGGCCTCAGGTCACCTTGAATGGGGTCTGATCCTGATGATGCTCGTATCCAGTCGAGTGCAAGACATGTGGATAACTCTGGAATGACGCTCCCTCGGTGTCCAAATGCTTGTTTTTGGGTGATTCCATGCCGATTGCGGGTGGCACTGTCGAGAGTCGGAATGTGGACATGGTTGAAAGCGCACTTTCGGCCGTTTGAGTGGTCTTGGCTCACTGAGTGACTCTCGAGTGTTGATTCATTCCGATCGGAATCCGATTGGGTTGATTGAGGTATCGATGCCTCTCAAGCGTTCCCTGTGGGAGCCAGGAACTGTTTTCATCGCATGGAGAGCGAGCCCGTACCACATTGGCATTGAGCCTCAAATGCTTCCTGATATGGTGAGTTCATGATGGATTTCTGCATGCATGCTGCGTTTCTGCTGGTCGGTGCAAGTGCATCGATGTCCGGCATGGACGACATCAGGTACGGACGTGACATCAGACCGATTCTTTCCGATCGATGCTTTCTGTGTCACGGTCCGGATCGAGCCCAGCAGCAGGCGGGACTGCGACTCGACAGCTTCGAAGCAGCGACGGCCATTCGCCCTGATGGAGCCGCGGTCGTCCCCGGTGATCCCTCCTCTTCGTTGATCTGGCAGCGGATCACCTCGACGCACGCCGACGAGGTGATGCCTCCGTCCGACAGCGGCAAGACTCCTTTGACCGATGAAGAGCGGAGGCTCGTGCGGATCTGGATCGAACAGGGGGCGGAGTACGAACGCCACTGGTCGCTCGTTCCGTTGTCGGTTCCGCAGGTTCCCGGCATCGAGGATCCGTGGATCCGCAACGAAGTCGATCGATTCGTATTCCAAACGCTGCAGGAAAGGAACCTGCGGCCGAATGCCGATGCGGATCGTGCCACCTTGGCTCGAAGGGTGTATCTGGATCTGACCGGGCTCGCCCCGACTCCTTCCGAGATCGATCGGTTCATCTCGAATACGGATCCGGACGCGTACGAGCAGTTGGTCGAGCGACTGATGACCGAGGAGCCGTATGCGAGCCGGCATGCCGAACGGCTGGCCACTCCATGGCTCGATCTGGCCCGATACGCCGATACGAGCGGCATCCACATGGATGCGGGGCGCACCATCTGGCCCTATCGGGACTGGGTGCTCGACGCCTACCTCACCAACATGCCGTTCGACGAGTTCGTGGTGCAGCAGTTGGCTGGCGATCTGCTGCCGGATCGCACGTCCGCCCAGTTGATCGCAAGCGGATTCAACCGGTGTCACGTGACCACGGACGAGGGCGGATCGATCGACGAGGAGGCGCGATTCGAGTACGCGGTGGAGCGGACCAACACCCTGGGGAACGTCTTCCTCGGATTGACGGTCAGCTGCGCCCAGTGCCATGACCACAAGTACGACCCGCTGACGATGGAGGACTACTACGGGATCCTCGCCTTCTTCAACAACAACGAGGAGCCGGGGCTCTATACGCAGTCGCCCGATCCAAACCGGGCATTGGAGCCGAACTTCACGATCACGACCGGTGCGGATCAGGCTCGCATCGATGCGTTGACGTCCGCGCTGCGATCGCTCGAGGTCGAGCGTGATCGGCCGGATCCGCTCGAGGACGAACGCATCGCCGACTTCGAGGACGGACTTCGCGGCGACGACTGGAGCTGGACGGTTCCTCCCGTCCTCACCGCGGTCAGCAGTGCGGGAAGCGGACTCGAGATCCAGGCCGACGGTTCGGTGCTCGCGACGTCGCCGGCACCGGTCGATGACGACTACACCATCATCCTCGAGACCGATCGGACGGATCTGCGTGCGATCGCGCTCGAGGTGCTGCGTCACGAATCGCTGCCGGGTGGCCGCGTCGGGCGCGCCGCGAACGGCAATGGCGTGCTGAGCGGCATCACCGTCGAGGTGGTCTCCCGCGCCGATCCCACCGTTCGGCGGCCGGTTCCGCTGTCCTGGGCCTGGGCGGATGTGGAGCAGCAGAATGCGGACTTCCGCGTCGTCAACGCGCTGCGTCCCGACGACGGGAGGGTCTGGGCCATCGACGGACATCAGTCGCCCGATGATCGGATCGCGATGTTCCTGTCCGAGGCGCCGTTCGGCTTCGAGGATGGAAGCATCGTGATCGTCACCCTCGGGTTTCATTCCCCCTATGCCCATCACAGTTTCGGCAACGTCCGGATCCAGCTCGCCGAGGTTCCGACGGACGTGTTGACGCGTCTGCCGACGGCCCGGACCAACTGGTACATCGCGGGTCCGTTCACTCCCGGCACGGCGGAAGCGAGCTACGACACGGCATTCGGGCCCGAGGCCGCGGGGCCGCTCGATTTCGTGGCCTCCTACGAGGGCCGGAAGTGGCGTCACGCTCCGCTCGTACTGGAGGGGCAGGCCGTTGGACTCGCCGAGGGAGTCGGGGCCGAGTACGTGGCCAGGGAGTTCCACTCGCCGACTCCGCGCACCGTCGAACTCTCGCTCGGCAGCGACGACGGCATCCTCGTCTACCTCGACGGCGAACTCGTCCACGAGAACAGGATCGACCGCGGGGTCGCACCCGATCAGGATTCGATCTCGATCGATCTTCCGGCCGGACGCAGCACCTTTGTGATGAAGATCGTCAACACCGGCGGTCCCGCCGCGATGTACTACCGGGAGGAGCCGTCGGCGGATGCACTCGCTCCGGACATGCTTGCATGGCTGCTTCCATCCGAGGCCGCGGATCGACTCGACGAGCGTGCCCGCATCGCGTGGCGCACGTCCCACTCGCCGCGTTGGCTGGAACTGACCTCCTCGATCGATGCGAAGAACACCGAACTCGAAGGCGTGCGATCCGGGCTTCCGATGACCATGGTCATGAATGAGCGGGCGGAAGTCCGTCCGACCTTCGTGATGATGCGCGGGCTCTACGACGCCGCAGACGAGGCCCGCCCGGTCACCCGCGCGATTCCCGCCGTCCTCGGCAGCCTCGACGTCCAGGGCGTCCCCTCGCGAATCGATCTGGCTCGATGGCTGGTCGGCGATGAGAATCCGCTGACCGCCCGCGTGACCGCCAATCGCATCTGGGCGATGTTCTTCGGCGAGGGGCTCGCCGAGACCGTCGAGGACTTCGGATTCCAGGGAAGCTGGCCGAGTCATCCCGAACTGCTCGACTGGCTCGCAGTCGGGTTTCGCGATGGCGGGTGGAACGTACGCGAACTGATTCGGACCATCGTGCTCAGCAGCACCTATCGGCAGGCTTCGGATGAAATCGGCCCCGGCGATCCCTCGCTGTACGCCAGATACCCCCGGCAGCGGTTGACCGCAGAGCAGATCCGCGATCAGGCGCTGCATGTGTCGGGACTGCTGGTCGAGCGACTGGGGGGACCCAGCGTCAAGCCCTACCAGCCGGACGGCCTGTGGACCGAGGTCGCCATGCCGCAGTCCAACACCAGGGTCTTCGAGCGGGGGGAGGGCGAGGCGCTCTGGCGTCGCAGTCTGTACACCTACTGGAAGCGGGCGGCGCCCCATCCCGCGATGCTCACCCTCGACGCACCGACCCGTGAATACTGCGCAACCCGTCGATTGACCACGAACACCCCCCTCCAGGCGCTCGTGTTGTGGAACGACGAGCAGCTCGTCGAGGCGGCCCGGGCGACGGCGGCCCGTGTGCTTTCCGAGACCCCCGAGGGGATGCGCATCGTCGATCTCTATCGGAGATGCAC
>DEYK01000016.1:90876-112924 GCA_002364485.1 Phycisphaerales bacterium UBA3160
CGATTTCACCGAGCGGTACCGCGGCGACGCGGAAGCGGCCCGATCGCTCGTCGGCATCGGGGAGTCAGAAGTGCCCGAAGGGCTTTCCGTCGACGAACTCGCGGCATGGACCATGCTCGCCAACGCGGTCCTGTCTTCGGACGCCGCCATCGTGAAGGATTGAAGATCGCATGCCACGACGACCCATCAGACCCGAGACCGCCGATCCGCTCGAGGAATACCTGCGCAACCTGACCCGTCGACGTTTCTTCGGAACGGTCGCATCGACGTTCGGCGCATCGCTCGGTGCGACGGCGCTGGGTTCGATCCTCGGATCGCAGGCCGCGGCATCCGTGGCGACCACGGACGAGGCGTCCCACGTCCTCGAGAACCTTTCGCACTACGCGCCGAAGGCGAAGCGTGTGATCTACATGCACATGGAGGGGGCGCCCAGCCAGCTCGATCTCTTCGACTACAAGCCCGGACTGCTGGACCGGTACAACGAGGACCTGCCGGATTCGATCCGGCAGGGACAGCGCATCACGACGATGACGAGCGGGCAGAACCGCTTTCCGGTCGCCCCCAGCCGTTTCAAGTTCAACCGCCACGCGAACAACGAAGGTGGGGTGATGCTCTCGGAACTGCTCCCGCACACCGGGGCGATGGCGGGGGACATCTGCTTCATCCGTTCGATGCATACGAACGCGATCAACCACGAACCCGGCATCACGTTCTTCCAGACCGGCTCGGAGCAGCCGGGTCGTCCCTCGTTCGGTTCCTGGATGAGCTACGGCCTCGGTTCTGAGAACTCGGACCTGCCGTCCTTCGTGGTCATGATCTCCCAGGGCTACGGCAACATGCAGGCGCTCTCGGCCAGATTCTGGGGCAGTGGATTCCTGCCGAGCGAACATCAGGGCTGCAAGCTGCGGGCAGGTCGGGATGCGGTGCTGTATCTGCGAAACCCCGACGGCGTCTCCCGCGAGGATCGCCGGCGGATGCTCAACCTCGCCTCCGCCATCAACGAGGAGGAGTACGCACGCAGCGGCGACGCCGAGACGATGGCGAGAATCGCCCAGCACGAGATGGCCTATCGGATGCAGATGTCGGTGCCCGAACTCACGGACATCTCGACCGAACCCGATCACGTGCTGTCCATGTACGGCGACGATGTGCGGACCCCCGGCACGTTCGCAGCGAACTGCCTGCAGGCCAGGCGGCTCGCCGAACGGGGCGTCCGCTTCATCCAGTTGTACATGCGGGGCTGGGATGCGCACGGGAACCTGCCCTCCGAGATACGCAAGCAGTGCAAGGCCGTCGATCAGGGACAGGCCGCACTGCTGAAGGATCTGAAGCAGCGGGGGATGCTCGAGGACACGCTGGTGCTCTGGGCCGGTGAGTTCGGTCGCACGGTCTACTGCCAGGGGGCGCTCACGCCGACCAACTACGGTCGCGATCACCATCCGAGGTGCTTCAGTCTCTGGCTCGCCGGTGGCGGAGTGAAGCCGGGAATCAGCTACGGCCGCACGGACGACTTCTCGTACAACATCGTGGAGAACCCCGTCAGTGTGCACGACCTCCATGCCACGATGCTCCATCTGATGGGGATGGATCACGAACAACTGACGTACCGGCACCAGGGGCGCGACTACCGCCTGACCGACGTCCACGGGAACGTCGTCCGGGACATCCTGGCCTGAACGAAACCGCCCCGACCAGAGGCCGGGGCGGGAGGGGTGCTGGATGCCGAAGGGGCTTACTTCTTCTTCTTGAAGTAGTCGCCCTGGAACTTCTTCTGGAACTTCTCGACTCGACCGGCGGTGTCCACGAAGGACGATTTGCCGGTGAAGAAGGGATGTGAACCGGACCAGATCTCTACGGTCAGTTCGGGCACGGTTGCGCCGACGGTCATGACCTCTTCGCCTCGGAAGAAGACCTTGGCTTCTGGGTAGTACTCGGGATGAATGCCGTCTTTCATGATCGTCTCGTCCATTCTGGGGTCTGGCAGGGCCCACTGGGACCTGCGAAGCCCCATATGGTAGATCCGCGCGCCCCAATTGCAAGCCACGGAAGGGGCGGGCATCCCGGAATACGCCGGGATCGGGGATGGAGGGCCGATCCTCCGTGTTTAATTTCGATTGGATGGCCTGCGGCACCGAAAAACGGTATTCTCTCGCGTCGATCCCCTGTAGCTCAATTGGTAGAGCGAGCGGCTGTTAACCGCTAGGTTGCTGGTTCGAGTCCAGCCGGGGGAGTTCTCGGGACCGGGAAGAGGCCTCGTCTTCTTCCGTTCCGACCTGCAGCGGCACCGGGACATCGCGTCCGGTGCCGTGCTCTTCTTTCGACCGCACGGCGTATCAGTCGAATCGATCCAGGTTCATGACCTTGTTCCATGCGGCGATGAAGTCGTGGATGAATGCGGCGTCCGAGTCCTCGCAGGCGTAGACCTCCGAGATCGCCCGCAGTTGCGAGTTCGATCCGAACGCGAGGTCGACCGACGAGCCGGTCCATCGCAGATCGCCGCTGATCCGGTCGCGGCCCTCGAACACGTGCTCGCAATTCGGCGAGACGCCCCAGGTGGTGTCGGAGTCGAGCAGATTGACGAAGAAGTCGGTCGTCAGCGATTCCGGTCGCGATGTGAACACGCCGACCTGCGACGTTCCGGTGTTCGCATCAAGCACCCGAAGCCCGCCGAGCAGGACCGTCATCTCCGGTGCGGAGAGCGTCAGTCGCTGTGCGCGATCCACGAGCAGCGCCGCGGCCGGCCTCGTCTCGTCGGCTGCCATGTGATTCCGGAATCCGTCCGTGGCGGGCTCGAGCACCGCGAAGGATTCGACATCCGTCTGTTCCTGAAGCGCATCCGTACGACCGGGCGTGAACGGAACCTCGATCTCATGGCCGGCGCTGCGTGCCGCCTGTTCGATCGCGGCGCAGCCGCCGAGGACGACCAGGTCCGCCACGGACACCAGCTTGCCGTCGGAGCGGTCCGCATTGAAATCCCTTCGGATCGCCTCGATCGCCTGCAGCGTCGATTCGAGTTCCCGGGGGTCGTTGACCTTCCAGTCGCGTTGCGGAGCCAGACGGATGCGTCCGCCGTTGGCCCCGCCGCGATGGTCGGTGCCCCTGAACGTCGAGGCGGATGCCCATGCGGTGTTGACCAGTCGGCCGATCGAGACGCCGCATGCGAGCAGGCTCTTCTTGAGTTCGGCGATGTCCCGTTCGCCGATCGGTTCGTGTTCCATGACGGGGATCGGGTCCTGCCACGTCTGCTGCTCATCGGGCACGAGGGTGCCGAGGTATCGCGACACCGGTCCCATGTCCCGGTGCGTCAGCTTGAACCACGCTCGTGCGAAGGCGGCGGCGAGCTCTTCGGGGTGTTCGTGGAACCGCTTCGCGATCGGGGCGTAGATCGGATCGATCCTGAGTGCGAGGTCCGTGGTGAACATGATCGGGGCGTGGGTGCGATCGGTGTCGTGGGCATCGGGAACGGTTCCTGCGCCGTCGCCGCCCTTGGGAGTCCACTGGGCGGCTCCCGCCGGGCTGCTCGTCAACTCCCATTCGTACCCGAACAGATTGTCGAAGTAATTGTTGTCCCATGTGGTCGGTTTGGTCGTCCAGGCTCCCTCGAGGCCGCTGCTGATGGTGTCGGCGGCGTTGCCGCTGCCGAACGAGTTGCGCCACCCGAGCCCCTGTTCCTCGATGCCCGCCCCCTCCGGTTCGCGACCGACGTACTCGTCGGGATCCGCGGCGCCGTGGGCCTTGCCGAACGTGTGACCTCCGGCGATCAGCGCGACGGTCTCCTCGTCGTTCATGGCCATCCGGCGGAACGTCTCGCGGATGTCGACGGCTGCGGCCGAAGGATCCGGGGTTCCGTTGGGGCCTTCCGGGTTGACGTAGATCAATCCCATCTGCACCGCTCCGAGGGGATTCGCGAGTTCGCGGTCACCCGAGTAGCGTTCGTCTCCCAGCCACTGCGTCTCGGGACCCCAGTCGACATCCTCCTCCGGTGCCCAGACGTCCTCCCGGCCTCCGGCGAAACCGACCGTCTCGAGTCCCATCGATTCGATTGCGCAGTTGCCGGTGAAGATCATCAGGTCGGCCCACGAGACGCTTCGGCCGTATTTCCTCTTGATCGGCCACAGGAGCCTGCGCGCCTTGTCGAGATTGACGTTGTCGGGCCAGCTGTTCAGGGGCGCGAAGCGAAGCGTCCCGGTGGAGGCGCCGCCGCGTCCGTCCTGGATGCGGTACGTTCCGGCGCTGTGCCATGCCATGCGTATGAAGAAGGGGCCGTAGTGTCCGTAGTCCGCCGGCCACCAGTCCTGTGACGTCGTCATCATCTCCAGGATGTCCTGTTTCAATTCCCCGAGGTCGACCTTCGCGAAATGAGCCGGGTAGTCGAATCGTTCTCCCATCGGGTTCGAGCGCGGTGAGTTCTGATCCAGAATCCGGAGATCGAGCTGGTTCGGCCACCATTGCTGGTTGGAGGGGCTTTCGACGGTGGATCGAAGCGAGTGGTTGAGGACCGGGCACTTGCCTGTGTTCGATGACATGGTTGATCTTTCCTGTGGTTTCATGCGCCCGCGGAGTCGTGGTGCGGACGATCGAAGATTCACTCCGGAGTCCGCTTGCGGACACCGTGGGGTGGGGATCTGTCGTCCCACCTCCGGGGACGCGGCGGGGCCTCAATACGACGGAATCGCAGATAGGCGAATCATGGGGGTTTGTAGGGGGACTTTTCTGGGGTGTCAAGATGGAAACCCATTCCAATCTTTCGTCCGTGTTGTCATCCCTCACCATTGACATCCAGTCCCGCAGGGTGTGAGAATGACCCGGGGAGAACCACACCATGACCATGTCGGAAACCGCATGTCGTTTCGGATCCATTCTGAAAGCCGTCGCCACGTCCCTCCAGCCTCCGAGGCTCATCATCTCGCTGCTCATGGTGACGGTGCTCATGCTCGGTGGGCAGATCTGGGACGGGATCGCACCCGCCACGGTCAGTCCCGAGGGGCTGACTGCCGGTGTGCAGGGAACCTCGCTGGGTCTGGAGGAGGAGGGCGTTCTTCG
Organism: Phycisphaerales bacterium UBA3160; assembly: GCA_002364485.1. GTDB lineage: Bacteria > Planctomycetota > Phycisphaerae > Phycisphaerales > SM1A02 > UBA854. Next base: position 95,920 of record DEYK01000016.1, read on the forward strand.
CAGGGCACAGCGACGTTGGGGTGAAGAGAGTTCCGGAGAGGCGACGCCGGACGTCCATTCGGTGCTCGCGATGCTCGAGTCGGCCCGGCTGTCCGGTCCCGTCGAGGATCATTCCCAGATCGATCGTGTCATCGCCCGCATCGACCAGTTCCGTCCCCGGGGCGCATTCGAGTCGACCATCCTCTACATCGGCCTGCACTTCGATCTTCTGGTCGAAGGAGCGGTGCATTTCCAGCCGGCCGCGGTCTATGCCGCGCTCCAGGGAACCTTCTACGATCTTCCCGCCCATCTCTGGGCGGCGGAACAGGGGTGGTTCCTGATCATCTACGGCATCTTCTTCCTGCTGGTGCTCTCGATCGCGGGTGGCGCGATGTGCAGGATGGAAGCCTGTCAGGTGTCGGCCAACGAGCGACTGACCATGCGTGAAGCGATGTGCCACGGACTCGATGCGGTCTGGCGTTCCTTCGGTGCGCTGGTCATACCGATCATGCTCGCCGGCATCGTCTGCGGAGTCCTGCTGCTGATCGGCCTCATCTTCATGAGCATTCCGTTCCTCAACGTCATCACGGCCCTGTTCTACGGCCTCGTGCTGCTGGTCGGCTTCCTGCTGGTCTTCATCCTGCTGGGATATCTGATCTCGGCCATCATGCTGCTTCCCGCGGTGGCGGTCGAGAACTGCGAGGGCGGCGACGCGATGCAGCGTGCCTATGCCTACATCCTCAATCGACCGCTGCACATGCTCGGCTCGATCGTCATGGGACTCATCGGTCTCGTGCTCGGCTGGTTCGTCGTCCAGCTCGTCGCGGTGTTCACCATCAACATGACGGCCGAGGTGGTCGGAACGTGGACCATGAACGACACCTACGCCCACACCGGAACCCTTCCGGGGATCTTCGCCGACGTGAAGCAGGACGGTTCGGCCGGCAACCCCATCTGGTACGTGGACTGGGGCAGTTCCATGGTTTCATGGTGGGTGATCCTGGTGAAGTATCTCGTGGTCGGTTGGATCTTCTCCTATCTGATGGCGGCCGGTACGCGCATCTATCTGCTGATGCGTCGGGCCTGCGATGGACAGGATGAGCGATTGATCTGGTGGCCCGGGATGATTCCCGGCACGCTGGCCCAGGAGCCGTCCGGCTCGACCGAGCCGGATTCCGACGATTGAGCAGCCCGGGGGCCAGCTCGTCATTGGATCTCAATGATCGGACCAAAAAAAAGAGAGCCCGTCGTTGACGAACAACGAACCGGGCTCCTTGTGGGGGGGGGCATGGTTGGGGAGAAATGAATCTCCATCAACACTTTCGCAGGGCGAGGCCCGGCGGTTCCACAAGGATTCGTTTTTTTTCAGTTGGTCTTCAAACCGATCAGTTCAACTACTTTTTGAACGTCGCTCCACATCTGCTTTCTGATCTCAGGGGTGTAGTTCCTGAGCAGATAGGCGGGATGGAAAGTGGGCATGACCGGAATTCGGACGCCACCTTCTTCCCAGCTGGACCAGCGTCCTCGGAGTCGAGTGATGCCATCCTTGCTCTTGATGAGGAACTTGGTCGCGGGCCCGCCCAGAGCGATGATGACTTCCGGCTGGATGATGTGAAGCTGCTCGGTGAGGTAGCTCGAAGAGGCTTCGATCTCATCGATGGTTGGTGTTCTATTTTCCGGAGGACGTGCCTTCAGGATATTGGTGATGTACACCGATTCCCTGGCCAGTCCCATGGCAGCAATGATCTGATCCAGCTTCTGTCCCGCGGCACCGACGAATGGCCGGCCGGTCTCGTCTTCCTTCTGGCCAGGGGCCTCTCCTACAAAGACGAGTCGAGCATCTGCAGGGCCTTCTCCGAAGACGGGCCGTGTCGCTTCTGCAAGTGATTTACAGTACGGAAACTCCGATTCGGCCCGCTCTCTGAGCGCGTTCAGCCGGTCCTGCGGCGTGGCGGCATCATCGTCCGGTGCAGCCTTCGCGGACTCCGTCAGCATTATCGGGCTCGGACTCAGCGGAATGAAGTCCACGCCCAGCAGCCGCTCGGTTTCAAGGTGCTGAATGGCAACTCTTTGTTGTGCATCGGCTTGGATGCTCATGGGTGATGGCCTTTTGGCAGGGGGGTACGAAAACACCGCACTGATGGCTGAGAATCGACATTCTTACCATATTTTTGTTGCGATCAGGACGCATGTTGCAACAATGCCTTCTGCTTTGAGGAAGAAGCAATGAGAGAGGGAAGAAACTCGTTCGACGCATCCTCGACCAGATCACACCAACCCGAATGAATTGAGTTTCCACCATGAGTTTCGCACCCCGTACATCCAGCCTCCAGACCTATCACATGTTGCTCTACCGCAACGGTGTCCACCCCGAGTTCTTCGATATCGAGAACCGGCGTCGCATCGAGCATGGCGGATACGAGTTCGAGGCCTGGCAGTTCAGCGGCGGCCACGTCTGCCTCTTCGAGCATGAGGGCATCTGCCTCGTCGAAGTGGTGACTCCAGCTCTGACCGGCCTGCCCGAGCGTGGTCTGGTGACCACCATGCCTTGCGCGGGCGAGAAGGATCACGAGGCCACCTTCGGTGACCGGATCTCCTTCATGACGTCCATCCAGACCGAGACCCTCTCCGATCACCTCTATCTCGGCACCTACAACGAGATGATCAAGCATGGCGAGGAGACGGACTGCCTGCTGAGCATCTCCAGCGAAGGTGGGGCCCAGCCGAACCTCTCGCTGGTCGAGATCCAGAGGTACACGGACCAGGTCCATGTCCAGGGCTATCACCTGAGGAGTGATTGCGGTCTCGTGCTGCGAACCCAGTCGATCTTCCAGGCTGGTGTCGATGAAGACGCCGAGACCGAAGAGGGCTGATCCCAACTACCGTTGTCCGCTCTGCAGCGTGATCGTCACCGGTCCGTCGTTGACCAGGTCGACCTGCATCGTTGCGCCGAAGACACCATGCTCGATCGGCAGTCCGTGCGTACCGCGCAGGCCGGCGATGACGTGTTCGTAGAGTCGCTCCGCGTCGACGGGGTCGGCGGCGCGGGCGAAGCTGGGGCGATTGCCTCTCGCGCAGTCTCCGACCAACGTGAACTGACTGACCACGAGCACCGAACCACCGACGTCGACCACGGATCGATTCATGCGTGCTTCGTCGTCCCGGAAGATTCGCAGCGCCGCGATCTTTGCGACCATCCAGTCGGCTTCCGATTCGGCGTCGCCCCGCTCGACGCCGAGCAGCACCAGCAGTCCACCGTCGATCGACACCGCACGTGGCGGTTCGTCGGTTCGGACGCCGGCGCGACTGACGCGTTGGACGACGGCGATCATGCCATCAGGAGGCCGCAGTAGGAGATCAGCGACGTGTTCTGCTCGTCGACCTGCTGGCGATAGTCGATCAGCTCCACCGTGCCGGGGTCGAGCAGTTCCATCATCGCAGCCAGCGTTCCTGCACTGGACCATCTGGTCGGATTCTTGTTCCACTGGAGTGCCGAGGTGAAGGCCTCGAGGTCGGCGCCGACGACGTGTCCGAGCAGTTCCCGATCATGCTGTTCCACATCGACGCATCGCTGTTCGTCCACCGGGCGAGGTTCGCCGAACTGCGGTCCGACATGACTGAGATCGCCGCTGCCGACGACGAAGGTCCGCCCTCCGACCTGATCGATCGCATTGCGAAGGTGCGAGACGAAGTCGGTCCGATCCATTCGCTCCGCGTCGTCTTCGAGCATCGGCTGTTCGAGGTTCGGGATCAACGCGGCCACGACCGGAACGTCGCCCCAGAAGGTCTGGATCCAGGGCAGCTGCATCTCGATGCCGGTGTTCGCGATGTGGTCGATCTCGTCCACGAGCACGTGGTAGCCGACGGACTCCATGAGCGGTTCAAGCAGCGTGGCGTCGGCGGGGCATCGGCCAAGCGGCGTGTCGAATCCAAGCTTCGTTCCGACGACGCCGTCGCCGATGCCGTAGTGGTTCGTACTGAGGATGACGACCCGATCGGGCGGCTCCATGGTCCGCAGCGCCTGCCAGCAGCCGGCGAAGATCGGCCAGGTCTGCCGGTAGTCCATGTGTGGCGCGAACAGTCCCCGGGGCGTGAAGTCGATCTCGGGATCCTCTTCCTGCTCGGTCCAGTCGATCAGCATCGACTTGCCGTCGACGCCGTCGGCGCCGAGGGCTTCCGATGCGCGGGCTGGATAGGCTCCGCGTTCGTGCAGCTGCGAACGCTTCTGCTTCTCGAGCGTCTCGAAGTTGGGGCCCCACACGAGTCCGAATTCGTCCAGCTTCTCGATCAGCTGCTGCACCACCGCGGGCTCCTGGGACACGGTTTTCGCGATGTCCTCGATCGTCCGCTGTCCATTGCACTGCTGCAACGCGAGCATGATCTGGGGAGGGACGACCATGGTCTGATCGGAGAGCATCAGCGGATCACGGAGTGCGACCGCCTGCTGCTGCTGATCATTCTGGACCGGCAGCGGCTGAATCCGTCGGATATGGGGGGATTGGATGTGGTCTGGAGGAGTGTTCATTTCGGCTCACGGAAGTGAATGATCGAACCTCGTGCCCGCTTGGGCGTACTTGAGGGATCAGAAAGCATACCCCCTAAATACCCCAAGAAAGGTATTGGGAGAATGGACTTTGAGGCAATACGGTCGCCTTGAGTTTCGTTTCCATAGCGGCCGACCGGGGCAGAACGCCGGTTTAGGGGTTACCATTGGTCTCCTCCGAGACAGCAGTCTTGGATCAGATGATCTTTACAGCGTCATTGATTTCCAGAGGGTTCAACCATGCGATTTCGTTTGAATACCACATTACTGGCGACGGCCTCCGGACTTCTGTTCGGGGCATCCGTCCTGGCACAGTCCAGCACACCTCCAACGAGGCCTGCAGCCAAGGCGCCTGCGTCCAAGGCGGCCCCGGCCAAGGGACTTCCCGGCATGGTCGGCCCCGGACAACCCGGACCGGTCGTTCCCGAAGGAACCAAGGAACAGGTCATCAAGGCCTCGCCCGAATCGGTGCAGCTCGGCGAGTTCTCGACCAGCGAGACCAAGCCGGGAACCATCACGCTCACGAACACCTCGGACGAGACGGTCACCATCGTGTCGGCCAAGGCGTCCTGCGGATGCACCACCTCCGACTTCAAACGCAACACCGTGCTCGAGCCCGGAGAAGAGACCGACGTGACCATCCGCCTGCGCGGCGGTCCGACGGCACGCGAACTCAAGAAGACCGTCACGTTCACGATCGAGGGCTACCCGCAACTGAAGGTTCCGGTGGAAGGCACGTCGATCGCATACGTCAAGATGACGCCGGACCGACTCGGTCAGGACGACAATCCTGACGGCAAGATCGTGCTCGAGTCCATCGACGGCCAGCCGTTCAAGATCGTCAACGTCCAGCCTTCGATCCTCAAGAACACCCCGACCGAGGCGGCCGCGAAGCACGAGGTCGAGGTCAACTGGGACATGTTCTGGGACGAGGCGAAGAACGCGAAGGTCACCTTCTACTTCGATCATCCCAAGTGCACTCAGCACTACTTCCTCATGAAGCTCAATCCGGAACAGCGGGCCGAGATCAATCGCCGCATCCGCTCCTCCGGCCAGAAGGGCAACATCGAGCCCAAGGGAGCCGCTGCTCCCAAGGCCGACACCACGACGGTGAAGATCCTCGTCAAGCAGGGTCGCACCGAAGAGGTGATCAAGCGGATCGGTGAGAAGAAGCTCGACGTCAACTACAAGGACAAGAGCGGAATGAGCGTGCTCGGCATGGCCGCCAAGGAAGGCAACGTCGAGATGATGACGGCACTGATCGAGAACGGCGCCGACGTCGATTCGTCCGATCAGGTCGGTCGGACTCCTCTGATGCACGCCGGCACCTCCAAGAATCCCGTCGCAGTCAGGCTGCTCATCGAATCCGATGCCAACGTGAACGCCAAGGACACCTTCATCGGTGGTCCGCTGGCCTGGACGTCCGGCTTCGGAACGGCGGAGTCCGTGCAGGATCTCGTCGACGCCGGTGCCCAGGTGGAGACCGTCGGAGCCGCGACCGGATACACCCCGCTGATCTGGGCATCCGGATTCGGTGACCCCAAGTCGATTCCCGTGCTCATCGAAGCCGGTGCCAACATCGAAGCCAAGGACACCGTCGATGGTGGTACCGCGCTCATGCACGCGTCGCGCACCGGCAAGATCGACGGCGTGCAGACGCTCCTCGAGGCCGGGGCAAACGTCAAGGCCGTCGACCGCAACGGCAAGTCGGCCTTCCTCAACGCAGCCGGGCATTCCAGTGGTTCCAAGGAGAAGGTCCTCGTGCTCATCGAGGCCGGATCCGACCTCGCCGCCCGGGACAACTCCGGACGAAGCGCCCTTGATCTCGCCCGAAACCGGACGGATCCCGCCGCCACGGAGGTGATCGCGATCCTCGAGGCACGCATGCCCGAAGAGATGGTTTCTCCCGGCAACTGACCCAATGAGACCGATCGCACGGCCTCCGCTCGAATGGGCGGGGGCCGTGTTCTTTTTTGCTTCGAGGCGATCCCGGCCAACGGCTATCATGGACGGATTGACCATGCCAAACGAAGGAGTGCAGATCATGTCGACAGCCACCGCAACCGAAACCAACACGCTTCCCGCCCACTACGGCCGCCTGCTGGAACTCGCCCGCGAGACCCAGTTGATCGGCGGGTGCGCCAGCATGCTCGGATGGGACCAGGAGGTCCTGATGCCCAGCGGAGGCATCGCCTATCGGGGTGAACAGCTCGCGCTGCTTGCGAAGATGCACCACGAGATGAACACCAGCCAGGCGTTCTCCGATGCATTGGCGGAGTGCGAGTCGGACTCCGAGCTCACCTCGGACCCGCATTCGCCTTCGGCCGTGAACATCCGCGAGTTCCGCTGGGCGTTCGATCGTCGCACGAAGCTGCCCGCCTCGCTGGTCGAGGAGGAGGCGAAGCTCTCGAGCGAGGGCATGCACGCCTGGAAGGAAGCCCGCGCCAAGAACGACTTCTCGATGTTCTCTCCGTCGCTGCGCAAGATCATCGACATGCTCCGCCGCAAGGCCGAATGCTACGGGTGGGGCGAAGGCGGCGAGCCGTGGGATGCACTGGCCGAGGACTACGAGAAGGGATGCACCGCCGAGTGGGTCGCTTCGGTCTTCACGCCGCTCCGTGAGCGTCTGCAGGGTCTGCTCGACGACGTCATGGGCGCCGCCAAGTCGCCCAGCAACGCCTTCAACGAGATCGAACTTCCGGTCGAGGATCAGAAGCGGTTCGTCAAGATGGTCGCGGCGCAGTTCGGCTTCGACTTCGATCGAGGCCGCCTCGACGAGTCGACGCACCCGTTCTGCAGCGGTTCCCACTGCAACGACATCCGGATGACGACGCGTTTCCACGTGGCCAACATCAACGACGCGCTCGGTTCGACGATGCACGAGACGGGGCACGGCCTCTACGAGCAGGGGCTGCTCGCGAAGTACATCGGTTCACCGATGGGCGATTCGATCTCGCTGGGCATCCACGAGTCGCAGAGCCGGATGTGGGAGAACCAGGTCGGACGCAGCGAGTCGTTCTGGCGATGGTGCGAGCCCAAGCTCAAGGAGCACTTCGGCAAGGACGTCGCGGGACTGTCCTTCGACGACGTCTACGGCGGGGCCAACGTCGTCAAGCCCGACTTCATCCGCGTCGAGGCCGACGAGGCCACCTACAACATGCACATCATGATCCGCTTCGAGCTCGAACGTGCCATCCTCTCCGGCGACCTGGACGTCGACGACATCCCCGCCGCGTGGAATGCGAAGTACAAGGAGTACCTCGGGCTCGACGTTCCCAACGATGCGAGCGGTTGTCTGCAGGACATCCACTGGTCCATGACCTCGATGGGCTACTTCCCGACCTACACCCTCGGCAATCTCTACTGCGCGCAGTTCTTCGAGAAGGCGGTCGAGGATCATCCGGGCATGCACGAGGAGTTCGCCCGGGGCGAGTTCGGATCGCTCCTGTCGTGGCTTCGAGGCAACATCCACGAGCATGGTCAGCGGTATCGCGCCGCGGAACTCTGCGAGGTCGTCACCGGCAAGCCGCTTTCGGCCGATCCGCTGATGAGGCACCTCGAGTCGAAGCTGCGTCCGCTCTACGGCGTCTGAACATCCATCGAATCCTTCGGCAGCACCCATGTCCCATCGCGGACATGGGTGTCTGCACGTCCGGTCACCCCGGCGAGGGTGATCGGCACTCCGTCCCAGGCCAGTGCTCCCAGAACGGCCATTGCGGCCGCCTCGCGTTCCGCTCCGTGGGGCAGTCGACCTACGACCGCCTGTCCGTTCAAGGCGTCGTCGATCGCCGCGACGAGGGCCCGATTCAGTGCACCGCCTCCGGCGAGAAGCACTTCCTGCACCGGATGGGGCTTCAGGGCCCGTGCCACGCTGGACGCGATCGCGGCGCAGGTCGTGGCTGCGGCATCCGGGCCTCCGATCGCCCGCGCGAGCGTGCGCATCCTGGCCAGTTCCTCGTCGCCGCTGCCCAGTGAACGCTGCTCCTTGCGAAGGTCCGAGAGGTGCGTCGACAACGGGGCGAGCTGCTCGATGCAGACGGAACCCGTGGCGGCCATGGCGCCGTCCTTGTCGAAGGGGAGATCGAGCGTCGATCGGGCGATCGCATCCAGAAGATGGTTGCACGGACACACGTCGAAGCCTTCGATCGAGCCGCATGGATCCGCCGCGTCGGCTCCGGGCAGCAGGGTGCAGTTGATGAATCCGCCCAGATTGACGATGGCTCTCGGTTGGTCCGCTCGATGCAGGATCCAGTCGGCCATGGGGGTGATGGGGGCGCCTTCGCCGCCCGCGGCCCGATCGACGCTGCGAAGATCGCCGACGACCGCGCATCGATGCCGATGGGCGACGGGGGTCGGGTCGAGCAGCTGCCACGATCCGTCCGCGTCGTGGTGGACGGTCTGCCCGTGGACGGCGACGAGATCGATCCGGTCGAGTCCGAGTCGCTGCACCGCCTCGGCGCATCGGATGCCGAGTGCGGTCCGGAGTCCTGCGATCGAACGTGCGGTGGTTCGCCCCCCGGTGCAGAGGACGCGAAGCTCCTCGGCGAGCGGCCCCAGCGGTGTGGAGACGAACCCGAGGTGTTCGGCTCGCATTTCGAGCCCCCGACCTTCCAGACGGATCGCGCAGGCGTCGACGCCGTCGAGGCTGGTGCCGGTCATGACGCCGACGGCGATTCGGGTTGATTGATCTGGTGTCACGCAGCCTCCATGCATCGGTTGCGGTATCCTTCGCAACCATGGGCGATATTGGACACAGAGTACTTGTCACCGGGGGAGCGGGTTTTCTCGGCTCCCATCTCTGCGATCGACTGTTGGCGAGAGGGCATGAGGTCACCTGCCTCGACAGCTTTCTCACGTCCCAACGGAGGACCATCGCCCATCTCGAGGCGAACGACCGGTTCACGCTGATCGAGCACGACATCATCGATCCCATCGAGCTGCAGACCGACGCGATATTCAATCTCGCCTGTCCCGCGGCTCCGGGTCACTACCAGGCGGAGCCGATGCACACGTGGCGCACGTCCGTCTACGGAGTGGACAACATGGTCGAGGTGGCTCGACGCAACCAGGCTCCGATCTTCCACAGCTCGACCAGCGAGGTCTACGGCGATCCGGACTGCAGCCCGCAGCCTGAAAGCTATCGAGGCAATGTGAATCCAATCGGCCCCCGGGCCTGCTACGACGAGGGAAAGCGGGCCGCCGAGACGCTGCTCTTCGATGCCAGGCGTCGAGGAGATGTCCAGGTCAAGGTCGTCAGGATCTTCAACACGTACGGCCCACGCATGCATCCGTACGATGGTCGGGTGGTCAGCAACTTCATCCGCCAGGCGATCAACGGCGAGGACATCACGATCTTCGGAGACGGATCCCAGACACGTTCGTTCTGCTACGTGGACGATCTGATCGACGGGTTTCTCGCGATGATGGAAGGGCCCGAGGATCTGTCCGGGCCGGTCAACCTCGGCAATCCCCAGGAGCGGACGATTCTGGATCTCGCCCAGCGGGTTCTCGAGAAGATCGAGTCGTCCTCGCAGCTCGTGACCAAACCGCTTCCCCCGGATGATCCGCTCCAGCGGCGTCCGGACATCACTCTGGCCACCGATCGGCTCGGATGGAAGCCCCGTGTCGACCTCGAGGAGGGCCTTGAGGCCACCATCGAGGCGTTTCGGGGTTTGGATCTGGAGGACTGGACTCCGCCCACGAAATACTGGCAGGGGCCCCCTCTGACCGACTGAGGGCCTATGGTGTGATGTGAGGGGCTCGAAATGGGGGTTCCTTGGGGATTGATTCGGTGGTACCCGAACAGTTTCCGAAAATAGATACCGAATATGTACCGAACAGACCTTGCGAAATCCGATCATTCTGGCATCCTGAGCATCCTTCAGGGATTGAAGCACCAGATGAAAGGGCCCAAGCATGGTCAAGCAAACGAGCCGCAGCAAGCGGAATGGAAAGTTGGAATCAGAGGGCAAAAGAACGCGTGGTAAGGTGAAGTCCGGATCGGGCTTCCGAGCCAGCTCTCCTACCAAGGACGGAAAGGATGCCATGAGCAAGAAACGAAGCAAGAAGGAAGAATCCGACGGCGGACAGGCACTGGATCGTGCCATCAGCCAGATCGATCAGATGTTCGGCGAAGGGTCCATCATGCGGCTCAACGACGGGCCTCGGGTGATTCCCGGAATCGGAACCGGATGTCTGAGCCTGGATCTGGCTCTCGGAGGACGAGGAATTCCTCGTGGCCGAATCGTCGAGATCTACGGCCCGGAATCGTCCGGCAAGACGACATTGGCACTGACGGTCGCGGCGCACGCGCAGAAGGACGGCGGCGTCGCCGCGTTCATCGATGCCGAGCACGCCCTGGACCCGACGTGGGCTCGACGCCTTGGCGTCGATCTGGACAGTCTGCTGGTATCGCAACCCGATACCGGTGAGCAGGCGTTGGAGATCTGCGAGTTGCTCGTACGATCCCGTGCAGTCAACGTGGTGGTGGTCGATTCCGTTGCGGCATTGATCCCGCGGGCGGAAATCGAAGGCGACATGGGCGATACCCATGTGGGTCTCCAGGCTCGCCTCATGAGTCAGGCCATGCGGAAGCTGACCGGAGCCATCTCCAAGAGTGATGTGACGGTCATCTTCATCAACCAGTTGCGGGAGAAGATCGGAGTGATGTTCGGTTCACCGGAGACGACTCCGGGTGGTCGTGCCCTCAAGTTCTATTCATCCGTGCGAATCGACATTCGCAGGATCGGAGCCATCAAGGATGGCGACGAGAATGTCGGCAACCGGGTGCGTGCCCGCGTCGTCAAGAACAAGATTGCTCCACCGTTCCGCGATGCGGAGTTCGACATCATGTTCAACGAAGGCATCAGCACCTCCGGCGATCTGCTGGATCTGGCCGTGGCCGAGAACATCGTCAAGAAAGCGGGAGCGTGGTTCAGCTACGGCGACATGCGCGTCGGCCAGGGGCGTGAGAACTCGAAGCAGTTCCTTCGGGAGAATCCGGACCTCTTCGCCGAGATTCGCGAGCGAATCATGGTCGCAAAGGGGTTGGTTGAAACGGAGGAGTCGCCTGCCGAGGCGTCTGCGGATTCGCCCGCCGAGAGCGTGCCGACCGAGGAAGTTCCTGCCGGCTGATTCACGAGTCCCCAAAAAGCATCGATGCCCGGGCCGATGGTGATCCATTGGTCCGGGCATTTTTTGCTTTGGGGTCAATGCGGCTGAGAGGGATCGAACCTCCACGGGATTTTACTCCCACTAGAACCTGAATCTAGCGCGTCTGCCAATTCCGCCACAGCCGCGTGGGGTGCAGATGAGGAATGGTACCTCGCTGTGGGGAAAGTTCAATCCGGGGCGTCTCGAGATGACGCAAAGGGGTGTAAGACCCATGAAAGGTAGGTTCCACCTACCGGTGGAGGAATCCTGTTCGTACAATCGGAAACAGGAATCAACCCATGGACATGATCTACCTGGACCACAACGCCACGACACCGACTGCGCCGGAGGTGCTCGAAGTGATGCATCAGGTGCATACGGGGGAGTGGGCAAATCCGTCGAGCATCCACCGGATGGGCCAGCAGGCCCGTCGCAGGATCGATCGAGCCCGTGAACAGGTGGCGGATTTCATCGTCGCCCAGCCGAGCGAGATCGTCTTCACCGGCGGAGGTACGGAGTCCGTGAACACCGCGATTCGGTCGGCTCTGCGAAGCAGACCGGATCGTCGACTGGTGGTCACCAGTCAGGTGGAGCACTCCGCGGTCCGTGAACTGCTCGAGGATCTTCATGCCGGCGGTGTGGAGACGCTCATGCTTGCCCACGACTCCAACGGCGTCGTTGACTGCGACTCGCTGCAGGAGATCCTCGCGGCCAGAGCCGATGAGGTCGCTCTGGTGTCGGTGATGTGGGCGAACAACGAGACGGGAGTCATCGAGCCGGTCGAGCGCATTGCGGAGATGTGTCAGAAGTACGGTGTCCTGTTCCACAGCGACGCCACCCAGTGGGTGGGGAAGATGCCTTCCGACATGTCCGAGATCCCCTTCGACATGATCAGTTTCGCCGGGCACAAGTTCCACGGCCCCAAGGGAGTGGGCGTCCTCTACGCACGCAGCGGCGTGGCGTGCCATCCGCTGGTGATCGGTGGAGGACAGGAACGATCCCGCCGGGGCGGCACCGAGAACGTTCCCGGCATCGTCGGTATCGGTGAGGCGTGCCGTCTGTCGTCCGCCTGGTTCGATGAGGGAGGGCCCGATCGGATGGCTCCGGTCCGTGACGGATTCGAATCCTCGATCGTCGATCGTGTCGAAGGCGCCTGCGTCAACGGACGTGATGCTCCCCGCATGTGGTCCACGACGAGCATCGGATTTCCCGAACTGGAGCCGGAACTGGTACTGCTCATGCTCTCGGAGCGTGGTGTCTGCGCCTCGTCGGGTTCGGCTTGTTCGTCGGGAGCCCTGAAGCCGTCCAAGGTCATCGAGGCGATCGGGCGTCAGCCGTGCCAGGTCGTCGATGTTCCGTACGGTGCGGTCAGATTCAGCATGTGTCGTGAAACATCGACCGATGATCTCGATCGCGGGGCGGACATCGTCGTGAACGTCGTCGAAGAACTTCGACGAGGGACTCCGGTGGCGAGCGGGCATGCCTCCCGTTCCTGATCGGCAACCGCCTTGTTAAGGAACTGAGCCGAATGTGAGCTATGGCTCATTCATAGAAGCGAAGGCTGATCTGCCTTCGTATGCGGCCTTGGTCGCTTCTATTTCCATACAAGTCATGTTTGATGTTCCAGAGCGTCGCGGACGTTTCCTGGCCGCACATTTGGTTTCGGCCGCGCCAGAACTGGTGTGTTTGCCGGGCTGAATATGGAGACTGTTGTGTTGACCGTCCTGCTCGTAGTCGGGGTGCTTGGGCTGGGGATGTACATGGCCGTGTGATCTCGATGGTGCGGCCCTCGGCCGTAGGCCCTGTGGGGCATCGGGATCATCCATGGTGGCGTACTTGAGTGCTCATGCTCTCAAGGGTAGACTTTGCTCGCCATAGCCCTGTTAGCTCAGTTGGCAGAGCAGCTGACTCTTAATCAGCGGGTCGTAGGTTCGAGTCCTACACAGGGCATTTGAAGCACCGCCTCACAGGGGCGGTGTTTTTTTACCTGAGCCTGGTGGGGTAAGGGATCCATTTCTGCATGTTTTTGAGGTACTTCGTGGATGATGGATCGACCGTCTAGGTGCCTTGGATGTGGAATTGCCGCGACTTCCCCTTGTTTTTGGACCGCCAGAAGTGATTTGAACCATGAAGCAGTTCGTTTGCGTCCTGCTATAATGAAGAATGATCCTGCCATCCCGAGCGTACGTATCCTGTGGGGGAAGCAGGGCATATCCAAAGTTTGAAAGTGAAGAAACAGATGCCTACTGGAACAATCGGTCGCTACTTTGATCAAAAGGGATTCGGATTCATCAAGCCTGACGAGGGCGAGAAGGATCTCTTTGTTCATATCACTGAAATCAAGAGTGAGGGTGTATCAACCCTCACCGAAGGTCAGCGAGTCACCTACGAGGTGGTCGACGGCCAAAAGGGTCCCAAGGCCGTCAACGTCGAGATCGACGGCTGATCATCATCGGATGACAATTGCAGCAGGGCCGGCCCCATTCGGGACCGGCCCTGTTTCTTTGTACTGCCACGCAGATTCGGTCCCGGACTGATACAGTGCGTTCCAGATGGATCGCCATGAACAGTTGATGCGTACCACCACCACGACAGCCCTCCTCGAGGGTCTGTACGACGTGGAGGACGGTGTCGTGTGGCAGGTGTTCGACGACCGATACCGTCCGATCATCGTCGGTGTCTGCCGGCGTCTCGGATTGAGCGACTCGGAGGCCGATGACACCGCCCAGGAGACGCTGATCCAGTTCCTCCGCGACTATCGGGAGGGTCGATATTCAAGGGATCGCGGTCGACTCCGCAGTTGGATCGTCGGCATCGCGAGGCATCGTGTCATCGACTACCAGCGGGCGCGTGGTCGCCGCAAGGAGAAGCTTGGGCATTCCTCCGCCATGGAGGTTCCCGATGAGACGGCGGTCGAGCAGCTCTGGGATCAGGAGTTCGAACGGTCGATTCTCCGCCAGTCCGTGGAGGAACTGCGTCGATCGACGCGAACCTCCGAAAAGTCGATCAGGGCGTTCGAGATGTTGATCTTCGATCGGATGGCTCCCGAACGGGTTGCCGAGGATCTGGATATGAAGCCGCACGATGTCTACGTCGCCAAGAGCAGGGTGACGACGAAACTTCGTGAAATCGTCGAGCGGTTGAAGAATCTCTACGAGGTGGATTCGTGAGCTCCACGGATCGAGATGATTCACTTCCATTTCCACGCGAGCTCATCGAGGCATACGCGGCGGGAGAGCTGGAGGATCAGACGCTTGCGCGGCAGATCGAGTCCAACACGGAAGTCATGCGCGAGGTCGTCCGGATCCAGGAGGAGAACGACTTTCTGACGAAGCTTGCAGGAGCCTGGTCGAGCATCCCGGGTTCGTCCACATCCGGACCGCCTCGACAGCAGATCGACGGGTATCGCATCATCAACGAGGTGTTCCGCGGCGGACAGGGCGTCGTCTACAAGGGTCTGCAGGAAAATACCAAGCGGATCGTGGCCATCAAGGTCATGCTCGGCGGCGCGCTCGCCAGCGAACGTGCCCGGATCCGCTTCGAACGGGAAGTCGAACTCGTCGCTTCGCTGCGTCACGAGAACATCGTGACCGTCTACGACAGCGGAACACTCGTTGACGGCAGCAGCTTCTTCGTGATGGAGTTCATCAAGGGCGTGCCGCTGTCCCGGGCCCACATCTTCGGGAAGGAGATGCTGCCGGCCGAAACAGGAGATGTCTTCCGCAAGCGCATCAGTCAGTTCATCGACATCTGCGGGGCCATCCAGTACGCGCATCAGCGCGGGATCATCCACCGCGATCTGAAGCCCGGCAACATCATGATCGACCGTTCCGGGATCCCCAAGGTCTTCGATTTCGGTGTTGCAAAGGTGCTCGGCCTCTCGGACGAATCCGAAGCGACGCTGACGGGGGAGTTCGTCGGCACCTTCGCATACGCATCTCCGGAGCAGGTCAAGGGCGATTCCGACGCGATCGACACCAGGAGCGACGTCTACGCACTGGGGCTGATCCTCTACGAACTCCTGACCGATGAGCATCCCTATCCGGTGCGGGGATCCGTTTCGGACATCGTCAAGAACATCACCTCGACCGAAGCCCAGCCGCTGACCAAGTACGAGCCGGGCATCAAGAAGGATCTCGAGGCCATCGTTCTCAAGTCGCTGGAGAAGGAACCCCAGCACCGATACCAGTCGGCGGCGGCGTTTGCCCAGGATCTCCAGAACTATCTCGACGGCGAACCCGTCGAGGCGCTTCGCGACAACGCTTCCTATCTCCTGAGCAAGGTGGTGCGGCGATACCGGCTTCCGATTCTGGTCGGCTCCGCGATCATGCTCGTCCTCGTGCTCATATCGATCTCGATGTCCGTGCTGTGGTTCAGGGCGGTGGAGGCGGAACGCCTCGCGGGAGAGCAGCTCGTCGCCGCACAGCGAGAATCCCGGATGCGCGGCGAGGTGACCGGCATGTTCACCGACATCATCGATTCGCTCCAGCCCGAGACATCCCTGGGCGCCGATCTGACGGTTCGCGAGATGATCGACGAGGCCGCACGAGTCGCCGGGCAGCGAGCCACCGTCGAACCGGAGGTGCAGGCTTCGCTTCTGGTCGCGATCGGAAACACCTACCTCGCGCTCGACGAGCTTCCGGAGGCGAGGATGCATCTCGAGGAGTCACTGCGTCTTCGCGTCGACGCCCTGGGGGCTTCGGCCATCCCCGTCGCAGAGACGCTGGTCGAGCTCGGCTACCTCTACATG
Source organism: Phycisphaerales bacterium UBA3160 (assembly GCA_002364485.1). GTDB lineage: Bacteria > Planctomycetota > Phycisphaerae > Phycisphaerales > SM1A02 > UBA854. Next base: position 112,344 of record DEYK01000016.1, read on the forward strand.
CTGCTTGGCGAGTACGACGAATCAAGGAAGGCCTACCAGCGATGTCTGGAGATCTGGACCGACGGCGATCCGGCCTGGTTGTCCAATCGTGCCTCGGTCCTGCACTCATTGGGACGCCTCGCCGAATTCGAGGATCAGCTCGACGTCGCGATGAGCCTGGCAGACGAGGCATTGCAGCTTCGGTTGCTCGAATCGGACTCCGATATCCTCGATCTGACGCAGATCAAGGTCACCATGGCCAGACTGCATCGTCGCATGGGGGATCTGGACAAGGCCCAGGAGCTCTACAACATCGCGATCGAAGACCTTCGCGCCGGCGGGCAGGGCGATTCGTTGATGGCGGCGACCATTCTGAACAACCTCGCGGTCGTGAACTACATACTGAAGGACTACGCCAAGGCGGAGTCGTTCTATCGCAAGTCGCTTTCCCAGCGTCGCAAGTTCTATCCCGAAGGTCACAGTGAAATCGGTGGCACGCTGCTCGGGCTCGCATCGTCGCTGCAGCGGCAGGAGCGTTATCTCGAAGCGGAGCCGCATCTGCGTGAAGCGATCCAGATCTTCGAGTCGAAGATGGGCAGCGA
>DEYK01000023.1 GCA_002364485.1 Phycisphaerales bacterium UBA3160
GGGCGGCTGGATGCGGCAAGCGGTCCGCTTTCGGTTCGCCCGGTGCGTTCGCCTCATCACACCGCGTCCGGTCCGTCGATCGTCGGGGGTGGGAGCAATCCGCGACCGGGTGAAGCAAGTCTTGCCCATCACGGCGTGCTCTTTCTCGACGAACTGCCCGAGTTCGCGAGGTCGACGCTCGAATCGCTGCGCCAGCCGATGCAGGACCGGAGGGTGACCATCGCGAGGGTGAACGCCACCGTCGAGTTTCCAGCCGACTTTCTGCTGGTCGCTGCGGCCAATCCTTCGCGGGGCGGCACCGGATGGGATCCGGCGTATCTGAACCGCATCTCGGGTCCACTCGCCGATCGCATCGACATGCATGTGGCCCTGACGCCCGTGCCGGCGCGTTCCCTTCGTTCCGGAGCTGCATCCGGGGGACGCACGACGAGGGAGGTCCGGGCATCGGTCGAGGGAGCGATTCAGCGCCGGCGAATCCGGCAGGGGGACATCGTCAACTCGGCCTTGGTGGGGCGGTGTCTCGACGAAGTCGTCTCGATGTCCACCGAAGCCGAGGACTTTCTTGCCGAGACGATCGATGCACTCGGCCTCAGTGCCCGTGGTTGGGATGTCCTGCGCCGACTCGCCCGGACCATCGCCGATCTCGACGACGAGGACAGCGTCGAACTCGGTCATGTGACCGAGGCCGTCGGGTATCGACTGCTGGATCGGATGCCGAAGTGAGGATCAGTCGAGTGGGTTCTGGTACTCGTTGCCTTCTTCCCGGTCCTGCTTGTCCTGATGACTTCCAATCAGGGCGCCGGTTCCTGCGCCGACGGCTCCGCCGACACCTGCTCCGACGGGTCCACCGATGAGTGCACCTGCACCTGCACCTGCGGCTCCGCCCATGAGAGCGTCGTCTGCGGTGTGGCTGCCACATCCGATGAGAAGAAGGCTGGTCGAGAGAACGGTGGCGGTGGTGATGGTCTTCATGGGAACTCCAGATGGTTGGTGGGTTGAAACGGCAGGATATACGATCGGCGTGATCAGAGCCCGGGGGCGAATCCTCGCCGCATCGTATTTTCAGCAATGGCCCGTGGCACGACGAACTGGCCCAGATAGTCGCTGCCGCCCGCCTTGGAGCCGACTCCCGACATGCCGAAGCCGCCGAACGGCTGTCTTCCGACCAGGGCTCCGGTGCAGCCTCGATTCAGGTAGAGATTGCCGACTCGGAATGCTCTTCTCGCCTTCTCAAGGTGACTCGGCATGCGGCTGAAGACGCCGCCGGTCAACTTGTAGGTGGGAGTGTTGGCGATCTCCAGTGCATGGTCGAAGTCTCTTGCCGGGATCACGGCCAGCACGGGGCCGAAGATCTCCTCGGTGGCAAGGTGTCCGTCTGCGGGCACGTGGGTGAAGATGTGGGGCATGATGTACGGCTTGCCGACCTCGGCGGCGAGCCCGGCCGGTGCATCGCCGCCCAGTGCGAGCGTGGCTTCGGTCCGACCGAGTTCGATGGACCGGTTGATCCGATCCGCCGATTCCTGGTCGATGACGGGGCCGATGTCGGTTCCGGGAGCAAGCGGATTGCCCGTGGTCAGGCTTCGAGTGGATGCGACGAGTCGTTCCACGAAGGTGTCCATCGCGGATTCGATCACGATCGCGCGGGAGCATGCCGAACACTTCTGGCCCTGGAAGTGGAAGGCGCTGTTTCGGACTCCGAGAACCGCCTCGTCGAGATCGGCGGAGGCGTCCACGATGATCGCGTTCTTGCCGCCCATCTCGCAGACCACCCGCTTCACGAACGGCTGGGTTTCCGGCGTCGTTCCGGCCGCCTGGATGATGTCGAGCCCGACCGCCTTGGATCCGGTGAAGGCGATCATCGCGATGCGTTCGTCGCGGACGAGCGCGGCTCCGACGGTTTCACCTTCGCCGGCGATGTAGTGGAGGACCGGTTCGGGGATGCCCGCCTCCCACAGGATTTCACAGGCGATCCGGGCGATGCCGGGTGTCTGTTCAGCCGGTTTGACGACCACGGTGTTGCCGGTCGCCAGTGCGGCGGTCGTCATGCCGATGCAGATCGCGAGCGGGAAGTTCCAGGGGCTGATCACCGCGGCCACACCGCGTCCCTCGTGGAAGACCTCGTCCAGTTCGCCGACGTACTTGCCCAGGCGATCGAGATCGGTCCAGCGGAAGGCTTCGCGGGCGTAGTACTCGCAGAAATCGATCGCCTCGCAGACGTCGGCATCCGCCTCTCTCCAGGTCTTGCCGGATTCGCGGATGATGACGCCGGACAGCTCGTCGCGACGACGCCGCAGCGTCGCAGCCGCCTTCATCAGCATCTCGGATCGTTCCTGCTGGGGGCGATCCCGCCACGCGGGGAATGCGTCGAAGGCCCGGCCGACGGCCTTGTCCACATCCTTGAGCGTGGCGTCGTTGGCGATGCGGGGAACCGACGCATGTTCGATCGCCTTCAGGAAGGTTTCTCGTTGCGAGGTTTCGGCGAAGTCGTGCATGGGTTCGCTGCAGAAGGGCGTTCCGTCTTCGATGGAGGGAACGCTGGCGCTCAGTGCGTGCGTCGAGGGGCGATTCGCCATGCGGCGAACGCCGGGATCCTCGTCCCATGTCCGGTGCGGAGTCTCGAGGAGCTTCTCCGGAGTCGTCTCGCTGAGCGAGGAACTCCGCAGCCATGATTCGTTCGAGGTGTTCTCGAGCAGTCTTCGGACGAGATACGCCATGCCCGGAATCATCTCACCGACCGGAACGTACTCGCGGATGCGAAGCTCCCGGTCGTGGCAGACCGCCTTCATCTGGTCGTTCATGCCCCGGAGCATCTGGATCTCCATGGCGTTGGGTGGCAGACCGGCGGCTTCCAGAGAGACCAGTCCGGAGGCGAGGGTGCGGATGTTGTGGGATCCGAGTGCCAGCTTGATGCCCGCTTCGTCCCTGGTTCGCGGGGTCGCGGCGATGAACAGGTCGACCATCCGTTCGAAGCATGCGTCCGTGTCGGACTTGCGGCCCCAGACGGGTTCCGCCCAGCCCTCCATGTCGGCGTGGATGATCTCCTCGTCCCAGTACGCGCCCTTGACGAGTCTGACCGAGACCTGACGTCCGGTGCGGCGTGACCAGTCGATGATGCGCCGGGCGTCGGCCTCTCCGCTTCGGAGGTAGGCCTGCAGCGCGAGTCCGGCCTGGAAGTCGAACTGTTCGCAGCAGCGTTCGAAGAGCGAAAGGGTGAGGTCCTTGAAGCCGTAGTGCTCCATGTCGAAGTTGACGAACACGCCGTGCCGGCCGGCATGCTCGAGGATCGGGCCGATCATCTCGACGAGTCCGTCGAGGGACCCGTTCTGATCGATCGGATCGGTTCTGGCGTAGAGCGAACTGATCTTGATCGACACGTTCGTCCGGGGAATCGGTCCGAGGTGGTCGGATTCCAGTATCGGATTGGGAGCCCAGGATGCGACGGCGGCGGGCAGCGTCTCGACGAGATCGAGATACCGCTGCTGGTAGATGACGGCCTCGTCGTCGCTGACGCACGCCTCTCCGAGCAGGTCGACGGTGAATGCGACGCCCTGATCCCACATCTTCTTGAGCTGGGGAATCGCGGTCGTCGCGTCGGTTCCGGCGATGAAGCGTTCCGCCATGGATGTGATCCGGCCGGAGACCATCTTCGTCATGGTTCCCTTGAGCAGTCCGCCTGCGCTCAGTCCGACGCCCAGTCCGGGTGGCAGCGTGACTCCCGGCTGCGACAGGTAGTCGATCAGGTGACTGTGCACCTGGTTCGGCGTTCGCAGGGTGGGGAAGGTATCGATGAACCTGAAGAGCTGGACCTTGAACGCTTCGTCCTGCATCGCCCAGTCCATCAGCTTGTCGGACCAGAACGACGCGGTCAGCATGCCCTTCTCGGCACCGCGCATCGACTCGATCAATTCGGAGCCGACCTCGAGGATGCGTTGTTCACGAGCCTCGTCGTACCAACCGTCGCAGGAGGCGCCTCCGGTCGGCCGGGGTGCCTCGGCGATGGGGTCCTTCTTCTTGTTTCGTCTGAAGAGTGCCATGGAAGATCGTCAGTATAGCCGCGGGCCATGCCCGTTCGACGGGTGTGGCCACCAGTTCTTCGGCGGCTCCTCATGGACCCCCCGTCCGTGTCGAGGTAGGCTGGGGCTCCACCCCGGAAGGAGCCGCTGCGTGGCCACGCATTCGATCGAAGAACCATGGACGACACGCCGGCTTCTGGCATGGATGGGCGATCATTTCGAGTCGAAGGACATCCAGGGTCATGAGGTGATGGCGCAGCTGCTCCTGTCCCATGTCCTCGGGGTCGAGCCGATTCTGCTGTTCACGGATCCCGATCGCCCCACGTCCGTGGAGGAGCTCGATCGACTCCGCCCGCTGGTCCGGCGGGCGGCATCGGACGAACCCGTCCAGTACCTGATCGGAGAGGGGAACTTCCTCGCTCGGGCCTTCGAAGTCGGGCCGAGCGTGCTCATTCCCAGATCCGCGAGCGAAGCGATCATCCAGAGCGTGCTCGATCGACAGCGTGGCCGAGCCGCCGGTGGCGATGTGCCGGAGATCCGCCACGCGGCCGACATCGGAACCGGATCGGGATGTCTTGCGATCACGCTCGCACTGCATGTTCCCGGCCTCGAGGTGGTGGCCGGTGATCTCAGTACGGATGCTCTGGAAGTCGCCCGTCGCAACGCGGAACGACATGGTGTCGCCGATCGGATCGAGTTCGTCCACGGTGACGGGTGCGGGCCGCTGCTCGAACGGCGGCCCGAGGCGGGATTCGATCTGGTCGTGACGAATCCACCCTACATCGCCGATTCCACCTGGCAGACGCTCGACGAGAGTGTGCGCGAGCACGAGCCGTCCATGGCGTTGCGAGGCGGAGCCGACGGACTCGACACCATCACTCCCATCATCGACGGGTTGGATCGCATCCTGGCCGACGACGGATTCTTCGTGCTCGAGTTCGGAGACGACCAGGCCGTTCCGGTCGGGAATCTTGCCGAACGCGCCGGCATCGGACCGGCCCGAATCGGGCTGGACATGCATGGTGACGAGCGGATCCTGATCGTGGATCGGTGGGTCAGACCGGATTCGTGAGGGCCGCGGTGACGGCTTCCACGAGTTGATCCGTCTTGAACGGCTTGAACAGCACGGACTGCATCCCCTCCTGGGAGGCCCGCACGATCGAGTGGTTCGGGTCGTATCCGAATCCTGTCATGAGGATCACCGGGATGTCCTCGTATCGATCACGTGCTTCCTGGAAGATCTCGTAGCCGTTGAGGTCCGGCATCTTGATGTCCGAGAGCACCAGATCCGGGGCATTTTCACCGAGTCGGTCGAACTCCGCGAGGGCGGACCGACCATTCTCGCAGAGTGTCACCACGCAGCCGAGCTGGTCGAGGATGCGGCCGACGGCGGAGCGGATCGCTTCCTCGTCGTCCACGACGAGCACCCGTCTGCCCGCGATCTGCTCATCCTCCTTGATCCGATGCAGCGCCTGCTCGGCATCCAGGATCGACTGCGGACCCGCCGCGGACGCTTCGATCCGTGAACGCATGGTGGCGACGGCGGCGGCGAGCCGGCTGGTCAGGGACGTGTCGGCCCCCTGATCGCCTTCCAGTTCGCGGGTCACTTCGGAGATTTCCTGAAGCGGTTCGTTGAGATCCGTGAGCAGATTCTGGGCGGCCTGTTCACTCACCGTGAAGCGTTCGACGACGAGCAGGTCCAGCATGTGCATCGCGATGGCGACGTATTCGCCGAACAGCTCCGCGAGTTCCTGATCCCGATGGCCGAAGTTGCTCGGAGAGTTGGATTCGATGTTGAAGACGCCGATCACCTCGTCGTGCAGCCGGAGGGGCACGGTCAGCGAGCTCGCCGCGTCGTCGAGTCCTTCGCGGTAGAGGGGGTCGGCCTGCACATCGGTGCAGTTGTAGGATTCCCCTCTGGCGGCGACCCAGCCGGAGATTCCGTTGCCCTCCTCGCGGGCGTAGATCACCTCTCCGAGCTTGAGCGGATTGATGTTCTCGGAGATCACGAGCTCGAGTTGGCGCGAGCGGGAGTCGAGCAGTCGGATTTCGAAGTTGTCGAAGCGGAGTTCCTCGCGGACGTGCTGCACGATCTGACGTTCCAGAAGTTGCAGCCGCTCTGCGACATTCAGGCTTGCGATGGTCGTTCGGTCCAGATGAAGCAGTTTGGATCCGGCGCTGGTGATGGCCTGGATCCGGAGTTGATGTCGTCGTTCGTCGGTGACCTCGAGGACGAGGCACAACCAGGTCCCCTCGGTGGAAGGTGCCCTGAGGATCTCCCAGTGACGATCGTCGTCGTGGAAATGCGTTCGTCTCGTGGAGATGGGGGCCTGGGTGCACCAGGACGTCGTCTGGTCCTGGAGGGATTCCTTGAGGGCCGCGAACCGTTCGTCCATCCAGGTGACCGTCCCGTCCGAGGAGACGAGTACGACGGCATCGCCGAAGTTGTTGAGGAGACTTCCCGAACCGGTTCCCGGGGAAAGGACCCAACTCGGTCGATCCGGAGCATTTGCACACTGGATCAGGGCGGTGGTCCGGTCGGGGACCATCGTGATCTCGAAATGCGCCGACAGGACCTCGGGGTCCAGTGGCCCGGCAGCGTGGTCCTCGATGATGAGGAGTCTTGGATTCAAATCACTCATGGTCTCGATCGCCCATCCCCGCTATTTCAAGGGAAGCGTAATTCGAAAAACCGCCCCGGCAACCGTCCACCATCGGATTGCCGGCTTTCCCTGCTTGACAATAGGGGGCTTCAAGTGCGAATCTTCCATGATCCGGTCCCTGGAGCAATCCAAGATCCGATCGATGTGCCGAAGCAGCGTTGCCTCGGACCGCATCGAGGCGACCCGGGCACTGCAGGGAAGTGATGGACCACGTGCAATCCCACGGCAATCAGGAAACCAGATCGAGCGACGGCGAATCGACCGGTTCGAAGGGGATCCGCGTCGAGGGGCTCGTCAAGCGGTTTGGTCCGGTCGTCGCCGTCGAATCGGTTTCATTCGCCATCCAACCGGGTGAAATCGTCGGATTGCTCGGTCACAACGGGGCCGGCAAGACCACCACGATGCGAATGATCTGCGGGGTGCTGCCACCGACCGCAGGATCGATCACCGTCGCCGGCTACGACATCGTGACCCATCGCCGTCAGGCCGCGGCCTCCATCGGGTATCTCCCGGAGTCTTCGCCGCTGTATCCGGAAATGAGGGTTCGCGAGTATCTGGTCTTCAGGGCACGCCTCTACGGAGTGTCCGATCCCCGGTCCGCGATCGAAAGATCAATGGAACGCTGCGGTCTCGAAACGGCGTCGTCGCGTCTGATCGGCCAGCTCTCCCGCGGATTCCGTCAGCGGGTCGGCCTCGCGGCGGCGATCCTGCACGATCCGGCGGTTCTGATCCTCGATGAAGCGACTTCGGGTCTGGATCCGCTTCAGGTGATCGAGGTGCGCAAGCTCATCGAAGAACTTTCCTCGGATCGGACCATTCTCATCTCGACCCATGTGCTCAGCGAGGTGGAAGCCATCTGTGACCGCGTGGTGCTCTTCGCCCGAGGGCGTGTGGTTGCCGAAGGGGATCTCGACTCGCTGCGAAGCAGATCCAAGTCGGGAGCGAACGCCTCGCTCGAGGATGTGTTCGTGGAACTGACGGCCAAGGCGTTCCTGGAGAGCGGCTCATGAGCGGGACCGTCGTCATCGCCGCCCGGGAGTTCCGGTCCTTCTTCCTCCTGCCATCGGGATACGTCGTCGGAGCGCTCTTTCTGCTCGCCAACGGAATCGTCTTCCTTTCGGGCGTCTTTCTTCCCGGCCAGCCTGCGACGTTGCGAGGCGTGTTCTCGTTCGACGTGATCGTGCTGCTCTTCCTGTGTCCGGCCATCACGATGCGGGCGATCTGCGAGGAACGCCGCCAGGGGACCTGGGAGCTGCTCGCCGCTTCTCCATCGGGTGCCGGAGCGTTCATCTTCGGCAAGTTCATCGCCTCGATGGGATACCTCGTCGTACTGCTCGTACCGACTCTGGTGCTGGTGGGCATGCTCGAGCTGTACGGCCGTCCCGACCCCGGAGAGCTGGCGGCAGGCTACCTCGGGCTGCTGCTGGTCGGTGGGGTCTATCTCGCCAGCGGCATTCTCGCATCGACCGTCACCGCATCCCAGACGATCGCCTATCTCCTGACCGTCTTCTTCTGGATCCTGATTGGCCTGGGGCGTTCGGCGCTGCCGGGATGGCTCGGTCCCGAAGCCTGGAGCATGCTCGCTCCCTGGGATCCGTTCCAGCGGATGCAGGATTTCACCATCGGACTCGTCGACACATCGAGTCTGATCTACTTCCCGAGTCTGATCCTCTTCTTTCTGCTGACGTCCATCGTGCTGGTCGAGACGGAGCGACGGGCATGATTGAATTCGCCTCCATGTCGAAGATGCACCGGTGGTTGAGCAGCATCCTGTTCATTCTCGCCCTGGCGGTTGCGATCGTCGCCGTGAACGACATCTTCATGCAGCCGGATCTGAGGGTGCGCATCGATGCCACCAAGTCCCGCTCCTATTCGCTCAGCCCGCGGACGCAGCAGCTGCTGTCGACGCTGGACGGTCCCTGGAGCATCACGGTCGTCATGATCGATTCGGATACCGATCCCGCCGTCGTGCGGCAGATCGACGAGGTGCTCGGCCGGTACGAGGATGCGGCTCCCGACATGCAGGTCCGGCGAATCGATCCATCGATGCCCGCGGCGTTGACCGAGTACGACGCGCTGCTCATGCGGCTGCGTGACCGTGAATCCGACGGGATCGTCGAGTTCGAGCAGGCCGTCGGAGATGCATTCGGCGAGTTCACCAGTCTGGTGGCGTTCGCCGCACCGACGGCGGACTGGATCGATCGACTGATGAACGAACAGGGGGCCTCGGGCGGTTCGATGCGGGAGGTGGAGGCGATCGCCTCGGCCCTGCGTCTGCTCGGCCAGCAGGGGCATCTCGTGCTCGATGCGGTCGAGGAATCGATGGAGATGAAGGACGGTGCACCGCTTCCGGATCTCGAAGCGGCCCGCACCATTCTCGAGCAGGGGCTGACCCGATGGGCCATGGAACTGCAGGCGGCATCTCGTCGGCTGGACAGGCTCGATGGGCTTCCCGAGGCGCAGGTCCCCGAGTTCGCCCGTCTCTCGACGGCGTTGGCTGCGGAGGCATCCTCGCTTGCGATCGCCTCCGACCGTTTGTCCAGGCTCGAGCCTCTGGAACTGGCGAGAATCGCCGGTCGGCTGCGTGAGGGCGAAGCGGCGATCATCATCGGACCGGATCAGGCGATGGCCATACCAGCCTCCCAGCTCTTCGCATCCAATCTGCGACAGGACAACGTCGGCTCCGTCCGTCTGGATCAGAGATTCCGCGGCGAGCAGTTGTTGTCTTCGGCGATCCGCTCCATGCAGCAGGAGACGATGCCGGTCGTGGTCTTCGTGCATGCCGATCAGGTCTCCAGGCTCGAAGCCCATCCGCAGCAGGCCGATGTGACCGGAGTCACCGCACTGCTCGAAGCGGCCAGGATCGAGGTGTCCGAGTGGCCGGTCACGATCGCACCGCAGCCGGCGTTTCCCGCCGGAACACCGGTGGTGTGGGTGGTGCTCGCTCCGTCGGAACGCATCGGATTCGAAATCGGCAGCGACGAGCGACGTCTGCTCGAGGCGGCCTCGCATCTGATCGACCAGGGCGAGTCGGTTCTTCTCAGTCTCTATCCGAGTTTCCTGCCCAGATACGGGCAGCCGGATCCATGGGCACGGATTTCCGCGAGGCTCGGGATCGAGGCCGACACCGGTGCCGTACTGCTCGAGGAGGCGGTCGACGTCGAAGGCAAGGTTGTCGTGCAGATGTTCCAGCAGTTGACCGAGTTCACATCCGAACATCCGGTGGCCGGGGCACTCAACGGCCAGAGCCTTGCCTTGCCGCTGCCCGTACCGCTGCGCCCGATGGAAGACATGGCAGGGAACTTCATGGCGGTGGGGACCATCCAGCCCAAATCCGATCGTTGGCTCGAGACGCAATGGACGCCGAGCCTCGATCTGGGCCCGGTGCGGCGGGGGGACCAGCAGCTTCCCGAGCCCGTCGACGTGGTGTACGCCGTGGAGCGTGCGGGGGCAGGCGAAACGCCGCAGCGTCTGATGGTGGTCGGCTCCGGACCATGGATGCTGTCGAACGTGGCCGACGTCGCGGTGTCCGCCGGAGGCGATCGGATCAGCCTGCTGCATCCGGGAAATCACGAACTGATGATGTCCTCCGTGGCATGGCTCGCGGGCGAGGATCAACTCGTTGCCCAGGGGCCGTTGTCGCAGGAGGTCGCGAGACTGCGTGGAATCGGTGATGCGGAACTTCGCGTCGCCGGATGGTTGTTGACACTCGTGCTTCCCGGCATCGTGCTGCTGCTGGGGATCGGTGTCTGGATGGCGAGGCGAACCTGATGCGCTGGACGACGACATGCATCATGCTGGTTGTGGCGGGAGCGATGGTCGCTCTCGCGTGGTGGATCCATGAATCGGACCCCGATCGTCGGCGACGCATCGAAGTGGTTCCGATGGTGTCTTCCGCCGAACTGCCTCGTGACGAGGTCGATCGCATCGAGCTCCGCATCGAGCAGGAGCAGCCGCTGGTGTTCCAGCGCGAGGACGGTGACTGGTGGATGACTTCGCCGTTCCGCCACGCCGCCGAATACAGTTCGATGCTCGCACTGATCGAAGCCGCGATCTCGACGCGAATCGTCGACCGGCTCGAAGCAGTCGACGAGGAGGACCTGGCTCGGCTCTCGCTGCTGCCGCCACGCGGCAGGGTCGTCTACTCGGCGGGTGATCGCGTCGTCGAGCTCGATCTCGGTCAGTCCGGACTGGGCGGAAGGGCCTACGTCCGCAGGGATGGGGGGGAGGACGTTCTCGTCGTCGACGATGCGTTGTCGGTGAAGGTCTTCAACGACAATCCCGTGATGTGGCGGGAGCGATCGCTCTTTCCCGGCGTGGACATCGAAGTGGACCGCATCGTGCGGTCCGTGGAGGACAACGAGGTCGTGTTCGAACGATCCGGAGGTGCCTGGGCGATCACCAGTCCGATCAGCACCCGGGTCGATTCCGAGGCCATGGGCACGCATGCCATCGATCTCGCCCGTGCGGCATGGTCGAACGTCCTGCTCGATCAGCCGGAGGATCTGGCCGCGTTCGGTCTCGATCCGGCGGTCGCCCGCCTCGCCATCGAGCGGGACGGCGAGTCGATGGTCCTCCTGATCGGTGAACGCCTCGGCAGCGCCGGCCAGGATCGCGCCGCGATGATCGAAGGTGTGCCCGTGGTGCTTTCGCTCGATGGTCGGACCGTCGCTTCGCTGCTTCCCGATCCCGTGACGCTCGTGGATCACCGGGCCTCGCGCGTTCGGCCGGCCGATGTGAAGACGATCGAGATCGAGCGTCCATCCGGTACGTTCCTGATCCAGCGTGCCCTGGAGAACTGGATCGCCCCCCAGTTCGATGATGCGGTGGTTCCGCCCGATCGGGTGGAGGAGCTGCTGCAGTCCGTGACGACGCTGAGGGCGACCGAGGTCGAACTCAGGGATACCTATCCTTCGGAACTCGAACAGGCGAGGGTGACGCTGCTGGGATTCGACGGAGCCCCGCTGGACACGGTCCGGCTTCTTCGTGAGGAGCCCGATTCAGGCCGTTGGGCCATGGAGAATGGGGACAACGTCCTTCGGGTGCATCCCGACTTCCTGGTGCTGCATCTGCGCCCGGTCGATTACGGACTGGCCGCGCCGCCGGAAGAGACTCCGTAGCGAAGCAGCACGTCGTCGTCGCGTCGATGCATCGATCGCAGCGACAGCCCGATCCCCTCGTCGATCGTCGCCGGACTGAATCCGTTGATCGCGGACACGGCTTCCTCGTCGCCCAGAACGGTCGGCGCGACGAAGACCATCGCCTCATTCACGAGTCCGGAACGCAGCATCGACCCGAGCAGTCCCGGGCCGGATTCGGTCATCACCGTGGAGCAGTTGTGCACCGCCGAGAGGTGGATGAGCAGGTCCGTGAGGGCCAGACCCGCGTCGCCGGTCCGCCGGAGGGCAAGCACGTCCACGCCGGCCCCGATCAGTTCCTTCGTCCGCGCGGATTGAGCCGTCATCGACTGTTCGCTGCATGCGATCGTGAGCGGGGCGACGTCCAGCGTCTTCAGCAGGGCGGCGTCGGCGGGCATGCGGAGATCCGGATCGACCACGACCCTTCGTGCGACGCGTCTGGCCCGGACGTCTCGACATGTCAGTCGTGGGTCGTCGGCGAGCACGGTTCCGATTCCGGTGAGGATGGCATCGACGCGTCCACGCTGCCGGTGCACGAGTCGGCGGCTGCGGGGACCGCTGATCCACTGGCTGTGGCCTTGCCGTGTCGCCAGCCGTCCGTCGAGCGTCTGGGCCCACTTTGCGACGACCCAGGGCAGGCCGCTCGTGACGCGATGTCTGAAGATGGCGGACAGTTCGTGGGAGGGGGAGTGCTGGAGGACGGTCACCTCCAGTCCGGCTTCACGGAGCAGTTCCACGCCGCCACTGGCCTCTGGATTCGGATCGAGGCATCCGACGACCACCCGGCTGAGTCCTGCTTCGAGAATCGCATCGGTGCAGGCGGGGGTCCTGCCCTGATGCGTGCAGGGTTCCAGGGTCGTGTAGATCGTTCCGCCCCTCAGGCTGCTGCCATGCTCCTGAAGCAGCAGTCGCTCGGCATGCGGGCCTCCGAGGGTGCGGTGATGGGATTCGGCGACCACCCGGCCGTCTCGATCGACTCCGACGCAGCCCACCATCGGATTGGGTTCGACATGTCCATGTCCCCGCAGACCTCGCCGCGCTGCGCGGTCCATGAGGGAGACGTCGAGTGCCGAGGTTGATTGGACGCTGTTCATGGCGGGAACACTGACTCCCAGACGAGACGATCCCCCACCGTAGCAGAACATGGGGTCATGTTCTGATTGGGTGGGGGATCGTCGGGAGGGAGACTTCTTGGGATCGAGGATGATCAGGTCTTGGAGAGGATTTCCTCGGTGAGATTCGGGGGCATGATGCGGTATTCGCTGGGTTCCATCGAGCTGGAAGCCCTTCCCTGACTCATGCCGCGGAGAACGGTCGTGTATCCGAACATCTCCGAAAGCGGCACGTCCGCGTGGATGACGCGTGTGTTGCTTCGCATCTCGGAATCGACGATCTGGCCACGGCGGCTGGCGAGGTCACTGCTGATGGGACCGAAGAAGTCCTCGGGAGTGGTGATCTCGACCCGCATGATGGGCTCGAGCAGCGTCAGTCCGGCCTGCGAGCAGGCTTGACGGAACGCCAGGGCACCGGCCTGTTCGAAGGCGACCTGACTCGAGTCGACCTCGTGGTACGAACCGAAGACGAGTTCCGCCTTCACGTTCACCATGGGGTATCCACCGAGAATGCCGGAGACCGCCGCGGAGCGAATGCCCGCTTCGACGGACGGGATGTACTCGCGGGGAATGACGCCCTGCTTGATGGAGTCGACGAAGACGATTCCGTTCTTCATCTTGAGTTCCTGGGCTTCGGCCTCCTCGGCCGTGATCGGTTGGACGCTCAGGACGGCGTCGCCGAACTGACCGCGTCCACCCGTCTGCTTGACGAACTTTCCACGGACGTCCTCGGCGGCGCCCATGATCGTCTCGCGGTAGCTGACGCGTGGCGTACCGATGTTCACGCCGATCTTCATGTCGCGAACCAGCTTGTTCTTGACGATCTCGAGGTGAAGTTCGCCCATGCCGGAGATGATGGTCTCGCCGGTGTCTTCGTTGTAGTTGGAGCGGAAGGAGGGGTCTTCCCGCATGATCGTGCCGAGCGCCTCGGCGAGCTTCTTCTTGTCGTCGGTGGTCATGGGTTCGATGGACATCGAGATCACCGGATCGGGGAAGTGCATGCGTTCGAGGACGATCGGGTCGTCGGCGTCGCAGAGCGTGTCGCCGGTGACGGAATTCTTGAGCCCGATGATCGCGACGATCTGGCCGGCCGCGACCTCGTCGAGGGCTTCGCGGTCCTTGGCGTGCATCTCGTAGATCCTCGAGACGATCTCCTTCTTGCGGTTGACCGGATTCAGAACCCGGCTGCCCTGCTTGAGGGTGCCGGAGTAGACCCGGCAGTAGGTCAGGTCGCCATGGGTATCGGAGACGACCTTGAAGACCAGGGCGGAGAAGGGGGCGGTGGGATCGCTCTCGCGGGAGAGCTTGATGTCCTCGTCCTTGGGATTGGTTCCTTCGACGCAGGGGACTTCGGTCGGGTTCGGCAGGTAGTGGATCACGCCGTCGAGCAGCCGCTGGATGCCGACGTTGCGAAGGGCCGCACCGCAGAAGGTGGGGGTGCACTTGTGACCGATGGTGCCCGCACGGAGGACGCGGCGGATCGAATCGATGTCGACCGAGTTCTCGTCCTCGAGGTACTGCTCCATGAAATCATCGTCGAGTTCGGCGATGGACTCGAGCATCTGGTGTCGCCACTGGGCTGCGGTGTCGACCATGTCGTCGGGGATGTCGCGTTCCTCGACGACGGCACCGAGTTCGCCGCTGTCGAAGTAGAAGGCCCGCAGTTCGATCAGGTCGATCAGCCCTTCGAGCTCGTCTCCGGCACCGATCGGAATCTGGACTGCGATCGGGTTGGCACCGAGGCGGTCGATGATCGACTTGAAGCTGAACTCGAAGTCGGCTCCGATCTTGTCCATCTTGTTGATGAAGCAGAGGCGGGGCACGCCGTAGCGGTCGGCCTGACGCCAGACGGTCTCGGACTGCGCTTCGACGCCTTCCTTGCCGTCGAAGACGGTCACGGCGCCGTCGAGCACGCGCATCGATCGTTCGACTTCGATGGTGAAGTCGACGTGACCGGGCGTGTCGATCAGGTTCACGGTGTAGGTCTGACCATGGAAGTCCCAGGGGCAGGTCGTCGCAGCCGACTGGATGGTGATACCGCGCTCCTGCTCTTCCGCGAGGAAGTCCATCGTGGCGGTGCCTTCGTGGACTTCACCCATCTTGTAGTTCTGGCCGGTGTAGTACAGCACCCGTTCGGTGACGGTGGTCTTGCCCGCGTCGATGTGGGCGCAGATGCCGATGTTGCGTACGTAGTTGAGGTCGATGGCCATGGTCTGTATTCCTGGTGGAGAACCGATTCGGTTCCCGGGACTGGGGTATGTGCACTGCGGGAGCGGATGCTTCCGTCGTCACGGTTTCTCTATCGTTTGCATGGGCACGTCACTCGACGTGTCCCACCTGTCTTGGCCCGGCGTTCCGCCTGGGCCGCCTCCGTGAGGAGTCAGATGCCGCAGGTGGGCCGGACGATCTCGTCATCATCGAGCTGCATGGAAATCCTCCTTGCAGATCCCGAGAAGCGGTATGCCTCCCGGAAATCGCCGTGTTGAAAGGCTTCTGGCAAAAAAGGCTTTTTAAGCCTTTATCGCAGGGATTCTATCGACGTATTTCTCGCTGTCAATGACAAATAGGCCATTCAGCAGGATCGAACGAGCTGCCCGCGGTTGATCCTGCGTTCCAAAATGACCGATTCGATGTCCTGCAGGTACCGTCGGGCGTCCTGAACGTAGCCAGCGGTGGGGTCCAGCCCCGGGCAGGCCTCCGTGAAGTACCTGTTCATCCGCAGCATCAGCAGTTCGCGGCAGTATTTGGCGGTCATGGACGCGAGGGCGATCGGCAGGTGCCGATCCTCGCCTCCCTGGGCGAAGGTGATGGAGCACGCATCGTCGTCGCGTCCCTCCCGGCGAAGGCGGTATCGGCACAGTTTGGGGCTCTCGTCGAGTACCTGGATCATGTCGTCTGGCCACGCATGCTGGAGATCCTCCCGATACCGGGTGCGTCCACCCTGTCGATCGATCACCACATGCAGATCATGTCCGGTGAATCTGGTCCGGAGTTCCTGCACCCTTCGAAGCACGGCTTCGAAGTTGACGTTCGCCTTGTTGCCGGTTCGATCCACCTCGTGATTGAATGCATCGGCGTCGATGAGCTCGCACGACAGGCTGTGGCAGCCGACGCCGGCGCCGGCCATGGCACGTTTCAGTCGCACGGATGCGATTCCCAGCAGCCCCCGGTCCTCGCCGAGCGGAAGGGTGGTCATGCTCCGATACCAGTCGTGTTCGGGAACGGTCGCTCCGAGACGGGACAGCACTTCGGAATCGTCAAGCGATTCGAGCCAGTCGGAACCGTCCATGGTCGATCCGAGGAACGCGAGCACGCCGCGCTCCAGGTGGTGCAGAGGATGCCGTCTTCCGCCCTTGGCTCCCTTGAGCTTCTTCGAATCGTCGATGGCCAGTCGTCCGCCCCGATCCTTTCGGCCACGACAGACGGCATGATCGAGTCGGGACCAGAGGTCCGGCGCGCCGGTGGAGGCGTCATGCTGCTCGACGGTGAGTATCGAGCAGCCGATGCAGAGCGGGCCGAGCATCGGTCCGTATCCCGCCTCGTCGATTCCTGCGTAGATCAACATGTCGACCAGCCTAACGAGTTCTCATGCTGCGCCGATGCACCCGTCCCTGCGGGGGTCGCTGCCTCCGATGCAGCCTTCAGGGGTCCGGCGGATGATCTGTCCGCCTCCGAAGGCCACCGTGCAGGCGTCGGCGATGTCCAGTTCGTGGCCGCGGGCGGTCAGGGCATCGATGGTCGGCTGGGGGAATCCGGGCTCCAGATGCACCTGACGCCCTTCGGCGATGCGCCAGCGGGGGGCATCCAGGGCGGCCTGCGGATGCATGCCGAGTTCGAGCATGCGCCAGCCGACCTGGACATGGCCCTGCGGCTGCATGTGTCCTCCCATCACCCCGAAGGAGATCTCCGGCATGCCGTCGCGGGTGATGAAGCCGGGAATGATGGTGTGGTACGGACGCTTGCCGCCTCCGGCCCGGTTGGGATGACCATCGGCGAGCACGAACCCCGCGCCGCGATTTTGCATCGCGATGCCGGTACCTGGGATCACGACTCCGGAACCGAATCCCATGTAGTTCGACTGGATGAACGAGACCATGTTGCCGTCTGCATCGGCGCACGAGAGGTAGACGGTCGATGCATCCGAGACGACGACGTGCCCCGGGTCGCGGGCGACGTCCGGATCGATCTTCGATGCGTGTGCATCCAGATGCGACGATGTGAGCAGTGCGGCCGGATCGACCGTCATGGTCGAGGGGTCGCCCACCACGGCCTTGATGTCGGAGAAGGCGCACTTCATGGCCTCGATCTGCAGATGCAGTGCGAGCGGATCGAACGGTCCGTCGGCCACATGACCGATTCGTTCGAGGATGCCGGCGGCGACCAGCGCGACCAGTCCCTGTCCGTTGGGCGGAAGTTCATGGAGCGTTCGCCCGTTCCAGGCCGGTGAGGCCATGGGTTCGCACCACATGGCGGCATGCTCCGCGAGGTCCCGCTCGACGAGGGCGGCTCCGTGGGCTCTGGCGTCTTCGGCCATTCGATGGGCGAGTTCACCCCGGTAGAACGACTCGCCGCCGGTTTCCGCGATCGCGGCGAGCGTTGCGGCATGATCCGGACTCAGGAATCGTTCGCCTTCGGCCGGAGGCCGTCCGTCCGGTGCAAACGTGGCCAGCCAGGGATCGAAGTCTCCGAATCGAGTCGCGGATCGTGCCCACGACGCCGCGGTCAACGGCGTCACGACATATCCGTCGCGGGCGAGGCGAATCGCCCCTTCGGCGAGGGTGGGAAGATCCATGGACCCGAACCGTTTCTGGAGGGCGACCCAGCCCGATACCGCTCCCGGGACGGTCACCGCCTCCCATCCCATGATCGGCATCCGATCACGATCACAGTAGACGTCGTCGCCCCAGGCCGCGGGCGATCGTCCCGACGCATTCAGGCCATGCAGGGATCCGTTCATCCAGACGAGGGCGAACGCATCGGAGCCGATGCCGTTCGAGCAGGGTTCGACGACGGTCAGGGCCATGGCGGCGGCGATCGCAGCATCCACCGCGTTGCCGCCTCGGGAGAGGATGTCGACGCCGACCCGCACCGCATCGGGCTGGCTGGTGGCGACCATGCTCGCTGCGCCGTCTGTCCGCATCAGTCGTCCAGCGGCTGGTGGATCCAGCCTCCGCAGAGCACCATGTCTTCCTCGTAGCACACCACGGCCTGGCCCGGCGCGACCGATTCCTGCGGGTCGTCGAAGCGCACTTCGAGTTCGCCTTCGGACGTGGCCCGCACGCGGGCCGGAACCGGATCGGCGTTGTACCTGATCTTCGCGGTACAGGATCTGAAGGAGGTGGTCGCCTCCTCGTGCCAGTTCGTTTCACGGGCCATGCAACCCGTCGCCAGCAGCGACTCCTTGGTTCCCACCGTGATGCGGTTGGTGTCCGCGTTCTTGTCGATGACGTACAGCGGGTGCCCCAGGGCCACGCCGATCCCGCGTCGCTGGCCGATCGTGTAGTGCTGGTGGCCCGGATGGGTTCCGAGCACCTTGCCGTCGAGATCGACGATGTCACCCTCTTCGACGGCATCGGGAGTGGATCGTTCGACCAGTCCGGCGTAGTCGTTGTCGGGTACGAAGCAGATCTCCTGCGAGTCGGGCTTCGAATGGACGGGCAGTCCGAGTTCCTTGGCCTTCTGGCGAATCTCGTCCTTGGTGAAGTCGCCCACGGGAAGCCGCATGCGATCCAACTGGTCGATGGGTGCGCCGAAGAGCACGTAGCTCTGATCCTTGCCCGCATCGTGTCCCATGCACAGGCGGGACCGGCCGTTTCGCCGATCGATCCTGGCATGGTGTCCGGAGGCGACCCAACCGGCGCCGAGTTGGCATGCGTAGTCGTGGAGTCGTCCGAACTTGAGCCAGTCGTTGCAGCGGACGCAGGGATTGGGGGTGCGTCCCGCGTTGTACTCGTCGACGAAGTAGTCGATGATCCGACCGAAGTCCTTCTTGAAGTTGCAGACGTAGAAGGGGACGTCGAGGCGGCCGGCGACCCGCCGTGCGTCCTCGGCGTCGTTGATCGAGCAGCATCCCTGCTTTCCGATGCGGAGGGGATTTCCGGTCGAATCCGTGGATTGGGCGATGGGGGTGTCGAGCGTCTCTCCCGGGGAGCCGAGGCGCATGAAGCATCCCACGATCTCCAGATCCTCCTGCATGAGCAGGGCGGCGGCGACCGAGGAGTCCACGCCACCGGACATGGCGACGAGAACCTTCGAATTGGAACGCAGGGGGGACATCGGCAACCATGGTAGGGCCGTGGAGGTGCGGTGTGGAGAAGAATCCCCCTCGAGTGAGGGGTCGGCTAGAATGCCGCCACGGATCGCCCTTGCAAGGAGCTGACGACATGTCCTCGACGACCGCCACCAACATCCACGAACTGCTCGGCTCCGATGCCGATTCCCTGCTGAACCATCAGGCGGTGCTCGATCGATCGATGCTGCATCTTCCCGGTCCAGATGTCGTCGATCGCAATTTCCGCGACAGCGACCGCAGTCCCCAGGTGCTTCGGAGCCTCCAGGCGATCCACGGCCACGGCCGGCTCGGGGGGACGGGGTACGTCTCGATTCTTCCCGTCGATCAGGGCATCGAGCATTCGGGAGGCTCGTCCTTCGCGAAGAACCCGATCTACTTCGACGGCGACAACATCTGCCGGTTGGCATACGAAGGCGGATGCAACGCGGTCGCGACGACCTTCGGGGTGCTTGGTTCCGTGTCGCGCAAGTGGGCGCACCGGATCCCGATGATCGTGAAGATCAACCACAACGAACTTCTCACCAGCCCCAACAACTACGATCAGGTCCTCTTCGGGACCGTGCAGGAGGCGTGGAATCTCGGGGCCGTCGCCGTCGGGGCGACGATCTACTTCGGTTCGGACCAGTCGAGTCGGCAGATCCAGGAGATCGCCGAAGCGTTCTCCTACGCCCACGAACTCGGCATGGCGACCGTGCTGTGGTGCTACCTTCGCAACAACGACTTCAAGGTCGACGGAAACGACTACCACGCGTCGGCGGATCTCACCGGGCAGGCCAACCACCTCGGGGTGACCATTCAGGCGGACATCATCAAGCAGAAGCTCCCCGTCAACAACGGCGGATACGTTGCGATGAACAAGTCGGGATCGTTCGGCAAGTTCGACCAGCGGATGTACGACGAACTCTGCTCCGACCATCCGATCGATCTCTGCCGATGGCAGGTCGCCAACTGCTATCTGGGGCGGGTCGGACTGATCAACTCCGGCGGAGCTTCGGGTGACAACGATCTTGCCGATGCGGTGCGCACGGCGGTGATCAACAAGCGGGCCGGCGGCAGCGGACTCATCTCCGGTCGCAAGTCGTTCCAACGCCCCATGCCGGAAGGCGTCCAGCTGCTCAACGCGATCCAGGACGTGTACCTGGACGAGGCCGTCACGATCGCCTGAATCCGCCGGAGAGGCGATCAGGCCGTTGCGGCGACACGCCGGCGCGGTTTGCTGAGTTCCTCGGCTTCCGCACGCTGTCGAGCCTGTTCCTGTTCCGAGTAGTCCTCGCCGAATCGCACCAGCCGAAGGCTGTTGGCGATGACGATGACGTATCCGAGTGCGTAGTAGAACGGGGCGATCCACAGGGTCAGGATGATGCCGGTCGCGGCCAGGGCGAGGCCCACCACGGCGAGCACCAGCGACAGCAGGATGTTCTGGCTGATGACCCGACGGGTCCGTCGCGCCAGCTGCAGCAGGAACGGGACGTGACGAAGGTCGTCGTTCATCAGGGCGACGCCGGCCGAGTTGGTGGCGATGTCCGAACCCGAGAGTCCCATGGCCACGCCGACGTCGGCGGTGGCGAGGATGGGACCGTCGTTGATTCCGTCGCCCACCACGAGGGTGCGGTGTCCCTTCTTGATCAGGTACTTGAGCTCGTCGTGCTTCTCCTCGGGAAGGCATTCCGCCTCGATCGAATCGACGCCGACGGCCTGGCCGACACGCTTGGCGACGGAGAGGCGGTCACCGGTGAAGATGCAGATTCTCCGACATCCGATCTCGCGCATCTCCTCGACGGCGGTCACCGCGTTGCGGCGCAGCTTGTCCTCGAGGCCGACTGCTCCGAGGTAGGTCTCGTCGCGCATCACATGGACACCCGACATGCCGCCGATCTTCTCCTCGACGCCTTCGACGAGATTCTCGATGCCCGGATTCAGTTCGCGGAGCCAGGCGCTGCGACCGACGTAGATCGTTCCCGCGGGAGTCCGTGCGATCACCCCGCGTCCATGATGCTCCTCGTAGGATTCGATGGAGTGGGGTTCGATCTTCGCCTTCACGGCGGTGTCCATGATCGAACGGGCGAGCGGGTGGTTGGACGACTGTTCTCCGTCGGCGGCGGCCTGGAGAAGGTCCGCTCCGCCGATGCCGTCGACGGGCGCGAGGCGACTGACCTCGAATCGTCCCGTGGTCAGCGTGCCGGTCTTGTCCATGATGACGGTGTCGATGTCGGCGGCCGCTTCGAGCGTGCGGGTCTGCTTGATCATGATGCCCAGCCTGGCCGATGCGGCGAAGGCCGCGACCATGGCGGTCGGATGGGAGATGAGCAGTCCACCGGGACAGGTGACCACGAGCACGATGATCGCCCGGATGGCGGCCTGATCCCGGATCATCTCGTCGGCACTTCGCTGCGTGAAGAACCACACCAGAGCGGCGACCATCAGGACCACCCAGAAGTAGTAGGAGGCCAGCTGTTCGATGAACTCCTGCCGTTGGGTCTTCGACGACTCCGCTTCGCGGATGAGGGATTCGACCTTGCCGATCGTCGTTTCTCCGGCGACGGCCGTGACCTCGATGTCGATCTGGCCCGTGAGGTTGGCGGTACCCGCGTAGACCTCGCTGCCGTTGGAGACTTCGATGGGTACGGCTTCGCCCGTGAGCGAGGCCTGGTTGATGTCGCTCTGCCCCGCGACGATCCGGCCGTCGACGGGGAGGTTCTCGCCGGGTCGGACCCGGACGATGCTGCCGATCGACAGCTTGGACAGATGCACTTCCGTTTCAGCTCCGTCGGAGCCGATCAGTCGTGCGATGTCGGGGGTGAGATCGATCAGTTCGCGGATGGCACGCTGGGCTCCCCATGCGGTGCGGCTGAGGATCAGGTTGGCCATCCAGAGGAAGAGCGCGAGGAAGCCTGCGGCGAGGTACATCTCGGACGACATCGCGGCGAGGACCGCGAGCGATGCGAGCGAGTCGCTGGAAGGTCGCCCCTTGGTGATCTCGCCCCATGCTCCGATGAGCAGGGGGATGACGAGGATGATGGATCCGATCGCGGCGGGAAACTGCGATACGAGCTCATTCGATCCAAGCAGGTGGCCTATCCACGATGCAGCCAGAAGCACTCCACCGCTCATGGCGATCAGAAGGCGTCTTTCGAGACCGATGGCATTGATGCCTGAGTCTTCCGCTGTCGTGGGAGAAGTGATCTTCGGGGCTTCGAGGGTGGATGTCTCGGACATGGGGGGCTCCGGGCTTTCCCTGGGTCTGCATGTCTTGAAAGGGATGCAGTATAGCCCCCCTCGCCTGAGCAGGCATCAGAGTCCTACGCGTCTGAATGATCGATTGTTCATGGAACCCTCGAATTGCGGACCAGGGGCTGATCGGCTCCAATGCGTTCCAGGAAGCACCATTTCATGACCAGCTCAGGCACACAACACGTGGCGATGATCGGAACCGGGCAAATGGGCCTGGTGATGGCGGATGCGATCGCGGCGAGGGGGGTCGGGGTGACGATGTGGGGCCCTCGCACCGAAATCGTCGAACGACTCCGTGAGGATCGGGCGATCCCTGAGCGTCTGCCTGATTTCCGCCTTCCGGATTCGGTGCGACTCACGACCGACGCCGCCGAGGCGTTCGATGGCGCCACGGTGGCGATCAACGCCATTCCGACCCAGTTCATCCGATCGACCTGGTCGGACCTCATGCCTTCATGCGAGCCGGGCACTCCGCTCGTCAGCACGGCCAAGGGGGTCGAGAAATCGACGCTGCTCAGGCCGACCGAGGTCCTCGGAGAGATTGCGGAGACCGCACTCGATCGGCGACCGGATCTGGTCGTGCTCTCGGGACCCACCATCGCCACGGAGCTCGCGGTCCGGCTGCCTGCGGCGCTGATCTCGGCATCGACGTCCGCATCGGCCGCGCACCTCGTGCAGGATCTGTTGAATGTCCCCTGGATCAGGACCTACACCCTCGATGATCCGATCGGCGTCGAGATCGCCGGTGCGACGAAGAACGTCATTGCGCTCGCGGCGGGAATGGTCGACGGTCTCGAAATAGGCGACAACGCCAAATCGATGCTGCTTGCACGCGGGCTTGCCGAGATCGCCCGACTGGGCCAGTCCCTCGGCGCGCGGCTGGAGACCTTCTTCGGAATCGCGGGTGTCGGCGATCTCGCCACCACCTGCTTCAGTCCGCACGGACGCAATCGGACATGCGGCGAGGCGATCGGTCGCGGAGAAACCCTCGAGGAGTTCACGGCTCGATCGCATTCGGTGGTCGAGGGCGTCGCCACGGCCGCTTCGGTCAGTGAACTCGCGGTTCGGATCGGCATCGACATGCCGATCGCACGGGCGGTGGGGCAGATCCTCTTCGAGGGAATGGCTCCACGCGATGCGATCCATCGACTGATGGATCGGGACCTGAAGGCCGAGGAACTCGGACTTCATCATCCTCCGTCCTCCTGAACGGATCTAATCCTCGTTGAATCCGCTGCTGATCAGCCCGACCAGGCGGTCCACGGACGAGTCCGCGTCGGTGCCGGTCGCGGAGATCTCGAGCTCGGTCCCCTTGGTGGCGGCGAGCATCATCAGCTGCATGATCGACTTGGCGTCGACCTTGTTGTTCTGGTCCATCCGTCGAATCGAGATGTCGGCATCGAACTCCTGAGCCGTTTCGGCGAGGATCATCGCCGGACGTGCATGCATACCCAGCTTGTTGGTGATCTTGACTGTTGCGGATGACGACATGGATGGGGTTCCGTGAAGAACGGAATGGCGTCCGACACGATGTGTGCCGGGGCGTGACCGTATCAGGGGGATCAGGAGTCCAACTGGTCCGAATCCGCCTCGGAGATCAGTTCGAGCACTTCCTTGGGCGAGTTCGCCTGCAGCATGAAGCGGCGGAACGTCTCCTGGCTGAGGTTGCCGAAGATCGCCTCCATGGCTTCGAGGTGCTCTTCGGGCTTGTCTTCCGGACTCAGCAGGAGGAGGATGCTGTGCACCGGCTTGCCGTCCAGGGCGTTGAACTCGATGCCCGACTTCGAGATGCCGATGGCGATCGCCATGTGTTCGATCGATGCGTGCTTGATGTGCGGAACGGCGACGCCGTGGCCGAAGCCGGTCGAGCCGCGTTTTTCACGCTTGATGATGGCCTTGTTGTATTCGGTCTTGAGGTCCTCGGGAACCGTACCGGCATCGACGAGCTGCGTGAGCAGTTCGAGCAGCGCACCCTCCCGGTCGGATGACTGGAGGTCGGTGTTGATGGCGTTCTTGACGACGATGTCGAGCAGCTTCATGGGACGTTCTTTCAATTTCCTGGATTGTGCTTTCGGTCGCGAAGCCTGCTCTTGTGGTCGGTCAGCTGACGGACGGCGCGATCCATGGAGAGATCGATGCAGGCGTACATGTCTTGCAGTTCGGCGCGGGCGATGATGGGGTCGCTGTGTTCGATGTTGCAGATGATCTCGACTTCGTGGTCGTCATGCGTCTTGTCGATGACGATGTCCACGGCTTCGA
Source organism: Phycisphaerales bacterium UBA3160 (assembly GCA_002364485.1). GTDB lineage: Bacteria > Planctomycetota > Phycisphaerae > Phycisphaerales > SM1A02 > UBA854. The sequence continues at coordinate 24,709 of DEYK01000023.1, forward strand.
TCCGATCGAAGTAGCGTGGCAGCCGCTCGGCCTTCTTGAGGACGTATTCCTCGATGGAGGAGGTGATGTCCACGTGCTTTGAACTGATGTTGATCTGCATGTCGGCCCCTTCGTTAGTGGTCCTTGTCTTCGTCGCCGTCACCGTCGGATTCGGCGATCCGGTTCTCGCTTCCCTGGATCTGATGGGGAGGCTTGAGGACGCCGCCGCTCACGGCGAATCCGATTGCCTCCTCGACGGTGATCGGGAGTTCAATGATATCGTCCTTGGGGATCGTGACGGTATACCCCGTGAACGGAGTGGGTGAGCTGGGAATGAAGACCGTGACGGAATCCCCCGATTTCCGCGAGATGGACCGCATCGATTCGCCGGTCTGGAATCCGACGGACCAGATCCCACGACGTGGATATTCCGCGGCCACGACCCGGTTGAACGTGATCGGCTTGTCCTGATTGTTGAAGAGGAAGTCGACGATCTGCTTCACGTAGCCGTAGATCTTCTCGACCACGGGAATCGCCTTGATCATCCGCTCCAGATACCGATAGAGCATCCGCCCCACGAATCCACCGACCAGACGGCCGGCGATGTAGACCGCGATGATCGCCACGATGAGACCGATGATCTGGATGTACCAGTGGTCGTTCCACCAGGATGCGATGGTCTCCGTCCGGTATCCGACGATGAGGCTCGCGTCCATGCTGGTCGCGTCGGGAGCAAGACCCTCCGATTGACGAAGTTGCTGGAGTTGGCTCTCGTTCGGAACGGCCCCCCCGAACTCGGCCAGACCCGGCCAGACCACCATCAACTGTCCGATGCAGTACTGGATGCCCTGGTTGATGGGCTGGGCCACCGCCTGACTGATCCACTGGTACGCCTTGACGAGGATCCAGAGCGTCAGGGCGGAAGGCAGCACCACCGCAAGTCCTCGAAGGAAGAACCGCTTGAAGTGGCCTCTGCTGCTGTTCTTTCTCGCTGCCATGTCTGGTGGGAGGCTCCGAGGGGGCTTGAGACCGGTGCATCATACTGCTCGGCGTCAGGCCTCGTGCGGCTCTCCCTGATGGGGAGGGGGAGCCACCTGGACACGGTCTCCGACAAGGCGGAGTCTGTCCTGTGCGAAGAGGGTGATGGCTTCCGGGTACACGTCGCACTCGATGGAGAAGACTCGTGCCGCGAGGCTTTCAGCGGTGTCGAACGGCTCCACGGCGCATGCCCGCTGGAGAATGACCGGGCCGTGATCGTACTGCTCGTCGACGAAATGAACGGTGCATCCGCTGCTCGGAACTCCGGCTTCGAGCACCGCCGAGTGCACCCGCTCGCCGTACATGCCGCGGCCGCCGAATGCCGGAAGCAGGGATGGATGGATGTTCATCACCCGTCCCTGCATCCATGGTTCGATGTGCAGATGGCGAAGCCATCCGCAGAGGCACACGAGGTCGTGTCGATCCGGATCCAGAAGGTCCGACACGTCGCCGTCCTCCGCGACGTGGACCTTGAACCCCCGGGCCCGTGCCCGTTCGACCCCTGCGGCATCGGCCCGGGAACTGACGACCGTGTCGATGCGGGCCGGCAGCCGGGCGTCGTCGATCCGATCGACGAGATTCATGAGCGTGCGACCGCCGCCGCTGAGCAGGGCGGCGATTCGTATGGGAGCAGTCACGAATGCTGCTCCTCGCTGCCGCCGAGCGTGGAGGGGGAGTCGTACGGAATTGGTTTTCCGTGCTGGTCGACGCTGACCATGGTCAGGCTGCCCGATGTCACCCTGACCACCTCCGTCGAGTCGAATCGATCCGCGAAGACCTCGACGCCGATCGTGATGGACGTCTTGCCGCTCTTGATTCGATTCGTGTACAGGCTCACAACGTCGCCGGTGAAGACCGGCTTGAGGAACACGATGCGGTCGAAGGCGACGGTCACGTAGCGATGCAGCCCGTAGCGTCGCGCCTCGTCGAATCCCGCCTGGTCGATGAGCGACAGGATGACTCCACCGAAGATGGTCCCGAAGGCATTCGTATGCTTCGGCATCATGTGGACGCGGAGGGCGAGGTTGCCTTCGGGGCGATTGGTCATGGACCCATCATCACGTCACACGCTCCGGATCACAAGCCGGAGGAGTGAAATCGTCCCATGTCGTCGCGTACCAGCCGTCGACGTTCCAGATGCCACCGAGCAAGCAGGCCGGCGAAGAGGCTCTCGGCATCCATGAAATCACATCCCGGATCGCCCGCAGGTTCGACGTCGATCCAGTCGGGAAGAAAGCGGATCGTCAGGCTCCATGCCGCGGCTCGGTCCGCATCGTTCGGATCGACGGCGGCTTCGAACAGCGGTTCCAGCAGATCCGGATCGCCGGCAATCAGGCGGGTGAGAACCGCGGGGTGCCAGATGCGTTCGTCTTCCTGTCGCATCGCGCGCCGGGCGAACTCGCCCGGATGGTCGTCGCTGGTGGGACGGCCCAGGGCATCGAGTGCGAGACGCATGGTCAGTCTCGTCCTGGAATCCCGTTCGACCAGCATGGCCTGGGCGAGTGCTTCGTCGTCCCCCTGCTCGAGCGCGGTGAGCAGAGCGGCCATCTGTCGTCGGACCGCTTCCGGATCATCCAGCCCGATCTCGTGTTCCTCGTCGGTCCGGGATGCAGAGTCGGCGATTCCAAGTGTGGTGACGACCATCATGTCGGGGGTCGTGTCCGCGGCATCGAGCGGGTCGATCGTCGTGAACGTTGGAGTCGCCGCCTCGTCGATGCGCAGCGGGCGCCGTCCGCAGCCGAGCCATTTCCGATAGGGATCGCCCCAGTGGCTGCGGTCTTCGGGAAGTCGTCGAAGGATGACGTCGAGTCTCGGTGAGATGCCCGCCCATGCGGCGAGCGTTCGAAGCGTCCGGCGGGCGACCGCGGGATCGCCGTGTGCAAGCAGTCCGAGGACGGGGGTGGCGACCGTTTCGGTCGATGCGTCGAGGGGAGCGGTCTCGACCAGTTCGATCGCATCTTCGACATCGAGCACATGGGATCTCCAGGCGAGCAGCTGCAGGTGCCGTGTCATCAGGGCATGCGGCTGCGTGGTCCAGCCCCACAGTCCGAGCCGATGCAGCTGGTCCGCTCCCTGGAGCAACGCGTCGTCGGATCCCTCCACAAGGGATGCATTGAGGGAATCGAGGGCTTCGATCGCCCGTGGAGCTCCCGTTTCATCCGGCGCCATCCACCACTTCCATGCCGTGGTGCGACTGGAGACGTCGTCGGATGCCACCCGGTCGATTCTCGATCCCGCCCTCCAGGTCGGGATCGCGAGGACTCCGATCACCACTCCCAGGAGTACGGCGATGATTCCCGTGACCAGCCAGGAACTGCGTCGAGTGATCATGGCTGCGTACCCGTCGAACGTCTGGAGATGCCGTACAGGACGAGATTCGTCATCAGGTCGGTGGCGGATTGGTGGGAATATCCGTGGATGCCCCAACGCCCCTGATCCAGCAGCGCGTGGCTCATGTCCTCACGACTGAAGAAGATCGCCGGTTCGCCGTCGATCTTGAGGCATCGAAGCCGCGGAGAACGTTCGGCCGCGCCGAACACCTCCATGATGCTGTAGGGAGTCCATCGCACCTCCGTGCAGTCGAGTCCTCCCTCGAGCGTCTGGCCGGTCACGGGTGCGGTCCGATCCGCGGATCGGACCGGGGCGTCGAATCGATCCATCGAATGCTGTTCCATCGCCGAAGCGAACGCACCGCCATCGCCGCCGCCGGCATGCTCGAAGAGCACCACGCCGTCGTCGTCGCGGACGAACCGTTCGATCGCATTCCAGTCGTCTTCGGAGAGCGTGGTCTCCTCCGTGCCCGACAGGATCAGCAGATCCGGCCGGCCGCTTCTGGCCAGGTCGGGAATGCGGCGGTCGAGCACCTGAAGATCGATGTCGTGATCCCGCCCGATGGAGTTGCGGAGCGACGGCATCGCCTGGGGTTCGGTCTTCCATTGTCCGTTGTGGACTCCGCGGACGACGGCAGCGCTGCTGGATCCTCCCGAGGAGGACCAGGCGCCCGCGCCCGCATCGAGACGTGGTGGGGTTCGATGCATGCCGGATGCGTGGGCATGGATGTTCGAAAGGGTCTGGAGCACAGGGGTCGATTTGCGTCCGATGACCTGGAGTTCGGCGCTGCGGTCTCCGCTGGGCAGCAGCAGGATCTGATCGCGCACGCCGTTGCGAAGCGCCATCAGCTTCGGCCGTTTCGTGATCTTCAGCGGATGCTGGAAGAGCGGGTCGTTGGCCGGAACCGTCTCCCAGTCGGCACGAGGGTTGATGAGTGCTCCCAGGTCCTGCACGCTTCGACTGAAGCCGCTCGACTTGCCCTCGTTGATCGCGAGGACGAGTCCGCCGCGATCGATGTACCGTCGAATGCGTTCGACTTCGGGAATCTTCGGCGGACGCGGGGGCCGTTCGCCGTCGGCGAGCGTTCCGTCGCGTCGACGTTCCAGATACGACTTCGAGCCTTCGCGGAACTCCCGGATGGCCGTGCGTTCGGCATCGATCCAGGGCAGCGGTTCATCGGACACGATGCACAGGATCGGAGCGTCGAGCCACGATTCCGGTTCGGCGTCCATGTCGACGACCTGCCAGTTGACATCGGTCTCCATCTCTTCGCTCATCCAGCGGCACAGATTGGCCATGTCGCGGGGTCGGTTGTTCCAGCGGCCGTCGAATCGAAGTTTGTTGACCGCGATCGGAGCTCGTCCCCGGCTGAGGAAGAGAAGTGAAAAGCACAGTTCCCTCAACGCCGAGGCGCTGCCCCCCGGGGCGTACGAGGACTTGAGCGCCATGCGTCCTTCGGGATCGTCGAAGAGCCGGTCGAGGATGACGGCGGATCCTTCGCGAAACCAGTCCCTTCCGCCGAACGTCCGAAGTCCGCTCGCCAGACCGACGCGTTCCACCGCGTACTGGTAGTACATCGGGAATCGACCTCCACGACCGCCCCCCGGATTCCTGCGGGCGTCGTAGTGTTCGTCCATCCAGGCCAGACCGCGTTCGATCGATTTCGCGACCGGTGTCGCTTCGGAGCGGGAGAGCCTCAGTGCTTCATGCGAGTGGAGGAGTTCCTGGGTGATGTAGAGCGTGACCAGTCCGGCTGCGGTCATGGAGCCGCTGCTTCGCGGTGTTCCGGTTCCCGGATAGTGCCATGCACCGTCTTCGAGCTGGTTCGCGATCGTGATCGACTCGAGGGCCGTGAGCAGGCCCGGTGGGACCTGCATGCCTCGTCGGCTGGCCGCCCACAGCGCAAGCGTCCCGAAGTGACGGACCGAGGGTGAGGGGCGGCTGAGCGTGCCGTCCGGACTCGCCCGGTAGCCCCATCCCGCCGCATCGGAATTCCAGCTGTCGATCAACCACTGGGCGTCGCGTTGAAGCAGATTCTGGAATCGCTTCGGCAGATGGGCCCAGATCGACGCGCGGGTGGAGACGGCGTAGGTCCCGCGGAGTTCCGTCTGCTTGAGATCCGCCAGAGGACGGTCCAGTCGAGGGTCCTGATAGCTTTCGCCTGCGGTCACCAGGGCCAGACAGGCCAGGGCGGTGTAGCCGCCGAGGTGCTGATTCGTGCTTTCGCCGCTGGGCATGGTGACCGGATCCCAGTGCCGGTCCGGATCCTGATGCTTCCAGATCATCTCGACGATGGCCTCGCGAGCCGACTGGACCTGCGCGTCGGTGACTCTGGACGGATCGATGGCCGAGACTCCTGCCGAGATGGCGAGGAGAGCGAGCATGGCAGGGAACGACGCGAGGTGCTTGCGCTTCATCGTGGGATTCATCCTATCCTGATGCACCATGGGGCGGAATACTTCTGCCACAAGGTGACACCATGACCAGACCCGGATCGCAGCCAGAGTATCTCCAGCCGTATCTCAAGGCCGTCAAGAACGGCGGCGCGGGATTCGACGCCACGCTGTGGAGTTCCCGCGAGGGGCAACTCCGCCGTTTCGACGTGCTTCTGGAGCTCGCCGATGTCCAGGGCGGATCGATTCTCGACCTTGGTTGCGGCATCGGTGATCTGGCCCGTCACCTGCTCGCGAAATCGGTGCCGTTCTCCAGGTACGTGGGAATCGACGCCGTGGAGGAGATGATCGAGGTCGCGATGGAGGTCGACGATCCGCGATGCGGATTTCTCGTCGCCGATCCGGTACGCGATCCCGCATGCCTCGAGGAGGCCGGTGCGGACTGGGTCTTCATCTCCGGCACCCTCAACGCCATGGATGAGGAGCTCGCGAGGGATCTCGTCGACCGGGCGTTCGCAGCCGCCGGTGTGGGGGTCGTGTTCAACTTTCTGTCGAATCGTCCCCATTCCCGCTGGGACGACCGGGATCTGACTCCGGCCCGGCGATTCGATACCGCGGGCTGGATCGACTGGGCCATGTCCAGAACGCCGCTGGTCCGATTCAGTCAGGCCTACTACGACGGCCATGATGCTTCGATCTCGATGCAACGCTGCTCCGGATAAATCGATCGGATTTCCCGCTTGCCGTCGTGCGGATCCGGGCGTAATCTCCGCGCATGCCAACACTCGTATTCGAATGCAGCGATCTCGCGGGTTCCAGTCGAATGGGATCCATTCTCCAGCAACACGGTCACCGGCTCGATGTCCGAAGACTGCATCGGGGCGACGAAGTCCCCTCCGATCTGATCGACGTCGATGCGGTGCTCTGCTTCGGTGGTCCGCAGTCGTCCAACGACGATTCACTCACGTGGATGGAACCGCTGCAGCAGCTGCTTCGCGATGCATGCGGTGCGGGTGTTCCTGTCTTCGGCGTCTGCCTCGGTTCGCAGATTCTCGCCAGGGCGTTCGGCGGCACGGTGCAGACGATGGCGGAAGGCCCCCGGCTCGGATGGTCGTCCGTGGAGATGACGCCCGAGGGACGCGAGGATCCGCTGTACAAGGGCCAGCCCTGGCAGGGGATGCAGTTCCACTGGAACAGCGACACCGTGCATGAACTTCCCGAAGGCGCGTGTGTCCTCAGCCGCGGCGATCGCGGCGATGTCCAGGCCTGGAGACTCGGGGTGCGGGCCTACGCGGTCCAGCACCATCCGGAGATCGTCCGTGCACAGGTCGCGGCGTGGGAGCAGGACGACGCTGAGCTGGTCGCTCGGGTCGGTCTGGATGCGGCTGCGATGCACTCGGACACCGAGCGTCACTATCAGGAATTCGAGCGGTTGACCGATCGGTTCTTCGAGACGATCGCGATGCTGCTGATGCCGCTCGATCGCAGGCTGCATCTTGCGGCGCACATGCCCTGAGGAACTCCGGGGCTCGTGGAGATCGAAGTCCGATCAGCCGGTCGTGGCAGGCATCGGCTTGGTCAGGACCATCGGGACTTCATCGCCGGCCATCACATGCCGCAGGACGCGGACCACGTTGTCGGTGTCGAGTCCGGCTTCGGCCAGCTGTTCAGCACGGGATCCCTGGTAGATCCAGGTTTCCGGAAGGCCGAGGGAGGTGATGTTGCGCGTGTCCAGTCCCATGTCGTGGGCCGCACCGAGGACGGCGGTTCCGAATCCGCCCTTGATCGAGTGGTCCTCGAGGGTCACGATCGGAATGTTCCGCTCCAGAAGCGACCGGAGGAGTTCGGAGTCGACGGGTTTGGCGAATCGTGCGTCGTAGACGTCGATCTTCGCGTCGGGTCCGATGGCGTCCGCGGCTTCGCACGCGGTGAGTGCCATCGTGCCGTAGCCGAGGACCGCGAGGTCGGGATGCTCGTGGGTCATCAGGGCCCGTGCCTTGCCGAGTTCGAAGGGCGGGCACTCGTCGATGAATCGGCCGTGCACGTCGTCACGGGGATACCTGACGCATGAGAGGCCGGTGTCGTAGGTCCGCATGAACTCGAGGGCCGCCTTGAGGCTCGGTTCGTCCATCGTCGCCATGAGGGCGGCATCGGGGAAGACCGAGAGGATGCTGACGTCGCAGAAGCCGTGGTGCACGGCACCGTCTCCGCCGACGAGTCCGGCCCGGTCGAGGCAGAGTCTGACCGGCAGCCCCTGCAGGGCGACCTCCTGGAAGGCCTGGTCGAACGCTCGTTGCACGAACGTGGAGTACACGGCGAAGAAGGGCTTGAGCCCCGACTTGGCGAGACCGGCCATCATGTCCATCGCATGCGATTCGCAGATGCCGGTATCCCAGCTCCGTTCGGGGAAGCGATCGATGCACTGCTTGATGCCGGTGCCGTCGGGCATCGCGGCGGTGCAGGTGACGACGGATTCGTCCCGTTCCATGAGATCGCACATCGCATCGGAGTACGCACTGGTGAAACTTCGTCCCGAGGACTTCAGTTCGACGCGGCACCCGTTGACCGAGAACGGCTTGGGGGAGTGGAAGGTCGTCGCGTCGCCTTCGCTGAACTCGAACCCCTTGCCCTTGACCGTATGCACATGCAGGACCATCGGATGCTCGAAGTCGCGCACCTCGGACAGCATGTCGACGAGGGTGGGGATGTCGTGTCCGTCGATCGGTCCGACGGTCAGGAGACCGAACTTCTCGAACCAGTTGTCGTCGGTGACCGCTTCCTTCGCCATCTCGCTGAATCGATGGGACATGTCGCGAAGGGTGGAGCCGCCCGGAATCGACTTGAAGATGTCCTTGGCGGTCTCCTTCATGGTGCGGTACGCGGAGTTGATCCGGATGCGATTGAAGTATCCCGCAACCGCGCCCTGCGGCTTGGCGATGCTCATTCCGTTGTCGTTGAGGATGACGAGCATCTGACGGTCGAGCGTGCCGGCGTTGTTGAGCCCCTCCATCGCGACGCCGTTGACGATGCTGGCGTCGCCGATCAGGGCGACGACGCGGCGGCCATCCGGATTGTCCTTGCAGAAGGACTCCTTGCGGAGCTGGTCACCGCGAGCCATGCCGACGGCGGTCGAGATCGCAGTACCGGCATGTCCGACGGAGAAGAGATCGAAGTTCGATTCGCGTGGTTCGGGGAATCCGGCCATTCCGTCACGTTGTCGGAGCTTCGGCAGCAGATGGGCCCGTCCGGTCAGGAGCTTGTGCGGATAGCACTGGTGGCCGACGTCGAAGAGCAGGCGATCGTGCCCGAAGTCGAAGACGTAGTGCAGGGCGATCGTCAGTTCCACCACCCCGAGGTTCGGAGCGAGGTGTCCACCGCTCTTCTTGACCTGCTCGCAGATGGCTTCGCGCATCTCGGCGGCCAGGGTCGGCAGCTGCTCGACGGACAACTGCTTGAGATCGGCGGGAGAGCCGATTGTCTGGAGTAGGGAGGTGGATTCCATGGGATGCAGTTCTCCGTAGCCTTTGGTTGGAGGCAGGTGCGGGATGAACCCGCATCCTGAGACCTCAAGTAGTGCAGTTTAGCCTATTTCGTTCGGATAGCCATGAAACGCCCCAGATCCCTCAGGGGGTCCGCAGCGGGGCCCAGCGGCTCCAGGGCACGTATGGCCTGCTGCTCGAGTTCCATGACGACACGACGGGATTCCTCGATTCCGAGGAGTCCCGGGAAGGTGATCTTGCCCATCTCCTCGTCCTTGCCTGCGGCCTTGCCGAGATGTTCCGTGGTCTGGGTCACGTCGAGCAGATCATCGACGACCTGGAACATCAGTCCGACGGCTTCTCCGTATTCGCTCAGGCATTGGCTCCAGCCCGCATCGGCCATGCCGCAGAACGCTCCCATCCGGCAGGCGGCGCGAAGCAGTGCGCCGGTCTTGTTGCGGTGCACGAGTTGGAGCTGCTGGTGCGGTTCGAGATCGTCGGGAAGTCCGCCGAGGGTGTCGTAGACCTGGCCGATCACCATCGAGGAGGTTCCGCCGGCGAGTTCGGACACCAGCGAGCATTTGGTCGCCACATCCATTGGAGAGTCCATCAACTGCTGGAACGCCATCGAGATGAGAAGGTCGCCGGCGAGGATCGCCATCGGCTCTCCCGCCTTGATGTGCAGGGTGGGGCGGCCGCGACGAAGTTCGTCGTTGTCGAGAGCCGGCAGGTCGTCATGGACGAGGCTGAAGCAGTGGATCAGTTCCAGAGCGACGGCGGCATGGACGGCATGGTCGGTCCTGCCGCCCACCGCTTCGCAGCTGAGGATGACCAGAGCGGGTCGCAGTCGCTTTCCACCTCCGAGCACGCTCCATCTGGCGGCCTCCAGGAGGTGCTCGGGCAGATCGGCTCCATCGAGCGCCGCAGCGAGTGCGACTTCGGTGATTGCGGCAGGTCGGGTGAACAGATCGGTGTCTTGCATGGTGTGTTTGGTGGACATGGCCAGTTGAGCCCCCTTGATGATCCCAGTTCCGTATCATACAGCCGATGGAGCACGTGCTAAACACCATTGAAATGCTGCTGGATCAAGGCGGCTACGTGATGATTCCGCTGCTGATTCTCAGCATCTGCAGCGTGGCATTGATCATAGAGCGGGTCTGCTTCTGGGTCGCCCTGAGCGGCCGAAGCCATCTCGAGCGACTGGCGGGCCTCAACGAGGCATTGCGTGAGGGGGATGCCCCGCGGATCCGCGGAATGGTCGAAGGCGATCGAAGCCCCTACGGAAAGGTCGTCCTCCGTCTGGTCGAGGACGGCTCCTCGGATGCGGTCGCCATGCAGGCGGTCGACTCCGTCCGCAGCGGACTCGATCGGTACATGGTGGTGCTTTCCACGATCATCACGGCCGCGCCGCTTCTCGGAATCCTGGGAACGGTGATCGGCATCATCCAGTCGTTCCAGCTTCTGGGAAGCCAGTCCACCCTCACCGATCCCCGCGAGGTCGCCGGCGGCATCGCCGCCGCACTGATCACCACCGCCTTCGGACTGATCGTCGCACTCGTCACGCTGTTTCCGTACATGATCTTCCGTGCGCAGTCCGCGCACGCGATCGGCCGGCTCGAAACGCTGATCGCGTCCGCGCAGATCGGGCTTCCCAAGAAGAGGTCCGGCAAATGATGTCGTTCGCGTCACTGCTTCTGATCGGAACCCTGGGGTGTGCCGACACGCCCCGCGAACCCGAGTCGTGGATCCGAAGTGGTACCGAATCCGAACTCGCATCCACTCTGGAGATCGCCTCGCGTCGATACGAGGCCCCCGACGCGCCGGACGTCTGGCTGGTCGGTGTGACCCACATCGGAGACGCCGGCTACTACGAGGCGCTTTCGAATCTGGTCGCCGATGTCGATGTCGTGCTGTACGAGTCGGTCATGCCCGAAGGGGCGAGGCCGCATTCCGCCGATACGGACGAGTCCCGAAGAGCGTCCACCCGGGCCGGGCTCGATCTGCTGGCGAACGTGGCCGAACGATGCCCCGAGCCGCCTGCCGCGGTGGAATCGTTCGTCGACTGCGTCCGTGGGCTGGACCTTCGGTTGGTCGGCTGGGTGCGGAACGCATCGGTGGATGCATGGGGACGATCGATCCGCTACGAAGTGGACCCCGAAGACGGCGGACTCGAGCTCAGAAGCGCCGGCTCCGACGGCCGGTTCGACACCGAAGACGATCTGGTGGCGGTGGGGGGATCGCGTCCCGATGCCGAGGCCGCGCAGCCGGATCGCAATCTGCAGGCCATGCTGGCGGACTCGCTAGGTCTTCGTTTCCAACTCGAATCGATGCCCTACGACGCCGACGCGTGGCGGGTCAGCGACATGACCATGCATGAAGTCGAGGCCGCGTTCGCGCGGCGCGGCATCGAGTTCGCCGTGATCGGCGACATGCTCTCCGGCGCATCGATCCCGGCACAGTTGATCAATGCCATGCTCGCGCTCATCCCGTTCGGCGATGCGATCTCGGGCGGGGCCGTCTCCGACGGGATCAAGGTGGTGCTGATCGAACTGCTCGGGAGTCCCGGTATCCTGAACGTGACCGATCAGCAGTTCGGCGAAGGGTTCCATGAAGTGATCGTGGTGGAGCGGAACACGGTGCCTCTGGTCGATCTCGATCGAATCGTCGACGTCGAGTCCGACGTCGAGTCCGTCGCGATCCTCTACGGCGCCGCGCACATGCCCGACATGGCCGAGCGGCTTCTCGCCTCGAAGCATGGATACCGTCTGGTCGAGTCCCGATGGGACGATGCCATCGAAGTCGATCTCGCGAACTCGCCCCTGACGGAGCGGGACCGGAAGTCGATTCGTCGTTCGATCCGCCTCGCCCTGGCTCAGCTCAAGCGGCAGGCCAGACTCGAGCGTGAACGGAACGAATCCGAAGCGGAGTGATCCTCAACGCACGTCGTCTTCATGGCTCCAGTCCCTGGCGGGAGTGTCGCCGATGGCCTTTGCCCGATCGATCCATCTTCGCTGGTCGGCCAGATCCTCGTAGGACTGGGTCGAGGCGTGCCCGTCGATGAACCACGCCACCGGTGGTCCGCCGCCGCGGCCGAAGGGGGCATGGGTCTCGGCATGGATGTGCATGTCTCCGCCCTGGTCGATGCCCCATCGCAGTTCGTTGGCCATCAGTCTCGGCTCGACCAGCCAGGTGCCCGCGGTGGTTCCTGAGGCCGGCAGCATGTCCATCGGTCCATCCGCCTTGAACGCGGTGCAGAATGCGACGACATCGGTGGAGTTGCGGACCAGCGGAAGCGATCTGACCACCGGGGTGGCCTTCGTGCCGTCCGACTGTTCGACGCTCGCGAACCGGAGCTGCGCGGTCCGGTAGTGCGGATCCCAGAAGGCCCATTGGCCTCCCAGATACCACCCGTTGTAGGCGAAGGCCGGCTGGTGGGCGAAGTCGTATCCCTCATCCACGTAGTTGTCGATCGCCTGCTGGCCCTTGTCCAGATGCGAACGCATGATCGTCTCCGGATTGTCGATGTAGGAGGCAAGGTGCCATGTCCAGGGCCCGGCGATGTTCTCGTCCGAAGCCCTGAAGTTCGGGGCCGGGGAGATCTCCACGAAATCGGGGTAGACGATGGTGTCCTCCGTGATCGCCTGCACGTCCGTCGACTGCCATCCGCGTACGAGCTGCGAGTTGTTGGAGCCCGCGTACATGAGCAGGGCGTTGCCGACCTGTCGGACGTTGTTCAGTTCGCTGGACTTCAGACTTGAGCGATACACGGACGAGACGCCGACGCTGATGAGCGAGATCAGGATGCCGATGATGGCGATGACGACCAGCAGCTCGATCAGGGTGAATGCAGTGCGTTCGGTTTGTGTCGTGTGGCTCTTCAAGGTTCACGATCCTTGATAGGGGGACACGGAAGTCTACGCCCTGATCGGCCGGGAGGCGTCAGGATTTGTCGATCGTGATCTGTTCCACGTTTCCGGCATTGATCTTGTCCACGCCGCTTCCGAGTTCGCCGATGGGGTCCGGAGGGACGATGTCGACCCTTTTTTCGCCCAGAGAGGCCTCGCCGTTGCGTACCTGCTGCTGGAACTTGCAGCACTCCTCGAGGAGTCGATCGAGGATCTCCTCCTCCTTCACGTTGGCGACCCGTTCCCCCTGGACGTAGATGATGCCGCGTCGGTCGCCTGCGAACACCGCGACGTCGGCTCCTTCGGCTTCGCCCGGCCCGTTGACGACGCAGCCCATGACCGCGACCTTGATCGGAAGTTCGATCTCCTTCGCGAGCTTGATGCGGACGGCCTGGACGAGGGTGAAGAGGTCGACCTGGATCCTGCCGCAGGTGGGACAGGCGATGAGTTCCGCGCCGATACGGTTTCGCAGGCCCAGGCAGTAGAGGAGTTCCAGTCCGTCCTCCACCTCGAGGACGGGGTCGCTCGCGTAGCTGATTCGAAGCGTGTCTCCGATTCCGTTGGAGAGCAGGGACCCCAGGGCGACCACGCTGCGGATGGCTCCGGTCTCCTTCGGGCCGGCGTGCGTCACGCCCAGATGCAGCGGGTAGTCGAACCGCTTGGAGATCTCCCGGTAGATCTCGATGACGAGTCGTGCATCCATCGACTTGGCGCTGATGCAGACGTCGTGGAAATCCTGCTCCTGGAAGATGTCCATGTACTCCTCGAGCTTCGCGACCATCAGGGCGATGAGGTGCCCCTGGTGGCGATCGGAGAAGAACTTGCCGAGTTCCTCGGCGCGCTGCTGCTTGTCCTTGCGTTCGATGATCGAGCCTTCGTTGACTCCGACCCGAATCGGGATGCCGCGTTCCCGGCAGGCGGCGATCACGCTGTTGACCTGATCGCGGTCGTTGATGTTGCCGGGGTTGAGTCTGATCTTGTGGATGCCGGCCTCGACCGCCTCGAGGGCACGCTTGTAGTGGAAGTGGACGTCGGCCACGATCGGCACCTTGGTCTGGGCCAGGATCTCGGGGAGTGCTTCGGTATCCTTCCGCTGCGGCACCGCGACCCGAACGACGTCGGCTCCCGCCTCGTGCATGCGGTTGATCTCCGCGACGCATTCGTCGATGTCCCAGGTGTAGCCGGAGGTCATCGTCTGGACGGAGACCGGATGGTCACCGCCGATGCCGACCCGCCCCGTTCGATCGTCTCCGATCATGATGCTGCGTGTTTTGCGTCGTTCCATGAGCGGATTGTAGGTGCTCGGCCGCCTGATTGCTGCGGCCCGATGTCCCACTGCTGCGAGGGGCGTCCGGTTCAGGCTTCTTCCTTGACGACGTCCGGATGGACCTCGAGCTGTTCCTCTTCCTCGTTGATCATCAGGGCCTCGATGGGCGTGCCTTCCTCGATGATTTCGCCCTTGAGATCCTTGATGAGCACCTGGGGATTCTCCTTCTCATGTGCCGCGAGCCCTTCCTCGAGCTGCGTCTTCTTCTCGTCCTCGAGATCGGCCCACTTGCCGCGTCCGCGACACTTGGGGAAGCCGCTGCATCCGAGCCACGGTCCACGCTTGCCGCGTCTGAGAAAGAGCATCCGGTCGCACTTCGCGCACGGCAGGTCGGTCTCGAGCGGTGGAATGGAGGGGTACTTGATCTGGCCCTTGCGATCGAGATTCACCACCATCTTGACCTCGGGATAGTTCACGGAGGCCAGGAACGGGCCGAACCGGCCGGTTCGGAGCACCATGGCGGATTCGTCCTCCGGACACTGGACATCGACGCGCTGGACCAGCATCGGTCGACCGTCGCGATCGACCGTCGCCGCGAACTTGCAGTCCGGGTAGTCGGTGCACGAGAGGAATCGACCGTTCTTGCCGAGTCGATACTCGGTTCGTGCGTCGCAGGTGGGGCATGCGTATCGGGCCGGTTCGGTCTCGGCCTTGGCATGGGTCATGTTCTCGTATGCGAACTCGAGCGCCTCGGTGAAGGGGCCGTAGAACTCCTTCAGCATCTCGGACCAGTTCGCCGCTCCGGACGCGATCTTGTCCAGATCGGCCTCCATCGAGCGGGTGTAGCCGATGTCCATCAGCCGGGGGAACGCCTCGATGAGCTTCTCCGTGACCACTTCGCCCAGATGCGTCGGCCAGAACGCCCTATCGATCTTCTCGACGTAGTTCCTCCGCTGGATCACGTCGATGATCGATGCGTAGGTCGAGGGACGTCCGATGCCCTCCTTCTCGAGCTGCTTGACCAGGGCGGATTCCGAGAACCGCGACGGCGGCGGAGTGAACTTCTGGCGTGGATCGAGTGCGAAGGGAGCGAGGACGTCGCCCTCCTTCAGCGTCGGCAGCGTCTGTTCGTTCTCCGATACCGGGACGCCGGACACCTTGTAGAACCCGTCGAACGAGAGCACGCGTCCCTTGGTCAGGAAGACGGCGCCGCTGTCGACGTCGCTTCGCTTCATCCGGATCTCCGTCCGGTCCCATTCGGCGGGAACCATCTGTCCGGAGACGAATCGGTTCCAGATGAGGCGGTAGAGCTTCTTCAGATCCTCGTCCACCGATGCGGGAAGCGAATCGGGATGGCGTGTGACGTCCGTCGGGCGGATCGCCTCGTGCGCCTCCTGCGCGGCGCGGTTGGTGGAACTGTGATGGACCGGTTTGCCCGGAAGGTACTTCGAGCCGTACGTGTCCTCGATGTGGGCCCGAACCTGTTGGATGGCTTCCGGTGAGATGTGGGTCGAGTCGGTCCGCATGTAGGTGATGAGGCCGACCTGTCCCTCGCGACGGATCGTGATTCCCTCGTACAGCTTCTGGGCGGCACGCATGGTCCTCGACGCGGTGAATCCGAGCCCGGACGCGGCGGCGGCCTGCAGCGAGCTCGTGATGAAGGGGGCTCCGGGCCTGGACTTCGACTTCTTCTGCGTGATCGAGTCGATGGTGTACCGGGCGTTCGGATCGATCGGACCCGCGACCTTGATGCGTCGGGTGGACGGACCGGCGCCGGCCGGGTCGGCCGTGGTCTCCACGGTCGGATCGGTCATGCCGATGGCGGCGGCCAGCGAACGGATGCGTTCGGCATGATCGGCTTCGTCGACGACGGCCTCGAAGCCCTCCGCGGTGATCTTGAGATTGAACCGCTTGCCATCGACCTCGACCAGGCCGGCGGACAGGGCGTTGTGGTCCCGAAGCCAGCGGTTCTGTTCCTTCTGCGTGACCGGCTTGGGATTTTCGGCCGCCGCGGCTTCGGCGTGCAGGGTCGACCAGGACGCCTCGAGTTCGTCACGCTGCTTCGGATCGAGGGCGAAGCATCCGTCGACCTGCCAGAACTCGTCCGGAACGAAGGCCCGGATCTCCTTCTCGCGTTCGACGATCAGGCGGACCGCGACGGACTGGACGCGACCGGCGCTGAGTCCGCCGGCGACCCGTTTCCAGAGCAGGGGGGACACCTGGTAGCCGACGATCCGGTCGAGGATGCGGCGGGCCTGCTGTGCGTTGACGCGATCCATGTCGATCACGTTGGGCTTCTCGAAGGCCTGTTCGATCTGTTTCTTGGTGATCGCATTGAATACGACCCGTTTCGCCTTGGTGGGGTCGATCTTCAGTTCCTCGGCGAGATGCCATGCGATGGCTTCTCCTTCGCGGTCGAGGTCGGTCGCGAACCAGACCTCGTCGGCGGTCTTGGCCAGTTTCCGCAGTGCGGTGATCACCTTCTTCTTTCCCGGTACCGGTTGGTACGAGGGTGCGAAGTCGTTTTCGATGTCCACTCCGGGTACGGGCTGGCCCTTGGCGGACTTGGGAAGATCCCGCACGTGACCGACCGAAGCCTCGACCGTGAAACCAGGTCCCAGGTACCGGTTGATGGTCTTGGCCTTGGCCGGTGATTCGACGATGACCAGTTGGTTGGCCATGGGGTGTGATCCTGCCTCTGGAGAGTGTTCCATCTGTCCGGGAGCCGCCAACAGAGGCGATTCCGGAAGGACAGATTTCGGCGGCGGGAAAAAGGCTTCTCGCCGTCAGGGGTCGGGGTGTTTGTATCGGCCTGTCCGGCTCTGTCAAGAAAAAAGGAGTGGCGTCGCTTCCTGCTCAGTCTCGTTTTTTCGGTCTCAGGGCCGGTGTAAGGGGCACTCGGAAATTTACGTAAGTGCCTTACTGGCAATATCTTGGGTGCTATTTTCCGAGGCATCCACCCAGAAACCTCCAAAGAGATGCTTGAATCGCCTCAGCCACGTCCGTTGCTGCTTTGCGAAGCGTCGAGTCCTGATCTTGACCTCTTCGATGGTCTCTTCCAGCGATCGCTGCCCTGAGAGATGCTCGAGGATCTGCTTGTATCCGAGCGCTTCCGATGCCTGGGGCCCGATGCTGCCGGCGGCTCTGAGGGTACGGACTTCATCGACGAAGCCCGCCTCGAACATGGCCTTGACCCTCGCGTTGATGCGGGGATTGATCGCCTCCGGTGCCCACTCCAGTCCGATGATCCGAATGTCGGTTCGTGCCGGCGACGCTGCCCACTGCCCCTGCATGGCGCTCAGGGGTTGCCCGCACAGGGCATGCACCTCCAGGGCCCTGACCGTTCTGCGGCGGTCGTTGGGGTGGATGCGGTCTGCGCTGGCCGGATCGACGGATTCGAGTCTGCTTCGAAGTTCCATGCGATCAAGCTTCTCGAGTTCGGCGCGGATCTTCGGGTCGGGCTCCGGCCCTTCGAGGAATCCTCCCAGCAGGGCCTGCAGATAGAGGTTCGTTCCGCCCACGAAGATCGGAACGTGTCCGCGTCGGCGAATCTCGCGTTCGCAGTGCGTGGCCTGCCTGAGCCAGTGGTCGACGGTGTAGGTGTCTGCCGGTTCGACGACGTCGATCAGGTGATGCGGCGTGTCGCCCAGTTCGTCCGCATCGGGCTTGGCGGTCCCGATGTCCATTCCGCGATAGACCTGCATCGAGTCGGCTCCGATGCACTCGCCGCCCTCGGGAACGGTGCGTGCGATGTGCAGGGCGAGCGACGTCTTTCCACCGGCGGTCGGGCCGAGAATCAGGATCGTCTGCGGTGATGGAAGGCTTGTGGACATGGTCTTCCCGTACTGGTGAACTCGTGTACCGTACCCGTCAGAACCAGCATGGAGCGAGCACATGGCCAAGGTATCCATCGATGACGTCGACGTGTCCGGACAGCGGGTACTCGTGCGTGTGGATTTCAACGTTCCGTTGACCGAGCACGGGGAGGTGCTCGACGACCGCCGCATCCGCATGGCGATCCCCACCCTCAGATCGGTTCTCGATCGCGGGGGCAGCCTGGTGCTCATGAGTCACCTCGGACGCCCCTCGGGTTCCGGATTCGAGCTCGAATACAGCATGAAGCCGGTCGCCGAACGTCTGGCTTCGCTGCTGCCGGGCGTCGATGTCCGCTTCGTTCCCGAGGACTGCATCGGCCCCGCGGCACGGACCGCCGTGCAGGAGCTCGAACCGGGTGCGGTGCTGCTGCTCGAGAATCTCCGATTCCATGCCGGCGAAAAACAGAACGATTCCGACTTCTCCGCACAACTCGCGGCGTTCGGCGACATCTTCGTGAACGATGCGTTCGGTACGGCGCATCGGGACCACGCCTCCATGGTCGGGGTGCCCGAAGCCATGTCCGGCCATCCGCGCGCCGCCGGGCGGCTGCTGCAGTCCGAACTGGCGTTCCTGTCCGACGCCATCGAGCACGCCCGGTCTCCGTTCGTCGCCGTGCTCGGCGGCGCGAAGGTCTCCGACAAGCTGGGGGCCATTCGAAATCTGCTTCCTCGGGTCGACGCCGTGATCATCGGCGGTGGGATGGCGTACACATTCCTCTCCGTGCTCGATCGCAAGATCGGACGAAGCCTCTTCGAGGCGGACATGGTCGATTCGGCCCGGGACATCCTCGAGGAGGCCCGGGCCCACGGAACCACGATCCTGCTTCCGGTGGACAGCCGGTGTTCAACTTCACCCAGGGACGCCGCTTCGGCGGAGGTCTGCGGAGCCGACGTCCCGTCGGATCTGATGGGCCTCGATCTGGGGCCGGATTCGATCGTCGCCGCGTGCGAACTGCTGGAGACCGCATCGACGATCGTCTGGAACGGTCCGATGGGCGTCTTCGAGCATCCGCCGTTCGACAGGGGAACCAGATCGGTTGCCGAAGCCGTCGTGGCGGCGACGGAACAGGGGGCCGTTTCCGTGATCGGCGGCGGGGAGACCGCTGCCGCGGTCGAAATGTTCGGATGTTCGCAGGGGGTCAGCCATGTCTCGACGGGTGGGGGAGCAAGCCTGCGGATGCTCGAGGGCCGCTCGTTCCGCTCCGTCGAACTCCTGGACAATCTCGAAAAATAGCGGTCGTCGGCCGGAACCTCGTGAGCCGGGGGGCGTCTCAATCTGTTGTGGAATACCCGCGTCGCGTATCGGGGGCTCATGCCACTGAAATACGATGTCGCCCACCCATGGCCGCTATGATTAGATCGCACCATCCGGGTCTGACCGGAAGGACGACCAGATTCCTTGAGGAACGATTTCATGCTCAACAAGCTCAGCGTCGCTTTCATCCTGTTCATCGGCCTCGCCTGCGTTGCGCCCGCCCAGGCCCAGCTCGGCAAGAAGCTCGTGGTGGGCGATCCTGCCCCCGGCATCTCCATCGCCGAATGGGTGAAGGGTGACCAGACCGGCATCGACCCCGGCACCACGTACGTCGTCGAGTTCTGGGCGACCTGGTGTGGTCCCTGTCGCAAGTCGATTCCGCACCTGACCGAACTGCAGAGCCAGTACGAGCCCGATCAGCTCCGCATCATCGGCATCTCCGACGAGAAGCCCGATGTCGTGAAGCCGTTCGTCAGGAAGATGGGTCGCAAGATGGACTACACCGTCGCCGTCGACAAGCGTCAGGCGACCAAGCGGGCCTGGATGAAGGCGGCCGGACTCAACGGCATTCCCGCGGCGTTCATCGTCGGCCCCAAGGGCAACGTCCAGTTCATCGGTCATCCCATGGATCCCGATTTCAACGACATCCTCGAGAAGATCATCGCCGGTCGATACAACAAGAAGCTGATGAACGACGCCGCGTCGCACCTGAAGGCGATCGAGAAGGCCCGCAAGCTCAAGAACTGGTCGCAGTACGACGATCTGACGAACGAGGTCATCCAGCGTGATCCCAGGATCTTCTACTTCCTCGTCATGGATCGAATCAAGGTCTTCATGAACGATCAGAAGGATCCCGCAAAGGCCAACGAGTACACCCGCGAGGCGATCCAGTCGTACCCCGACGATCCCGAACTGCTTTCATGGATCGCGGAGATGATCGCCACCGATCCCCAGATTCCGGATGCCCAGCGAGACATGGACATCGCATTGGAGGCCGCTCAGGCTGCTCGGGTCAACGGTCGACCGAACGATCCGAAGTTCGTGATGTCCGAGGCCGTCGTCCGTTTCCAGCGAGGCGAGATCGACGATGCGGTCATGCTCCAGGAGAAGGCGTACTTCATGGCCGCTCCCCGCAAGAAGGGCGAGTACCGACCGAAGCTCGACGAGTTCCGTAAGAAGCAGCAGGACATGAAGTCGGCCTCCCCGGACAAGGACTGATCAAGACGATCGCATTCGCAAGGGACTGCAGATGACGACCATGACCGGTACCCATCCCATCACGGGCATCCTCACCGAGCCGCTTGTGGCTCCTTCGATCCTCTCCGCGGACTTCGCGGCGCTCGGCTCCGACTGCGAAGCCACCGTCGCAGCCGGTGCGGATCTGCTTCATCTGGACGTCATGGACGGACACTTCGTCCCCAACGTGACGATGGGGCCCGCCCTCTGCGCCTCGCTGCACCGGCGTCTTCCCGCCGTGTTCCTCGACGTCCATCTGATGGTGACGCGGCCGACGATGTACGTCCAGCCCTTCGCCGATGCCGGGGCCGGACACATCACCTTCCACATCGAGGCCGACGAGGATCCCGCCGAGGTCATCAGGTGCATCCGCGAAGCCGGCTGCACCGTCGGCATCGCGGTCAATCCGCCGACCCCCTGGGAATCGATCGAGCCGTGGTTGGCGGAGGTGGATCTCGCGCTCGTCATGAGCGTCAATCCCGGATTCTCAGGGCAGTCCTTCATCGGAGACGTTCTGGAGAAGACGCGTGCGATCTCTTCGCGTCTTCGGGACGACCAGCGACTCCAGATGGACGGTGGAGTCAATCTCAAGACCGTCGCCGATTGTCGCGATGCAGGGTGCGATCTGCTCGTCGCCGCGTCCGCGATCTTCGGCTCGGACGATTTTGCTTCGACAATTTCGGCCCTCAGAGGGCCCTGAACGCCCATCGGGACGAAAAACGACCGACTAGGGGGTTTACGTGCCTCCATTCAGTCGTCACCATTCTCAGCAGAGTCCTGAACCGTGAACGGAATCATGGTTCGACTGATTGGAGTCGGCGGCACGCAGGTGTCGATGCAGAGAAGTCTACACATGGCTGAAGTCAAGACAAGAAGCTGGTCCGACGTCGATGCAGGGCACCCCACAGGCAAGAAGCCTGTTCCCGAGGGTCTCTGGGTTCGCTGTCCCTCCTGCAGTTCGATTCTGTTCAGGAGATCGCTCGAAAACAACCTGAACGTCTGTCCGGACTGCGAGCACCATTTCCGCCTCTCCGGATTGGAGCGGGTTCAGCAGCTTGCCGATCCCGGCACCTTCGTCGCCATGGACGAAGAGCTGATGTCACATGATCCGCTCGAGTTCGTCGACGTCAAGCCCTATCCCGACCGGATCAAGGCGGCCAGGAAGAAGACCGGCTGCAACGATGCCGTCCACTGCGGCACCGCCTTCATCAAGGGACGCAAGGTCATTCTCTCCGTCATGGACTTCACCTTCCTCGGCGGCTCCATGGGGTCGGTGGTGGGTGAGAAGATCGCCCGCGCGACCGAAGCTGCCGCCGAAGAGAACCTCCCCCTGATCGTGGTGGCCGCATCCGGCGGTGCCCGCATGATGGAATCGGGACTCTCCCTGATGCAGATGGCCAAGACCTCCGCCGCGCTCGCCAGATTCGACGAGATGGGCGGGTTGTTCATCTCGGTCCTCACCGATCCGACCACCGGAGGCGTCACGGCGAGCTTCGCCATGCTGGGTGACGTGATCCTCGCGGAGCCCAAGGCCCTGATCGGATTCGCCGGACCTCGGGTGATCGAGCAGACCATTCGCCAGGAACTGCCCGAGGGCTTCCAGCGAAGCGAGTTCCTGCTCGAATGCGGATTCGTCGATCGTGTCGTGCATCGAAGCGATCTTCGCAGCGAGATTTCAAGTCTCATCGACTATGCCGGCAAGTGAATCCGGTTCGCTCCGGTCTCCATCCCCGGTCGACGTGCTTCAACAACCGGATCGTGCGATCGCGACCTGGCTGCTTCTCGCGTCGGCAGGCGTGTGCTGGTGGGCCGCCTTTCCTCCACTGAATGCATGGCCCCTCGTCGTCGTCGCGGCCTTCGCCCTGATCCGTGCGGCCGACGGCGCACGAAGCGGGAAACTGCTCTTCATCTCGTGTTGGGTGGTCTTCACCATCGTGTGGCTCTGGATGCAGCGGTGGACGATGACGGTCACCGGCCCCGGCTATCCGGTGTTCGCCGTCTATCTCGGCATCTATTCGGCGCTGGTGACCTGGCTGTTCCGCAGATTCCAGCGTGATTCCATCCTGCGAAAGATGCCTTCCGCGATCCTCGCTCCGTTGGTGATCGTCGCGGTCGAGTGTCTGCGCGGGCTCGTCGTCTTCGACGGGTATCCCTGGTATCTCAGCGGGCATCCGTTGATCCACTGGTCGCTGCTCGTCCAGGTCGCCGACATCATGGGCGCATGGTGGGGAAGCATCCTCGTCTTCTCCGTGGCGGGACTGCTGTTCGATCTGCGGCACGCAGCCCGCCGATCGGCCGGAAGCCTGCTCACGGTCGGCGTGCTGCTGGCGTTCACCTTCGGCTACGGATCCTGGCGACTCGGGCAGGAGGACTGCTTCGCCCAAGGGCCCGACATCGCCGCGGTGCAGACCAATCTGCCGCAGGACAACAAGGTGGCCTGGTCGTGGTCGGCCCAGCAGCAGGACATTCCCTCCTTCATGTCCCTGACCGTCGAGGCCGTGGCCGACGACGTCGATCTCGTCGTCTGGCCGGAGACGATGGCTCCCGGACTCGGCTTCGAGGCGACCACGATCGAATCGATCCGCGACGCCGGTGGCGGCTTCGACTACCTCGCTCACTGGCCGTCGGAGATCCGCTCGCTCGCGAAGGTCCTGCAGGTCCCGATGCTGGTGGGCAGTCCGACATGGCTCGATCTCGAGATCGTCCAGGAGGACGGGGTCCGGCGGATCGAGGCGGGGCGACGCCACAACAGCGCGGTGCTCGTATCGCCCGGCGGCGCAACGCAGCGGTACGACAAGGTCGCATTGACGCCGTTCGGTGAGTTCATGCCGTATGTGGAGCACTGGCCCTGGCTCGAGAAATCGCTGATGGCCTTCGGTGCCGGCGGCATGTCCTTCAACCTCCAACGCGGGGACGCGGTCCG
>DEYK01000041.1:0-15986 GCA_002364485.1 Phycisphaerales bacterium UBA3160
CTCTTCAACGCATCGAACTGGCAGAAGGGACGTTTCGATCGTGCCGTCGATGCGGCGGCGGAGCTGGACGAGCTCTCGGATTCGCAGCTCGCCGCCCTTGAATCGCTCCGCGTCACCTGCGGCAGTTCGATCGACGAAGTGCGTGCCGCCCAGGATGTGGCCTACCGCGAGTCGTCGGCGATCCGGTGGGTGCACGAGGAGAAGCGTGGGTGGGTCGGTTCGTTCCCCTCCGCCAAGTTCGAAGGCGTCCTCGACAACACCACGCTCAACGAGTTGAAGCGGATGCGTCAGGACGCCGAGGCGAGGTGCATGGGTGAACTGAAGGAACTGCTCGGGCAGGAACTCTACGTCAAGCTCCCGGGGACGAGGACGAGCGCCAGCACGGGTTCGCGTCCACAGAGCAGTCGTCAGATCGAGGCGAAGAAGCGTCGTGACGAGATCTACCGTCGATTCGATTCCAACGGCGACGGAAAGATCGATGCGGACGAGCGGACCCGGATGCGCGAAGAGATGACCAGAGAACGCTCGGGTCGTCCCTGAATCAGTCGATGCGGCGTCTCTTGCGGATGTGTTCGTTGCCGAGCTGGCCGCATGCCGCCATCAATGCACGTCCCTGGGTCACCCGACGACTCACGTCGAGCCCCGCGTCTCGGAGCGTACGTACGAATCGATCGACGTCCGCCTCGGTGGGGGCCGGCCATGGTGATTCGCGTCTCGGGTTGTACGGGATCACATTGACGCGGGCCGGGAGGCGGTCGATCCATCCGGCCAGCGTGGTCGCCGCGTGGTCGGAGTCGTTGACGCCGGGAATGAGGACGTATTCCAGCAGCAGCGGGCCGGCATGGCGTTCGCACCAGTCGGACAGGCATTCGTGAAGTGCGGTCATGTCCATCGCCCGATTCAGGGGCATGATCCGATTTCTCGTCTCGTCATCGGGGGCGTTGACCGAGATCGCAAGGCGAAGTTTGCGGGCTTCCGATTCGCCCACGAATCTCGACAGTCTGCGGATTCCGTCGATTCTTCCGACGGTCGACACCGCGATCCGGCTCGACGACATGGACGGACCCCTGCGGTCGATCAGGATCTCGATCGATCCGATCACTGCCTCGACGTTGTCGAGCGGTTCGCCCATGCCCATGAAGACGATGTTCCGGATCGCATGCCCGAGTCGGTGAGTCGCGACATGCCACTGGAGAACGATCTCTTCGACAGTCAGATTCCTCATCAGGCCCATCTGCGCGGTTTCGCAGAAGGTGCAGCCCATTGCGCATCCGATCTGGGACGAAACACAGAGCGTGGTTCTCGGCTTGCCGCCCTTGCCCGTCAACGGAAGGACGACGGACTCGGTCTCCAGCCCGTCGGGGTGCCGGATCAGGAACTTCGAGGTGCCGTCCGGGTCCGATTCGACCCGGAGGTCGATCGCCGCCTCGCGTTTCGGATCGAGCCGTCCTTCGCGGAGGCACCCGGCCCATTCCCGCATCGCCTGTTCGCGGGGGATTCCGTCGCGTCCGCGCATGCTCGCCCAGTCCCCGGAGGTGTGACCGAGAGGGCTTTCCGGTCGTTCGGCTGGGGTGAGTACTGGGAGGGGCATGGTCGGTTCAGCCTAGCACGCGGCGCGACTTCAGGCCTCCCGGGGGGTACAATGTCGAAACCAGAGGAGACGACAGATGCCAAGTGATCCATCGAAACGAACCGTTCTGCTGACCGGTGCAGCCGGAGAGATCGGCCATGGCCTGGTCCACGGCCTTCGCTCCCACGACGACATCCGCATCATCGCGACGGACCTCAAGGAGATTCCGGAACAGACCCGGTCACTGTGCGACGAGGTCCACGTCGGCGACGTCTGCGACGAAGGCCTGATGCAGCAGTTGATCGCGATGCACGAGGTCACCGACATCTATCATCTCGCCGCGCTTCTTTCGACGCGTGCGGAGCATGTTCCGGAAGTCGCACACGAGGTGAATGTCGGAGGGACATGGAACCTGCTCAAGCTGGCCGCCGCCCATTCCGCATCGCACGGCGAACGGGTCCGGTTCATACTTCCCAGCACGATCGCCATCTACGGGCTCGACGGACAGGAGCACAAGGCGAAGGTCGGTGAAGTCGAAGAAGGTTCGTACAACCTCCCCAAGACCATGTACGGCGCGAACAAGCTCTACTGCGAGCATCTCGGCCGCTACTACTCCAGGCACTATCGTCGACTCGCCGAAGATCGCGGGACCGCTCTGGTCGACTTCCGAAGCCTGCGGCTGCCCGGTGTGATCGCGGCGGAAACCCGTCCG
The DNA here is from genome assembly GCA_002364485.1 of Phycisphaerales bacterium UBA3160. Lineage (GTDB taxonomy): Bacteria > Planctomycetota > Phycisphaerae > Phycisphaerales > SM1A02 > UBA854. The sequence goes on from DEYK01000041.1 coordinate 2,283, forward strand.
ACCGGTGGCACGAGCGACTTCGTTCCCGAGATGATCCATGCCGCGGCGACAGGCCAGTCCTGCACATGCTTCGTCCGGCCGTCTGCCCGCATTCCGTGGATGACCATGCCCGAATGCGTCCAGTCGCTGTTGGACATCGGTCGGGTCGAATCGGGTCGTCTGACCCAGTCCGTCTACAACGTGGCTTCGTTCTCCGCCTCGGCCCAGGAAGTGGCCGATGTGCTGCTTCGACACTTTCCCGATGCCCGCATCGACTTCGAGCCGGACGTGAATCGTCAGGGGATCGTCGACTCATGGCCCGAAGGCGTCTGCACCGCACGGGCGGCCGCGGACTGGGGCTATGCTCCCAGGTGGAATCTCGACGAAGCATTCGAGCAGTACATCGTTCCGGCCATTCAATCTCACTACGCCCACACTTCAGGATGAAACCCATGACGACCACAGGAATCGACGGATCGGCGATGTTTCGGGAGCGGACCGACCAGGTGCTCGGCGGCCTGTCTTCGACGGGGCAGCTCAAGCACCTGCAGACGATCGAAGGGCCCATGGGACCTCGGATCACGATTCGTGATCGCGGGGAGGTCGACTGCTTCTGTTCGAACAACTACCTGGGACTCGCCAACCATCCCGAAGTGGTCGAGGCCGGCATCGAAGGCCTGCGGAAGTATGGTGCGGGCACGGCGTCCGTCCGGTTCATCTGCGGGACGTTCCAGCCCCACGAGCACCTCGAGAACGTCATCGCGGAGATGCTCGGGGTCGAGGCGAGCTACACCTTCGTCTCATGCTGGACGGCATCCGAGGCGCTCTTTCCGACGCTCTGCGATCCGGGCGACATGATCATCTCCGATGCGTTGAACCACGCCTGCATCATCGATGCGATGCGTCTTGCCACCGTGATCAAGAAGGGTGTCCACAAGGCCGTGTACCAGCACTCCGACATGGACGATCTTCGTCGGGTCCTGTCGGAGGCGAGGGCCAACGCGGATGTGACCGGCGTGCTGTGGGTGGTGACCGACGGCGTGTTCTCCATGGAAGGCGACCTCGGCCGACTTCCGGAGATCCGGGCGCTGTGCGACGAGTTCGGTGCGATGCTCGTCGTCGACGATTCGCACGGGACCGGCGTCATGGGCGAGACGGGGCGTGGAACGCATGAACATTGGGGCATGAAGGGGGCCGAGATCGATCTGTTCACCGGTACCCTCGGCAAGGCTCTTGGTGGCGGTGCAGGTGGGTACATCGCAGGGTCCAGGGCCGCCATCGATCTGATCATCCAGCGGGGCCGACCGACGCTGTTCTCCAATGCGTTGCCGGTGACCGTTGCCTGCAGCGCTGCGCGGGCGATCGAGCTGCTCATGAGCGAGCCGGAACGCGTTGCGCGGCTTCGTGCCAACGTCAAGGCGGCACGTGACGGCATCCGTGAAGTCGGATTCGAGGTTCTCGAATCCCCGACGGCGATCTGTCCGATCATCGTCGGTGAGACGGCGACGGCCATCAGCATGAGCAATCGACTGCTCGACATGGGTGTGTTCGCGATCGGGTTCGGCTATCCGGTCGTTCCGGAGGGCGAGGCCCGCATCCGGGTTCAGATCTCCGCGGCCCATGAACCCGAGCACATCGAACGGCTCATCGGTGCGTTGCGTACGCTCAAGTCCGAATCCTGATCAGGGCTTGGTCGCCCCGAACTGCTCCAGCAGCTCTGGAAGCATCTCGTTCTGCCAGTCTCCGCGGCGCTTGATCGACGATCCGACGATCAGGGCATCGGCATGCTTGAAGAGATTCGGAGCCGCCTCCGCGGTGACACCGGAGCCGACGCACAGTGGAAGTCCCACCGCCTGGCGGGCCGATTCGAGGTCACCCGTCCGGATGGCCGACCCGGTGGTCTTTCCGGTCAGGACGAGGCCGTCCGCGAGGCAGTAGTCGGCTGCGCAGGCGTGGTCCCACGTATCGCAGTCGGAGGTGATCGCATGGGAGGAATGCTTCTTCTGGATGTCGGCCAGCACGGCGATGTGTTCGGCGCCGATGTGACGCCGGTACCGAAGAAGCGGGCCGGCGTCGGCGTCGCTGAAGATGCCCTCGTCGGCGACCGAAGCGAAGACGAAGCCTTCGGCGCGGATGAACTGGGCGTCGCACGCGAGTGCGACCGAGAGGGCGGCTCGATTGTCGCCAGCGAGCATCTGGATTCCCAGAGGCGCATCGTGGTCGGTGCGGATCACTCGTGCGACCGCGGTCATCGCGGCGACCGCCTCGGGACCGACGTTCCGCATCAGGTAGGGGCGGTCGTGCGTGTTCTCGATCAGCAACGCATCGAAGCCGGCATCACGAAGCATTTCCGCCTCGCGACTGGCCCGGTCGATCACCTTCTGGAGGGAATCGCATCCCATCGGTGAGCCGGGAAGCGGAAGGAGGTGGATCATTCCGACCAGCGACTTGTCCATTCCGAAGATGTCGTGCGCCGTCATCTTGGAGCCCCGGCGAGGGGGGTCGTTCGTGGCTGAAGAAGTCATCGTCGAGCCTTTCTTCCTGATCCGATGTACCGGTCCCACCAGCCCAGGATCTGGTGCAGTCGATGGAATCGCATGTCGGGGGGACCGTTTCGGCTCATGCCGTGACTGGTCTCCCTCGGGTACCGCACGAGGGTGCTGGGTATTCCCCGGATCTGCAGGGCGGCGAACACCTGCTCGCCTTGTTCGACGTTGCAGCGAAGGTCGCCTTCCGAGTGGATCACCATGGTCGGCGTCTTGGCCCGGCCCATGGTTCTGATGGGGCTGGAGTGCCAGAGTTGTTCGGGGCTGTCCCAGAACGCGCCGGCCCAGTAGCCGTCCGGTTTGCTGACGAAATCACTGTTTCCACCCATGCTGACCAGATTCGAGACGCACCGGTCCGTGATCGCGGCGGCGAAGTCGTGCGTGTGGCCGATCGCCCAGACGGTCATGTACCCGCCGTAGCTTCCTCCCATGATTCCCATCCGCCTGGAGTCGATGGAGGGGTGATCCTGCATGAAGTCCTTGACCGCGCTGATGTCCTCCCAGTCCTTGCCGCCCCACGAGCCGCGGATCGCCGCGGTGTGGTCGCGTCCGTATCCCTTGCTTCCTCGGGGATTGCTGTACATCACGATGTACCCAGCCGATGCGAGCACCTGGAACTCGTGGAAGAAGCATTCGCCGTACTGGGCGTGCGGTCCACCGTGGATCTCGAGGATGGCCGGGTACTTCCGCCCGCGTTTGAATCCGGGAGGCGTGATCATCCATGTCTGGACCCTGGTGCCGTCCGTGGATCGGACCCACTTCATCGTCGGCTTCCTGATCGATCTGGAGGAGACGTATTCGTCGTTGAAGCCGGTCAGTCTTCGCACATCCAGGCTTGATGCGCCGATTCGTCCGATGTGGACTTCCGGTGGAGCTGCGGGCTGATCGACGATCAATGCGACCGACCTGCCGTCCTTCGACGTGTTGCCCGGGGAGATCACGCATGCACCGTCGCTGAGCATGCGGGGCCTGGAGCCCGACAGCGGGATGGATGCCATATGGGATTGTCCGTGCCAGCCGATCGAGACCAGCAGTTTCCTGGAATCCTTCGACCACTGGATGTTGGGGCTGAACGAGACGTCAGCGCTGTCGGACAGTGCGCAGGCCATCAGGCACCAGTCCGTATCGGCAGTGAGGCTTCTGGCCTTTGCTCCGGATGCGGTGCAGGTCCAGAGTTCGAGATTCTCCGTCGAATAGGTGCCGTCGAGGCCTTCGCGGCCGGCCCAGGCGAGATGCTTCCCGTCGGGAGACCAGGTGACCTCCGTCTTTGGGCCCTTGGGCACGTCCTTGAGGTGGGTGATGGCGCCCGACTCGGCGTCGATCTTGAGCAGCTGACAGTCGCTGCTCGCCAGCACTCCCTTCCGGTTGCGAACAGTCGTCACTGCGATGGTTCGACTGTTGGGCGACCAGGCGTACGAGATCCATCCGATCGTATCCTTGGCATAGAGCGTCCTGGATGCGCCGGTTTCGATGTCGACGACGTGAAGGGCGAATCGCTCCTGATCGAAATAGCCGTCGCCATCGAGTCTGTACCAGGTGTTGGTGACCACGCGTGGAGGAGGGGTGGCTCCGCTCTGCTCACGCAGTCTGCATGCCTCCTTGGTCCATTCCTCGGCCCGTTGCCGGAAGGTGAACGCGATCGACTTTCCGTCAGGAGACCACTTGAACGAGGAGAGCGAGCCCTGAGGCAGGTCGGTGAGGCATCGTGCTTCGCCCCCGTCGGAAGGAATCAGATGGATCTGCGGGATGTCCTTTTCTCGGCCCGAGATGAAGGCGATGGTTCCACCGTCCGGAGACCACCGGCCATGGCCGTCGCGGGGGCCGTGGGTGAAGGGCTTCGGATCTCCACTGCGGGTCGAGACCGTCCACAGGCTGGTTTCGTAGGAGTTCTTCGTACCGATGGTCTTGTGGGTGAAGAGGATGGTCGAGCCGTCCGGATTGATCTGGGGATCGGAAACGAACGTGAGTTCGTTGAGATCCTCGGGCTGGACTGGACGGGCCTTGCTTCGCTTGGTGGTGGCCGGCATGTGGAGCTCCTGATGCGTGGATGTGGGATGCCATGATACGATCATGTGTGATCATGGACACCCCACGAAATCAACAGGACATCGATCTGCTGGCCGAACTGGTCTCGATCGACACCACCAGTGCCCTGAGCAATCGCCCGGCCATCGACCTCGTCTGTTCGCGGCTCCGGGGTGCGGACATCGAGCTGATCCGGATGCCGGTTCATGATGGCAAGGAGAACCTCGTAGCGATCGCCGGAGAGCTCGATGGCAGTCGCCGTGGACTGGTGCTTGCCGGGCATCTGGACTGCGTCCCCGCAGGTGAGGGATGGGCTTCACCCGCGCACCTGCTCGAGGAACGAGCGGGGCGGCTTCATGCTCGTGGTTCATGCGACATGAAGGGATTCGATGCGATGGCCATCAATCTCATCCTTGAGGCCTCGTCTCGTCCGCTGACGAATCCACTGGTCCTGATTCTGACCTGCGACGAGGAGGTCGGAGGTCTTGGGGCCAAGGCGTTGTCCGAATCCTGGCCTTCGGATCGACTTCTTCCCTCCGCGACGATCATCGGCGAGCCGACCTCCATGCAGGTCGTTCGGATGCACAAGGGATTCCTCAAGCTTCGCCTTGTCGTGGAGGGGGAGAATGGGCACACCGGAAACCATACGATCGGGCACAACGCCATCGCGCCGCTCGGTCGCGCCATCATGAGGCTTCAGAAGATTCGCGATGAACTGCTGGCTCTTCGTACTCCGGTCAGTCGGGCGTTCGGCCCGCTGCCGAGCCCGGTGCTGTCGCTGGTCGGAGTTGCCGGTGGAGAGGCGTGGAACATGACTCCGGACAGATCCCAGCTCGATCTGGGGCTTCGCCTGCTCCCCGACCAGCACCCGGCCCAGTGGGTCGACCGGCTTCGGTGCGAGCTGGCGTCCTCCCTCGAGGGCGAGCGATGGTCGTTGGAACTGGTCAACGAGACGCCGAGTCTGATGACGTCCTCCGAATGCCCGCTCCACGAGGCGGCTTGCCGGCTCGCAGGGCAGGTAGGCGATGTGGGCGTTTCATACGGAACCGACGGTCCCTGGTTGCAGCGGATGGGGCTCGACTGCGTGGTCGTCGGTCCGGGCGACATCGCCGTTGCGCATCAGCCGGACGAGTACATGCCGGTCGAGGAATACGCGGAGGGGCGTCGGTTCATGGAAATGCTCATCGAGGAATTCTGTGCATGATCATCCGTGCTGAACTGACATGGGTCGACGGAGCGTTCCGTCCGGGGATCGAGGTCGAGCTCGGCGGCGACGGCCGAATCCTTCGGGTCGGCCCCGCATCCGCTCCGACGCCGACCCATCCGGGAACCGCGATGCTGCCCGGATTCGTCAATGCCCACAGTCATGCCTTCCAGCGAGGGCTTCGCGGTCGAGGCGAGCATTTTCCGTCCGATGTCGAGAACTTCTGGACATGGCGTGAGGCCATGTACGGCCTCGTCGACGGCATGACGCCGGATGCGCTGCATGCCCTGAGCAGGGATGTCTTCCTCGAGATGCGACGCGCGGGCATCACCACCGTCGGTGAGTTCCACTACCTGCATCATCTCGAGGGTGAGCCGCCATTTTCGGGTGATCACGTCGTGCTCGAGGCGGCTCGCGAAGTGGGAATCAGGATCGTTCTGCTGTCCGCCCACTACACCCATGGTGGATTCGGCACGAATCTCTCCGGCGGTCAACGTCGCTTCGACACCTCCGATGCCGAGACCTACTGGGACGCGTTCGATCGTGCGGCGGAAGCCTGCGGGCCGAACCAGTCGATGGGGGTCGTCGCTCATTCGCTCAGGGCCGTTCCCATCGACGATCTGGTTGTCCTGCACCAGGAGGTGCTTCGTCGAGGGCTGGTCCTGCACATCCATGTCGAGGAGCAGCGGCAGGAGATCGAAGACTGCCTGCGGGCAACCGGGCGGACGCCGACGGGGCTGCTTCTGGAGCATCTGCAGCCCGGGCCCGAGTGCACATCCGTTCATGCGACGCACACGGCGTCCGATGATCTCGAGCAATGGCTCGATCGCGGATGCGGAGTCTGCCTGTGTCCGCTCACGGAGGCCAATCTTGGTGACGGATTCCCGGATCGTCCACGAATGCTCCGGCATGCGGCGTCCTTGTCCATCGGGAGCGATTCGAACTCGCGGGTGTCGATGCTCGAAGAGCTGCGAATGCTCGAACTCGCCCATCGACTTCATGATGGAACCCGCGGGGCGTGGAGGGATGCATCCGGTCGGATCGATCGCGTGCTGCTGGACATGGCGACGTCCGGGGGGGCTCGCTCGCTTGGAATCGAAGCCGGGCGCATCGCTCCGGGTGCACTGGCAGATTTCGTCCTCGTCGATCTGGGAGCGGACACGCTGTCGCACGTCGATCACGACAATCTCGGCGCGGCGCTGGTTCTCGGAGCCGACCGGGAGGCGATCGTCGGGACCTGCGTCGGCGGATCATGGTCCACGGCGTGATCGTTCGGGAATCCGCTTCCGCGGCGGGAACGGGGCCGTCGTGCGTCAGTCGGTGCGTTCCGGCGTGAGATCGCCAAGCGCGTCCCGCAGCGGTTCCAGATGATCCCAGTACGCCCGGCTGCGGTGTACCGATCTGGTGTGCATCGGTTCACGAACCTGATCCATGCTCGGCGTCTGGGCGACTCTCCTGGAGCGATGGAAATCGAGACACGCGGGATCCCACGGAAGCTCGAGGAACTCGAGAATCGATCGGATCCCCGGTTCGGGATCTGAGACCAGTTGTTCGTAGTGGACGTCGATCATCGGGCATCGGTTCGACTTCCAGTGTCGCATCACCCGTTCGTATTCCCGATAGGTCGAGCCCAGTGCGGTCAGGTTGCTGGTGAAGGCCAGGTTCGAGGTCATGTGGTTGCTGTAGCACGACAGGCACACGTCCAGCGGATCACGCCGGCAATGGAGGATCCTCGCGTCGGGGAAGAGCATGGTGATCAGGCCGATGTTCAGGTAGTTCATCGGCAGTTTGTCGGTGATGCGGGTCGCGTCGCCCGCATTCGTCGTCACGGCCTCCATGTATTCGGATGCGATGCGGGCGAGTTCCGAACCATCGAGCGTTTCGATGCACGAGGGGTAGTCGCCGGGCAGCGAGCGGATGATCGAAGGCAGGGCGGGGCTTTCGCCGACCGCGTGCACCTGCCCATGGGCGGCCAGGACCTGCTCGAGCATGGTGGTCCCGCTTCTGAACATTCCGAGGATGAAGATCGGCGCCGGAGATGTGGTGACGGGTGTGGATGGCCGTCCGATCCGCTCCGGATCGAATGTCCCGATGATGGAGTCGACATCGGATCGATGTCCTGCGGAGTCCCACCGATCGACGAACGGCTGGTTGGCTCTTGTCCAGGCGTCGAATGCGTCGTCGTGCCTGGACATCGCATCGAGTGCGTTGCCGATGCGGAACAGGATCGGGGTCGATTGCAGCGGCGGGCGATCGGTCGTGGAGAGCCACTTCTCGGCATCCTGCACGACCCGCTCGTTGTTTCCGAGTCGAGACTGGATCCTCGTCCAGGCGAGCAGCGGAAGGAATGCGGTGCTGCTGGATTCGATGTGGGGGCGAAGGAGTTCGATCGCCGCATCGGTGTTTCCTTCGGACTCGAGCAGTTCGGCGCGGCCGGCGAGTGCATTGGTGTTCCGCGGGTTGATCGATGTCGCCCGGTCGTAGGCCTTCATCGATTCCGGGGCGTCGCCATTGAGGCGATGGATGGTTCCCAGTCGCGAGAAGTTGAGTGATTCGAAGGGCTGCAGCTCCGCAAGTCGGCCGGCCGGTCGAACGTCCATGGGGATGATGCCTCTGGCGATCGTCGCATCCACGAACTTGGCAAGGAGATCGAGGTCGTCGGGAGCCAGTTCGCAGGCCGATTTCATGTCGTCCCACGACAGATTCGTCTCCCCGGCATGCAGAAACAGTCTGCCGCGGATCGAATGCAGTTCCGACCGGTCCGGAAGCCGGGCGATCGCATCCGTCGCGCATTGGATCGCGGCTCCGATCCTTCCCGATCTGGCATGGATGTCGATCAGGGTGACCTGCAACTCCGGATCGTCCGGTTGCAGCCGGATCGCGGTGTTGATGGTGTCCAGGGCCTTCGCGGTCCGTCCGAGGCGAATCTGGACGGCGGCGAGCTTCTGGAGAATCTCACGGTTGTCGGGTGACTGCCTGAGCGCACGCCTGAGGATGCGGTCCGCCTTGTCCCACTGCTGGGCCTCGAGGTGGCGTGTCGCCTGTTGGAGCATCTGGTTCAGATCTGTGTTCTTCGGCATTGCAGTCGGTAAGCCTATCGATCAGGAGTCCTGGAGGCGAGTCAGCGAGCGATCGATGCAGCGAAGGGTCATGTCGATGTCGGAGGCATCGAGGACCAGGGGAGGTTTGATCTTGATCACGTTGCCGTGCGGTCCGTCCGTACTCATGAGGATCCCGCAACCGGCCATCGATCGGACGAGGCCCTCGGCGATCTCCGGTGCCGGCTCGCGGGTGACGCGGTTCCGGACCAGATCGATGCCCAGAAAGAGTCCGTGCCCTCGGACGTCGCCGATGGACGGATGGGCCGTCTGCAGGGCCCGCAGTCCGTCGATCATCCGAGTCCCGAGTGTCCGGGCACGATCCTGCAGCCCTTCGTTCTCGACGACGTCGAGTACGGCCATGGCGCATTCGCACGATACGGGGTTGCCGCCGAAGGTGGAGAAGAACTCCATGCCGTTGTCGAAGGCTTCGGCGATCTCCGGAGTGGTCACGACGGCACCGATCGGGTGTCCGTTGCCGATGGGCTTTCCGAGCACGACGATGTCCGGCACGACGTCATGGAGCTGGAATCCCCAGAACGCGTCGCCCATCCTTCCGAATCCGACCTGGACCTCATCGGCGATGTAGAGCCCGCCCGCGTTTCGCACGTGTTCGGCGGCGCAGGCCAGGTAGTCGTCGGGCAGCGGAATCTGTCCGCCGCAGGAGAGCATCGATTCCGCGAAGAACGCCGCGATGGCCCGTCCGTTGCGGCATGCGGTTCCGATCGCGTCGGCGACGTCGAGTCCGTAGGCGGAGCCGGCGTCCTCGTCCCGGTAGGCACCCCGGTAGATGTCCGGCATGTCGAGCACATGGACCCAGTCGCGTTGTCCGGATCCTCCCTTGCCGTTGAATTTGTAGGGGCTCATGGCGACGCAGTTCGGCGTGCTTCCGTGATAGGCGCCGTCGATCACGAGTGCATCGTGTGCTCCCGTGGCGGCTCTCGCCAACCTGAGGGCGAGTTCATTGGCCTCGGACCCGGAGTTGACGAAGTAGCAGACCGAGAGCGGGTCCGGCATGGTGGCCGTGATTCGTTCGCAGTAGGTGAGGATCGTGTCGTGCAGGTATCTCGTGTTGGTGTTGAGTCGGCCGGCCTGCCGGCTGATCGCATCGACCACGTGCGGATGACAGTGCCCGACGTGGCAGACGTTGTTGACAAGGTCGAGGTACGGCCTGCCGTCGGATGCATGCAGGTACTGGCCACGCCCGCGGATCATGTGCAGGGGGGTGCCGTGGGCCAGTGAAAGGTTGCCGCCCATGTGGCGAGTCCGACGTCGAAGCAGCGAGTCTCGGTCCGGACCGCGATCGGCCTTCGTTCGGCCGCAGGCCTCCCGGAACGTCAGTTCGGCGGTCGCCGGTTCGATGTGCACGAATCGATGCATCGCGTCGATGGTCGTCTTCGTGTGCGAATGCCAGGTCGCATGGTCCGGATCGACGTCCATGCGATCGGCGCCGATGAGAGCGCTTGCGGCGAGTCTGCTCAGCGCGAGGGGGAACAGCAGTTCGAACTCCGCGTCCTCGAGTTTCCTTCGAGCGTGGTACGCGCCGACGATGGTCGCAAGTGTTTGGAGATCGGCTCCGGATTCCTGCATGGCGTAGGCAAGGGTGATGCCGACGTCCTGGACCAGTGCGCCCTGCATGCAGTCCCCGAGATCGACGAGTCCGACGACCGCATCGTTCTCGACGAGGATGTTTTCATCGTTCGCATCGCCGTGGATGATGCCCTCCGGGGCCTCGGCAATGCCCGGCAGCACGACGGCGGCATGCAGCTGCATGATGTATTCAAGGGCATTCGACGTCCGGTCGTCGCGGAAGACTTCGATCCGGGATCGATGCTGCTGGGCCTTCGCGACGTCCCATTGGTGGGTGCGTCGGGCTCCCGGTGGCGTGAATCCCGTAAGTGCGATGTGGACATCGGCCAGAATCCGACCGATGTCCAGCAGGAGGTCCGGAGTCGATTCGACGTCTCTCCAGTTGCATCCGGGTAGGTGGTCGAGGATTCGTGCGGTGCACTCGATGCCATCATGGAGAAACCGGTGCAGGTGCTCTCCGGTGATGGTGGGAAGCGTCTGGGGTACCGGAAGTCCGTGTTGGGCCAGGCGATGCAGGACGGACTGTTCAAGGGTGACGTCCGTCGATCCGTCCGTGGTGATCTTGAGGACGTACCGGCCGTCGGGGGTCGAGATTCTGGCGTTGTAGTTCTCGCCAGGGAGCCTGGTCAGCACGCCGTCCAGGTGCCACTGGCGTCTGGCGATTTCCGATGCAAGCTCGTCCAGGGTTGCGTATTTGGTGTCTCTGGTCGTCATCCACCGTTCAGATTACAGGATGTAACGGGATTGTCGTATGATTTCAGATATGAATCACCTTCAGGAAGAACGCGATCCGGTGCGTGACGAGGTCGCCATCACCGTTCCATTGCGTGAGAATGCCGGTCTGGCATCCCTTTCGCATTGGTCGTTTCTGATGGGGTATGCGGTTCCCTTCGCAAGTCTCATCCTTCCGCTCGTGCTGATGAATACGACGGGCAGGACCGACCGATTCGTCTACGAGAACGCCAAGGAAGCTCTGAACTTCCTGATCGCATTCCTCATCGTGATGATCGGATGCATCGTGACGATCGTCGGTGTGATTCTGGTGCCGCTGCTGCTGATCTGCTTTCTCGTGTTCCCGATCATCGCGGCTTGCCAGACCATGTCCAGCACGGTGGACACGCCTGTGTACCGATACCCGCTCATCTTCCGTCTGCTCAAGTGAACCATGGACGGATCGGTCCGCGACGGCGATCGGATCACTTGCCGAGCGCTTCGTACCGCATGTAGTCCAGGCCGACGCTGGCCCCGGCCATCAGGCCGGTCTGTGCGCCCTGGTACACGGCGACTCCGTTGGTGAATGATGCGGAGCCGGCGGATCCGGCGTCCGCGGCGACAGCGGTCGCTCCGACGCTGCCGGTCAACTTGTTGTTCTGGAACTCCTTCATGGTGGTGTCGTTCTGGAACACGACCATCATCTTGAATCCCTGGGCGCCGATCTGCAGTCCGGCCGAAGCTGCATTGAGGTAGGCCCATCCGATCTGTCGGCCGGAGTTGTCGTAGACGACGCCTCGGCCGAACTTGCCGCCGGTGATGATGATGCCGTACTGGCCGATGCCGGGATAGGTGATGTATCCGGCGGATCGATCGAGCTGGCTCTCGAGTCCCGAGACATGTTCGATGAACCATTCCGTCGCGTGCCCGCTGTCTGCAATGACCTGCGCCTTGTCCTTTGCGGCCGGCTTCGTCGAGCAGCCGGCGGTTGCGGCGGCGAATCCTGCCAGGAGCAGAAGGGCGGCGATCGGTGCATGAAGTCTGTTGGGCATGGGTTGTTCCCTTGGTTGTTCGTTGAAGGCGGCCTCCGTCTCCGGGCCGGCATCATTCGAGGGTTTGTTGATCGATTCGAGTGATGCTCGAGCCTACCGGATGCCAATAGTCGGGTCAAAGAATCCTGGACTCACCCCGCGCATGAAAAAACCCTCTCCTGTGAAGAAGAGGGTTGCTTTCACTTCGAAATAGCGGGGACAGGATTCGAACCTGCGACCTCCGGGTTATGAGCCCGACGAGCTACCAGACTGCTCTACCCCGCAGCTGAACGAATCATTATACCACTCCTTGGGAAACCATTCAAAAGGGCACGAACATCGAAGCAGATCGAGTGGGGAGGCCGATAAGGTTGCAATGAGGCCTGTTCCTGCCAATCCAAGAGCGATCGTCGATGCCGGTTGGCTCTACGTGATGGCAGGATTGGCCGTCTGTGGGGCAGCGCTGCTTGTGCCGGCCCAGCAGGATCTTGCCGCGGTCGAGGCTCAGCAGCTGCAGATGGCTGCCCACGAGTCGCTCTCCACGCGTCGGATGGTCGCCTACGACCGGGTGCTTCAGGGCCTGCTCGACAAGGATCCCGATCTGATGGGCAGGGTGGCGACGAGTCAGTTGAACCTCCTGCCCGAAGGCGATGTCCCGGTCCTGCTGGATACCTCTTCGGATGAGACCGTCGTGGACCAGTGGGTTCGGGATGCCACTCGCCAGGAGATCGTCGCCCCCATGGTCGAGCGTCAGACCCTCTTGTCGCGGCTTTCGTCAGGGCCCTACAGATCCCTGCTGATCGCTTCGGGAGTCTTCTGCCTCTTCATGGGCATCATGGTCACAGGTGACCGCGAAAGATCGCCCGCTTGAACACCGGCAGTTGATCCGTCCACTCGCCGTCATGCCCGTACCGTCTGGCAATGGTTGATGATTGCATTGTCGCTGATGAGTCGGCATGGAAGCGTCTGCTTTCGTGTCGTGGTATTGGTCTGTCGATGGCGAAGCGGTTGGTCGGATCCTTCGGCTCCGCGGCGGCCGCAGTGTCGGCTGATGCGGGCCGTCTGGAGCGGATTGCCGGCGTGTCCGAGCGTACTGCGAAGGCCTTGCATCGGGAGATCGCACGTTCGCGGCTCGATGAGGAGGAAGGGTGGTTGGTCAGGAATGGTGGGCGTCACATCGTCTTCGGATTCAGCGGGTATCCATCGCTGCTGTGCCCGACTCCGGATCCGCCGCCGATGCTCCGATGCAGAGGTTCGCTTCCGCCTGAGGGGGCTCCCTGCGTCGCCATCGTGGGAACAAGATCCGCCACGGCGTACGGTCTGCGGCAGGCGGCCAGGATCACTGCCGGGCTGATCGAGCGTGGGTTCTCGGTCGTCTCAGGTGGAGCCCGTGGAATCGATGCGGAAGTCCATCGGACCGCGATCCGATTCGGAGGTCGGACCATCGTGGTACTCGGGAGCGGACTTGCGTGTCCGTACCCGAGTGAGCATGCTGGAATGTTCGAGCAGGTCATCGCTCA
>DEYK01000041.1:16384-65025 GCA_002364485.1 Phycisphaerales bacterium UBA3160
CCGAGAAGAAATCGGATCATCAGCGGGATCAGTCATGCAGTGGTCATGGTCGAGGCTCCGTGTCGGAGTGGGGCCATGGTCACGGCCAGGCTCGCGGTGGAGGAGCATGGCAGGGACGCGATGGCAGTGCCGGGGGCAGCGGATTCGCACATGTCGGCAGGGTGCCACATGGCCATACGGAATGGATGGGCGCAGCTCGTGACATCGTCCGAAGACGTCGTCGAAGCGCTGCGTGGGGATTACACGGCGTCCCGTTCCATGGCTCAGTAGCGGCGCATGACTCCGATGACGATCCCCTGGATCGTGCATTCCTCGACGATGATCGGCTGGAAGTCCGGGTTCGCCGGCTGCAGACGAATCCGTCCGTCCGGCTCGCGGTGGAAGGATTTGAGGGTGGTTTCGCCGTTTGGAAGCAGGGCGATCACGCGTTGATTCTCGCGGGCACTGCTGGCCCTCATCACGATGACGTAGTCGCCGTCCAGGATGCCTTCGTCACGCATCGATTCGCCTTCGACCTGGAGTGCGAAGGTGCCGCCCTGCTCGCCGAGCCTGGAACCGAAGAGCGAGTCGATTTCGAGCTTGTCGTCCTGTTGGAACTTCTGGATCGGCATTCCTGCGGCGATCCGTCCCAGCAGCGGGAACGTCAGCGACTGCTCCTCGTCCGGAAAGACCGAGTGGTCACATATTGACAAAGAGCGTGCCTTGTTCGGCTCTCTTGTGACAAGTCCTTTTTTTACGAGCGCTCTGACGTGCTCGAAGACCGTGACCTTGCTGATGCCGAGTTGCTCGGCCATCTCCTCCATCGTCGGCGAACAGCCCCGTTCGAGTCGGGAAGTCCGAATCAGTTGAAGAATGTCCAGCTGTCTGGGTGTGACGTTCATTGGGAGACTCCTGGGGAGCGTTGTATCGAACACGGGTTGCTTGAATGGAAGGTGTGGTCGTTCGTTCGCGTGCGTCGAAGTAGTCGACCAGACTTTCATGAGCCGCATTCGTTCCTGTGGAAGTTCGGCATTGGGTCGCCAGTCGCTGCAGATCGCTGGTGCGGGTTCTGGTCCCGCGGCGTCCCGTCGTCCCTGCATGCACGATGCCGAGCAGTCGCTCGAGAAACGTCGTGGGGGCCATCAGGAGTGCAGTCATCGACTGGCGTGTACGGGGGCGTCGGAGGTTTGGCAGGGGGGCGGTCGCCACGAGGCGATTGCCCCGCCCGTAGTAAGCCCTGCCATAGGAACCACCTGGTCCGGTTTGAATCAGGGGTAGCTCGTCCACGGGTGGGCGAGTGTGATCCTGAGTTGGAGCGTTGAAACCGACCATGATGACATCCTCCTTGTGCCTTGAAACGGGTCAACCCTTCCCTCGTGGTTCAGACCCGTGCACCCCCTACATGTTGGGGGCCCTTCCAATGCCGCTTCCATTTCGACAGGAAACATACGGCTGCTTGATATTCAAGATCGGAATTGATGTATGGATTACGTTAGCCTAACAGATACCAAATGGCAAATTGTTCCTGAATCGCCTTTCTTGCCCCCTTGAGCAGCATTTTCATCGAGTGTCCCATTCATCCGTTCGGCTAGTAGACTGCGTCACCCATGAATCCACCCGAACAACCGGTGCCGCCGCAGCCTCTTCAGGAGGACATGGATTCATCCTGGATGCTCGGTCCCGATGTCCTCTTTCTGAACCATGGCAGTTTCGGCGCCCGGCCCAAGGCCGTCTTCGACCACCATTGCTCCCTGCTGCTTCGTTTCGAGCAGCAGCCTGTCCAGACGATCGTCGCTGAAATGGAGCAGTTGCTTCCATCGATTCGCGATTCGCTGTCCTCCTTCCTCAAGGTGTCATCTGATCGCATCGATCTCGTGTGCAACGCATCCGAGGCGGTCAATTCGATCCTCCGATCGATCGACATCGCGCCCGGCGACGAACTCGTCGTGCCGGACCATGCCTACGGAGCCGTACTGAAGACGCTTCAGTACGTCGCGGACCGGACCGGAGCCGTCGTCAAGATCGTTCACATCCCTCTTCCATTGGAATCCTCCGATCAGGTCGTCGAAGCGATCAGCTCGTCCATCACCGACCGCACCAGGCTGCTCCTGATCGATCACATCAGTTCCCCGACTGCAGTCGTCTTTCCGATCAACGACCTCGTCATGCTTGCCCGTGACCGTGGAATCGACGTACTTGTCGATGGCGCCCATGGACCGGGAATGATCGATCTCGACCTCGATTCACTCGGCGCGACCTGGTACATCGGCAATCTCCACAAGTGGGTGTGCGCTCCGATCGGAGCTGGATTCATCGTCACCGATCCCTCGCATCTGGATTCGCTTCATCCCGCGATCATCAGCCACGGCTACCAGGAAGGTCATGTCGAGGAGTTCAACTGGCAGGGGACACGCGACTATTCACCATGGAGGACGATTCCCTTCGTGCTCGACTGGATCGAACGCACCTGGGGTTGGCAGCGGATGCGCGAGCACAATCATCAGCTCGCGGTCTGGGCGCACTCGATGCTCTGTGAGGCCTGGCACGTCGATCCGGTGACGCCGCTCGACGGCTCGATGATGGGGTCCATGGCCACGCTTCAACTGCCCGGACGGATTCGTGATTCGCATGATTCGGAGGAGTCCCTGCACGATCTGCTTCTTTCCAGTCATGGGATCGAGGTGCCGATCATGGAATGGGCTGGCCTGTTGTGGATCCGTTTCTCCGCTCAGGTCTACAACCGGCCGGAGCACTACCTTCGACTTCGTGACGTCGTGCTTTCGATGGCATGACCGGTTTGCCGAATGGGTTCGGATCCAAAAATTGCCTCAATCATGTTTAGGCAGCTTTAAACCGACGTCACGTTCGCAAAGCAGTTGAATACAGAACATTTACGGAACCCCCGTCGTATTCAGGGCGGAAGGTACATAGGCCGATTCATTCGGTCTGTCCCACCTGTCTCACGTGGAGGGGTTGGACCATTATTGAGGCTGAGTCGATCTGTGCGGGCATTTGCCTGCCCAGGCGCATCCTTCTGCTGCGGCGGGATTGCCATGCAGAAATGTGGGCCCACTCTTAGTGAGTTCGTCGATAGGCAAGGGGGGGCTTGGTAATGGTTCGAATGGAGATCAGCATGCGTACGGTACTACCTGTGATTCTTGCGACGGCATTGTCCGGAGCCGCTCTGGCGAGCATCGACTTCTCGCTGTCGGGGGTGGAGGTCCAGGCCGACGGTTTCACCACCATCGGAACGGTCGCCTCCGGTGATGCGGGCATTCAGGTCGAATCGATCCAGCTCACGGATGCCCAGTTGACGACCTTCAACAACACCGGGATACCGAATCATTTCGACGAAATACTTCTCGCCATCGAGTTGGCCGATGCCGCCGGGAATTCAGTCTTGTACTACTTCTTTCCCTTCGGCGACGACTTCTCGTCAGGAACCATCGGGCCGGCCGACATGACCATCGACGTCATCGGCCAGGACCTCTACATTCCCGACGACGGCATCGTGACCGCATCGACGGCAAGCATCTGGGATGACGGCAGTCCGTCCCCCGCAGCCGAGTGGGATCAGGGGCAGATGCTCATCAATCTGGTGCCGGCTCCTGGCGTGGCGGCGATCCTCGGCCTCGGTCTGCTGGGGACGCGTGGTCGTCGAAGATCCAGAACATGAACCCGTGGTTGGTGCCGGCCCGACTCGTTCGCTTCCAAGGGCCGGAGCTCGACCGAAATCAAATCGGGCCTTCGCATGAACTGCGGGGGCCCGATTCGTTTTTCAGCTCGTGGTGTCGACGGTGACCACCATCAGTGAATCCGGGGCAAGTGATCTGGAGGCCCTGATCGCCTGCTGACGCGTCTCGAACGAGCCGAGCTGCACGAGATACAGCGTGCCGCCATGTCGATCGGTCCTGGTTCGTATGCGCGGTGCGCCGAGTCCTGATCTGTTGGACATGCCGGTGAGCTGCTTCTGGGCCCTCCGGGCTCCTTCGGCCTTCTTGAATGCACCGAACTGGAGCGTGAACGTGCCGTCGTCGTTCCTTGCGGGAGATGTTCTGGTCTGATCGGCCGCCAGTGTGCTGGTGGGAGGGGTGGGGGCGAGACGGCTCTTTCGAGCCCACTCGCTCGCCAGATCATCACGTCCGGCGAGTGCCCATGCAGTGGCGGCGTGGGTCGCGCAACTGGCGCGGTCGTCGCCCCTGAGTTCGGGCCAGGCATGCTCGAACTGGATCGCGGCGGCGGCCGGTTGCCCGTCTTCGAGCAGGGTCTGGCCGATCATCGCCTTGGCCCGGGCGGAAAGTTCGGGAGATGGAGAGGAGGCGGCGAGCTGGAACGCTTCGCGTGCGGCGACCATTCGGCCGTGGCGGTAGTCGCACAAGCCGATGACCCATGCGGCCTCGGGTGCATCGGAGCCTCCGCGCTGGTAGATCTCCTGGGCGTCCAGCTTTGCGAGGCTGATCGAGCCATTCTCGTACTCGTTCAATGCCGTGTCGATGGTCGGCCCGTCGCTGCTGTGGCAGCCGGCCGCGACTGGGATCGAGCCCAGGAGAATGGCGAGGAGGAGTCGGTTCGTGATCATGGCCATGATTCTGCTCCGCGGCGATCTGAAATCGCGTGAATGGATAGATACACTGGGACCGCCAGCATGACGACGGCCATGACTCTATCGGACTCATGGGCTGATTTCCGCCAGATAGTGGGGTGACCATGAAGATCGCTGCTTCCATTCTCAGACAGTGGCTGCTGCACCCGTTTCGAGTCTTCGCCGTCGACGACTACCGGGAGTGGAAGGGGATCTCCCTCTACATCGTCACGCTGCATCTGGCGAAGGCGATCCGCGCCTCGTCCCGCGGGGAGCGGATCGGGGTGTTTCTGCCGACATCCGGGATGACGGCATCCGCCATGCTCGCGGGATGGATCCTCGGGCGTACGGTCGTTCCCCTGAACTACCTGCTTTCAAGAGAAGAACTGGAATTCATCATCGCCGATGCGGAGCTGGATGCGGTCATCACCGTTGGGCCCATGCTGGATCGGTTCGGCGAGATGCCCGACGGGGTCGAAGCGATCCGGATGGACACGATGTCCTTCAAGGGGGTGCCGCCGTTCCGGAGGCTGGTTCGCCGCGACGAGGATTTCGTGGCCGTGCTGCTGTACACATCGGGGACGTCGGGAAAGCCGAAGGGTGTCATGTTGACCGGCGGGAACCTGATGGCGAACATCTCGCAGTGCATCGAGTGGGCCCGCTTCGATCGACGCGACGGATTTCTCGGGGTGCTTCCGCAGTTCCACAGCTTCGGCATGACCGTCACCACGCTCCTGCCGATGGCGATCGGATGCCGCGTCTACTACACGGCCAAGTTCCAGGTCACGCGGATTCTCGAAATCCTCAGGAAGCATCGGCCCACGGCGCTGATCGCCATTCCTTCGATGTACAACGCGCTGCTTCAGGCGAAGACGGCCAAGAAGGAGGACTTCTCGTTCCTGCGGTACATCGTTTCGGGAGGCGAGCCGCTGCCCGATGCCGTCTATGACGGGTTCCGCGAACGGTTCGGCATCCGCATCTGCGAAGGGTACGGTCTCACCGAGACGGCTCCGGTGACGAACTGGACCCTGCCCGAGTTCGAGCGACGAGGAACGGTCGGACAGTGTCTCCCCGGAGTCGAGGAGATCATCGTCGGCGAGGACGGCGTCGAGGTCGGTCCCGGTTGCGACGGTGAGATCAGGATCCGCGGCGCCAACGTCATGGCCGGGTACTTCAAGCTGCCCGAGGCGACCGCCGAGGTCTTCGACGAGGAGGGCTACTTCCGGACAGGCGACATGGGGCGCATGGACGAGCGTGGATTCCTCTCCATCACCGGGCGGATCAAGGAGATGCTCATCATCAGCGGCGAAAATGTCTTCCCTCGAGAGATGGAGGAGGTCCTGAACCGTCATCCTGCTGTTTCCGATGCCGCCGTGATCGGCAGGCCCGACCCGTCCAGGGGCGAGGTCCCGGTGGCGTTCGTCGAGCTTCTGGATGGCGCCTCCGTCGATCCGTCCGAGGTCCGGGCATTCTGTCGCGAGGTGCTTCCTCCCTACAAGGTCCCTCGGGAAATCCACGTCCTCGAGGCGCTTCCGAGGAATCCGACCGGGAAGATCCAGCGGCGTGCGCTGGTCCCGCTGCTGGAGTAGTCCGGTGCGGATGAGGCCGCGGCGGTATGATTCCCCCCATGCAGCCATTGCTCAGACTTGCTCACAGTCCGGATCCCGACGACGCCTTCATGTGGTGGCCCCTGGTGGGTCTTGGGGATGGCGGCCCGGAAGTCGATACCGGGCGGTGGACGTTCGAACTCGTCACCGCCGACATCGAATCACTGAATCTCGAAGCCGAGCGAGGAACGTGGGAGATCACCGCGATCAGTTGTGCCCAGTATCCGCGTGTCGCGGATCGGTACGCATTCACCGCCTGCGGCGCATCGATGGGAGACGGGTACGGTCCCAAGCTGGTGACCCGCGAGGCGTGCACGCTTGAATCGCTTCTCGCCGGTTCGCCGAAGGTGCTCGTGCCCGGGGAACGCACCAGTGCATTGGCCACCCTGAGGATGATGTGCCGTGGAGCGGACATCTCCTGGGAAGCCGTCGACTTCGAGACCATCGGTGACCGTGTCGCGGCCGGTGATGCCGATGCGGGTGTGCTGATCCACGAGGGGCAGTTGACGTTCGGCGATCAGGGGCTTCATCTCGTTGCGGATCTGGGAGTGTGGTGGGAAGCCGAGACCGGACTTCCGCTTCCGCTCGGAGGGAACGTGATTCGACGGGATCTGGAGGAACAGTGGGGAGCCGGATCGCTCGGCGAGATCACCGGCATTCTCCATCGATCCGTTGAGTGGGCGTTGCAGCATCGGGAGCGGGCCCTCGAGTATGCAATGACCTTCGGGCGTGGGATCGATCTGGACTGTGCGGACGAGTTCGTCGAGATGTACGTCAATCGATGGACGCTGGACTTCCAGGAGCGGGGACGGGAGGCGGTTCGCCGCTTTCTCGGCGACTCCGCCGAAATCGGCTGTCTTCCCCCCGTCTCGAGCGTGGATTTCATTGCGGGCACCCCTTTGGCCCGTGATGCATGACACCGAAGTCGGAACCGACTAGGCTGGACGGTACAGTTCGGTCCACTGCCACTTGATGGAGAACGGCATGTCCCAGTTGCCACCGGAGACCCAGCAGGGCTACGACGCCCCGATGGTCCGACAGTTCAGCATCTTTCTCGAGAACCGGGTTGGCCGGCTTCTGGACATCCTGCGGATGTTCGACGAGGCCGAAGGCATCACCATCCACGGTCTCGCGGTGATGGAATCATCCGATTGCGCCGTCGTCCGCCTCATTCCGGACGACCCCGACGCGACCCGGGTGATGCTCAGGAGCAGTGAATATGCGTTCGCGGAGACGGAACTGCTCGTCGTCCGTTGCACGGAGGAGCGGCCGCTGTCGATGTTGTGCCTCTACCTGCTCGGAGCCGAGCTGAACATCGACTTCATGTATCCCATGCTCACCGCCACCTACGCCGGCGAAGGCGGCCGGATCGCGCTCTCGGTCGACGACACGACGTTCGCGGGGCAGATCCTGCGTCGCAAGGGATTCTCGTTGTACGGATTCCGCGACCTCTGAGCCGATCATTCTGCGGGAATCGTCTTCCAGACCTTGTGCGGCATCACGACTCCGGACTTGGTGGTGACATCGAAGTCGTAGTCGTGGTCGCGTCGTCTGGTGATCACGATCGAGTCGATGGTCTCGCCTCCGCGCATGTCCTCGATGACATCGAGCCCCTCGAGCGTGCGGCCGAACACGGGGCCGGTGGCGTTGAGATGCATGGTCGGGAAGTGGGTGATGTAGAACTGGCTGCCGATCGTCTGTTCGGGGCTGGTCTTCGCCATGGCGATGCTTCCGCGGAAGTGATTCCTCGCCACCGGCGAACCGGACTCGTTGGTGATCGTGTAGCCGGGGCCTCCGTAGGGGTCTGCGTCGCCGGCCGCGATTCCGGTCTGGGACATGAGTCCGGTCTGGATCCGATGGAAGGGTGAGTTGGCGTAGAAGCCGTCGCCGGCGAGGGCGATGAAGTTGGCGACCGCGATCGGCGCTTCGTTCTCGAACAACTCGACGGTGACGGGCCTGCCTTCGATGGTGATCACCGCGATCGGGTTGTCGTCGCGAGCCCGGTCCTGCTCGCGGAGGACCTTCTCCGCCTTCCAGAGATCGATGATCTCCGGACGGACTCCCAGTCTGAAGTTGATCATCATTCCCGCCTTGCGGTCGCTCGATTCCAGATTGTCCAGCGTCTTCTGCAGGTGTCCGATCGAGTCCGTGAAGCGATGGACCGCGTACAGGCAGTCCGAGTAGTCGATCGAGACGTCGTCCTGGAGCAGCAGCTCTTCGTCCAGCTGCGCGTAGTACTCAAGTGCCTCCTCGAACTCGGTGGTCCAGCGAAGTCTCGATGCAAGCAGCTGGATGGCCATCTGGTCTTCGGGCCAGGCGGCATGGGCGAGCCGCGCGTACGAGACGGACTGGTCCATGTCCACGGATCCGAGGCCGCTGAGGAACGTCTGGAGCTCCATGCCGGGAGGCATTGCAACGATCGAGTCGAACTCCGCCTGGATCCTGTTCGGCATCATCTTGGCGTAGAGCTCCACGAGCGAGATCCTCAGGAGCCGATTCCCGGGATCGTTCCGGATCGCATCCAGGAGGATCTGTTCCGATCGCTCCACGTTCGTCAAGGCGTGGTAGGCGGACCAGTTGAGGATCGCCCTGAGGTCGTTGGGCTCGATGGCAAGCAGTGCGGCGTAGTTTGCGTCCACGGCTTCGTCGTCGTTGAGTGCAGTGCCGACCTGGGCGGCCATTTTCAGCCCCGAGGGTTCCTTGGGGTGTCGTTCGTTGTAGAGGTTGATGGCCTCGAGGAACCGACGCCGATCGAGTGTGACATCTTCGCCGGTGTTGAGCTTGCGGAGGATGGATTTCCGCTGCTCCAGGAGTTGCTGCATGCCGTCCCGAGCGGAGGCCGGGGCGGTCGGTGTCGCGACTTGAGCGTGGGCCTGAAGGGCCGTCAGTGCGAACACGATCAGGAGTGTGGGCAGCTTGATCATCGGTGTGGCTCGTTTCAAGTGGTGGCCGGGTAGCGGCACGATGTACGGTCCGTTTCCCATACTTCGACATGGCTGAGTTCCGCGTCGATCTTTCGGATCTGCGGCTCGAGGATCTGGTGGCAGGTGAGCGTGATGTTTTCGAGTGTCGGATTGCTCTCCTGGAACCACTCGATGTCGATGTTGAGGTTCCGGTGGTCGAACTTGTCGATCACATGTTCCATCACGATCCGGTCGATGTCGGCGATTCCCGGGGCATCGTCGGATCTGGCCGCGACACGCACGTGGGCATCCAACCGGTAGTTGTGTCCATGGCCGCTCGGATGCGAACACTTGCCGAAGAGTTCCCGGTTCTTCGCATCGTCGAACTTCTTGTTGAACAGCCGGTGGGACGAACTGAACGTGTAGTGGCGAATCAGGGTCACGTGGTTCATGTCATTTCCGTCGATCTGGATGTGGTGATGGGGACCAAGAGTCCATTTCAGGGTTTCTGCGGGCATTCCCATTGATTTGGAGAGAATGGTATGAAGTTCCGGAAGCATCTCTGCAGCATTGCGTCCTTCGGCCAGTGCACTGGACAGCGGTTCGGTGAACTCGCTTCGAATCGCCTTGTCGACATCGTAGATGCTGAATACGAAACCGGTGTCTTCGGCCGGTGTGCCGCTGAATGTCGCATGGAACTCGTAATAGGCGCCGACGCCGTCGCAGACGGGTGTTCCCGCGTAGGTGTTCGGACCGTCCCGCATCCCGCTTTTTCGAGCGGAAATCATCATTCTTACGGTTCTACTGAGTGTGATCTTGGGCATGGAAAGTCGTGTGAAATGAGGAATGGGGCCATTGACACATTAGCGAGGCCCGGTAATCTGATTGTAGTCGTACGGAACACGTGCGGCCATTCACCTTGCCCCCGGAAGGGCTCGGTATGAAGCTTTGCTTCTGCCGGGCCTTTTTTTTTGACCCGGATCCGTCATGAGACATTCGATCGTACTGATTCTGTTTGCTCTGAATCTGGTCGTCTCCGGATGCGCCACCACCGGATCGCCGAGCAATGGATCCGACGATCGAGACGTCGCCGAGCTCTCGCCTGGGCTGTGGGTGGACGTCGAGCGGCGTGTGGTCCGCGTTCGCGGCTGGACATGCCTCGATTCCGGATGGCTGGAACAGGTCGCGTGTTCCCCCGGAACGCGTGAGCACGAGTCGCTGATGGTCACGAACGTCTCCGCTTCGAACATCCATGCAGCCTTGCTCCTGATCGGACTCCAGCCCGGCAGTCCGGGAAACTGGAAGGCCGATGGTGACAAGGTGGTACTGGTTCCTGCGACAGGCCCGCGTGTCGACGTTTCGGTCGAATGGACGGACCCGGCGGGCGACACGAGGGTCGATGGAGTCTCCCGATGGATCAGTGACATCTCCGATCGGAGCTTGTATCCGACCGACAAGTGGATCTTCGCAGGCAGCGTGGTGCTCGACGATGTGGAAGCCGATCGGGCCGGTGTCCGGTACCTCGCGGATCGCACCGGTTCGCTGATCGGACTGGTCACCTTCGGGGACGAACTGCTTGCAGCCGAAGAGGTGCTGCCGGATTCCTCGGAAGTCCACTCTCCCGAGTGGGTCGCCACCACGAGGGCCATGCCCCCGGTCGGAACAGAGGTTCGAATCGTGCTCAGGCCAGATTCCGCTGATCAGACCGCTTCGGAGTAGTCGCTGGTGCGAATGGTTTCGGATCTGCGTGCTGCGCAGAGTGCGATCGCCATGGCGTCGCTGACGTCGTAGGGTGACGGCCGCTCCTTCAGTCCCAGCTGGTGGGTCACGGCCTCCTGGACCTGATCCTTGTCGGCATGGCCGTTTCCGGTCACGGCCTTCTTGACCTCGGTGGCGACGAAATCACTGACTGACAATCCTCTCTTGGCACACGCGACGAGCACCACACCTCGGGCGTGGGCCATCAGAATCGCGGTCCTGGCACGGCGGTAGTGGGAGAAGAGGGTCTCGACGGCGACGAAGTCGGGCTTCAGGTCCTCGAGGGTGGAGTCGAGATCTTCATGGAGGCTGTTGAGCCTGATCTCCAGAGTGGCCCGCGTGTCGATTCTGAAGACGCCCGCTTCGACGACCCGGGGAAGTGCTGCTCCCGGGGTCACCTCGAGGCATGCATAGCCGGTGATTCGAAGTCCGGGATCGATTCCGAGGATGCGCATGTACGTTCTATCGGCCGAGGCGGGCCTGTCCCTTCGGTGTGAGTTCGTCCGATTCGATCTCGCCGTCGCTGAGCCTGATGATCCGCTCGCATCGATCGGCGATCTTGTCGTCATGGGTCACCATCACGATGGTGAGTCCCTCCCGGTGCAGTTCGTCCAGAAGGCCCAGGATGGCGTTGCCCGTCTTCGAGTCCAGATTTCCGGTCGGTTCGTCGGCAAGCAGGAGGTCCGGATTGGTCACGAGCGCCCTGGCCACGGCGACGCGTTGCTGCTGGCCTCCCGACAGCTCCTTGGGCCGGTGGCCGAGGCGGTCGCCGAGTCCGACGCGCTGCAGCATCTGGTTCGCACGCTGGACCCGATCGAGCCTGGGGATGTCCTGGTAGAACAGGGGGACCTCGACGTTTTCCGTGATCGTCAGCTGGCTGATCAGATTGAACGCCTGGAAGACGAATCCGATGCGTCGCCCTCTGATGGAGGAAAGGTCCTGGTCGCTCAGGCTTGCGATGTCCGTTCCGCTGATCAGGCATGATCCGGAAGTCGGGCGGTCGAGTGCGCCGACGATGTTCATCATCGTGCTCTTGCCGGAGCCGGACGCGCCCATGATGGCGACGTATTCACCGCGGTCGATCGAGACGTCGACCGACGAGAGGGCCTCGACGAGAATCGATCCGTCGGGCTTGTAGTAGGTCCTCGAGATCGATCGGAGGTCGATCACGGCATCGGTCTTGGTCCCGACGGGTTCCGGAGGCGCGACATGATCGTTCGGAGGCATGGATCTGATTCTATGTCGAGATCGTTCCGGTGCGAACCGACTTGTCGGAAGTCGGCCATGTACACTGTGCAGGTGATGCGTGATGAGGATCGGGAATCATTTCTGAAGCATGCCGATCGTTTCGGATTGGTGCCGGTCGTCCGTCGTCTGATGACCGACCAGGTCACTCCGGTGCTCGCCTACCGCAGGCTGGTTTCATCGGACGATCGTGCCTCCGCGAGCTTTCTGCTCGAATCGGTCGATGTCAACGGTACCGTCGGCCGGCATTCGCTGGTCGCGGCGAGTCCGGTCCTCGAAGTCACCGCTCGGGCCGGTGAAGTCACGGTGCTGGATCACCGGACCGGGGCATCGCAGGTCCGCATGGAGGCGAATCCACTGTCGGTCCCTCGTGGGATGGTCGGCCCGGATACGGCTGCGCCGCTCCCCGAGTCGGTCGCCTCCGCCGGGCTCCCCGGGTGTCGCGGCGGCTGGTTCGGCTACGCCGGCTACGACACGATCCGATACATCGAGCCCGACTCGCTGCCCTTCGATTCGGCTCCTTCGGACGACCGTGACCTGCCCGACATGCACTTCGGCCTGTATCGCGACCTGTTGATCTTCGATCACGTCGACAAGCTGCTCTATCTGGTCGCCCACGTCTCGATCTCCGAGCATGAATCCCCGGAGGCGGCCTGGGACGCAGGCCAGCGCGTGCTCGATCGACTGACGGTCCGCGTGCAGGAGCACAGTGTGCCGCTGCCGGGGGGGGAGGTCGATCTACGATTGGGCTCCGCTCCCGAGGCGCCCGGCCGATCGAACATGACTCGGGAGGAGTTCGAACTCGCCGTGGAACGTTGTCGGGAGTACATCCGTGCCGGCGATGCGTTCCAGATCGTCCCTTCACAGCGCTTCGAGCGGCGTACCGCGGCCGATCCGTTCGCGATCTACCGGGCGTTGCGCATCGTGAATCCAAGTCCCTACATGATCTACATGCAGACGCCGGAAGTCGTGCTCGTCGCATCCAGTCCCGAGATCCTGTGCCGCGTATCGGATGGGATCGTGACCAATCGGCCTCTTGCGGGAACCCGCCGTCGCGGCGCGACGTCCGTCGAGGATGCCCGGCTGGCGGACGATCTTCGTGCCGATCCCAAGGAGTGTGCGGAACATTCGATGCTCGTGGATCTCGCCCGGAACGACGTGGGACGTGTCTGTGATCCAGCCACCGTCGAGGTGCTCCGTCTCATGGAAGTCGAGTACTACAGTCACGTCATGCACCTGAGTTCGACGGTCGTCGGGTCGCTTCGGTCGGATCTGGACTGCTGGGATGCGCTGCAGCAGTCGCTTCCCGTGGGAACCGTGAGCGGAGCGCCGAAGGTCAGGGCCATGCAGATCATCGATGAACTGGAGCCGACCCGTCGCGGGCCCTACGCGGGAGGAATCGGTGGAGTCGGTTTCGGTGGCGACATGGACATCGCCATCGCCCTCCGCACGATGGTCATACCGAATCGGACCGATGCGGCCGGCGAATGGACGGTTCACATGCAGGCCGGGGCGGGCGTCGTGCTCGATTCGGATCCGGCCGCGGAGTATCAGGAGACGGTCAGCAAGGCTGCCGCGCTGGGGCGTGCGATCGATCTTGCCGAGCGGGCGTTCGTCGACGAACTGCCCGGGCAGGGAACGCCGCTGGCCTGAGGCCGGATCAGATCAGATCCGCTTCCCGCATTCGTTCGAGCAATTCCGCGAGGTGTTCACGAATCCCGTCGAGTCCCCGATCAAGTCGGATGCCGAGTCGATCCTCGAGCTGCGTCAACTCGAACTGGTTCTTGGGATGTTCGGGGCTGCTGCGGTCGATCTCGACGCGGGTGTCCAGGAGTTCGCACGCCAGTTCCGCCCAGTCGCACCACCGTGCGTAGAGTTCGGCGAGATGGTAGATGCCGGGTTCGCCGTCGCGGCGATCCGCCGCGGCAAGCGTTGCGCTGGCGACATCCTCGACGTGGATGAACTTGCCGCCTCCCGCCCGCTCGAAGGGCTTGCCGCCCGACACGGCCCGAAGGATCGGATAGCCGATGGTGCGTTGGATCCGAGGGTCCTGTCCGTAGACCGCGGCGGGGCGTATCGCGGAGAAGGTGAGTCCGCTGGTGGCGTGGCACGACCAGAGATGCGACTCGACGGCGGCCTTGAGTGCCCCGTAGTGGTTTCCCGGTCTGGTCGGATGCTGGTGGTCGATGCGGCCGTTCCAGTCGTCCAGCATGTGATGGTGCACGGCCACGGAACTCATGTAGACGATGTGGATGTTCCGTTTTGCCGCCTCGTCGATCAATTCGAGGCTGGCGGCCAGATTGGAATCGTAGTGCTCCTTCAGCCTGTCTTCCTTCAGCAGCTTCCAGTCGACCGAGTTGTGGACGAGGACATCCGCGTCGTCGAGCAGTGGTGCGAACGCGTCCCGATCGTCCTGCGGTCCGACGACCATCCGATCGATGTGCCCCTCGACATGATCCCGACGGCTCGAAGTCCTCATCAGCGCCGTGACCTCGTCGCCGCGCTGGGCGAATCGTCGAGCCAATGCCGCTCCGATGAAGCCGGAAGCGCCCGTCAATGCAATCCTCATGGAAGTCTCCTTCTCGGGTTCCGGCGGCTACACTACCCGAAGATCAGGAGGCGCTCTCGTTGTCGTCCACACGCCCGATCCCGACTTCCCGCAAGGGCAGAACCAGGCAGTTCGTCTGGTGGGGCGGGCTGTGCATTGGACTCGTCCTGCTCGGGCTGCTGATCGCCGTCTTCATCTTCACCAGATCATCGGTGCTCTCGGCGATCTTCGAGTCGAGTCTGTCCGATCGGCTCGGGGCCGACGTGCATGTCGATCAGGCCACGTGGGCGGGCCTTTCCGAGATCGAGCTGGAAGGTGTGAGAATTCTCGCTCCCGGTCTGGAGGGACCGGCGGCCGAGGTGGGGTCGATCGACGTCCTGCACGCCGTGGTCGATTTCGGCGCTCTGCTGTCAGGGGGTTCTCCGCTGGCGGTGATCAGGGTGGATCAGGCGAGACTCCGCATCGCCGAGAACCTCGAGGATTCCGATGACGTCAATGTGGGGCGACTCTTCGGCGGCAGCGAATCGCTGCTGATGGATGAGGTCCCTGCGCTTCCCGACCGGATCGATCTCGTCGATCTCGTGCTCGAGGTCGGCGCGTTCGACGGTGCGCGGTGGCAGTCGCGAATGGAGCGTCGGTTCCGTGGTTCGGCCAGCCCGCGTTCGGCCGCCGACTCCGCCTACGAGTTTCTTCTGGAAGAGGTGCCTGCATCCCCGCGTGCGGGGATCCGTCTCGAAGGCGTCTTCGACCGGGCTGCGATGTCCCTGCATGCATCGGTCACGAACATCGATCTCGAGCAGGACATGCCGATGCTGCCCGGGGTCATCCGTACCTACTGCGAGCAGATGGACATCCAGGGCGACGTGCGGGAGGTGACGTTCGACGTCGCCCGGAACGAGGCGCTTCGCTTCGCCGCCAGGCTGAAGGACGTCGAACTCTCGATCCCCTCCGAATTGGGGCTCGACGATCAGTGGGCACGGTACGAGAATCAGGGCATTTCCGGCGAGTCCTACGGCATCCCCCGGGTCCTTGCCGAAGAGGGTGAACTGGTCTACACGGATCGAATGTTCAAGATCGCCGGTCTGCACGGGCAGTTCCTCGGAGACCCCGAGGATCGGAGGGCCTCGGTCAACTTCGATCTCGATCTCGTGATCACCGACCCCGCTCCGCAGTCGATCGGGTTCGACGACGACATCCAGTCCGTGCTGATGAGCCGGCTCGAGCGATCGGCGTTTCGGCTCGGGCTGCGTACCGACGAGTTCCATCTGGGCACGGGTGAAGACGATTCCGTTCGTGCGGATCTTCCGGTGATCGTCGCGAAGATCCTCGCCATGTTCCAGGTCCGCACCTGCGATGTCAGCATCAATCTGGATGCGTCGAGGCAGCCTCTGGACAATGGGGAGTTCGACTACGTCCTTGCGGGCAACGTCGCCATCAGCGGTGCGTCCGGAGCCTACGAGGGGTTTGCCTACCCGCTCGAATCGCTGAACGCGCAGGTGAACTTCGATCGCGAGACGGTCACGGTCCTGTCGCTCGATGCGAAAGGGGCCGGGGACGCCCGCATCAGCATCGCCGGCGAAGTCGTGCCCCGTGGGGGCGGCTCGAAGGTGGACCTCGCCCTGCTCGCCGATTCGCTGCCTCTGGACACCAGCCTGCTTTCCGCCATGTCCGACGAGGCGTCGCACACTCTGGAAAGTCTGTTCGGTCGACATGGCGCCGGAGCTCCGGCGCCCCAGGGAGACGCCGGGTCGCATGAGGTCGTCGATCTCGACCTTCGCATCCTTCGAGAGTTCGGGCCCGATCGTCCCACGAGGATCGAGGGGTTGATCAAGTTCGAGGATCTGGCTCTGACCTGGGATTCGTTTCCCTATCCGATCACGCTGCGACAGGGCAGCTTGCTCTGGAAGGGCGACACCATGTCGCTGCGCGGACCGCGAGGGGAGGAGGTGGTCGAGTTCATCACCCCGTCCGGAACGTCGTGCAATGCACAGGGGACGATTCACTTTCCCACCGCCGACCAGCAGACGTCCGGCGTCCTCGACCTCGAAATCGTCGGAGAGCCGGTGACCGACGACCTCGTCGCCGCACTCGACGAACTCGTTCCTGATCTCGCCGATCTGATCAAGTCGCTCCGTGTCCAGGGGCTGATCAGCATCCTGGGTCCGGTTCGGGTCGATTCACTCGGGAACATCGATTACCAGCTGATCATCCGCCTCAATGACGGCATCGCCCGGCCACGCGACCATCTCGCGGGAATCATCGGTGCTCCCGAGGCCTTCTGGTCCCGTGGACTGCAGTTGGAGGACGTGGAATTCGAACTGGACGCGAACCAGGATCGGGTGGTGATCCGTTCCTGCGCCGCCACCGCCGGCGAGATGCGACTTTCCATGGAGGGTACCTACGCCATGAAGGATCCCGAGTTGACGTCGATCGACGTCCTCGTGGAAGGTGCCCCGATCCAGGAGCGACTGCTTCGACTCGCCGACGGCGATGTCCGTGATGCGTTCGTCCGTCTTCATGAACGATGGAGCCCCGCCGGATCTCTCGATGCGCAGGCCATGATCCGCGGAAGGGGAGCCGGCGCCGCCTCGATTCGAATCGACGCGCTCGACGTCGTGCTGCACTCGGCCGATCGTCCGCAGCGAGTGAGCATCGTCGGTGGTGCCCTCGAGTTCGGAGCGGACCGGTTGCGACTCGAGGACCTCGAGGTCGACGTCGCCGACGGGGATCGGCCCCGCAGCCAGTACAGCCTCGAAGGCGAGCTCGACTGGGCGGACGAGGTCACTCGGTCGGACCTCCGGTGTCGGCTCGTCGATGGTCGTTTCGAGTCGCCGTTCCTGATGGACCTCGCGACGGTGTTCGCGGGGAAGCCGGCCATGCGTCCCTACCTGGATGCGGATCCACGAGGTGCATTCGATGCGGAGGCCAGCGTCATGCGTGCTCCGGATGCCGATTGGACGTGGCAGCTCGAGGTGTCTCCACGGGACGTCATGGCACGCTACGAGTCCATCCCGATGCAGGCGGAGTTCGACGGTGGCCTGCTTCGAGTCTCGAACGGCATGCTTCGTCTGGATGCGATCAGCGGGCGGTTCGACGGTGGGTCGTTCCGCATCTCCGGAGACATCGATCCCGGCCCGGAGTTCGCGGCTGATCTTCGCTTGGACTTCACCGGTCGCATTCGTTCCGAAGAGATCATGGCATTGCTTCCCGATGAAGCGGCCGAGGTCATCGATGCGATCGATTTCTCGGATGGTGTCGAGACGAGCATGCATGGCGGCCGCCTGCTCCTGTC
Organism: Phycisphaerales bacterium UBA3160; assembly: GCA_002364485.1. Lineage (GTDB taxonomy): Bacteria > Planctomycetota > Phycisphaerae > Phycisphaerales > SM1A02 > UBA854. The sequence goes on from DEYK01000041.1 coordinate 34,299, forward strand.
GGCCGACGATCGCGATGGTTCGGTCACTTCTCAGTTCCGAGGCGCGGTGACGCTCGACGGCGCCTCGCTGGATGCGGGGGTCGACGTCTCCTCGATCAGCGGTGGATTCGACATGGCCGTGGACTCCTCACCCGATCGCCCCATGCGATTCTCGCTCGAGGGGAAATTTGAATCCATGCAGGTGCTCGGACGCCGTATCGTCGACTCCGAGCTTCATCTCGAACTGGGCGAATCGGGATCGGTCGTCCATCTGGTCGAACTCTCGGGCGACCTGGCCGGAGGCGAGGTCCATGCATCGGGACAGTGTGATCTCGGATCTGCCCGCGACTGGCAGGTCGAGGTCCTGATTGCGGATGCTTCGCTGTCCGCGTTCGTCGAGGAGATGGACTCCGGTGACGAGTCGGAGGAGGAACCCCTCGACGGCCGCCTGTACGCATCCGTCTCGATGTCGGGGCCGATCGACGATCCATCGGATCGATTGGGGCGGGGGCATGTCCAGATCTACGATGGAGCCATGAAGCCGCTGCCGTTCACCGTGGGGCTCTACCAGCTGCTTCAGTTGAGCATGCCGGTCGTGGAGGCCCCCGAGTTCATCAGCATCGCATACCACTCGGTCGGGGACGAGATCATCCTGGATCGAATACGCATCGAGAGCCATATCGGTGACGTGGTCGCCTTCTCGCTGACGGGCGAAGGGACCTTCGACTGGGGCGAGAACATGATCGATGCCACGCTGAGGCCCCGTTCGGGATGGGCCCTGATCAGCGATGTGATCGGTGCTCTGCAGGATCAGTTCTACGCCGTCGGCGTCTCCGGGCCGATCGGGGATCCCGAGGTCTTCATCATTCCATTTCCCGGGATGCAGGATGATGATCAAACGGCCTGGGTTCCTCCCCTATAATCAACCTTCCAAGGGGAAGGAATCCAATGGCACGAAAATCAAACAAACCCGACGCATGCCGCATTGAAGCGGAGGGGCTCATCGACCGCCTCTCCGAAGGTGGGTCCGAACTCGATCGGCGACTGGCGGCCGACATGATCCGGACCGCGGTCGGCCTGCTCGACGACGGCTGCGATACCGGTCAGATGAAGATGATGACCAATGCGCTTCGCGAGATGCGTTCATCCTGGCGCGTGTTCGCCGACTACCGCGGAACACGCAAGGTGTCGATCTACGGTTCGGCCAGGACCCCGGAGGACCATCCCGACTACCAGGCGGCAAGAGAGTTCAGCCGTCTGATGGCCACTCGCTCGTGGATGGCCATCACAGGCGCCGGCGACGGCATCATGAAGGCGGGGCACGAGGGGCCGACTCGTGACGCGAGTTTCGGTCTTCGCATCCGCCTGCCGTTCGAGACCGCCGCCAACGAGGTCATCGAAGGCGACCCGAAGCTGATCAGCTTCAGGTACTTCTTCACCCGAAAGGTCATGTTCATGGCCCATGCGGATGCGGTCGCCGTGTTCCCGGGTGGATTCGGAACCCAGGATGAACTCTTCGAGGCCCTGACGCTCATCCAGACCGGCAAGTCGAATCTGATTCCGATCGTGCTGATGGAGGGCGCAGACGGCGTCTACTGGGAGCACTGGGAGAACTACATCGAGAAGAGCCTGGGCGACAACGGGTGGATCAGTCCCGAGGACTTCAGTCTCATTCACCGCGCCAAGACCCCCGAGGACGGCTGTCGCCACATTCTCGACTTCTATCGGGGCTACCACTCGAAACGCTACGTCGGAGACCACCTCGTCATCAGGCTTCGCGGCGGGCTCGACGATTCGCAGCTCGATGAGCTGAATACGGAGTTCTCCGATCTCGTGAAGTCGGGTCGGATCGAGCAGGTGAAGGCCCTGTCGGAGGAAACCGATCATCTGGAACTGCCACGGCTCTCGTTCCATCATCATCGTCGCGGCTGGGCCCGTGTCCGCCAGATGATCGATCGGATCAACGGCATGTTTCCCGAATCGGACTCGGAATGATTCGACGGTACGGAGCAGTGGTGGTTCTCGCGTGCCTCCTCCTGTCTTCCTGCGCGCCTCGGGTCGAGCGGCACACCGTCCCGCAGATTCCATCGCAGTCGGGATCGCCGCTCATCGTGGGCGACGGCATGGAAATACGCTGCTATCGGGTCACCGTCGGTCGCCAGGAACTCCGTCGAGCCCTGGTCGGACTGGGTGCGACCCTGCGAAGCTCCAACACCCTCGTGCTCCGCGGGCTCGAGTACTACGAACTCGACATCGATCGCCTCGACGATCTGGTCACCGTGATCTGCAACCGGGCTCCCTGGAACATCAGGTGGCTCGGGCAGTCCTTCACATGGCTGAACATGCTTCCGGCGAAGGTTCCCGTCGATGACGCCGGAGCCCGCGACGCATGGGTCGCGCTTCCGGGACGGACCTGGTCGACCATGATGGAAGACGGTCCGGTCGTCTACCTCGAAGTGATGCCGATGGTCGGGTTTCAGCGAACCGCCGCCGGTCCGTCCGTCCGTTTCGACACCATTCGTGAAGAGGATCTGCGGGCGGAATACGTTCTGCGTCCGGGATCGTGCATCATTCTGGTGGGGGGCGGAGGTGTTCCGCTGTTGGAAGTCGACCGCGGCGACGAGCTGATCTCGACCGAGACCCTGGGGGGCCTGCTCACAAGGAGCACCGATCCGGACAGTGCCGCCTATTCTGGCATGGGGGCGGATCAGGATCTCCTCGTATTTCTTCCGCATTTCACCTCGGAGCGACTCCGGTCGCTTCAGCCGCGGTCCGCTCCCGGATCCCCGTAGGACTCCCGGCATCCTGTAGACTGTGCTGATGCGCGTACGTTTCGAACAGGAAGAGGATCCCGGGCTCGATGCAGCCTGGTCCGAGACCACTTCATCCCAGATGAAGAAGGGGCGTCGTCGTCGGCTGCGGACCCTCGGTCCGGCCGCGGTCTGGCCCACGCTCTTCACGCTCGGAAACCTGATCTCAGGATTCGCTGCGATCTACTGCGCCACCCGTCCGATCGACAGCATCGGTTTCTGGGGAATGTCCAGCCTGGCCCTGGCGTGCCTCCTCGTTCTGCTCGGTCTGATTCTCGACAGCGTCGACGGGTCCGTCGCCCGATTGACCGGTGGCGTGACCGAGATCGGAGGGCAACTGGATGCCCTGGCCGACATGATCACGTTCGGAGTCACTCCGGCCTTCATCATGCTGCACGCCTGCAGTCTTTCGATCGGCACCGAAGATGCCGGGAGCATCCTCCAGCCGGGGACCTCGAATGTCATCGGGCGGTTCTGCTGGGCGATCGCCGCATTGTTCATCTGCTGTGCCGCTCTTCGGCTTGCCCGCTTCAACGTCGAAACCGCCGCGGGGCGCCTCGGAGATCACATGACGTTCCGGGGCATGCCGTCTCCGGCGGCCGCCGGCACGATCGCCAGCCTCGTGCTGCTCCATCAGCACCTGGGCAAGATCGATGATCCCTCCGGGTTCGTCGTCGGTTCGATGGATCTGATCATCTATTCGATCCCCATCATCACGCTGCTCGTCGCTCTGGCGATGATCTCCGGTGTTCCCTACCGGCATGCGACCAACAGATACCTGCGGGTCAACCGGAGCTTCGGCTACACGGCCTGGATCGCCATCGTGGTGGTGATGCTGATCTGGTGGTTCCAGGAAACGCTTGCATTCGTCTTCCTTCTGTATGCGTTCTCCGGACCGCTCATGTACCTCGCATCCCGGATCAGGGCGTATCCGGGGACCGCTGTCCAGGCCTGACCAAGTTCATCGAGTGATCCCATGCTTCGAACGCGATTCGCACCGAGTCCGACTGGCCACCTCCACGTAGGCGGAGCACGCACTGCGCTCTTCTGCTGGGCGTTGGCGCGGCATGCCGACGGGCGCTTTCTTCTGCGCATCGAGGACACCGACCGGAAGCGGTCCTCCGAATCGGCCGGACTCGGATTCTGCGACGACCTCAAGTGGTTGGGGATCGATTGGGACGAGGGGCCGGAGCACGAAGGATGCGGCGGTGGCGACACGGGGCCGTACTGGCAGTCGAAGCGACTGGACCTGTACACCCGCCATCTTGCCGGGCTCGTCGAGTCCGGGCAGGCCTATCCGGCGTTCGAGACACCCGAAGAGCTCCAGTCGCAGCGGGCCGAAGCTCGGAAGGCCAAGCGGGCCTACAAGTACAACCGGGCTGCTCTGGATCTGGATTCCGAGACGGTCGCGGCCTGGATCGCGGAAGGGCGTGATCACGTTCTTCGCTTCAAGGTTCCGGCCGGAGAGATCCGCATCAGCGACGAGGTGCTCGGTGAGATCGTCGTCCCGGACGGCGAACTCGAGGACTTCGTGATCCGCAAGGCGGACGGGTTCCCGACCTACCACTTCGCGGTCGTCGTCGACGACGCCCTCATGGGCGTCACCCACGTCGTGCGTGGCCAGGAGCATCTGAACAACACCGCCAAGCATCTGCTGATCCAGGATGCCCTCGGATTCGAGCACCCGATCTACGCCCATCTTTCCCTGATCTTCAATCCCGACGGATCGAAGATGTCGAAGCGGGACAAGGACAAGGCGCTTCGCGCAGCGGTCAAGGAGCAGGGGCTGGAATCGCCGCCGCTTGACGACTCGGGGGCCGCGGCAGTCGATTCCGCGCAGTGGGATCGCTGGCTCGAATCGAAGGATCATCAGCTCGATCTCGAATCCGCGATGTCGCTTGCCGCCGTGCTGGGCATCGAACTGCCGGAAATCGACGTCGACGACTTCCGACGGGCCGGCTACCTGCCCGAGGTCCTGATCAACTACCTGTCCCTGCTGGGTTGGTCTCCGGGTGACGATCGCGAGCAGTTCGACCTCGAGTTCCTTCGTGCGAACTTCTCCCTCGATCGCGTGCTTCGGAGCCCGGCCAAGTTCGACCGGGCGAAACTGCTCGCGTTCAATCTCGATGCGATCCAGGCCATGGATGCCGATCGGTTCCACGGCCTGCTTCTCGAGTTCTGCCGGAACTGGCATCCGGAATTCCTCGAGCACATGGACGAGGCCCAGTTCAGACTCTTCGCCGCTGCGAACCACGAACGTTCGAAGACGCTCCTGGACCCGCTCTCGAGCGGGCGGTTCTTCATCGAGCCGTGCGAGCAGCTCAGGTGGACGGCGACCAAGCCGGTGCGCAAGGCGCTGCTCAATGGAGATCCGGCCGGCTACGATCTTCTGGCCGAACTCCTTCCCGTACTTGAATCGTGCGCATGGGACGCCGAGTCGCTGGAGCATGCCGTCGCCGCCCTCGCGGCAGCTCGGGCGGGCGACAAGATCGGCAAGGTCGCTCAGCCGCTTCGCATCGCCGTCAGCGGTGGAACCGTATCGCCTCCCATCTACGACACGCTGCTGATCCTCGGCCGGGAACGCGTGCTCCGTCGAATCGGCCTGTGTCTCGAAGCCCGGGCTTCGCTCACCGCGGAGGCCGCGTCATGACCGAGCCGATTGTTCCCAAGGCTTCGCTTTCGACCCTTCTCGATGGACTCATCGATTTCGCCGGCTTGTTTCCTCCGGCATCGCTGGACATGACGTCGATGGTCGAATCCTGGCGACGAGGAATCGAATCGGAACTCTCCTGGACATTGGGGCGCATCATCGTTCCGGTGACGAAGCTCGACGAGTTCGTGTCCGTCGCCTCCGATCTCTTTCCGTCCGACGTGAACGAGGACCCGTGGGTCCTCAGTGTCCTGCTCTCGCCGTCGAGCGACGATCCTCTGGAGCGGCAGATCGAAGTCGTCGAGCGGTTCAACCAGTCATGGGCCAGCGACGGCAGCGGCGGGGCGATCATCGACGTCGTCGAGTTCCGCGGTTCCTCGGCCAACTCCATCGACCAGATGCTGGACCGGCTTCCCGACGAACTCTTTCCGTTCGTCGAGATTCCGATCGACACGGACGTCCGTGGACTGCTTGCCGTTCTCGTCGGATCCGATGCGGGCGCGAAGATCAGGACCGGCGGCGTCAAGCCGGAGATGTACCCGGAGGCGTCGCATTTGGCGAACTTCATCGTGCAATGTGCAAAGGCGGATGTTCCGTTCAAGGCGACCGCCGGCCTGCATCATCCGCTTTGCAACCACGAGCCGGCGGTTCCGGCCATGCAGTTCGGGTTCCTGAACGTCTTCGTCGCTTCGCTTCTGGCGAGAAGGGACGAGGCGGTCACCGCAGACGAACTCCTGCCGGTCCTGTCCCGAGACGTGATCGACGGCATCGAGTTCACCGATGAGGCATTGATCTGGGGTGAGCACCGGTTCGATCTGGAGGCGATCGAAGATGCTCGAATCGCCTTCTCGTTGTCGTTCGGGTCCTGCAGCTACGACGACCCCTGGGACGACTTGAAGACACTTGGCCTGCTTCCGACACGAGGACAACAATGACCACGACCGCACTCGATCGATCCCACGACTCCGCTCGTCGAAGCTGGGTCGATTCCGCAAACGACCCCGCTTCCGACTTTCCGATCCAGAACCTTCCCTGGGGGGTGTTCCGCGACGACGAAGGCGGGCATCGAATCGGCGTCGCGATCGGCGACCGGATCCTCGATGTGCAGGCAGCAGTGCTCGAACATCGTCTCGACGGCCTCTCCGGCGTCATCGACTGTGCGCTCTGCTCGTCGACGCTCAACCAGTTCATGAGTCTCGGGCACGAATCCTGGTCCGCGGTCCGCCACGCGATCGCCGATCTGCTCGATTCGGAATCCGAGCCGTGCGAGTCGCTGCTGCGTCCCATGGAAGGCACCGAGATGCTGCTGCCCGCCGACATCGGCGACTACACGGATTTCTACGCTTCGAGGCATCATGCGACGAACGTCGGTCGCATGTTCCGGCCGGACGGAGATCCGCTGCTGCCCAACTACCTGCACCTGCCCGTCGGCTACCACGGACGTGCGAGCAGCATCGTCGTCTCCGGGACGCCGATCCGCCGGCCGCACGGCCAGTTGAAGCCGAATGACGGCCCGCCGGAGTTCAGGCCGATCAGTCTGCTGGACTACGAACTCGAATTCGGGGCGTTCATCGGGCAGGGCAACGAGATGGGAACCAGGGTGCCCATGGGTGATGCGATGCGTCGACTCTTCGGTGTCGTCATTCTCAACGACTGGTCGGCTCGTGATGTCCAGAAGTGGGAATACCAGCCGTTGGGTCCGTTCAACGCCAAGAACTTCGCATCCTCGATCAGCCCATGGATCGTGACGCTCGATGCCCTGGCTCCCTTCAGATCGCACGGGCCGTCGCGAAGAGAGGATGATCCCGCTCTGCTGGACTACCTCAATCCCGTCACCGAAGACGTCCTCGACATCACCTGCGAAGTTCATCTCGCCTCGGAGTCGATGCGACGTTCCGGGCAGGATCCGATCCGGCTGACGCGGGGTTCGCTTTCCGACATCAGCTGGTCGTTCGCGCAGATGCTTTCGCATCACACGAGCACGGGCTGTCCGATGCGCGCCGGCGATCTGATCGGTTCCGGCACGGTCTCCGGTACCGAGAAGGACAGCCGGGGGTGCCTGCTCGAACTGACATGGCGCGGTTCCGAACCGGTCGAGCTTCCCGACGGGACGCAGCGCAAGTTCCTGCTCGACGGAGATGAACTGACGATCATCGCCTATTGCGAGTCGGATGGCGCCAGGCGGATCGGGCTCGGCTCCTGCTCCGGCATCGTGACGCCGGCGTCCTGATCACCACGTGTCGGGTGGGGTTTCGCCGTCGCCGCCCTTTGGCTTGGCGGGCTTCCAGCTTGCCCACGAGGCGGGATAGTCCGGATCGTCCATCTCCAGTGCGGCCTTGGTGGGATGCAGCGGACGGAAGGTGTCGCACATCACCGCCAGTTCATCGGTCCATGTCGCGCCGAGGCTCTTTTCGACCGTGCCGGGGTGCGGGCCGTGCGGAATCCCCTGGGGATGCAGGCTGAACGAACCGGATTCGATGCCGCGTCTGGCCTTGTAGTTGCCTTCGACGTAGTACAGCACCTCGTCCGAGTCCAGATTCGAATGGTGGTAGGGGACCGGAATCGCCTCGGGATGGAAGTCGAGCACCCTGGGGCAGAACGAGCAGATCACGAAGTTGTGGCCTTCGAACGTCTGATGGGTCGGAGGCGGCATGTGATGCTTTCCGACGATCGGCGAGAAGTCGTCGATGTTGAAGCAGTACGGGTAGTAGCACCCGTCCCATCCGATGACATCGAGCGGATGGTAGTCGTACATGTACGAGTGCACGCTGTCGCGGGCCTTGATGCGGACTTCGAACTCGCCGGACTCGTCGTAGGTCATCGGCAGCTCGGGAAGCCTGAGATCGCGTTCGCAGTACGGGGCGTGTTCGAGGAACTGGCTCGTCTTCCTGGACATGTAGCGTGGGGGAGGATGGAAGTGGGAGGTGTTCATCGTTTCGAAGCAGAGAAACTTCGGAGCGGGCTGGCCGTCGCCCGTCGGGTCGAAGACCATCCGGTAGATGACGCCCTTGGGGATGACGATGTAGTCCTTGGGGCCGAAGGGCAGTGATCCCATGCTGGTGAACACCGTGCCCGAGCCGTGATGGATGAACAGCAGTTCGTCGCCGGAACCGTTCTTGTAATGGTAGTCCATCGGTTCCGAGGGCAGGCAGATGCTCATCTCCACGTCGCTGTTTCCGAGCAGCACGGTCCGTCCGGTGACGGGATCCCCGGCCGGGGCTCTGTCCTGCGACTTCAGGTGACGCATGCGCATCACGTCGGTCTCGACGTACTCGGTCCTGGTCGAATAGAGCTTCTTCCAGCCCGCGACCTGCGTGGGGGGGTGGATGTGGTACATCGTCGAGGTGGGTCCGACGAAGCCTTCGATTCCGAAGACCTCCTCCGAATACAGTTCGCCGTCGGGCCGGCGGAACTGGATGTGCCGTTTGGGGGGGATCTCGCCGAGTTGGGTGTAGTAGGGCATCGTGTTCTCCAGAGGGTGTGTATTCTAGCGTCACGATGCCACGAAGAATCGCAGTTCTGACCACATCCCGAGCCGACTGGGGGCACCTCGTGTGGCCATTGCGCCGCATGCATGAGCACGAAGGCCTGGATCCGCGTCTGATCGTCGCGGCTTCCCATCTGGAGAAGCGGTTCGGCTCGACGGTCGAGGCCATCCGCTCCGACGGCTTCGAGCCGGATGCCCTCATCCCCTGTCTGGCCGAGGGGGATACTCCGGAATCGATGGCGAGGACGCTCGCCGATCTGTCGTCCGGGCTGGTGGATGTCCTCGAGTCGATCCGGCCCGATCTCATCCTGCTGATCGCCGACCGGTATGAAATGATGGCTCCAGCCTCCATCGCGACCGCCATGGGCATTCCGATCGTCCACGTCGAGGGCGGCGAGATCAGCGAAGGGGCTCTCGATCAGCAGGTCCGTGATGCCCTCACGAAGCTGTCCCACGTGCATCTGGTGCCACATCAGGCGGCCGCCGAGCGGGTGCGTTCGCTGGGCGAGGACGCGGATCGCGTGCATGTGGTCGGGGCGCCGTCTCTCGATCATCTCCGCTGGTCGCAGTTGCCGTCGATCGACGACGTGCGTGCGCATGTCGGGGTCGATGCGGCATCGCCACCTCTGCTGGTTTCGATGCATCCGGTCACCCTTCAGGAGGATCCGGTCGCGGACGCGGTCGAACTCGTCGCGGCATTGGATCGGGTGGACCGTCCCGTGGTCTTCTGCTTTCCGAACGCCGATGCGGGGCACGATCGCATCATCGATCTGGCGGAGGCGTTCTGCCGGCGCCGTCGAAATGCGAGTCTGCATCGTCACATCGATCATCTCCAGTACTGGACGCTGCTTGCGCATGCCGGCGCCCTGGTGGGGAACTCCTCGAGCGGCATCATGGAATCACCTGCGTTGTCGATACCGTGCGTCAACATCGGCGACCGACAGCGCGGCCGCCTGCGTGCGGCCAACATCATCGATTCGGCTCCCGATGCGGATCGCATCCACGAGGCGATCGTACGTGCGCTCGAGCCATCGTTCGCCTCGACCATCGCCGGTCTCGCGAATCCGTACGGTGACGGCGATGCGGGGCGGCGGATCGCCGACATCCTGGCCGGCTGCCCGTCCGGTCAGTCGCTCCTGCGAAAGCGTATCGCGTCGACCGCCGCGGGTTCGGGCGCGACCGCAGCATCCTTCAGTTCAGAAACGGAGACCAGCCCATGATCGAAACGAAGTCGACCGCCCCTGCATTCACCCTCGAGGATCAGGACGGGGTGTCCCATTCCCTCAAGGACTCCAGGGGCAAGTGCGTCGTCCTGTACTTCTATCCGAAGGACGACACCTCCGGGTGCACGAAGCAGGCCTGTCAGTTCAGGGATGCCATGCCGCAGTTCGGGAAGCTCGACGCCGTTGTGCTTGGCGTGTCGCCGCAGGACGTCAAGAGCAAGGCGAAGTTCGCGGGCAAGCATGATCTGAACTTCCCGGTCCTGGCCGATCTCGATGCGAAGGTCTGCCAGAAGTATGGAGTCTGGCAGGAGAAGTCGATGTACGGCAAGAAGTACATGGGCGTCGTCAGGACGACCTATCTGATCGGTCCGAATGGAAAGGTGCTGCATCGTTGGGACAAGGTGAAGGTGCCGGGGCACGAGGAAGCGGTTCTCGAGGCGATTTCGTCCCTGTGAACGTGCTTTCATGACGGATGCAGGTTCGATCCGATGAGTCGTTCATGTCATCGGATGTCATCCTCAACGTCGTCCTTCCGATCTTCCTCTTCGTGGTCGCCGGCTATCTGTTCCGGATCGTCGGCAAGTTCGATCGGAGTGAGAGCGGAAACCTCATCGGGTACGCGATGAAGGTCGCCATTCCGTGCATGATCATCGTCGCTCTGGCGAACGAGCCCGTGGCCGACTACGTGCCGTACGTGAAATTCTTCTTCACGTTTCTCGTGATCACGACCATCATCTTCCTCGCCGCGCTGGCGTGCGCGAAGGTCTTCCGGATGCCGTGGCTCGAGGGCTCGTACTTCGCTGCGACCTGTTCGCTCTCGAACACCTGCATGATTGCGCTGCCGATTCTCGTGATGTTGCTGGGGCGCCCCGGTGCCGTCTACGGAATCCTCGGCGTGGTCAATCTGATCATCGGCCTCCAGGTGATGTCCTTCATCTACGACTTCCATCACGGGGCCGCCGACCAGTCGCTGACCAGGAACGTGCTCAAGTCGATCTGGAGCGCCGCTCGGCAGCCGTATTTCGTCGCGATGGTGATCGGTGTCGTCATCTCCATCACCGGTTGGGAGCTCCCGGGCACCATCGATACCACGCTCACGCTCTTCGGGGCGACCGTGGCGCCCGTTGCGCTCTTCGCGGTCGGCATCGATCTGGATTTCTCCGTCTTCAAAAAGCACCTGATCCCGGTGCTCGGCGCGACCATCTTCAAACTGATCCTCATGCCGATCCTGGCGTGGTTCGGATGCCAGTGGATCGGACTCGATCCGACCGCAACCGTGGCCGTGGTGCTCTGCAGTTCGGTCGCCGCCGCCAAGTGCCAGTACGGGGTGGCCAAGCAGAAGCATGTCTACGTCGAGCCCACCGCCGCGATCGTGGCCAGCACGACGATCCTGTCGATCGTCACGCTGGCCATCGTCATCATCCAGCTCAACGAGATGCACCCGGAGGTCTTCCAGATGGAGAAGATGTTCCATCACTTCCACCACGGGCATCACGCCACGGGTGCCGGTGGGTGATGCCGCTGACGGTTTCGTGATCGGTCGGCCCGGTCCTAGAGGTTTCCGCGGCGGTTCTGTTCGATCTCGAGTGCTTCGAACAGGGCCTTGAAGTTGCCCTTGCCGAAGCTCTGTGATCCACGGCGACAGATGATCTCGAAGAACAGCGTCGGTCGATCCTGCAACGGCATCGTGAACAGCTGGAGGAGGTAGCCTTCGTCGTCGCGGTCGACGAGGATGCCGAGTTCCTTCACGCGTTCCTGATCCTCCTGGATCATGCCGACGCGGTCCCAGACCCCGGCGTAGTACTCGTCGGGGATGCGGAGGAAGTCGACGCCTCGGCGGCGAAGTTCCCCCACGGAGTGCAATTCGTCGTCGGTGCGGAACGCAAGGTGCTGCACCCCGGGGGTCTGGTCGTGCCAGTCGAGGTACTCCTCGATCTGGCTCTTGCGGAGGCCGTCGGCCGGCTCGTTGATGGGCATCTTGATCAGATGGTTGCCCGAGGCCATGACCTTGCTCATCAGGGCCGAGTGCTCGGTGGAGATGTCGTCGTCGTCGAAGTGCTTGAACAGCGAGAACTCCATGACCTGGTCGTACCAGTCGACCCAGTGGTCCATCTTTCCCTCCTCGACGTTGCCGACGCAGTGGTCGACGAACTTCAGGCCGCACGGGTGCTTGGCGTTGAAGTCGTTGATGGCATGCGATCGGGTCTGGAATCCGGGAGCGAAGATGCCGCCCTCCTTGATTCTGGGAGTCGCGTAGCCGCCGTCACGGGAGACGAACGAATGGACGACTTCGCCGTAGGTGCTGATGCCGGCCATGGTCACCCGGCCGTGTTCGTCCGAGTAGGTACGGGGTTCGTATGCGGCGACGCCGCCGTTTCGGATGGCCTGCTCCCATGCCTTCTCCGCGTCGAAGACGGTGAAGGCGATGTCCTTGACCCCGTCGCCGAACTTGCGCACGTGTTCGCACGCGCCTTCGTCGGGGGAGAGTCCGGAGCACAGGAGGAGTCGGATGTTGCCCTGGGTCAGCAGGTACTGGGCCTCACGGCGTGCCCCGGTGGTCAGGTCGCTCGCCTGGGCGATGTCGAAGCCGAAGCAGGCCGAATAGAAGTGGGCGGCCTGCTTGGCGTTGCCGACGTTGAACCGGATGTGGTCGACGTCGATCAGGTGCAAGGGGTCGTTCTTCGACTGCTCTTCAGCCGCCTGCATTTCACTGTTGATTGTGGACATGGCCTGCTCCGAAAGGACAGGGGATGCTTCGCCGGTCGACGGCATCCCTCGGTTCACATTGTAGTACGTGGCTGCGCGGCTTCCAGAGTCAATATTTCAGCACCGAGAACAGCGAGTCGGGCGCGAGACGGCTGGCTCCGTCGAGATCCGAGAGCTCGATGAGCACACTGATGCCGACGATTTCGGCGCCGAGCGACTTGATCAGATCCCGGCAGGCGACGAGCGTGCCTCCGGTGGCGATCAGATCGTCGACGATCAGCACGCGTTGTCCGCTTTGGACCGCGTCGTCGTGGATCTCAAGCGAGCCCTTGCCGTATTCCAGTTCATATTCCTGGGAGATGATCTTCCCGGGAAGTTTGCCCGGCTTGCGCACGGGGACGAATCCGGTGCCCAGGGCATGGGCGATCGCGGTCCCGAAGATGAATCCGCGGGATTCCGCACCGATGACGACATCGATGTGCTCCCCGCAGTAGGGACGGCTCATCAGGTCCACGGCCATCTTCAGGCCTCGTGGATCGGCGAGCATCGGCGTGATGTCGCGGAACAGAATGCCTTCCTTTGGAAAGTCGGCGATGTCGCGGATCATGCCCTTGAGGTCGCTGATCATGCCTTCGGTCGATTCGGAACCGGTTCTGCTGGCTTCTGAAGTGCTCATGCGGGTAGTATGACCTATTCATGGCCGACTCGAAACAGGCAAATCAGACGATTGAGACGGTTGAGCCCATCGGCGACCGCGTTCTGATCCGCAAGGATCAGGATCGAAAGGTCACCAAGGAGGGGATCCACCTTCCCGACAAGATCGAGATTCCGACCCTGACCGGGCGGGTGGTGGCGATCAGTGCCCAGGTCGCCAACGACATCAACTATCCGATCCAGCAGTACGACAAGGTGCTCTTCAATCCCAAGCACGGCATCCCCGTGGACTTCGAGGGGGACAACCGGCTGTTCGTAATCCCCGTCGAAGACGTGGTTGCGGTGTTCCGCAAGGATGATTGATCATGGGTTCGCCCACGAGATCCATCCAGTCGGCATCTGGCCCATTGCGAGGTTCGGTTCGGGTTCCGGGCTCCAAGAGTCTTTCCAACAGGGCCATCATCATTGCTTCGCTCGCCCGGGGCGAGTCCGAGATTTCCGGCCTGCTCCGCAGTGACGACACCGAGTCGCTTCTCAGGGGTGTGGCGCAGCTCGGAGTCGGCATCCACGACGACGGGGACGACGTTCGCATCGACGGCTGCTCCGGAAGTCTTCCCGACCCGGACGCGGGTGAGATCCATGTCGATTGCGGGCACGGCGGCACGCCCGCCCGGTTTCTGCTCGCACTGGCCTGCCTGAGTCCGGCCACGGTCGTGATCGACGGAAGCGATCGTCTTCGGGAACGTCCGATGGCCGACGGGATCCGTCTCCTTCGCGAACTCGGTGCCGAAATCGAGGCGGCCGACGACACGGATCACCTGCCCGTTCGAGTCGTATCGGGCTCGTTGCGGGGAGGCTCGCTTCGACTGGGGCCGACCGCCTCAAGCCAGTTCATCTCATCGATCATGCTGATCGCCCCTTTTCTCGACGAGGGCATCGAGATCGAATTCACGGAGCCTCCGACGAGTGCCGCCTACATCCGGCTCACCGCCCTCGAACTCGAGGCATGGGGCGTCGGTGTGGAGCTCGATCAGGGGATCGACGGCCTGCGATTCGTGAGGATTCGTCCCGGCATGGTCGCATCGACCCGCCGCGAGATCGAGCCCGACGCGAGTTCCGCCGCCTATTGGGCGGTCGCGGCCGCAATCAATCCGGGATCATCGGTGCAGCTGCTCGGGGTGCATCTCCATGACCCGCAACCCGACGTGCAGGTGCTCGATGCGATCTCGAGATCCGGTGCAGGGGTGGATCCGCACAAGGACGGATGCATCGTCACCGGGCCGGTCGATCTGCGCGGTTGGGACGGGTTGGACGCATCCATGATGCCCGATGGGGCCATGGCCCTTTCCATCCTCGCATCGTGCGCTCTGACCGCATCGACCATCGACGGACTGCATACGTTGCGGATCAAGGAGACCGATCGCCTCGCGGCGCTGCAGACCGAGCTTCGGCGATGCGGCTCGGACACATTGGTTCGCGGCGACTCGATCCTCATCAGGCCGATCTCGTCCGATCTGCTCCTGGGCACCGCCCCCGAGATCGAGATCCAGACCTACGACGATCATCGGATGGCCATGGCGTTCTCGATCCTGGGACTTCGCAGGGGCGGAATCAGGATCATCGATCCGGACTGCGTCAGCAAGAGCTATCCGGACTTCTACGGCGACCTGGAAGCCCTCCAGTCGAGTTGAAATGAGGCCGGTTGGCCTCCGGGCTCCTGCGCTGGGATACTGTGCAATCCATGTCTTCCTTCTGGACATTCGCGGCGAAGATGGCTCGTCACCGGCTCATGCTGGCGGCGGCGCTGTTCTTCGCCATGCTTTCGGCGCTCGGGCTCGGCGTCGGTCTGCTGAGCCTTGCTCCGGTCCTCGAGCAGATCGTGCACCCGGAATCGGGTCGTGGTCTGGCCGAACTCGCCGTCGAGTTCAACGCATCCGGACCCTGGGTGTCGATTCCGCAGTGGATCATCGAACTGCTGCCGACCGGTCGGTTCGAGGGCGTCGTGCTGGTGCTGGTCTTCCTGACGTGCCTCACCATCGTCGGCGCACTCTGCAACTTCGCCCATCAGTACATCAGCCAGACCCTGACCACCCGTGCCGTCGCCGAGTTCAGGCAGGAGCTGTTCCGGAAGGTCATACGGCTTCCACTGGGACGAGTGGTGACCGAAGGCCCTTCGGAATACATCTCCCGTCTCGTGCGGGATTCGGCGGCACTGCAGCAGGGCCTCAATGCGTTGACCGGCAAGACGGTTGCGCAGGTCACGAAGGGGATCGCTGCGCTGCTGGCCGCGATGGTGTTCGATTGGAAGATCGTCATCGTGGCCCTCGTCGTCGGTCCGATCCTCGCGGTCGTCCTTCGCAAGCTCGCCAAGCGCGTGCGTCGAGGGTCGCGGGGTTCGCTGGCGGCCCAGCAGGAGATGCTGAAGCACAGCACGGAGATCATGCACGGGCTTCGCGCCGTCAAGACGAGCACCGCGGAGGCCGAAAGCGAAGTCGCTTTCGATCTCGTGAACGAACAGGTCGTCAAGAACGAACTCCGCATGCGTATCGCGAGGGCGATGAGCGGTCCCATCGTGGAAACGCTTGCGATCATCGCATTGAGCATTCTCGCGGCCATCGCGACCAGAAGCATCCTGAGCGGATCGCTCTCGTTCGACGACTTCATCCTTTCGTTGATCGCACTCGGCGTCTCCGCCGCCTCGCTTCGCCCGCTGGCCGGAATCATCAACGAGATCAGCGCCGCCGCGGCTCCGGCCGCCCGGATCATCGAGATTCTCGACCAGCCCATCGAAGCCCAGGGCGAGTCGTCTCCGGCTCTGCCCAGGCACGCCGGATCGATCCAGTTCGAGCATGTCGGATACGCCTACGAGAATGCCGAGGTTCCGGCGCTCGAGGACGTCTCGTTCTCGATCGCATTCGGAGAACGGGTGGCGGTGGTGGGCCCCAACGGCTCGGGCAAGACGACGCTGCTCGGCCTGCTTCCGAGGCTCCTCGTCCCCTCCAGCGGCCGCATCCTCGTGGACGGAATCGATCTCGCGCAGGTACGGCTCTCGAGCATTCGCCAGCAGATCGGAGTCGTCACCCAGGAATCGTTCATCATGAACGGAACGATCCGTCAGAACATCTCGTTCGGGATCGAGGATGTCGACGAATCCTCGATTCGCGAAGCCGCCCGGATCGCGCACGCGACGGACTTCATCGAAGCCCTGCCGGACGGGTGGGACACCGTGGTCGCCGAAGCAGGCGCTTCGTTGTCCGGCGGACAGCGGCAGCGGCTGTCGATCGCCCGCGCCCTGGTGAGGGATCCATCCATCCTCATCCTCGACGAGGCGACCAGTCAGGTGGATTCCGAATCCGAGGTCGCGATTCGCGATGCATTGCACGACGCCGGCGTCGATCGGACCATGCTGATCATCGCCCATCGGATGGCATCGGTCGTGCATGCCGACCGGATCATCGTGCTCGATGCCGGGCGAGTCGTCGACATCGGATCGCATGCGGAGCTTCTTGGCCGGTGCGAAGTCTACGATCGGCTCACCCGGACGCAGCTGGTCGGCTCGGATACGTAGCCATGATCCGCCTCGTCCTACTGGTCGCGTTCGTGCTGAACATCTGCTCATGCGATCAGGCTCCACCCGTGGAGCCGTCGGCCTCGCCTCGAATCGCATCGTTCTCGCCAGCCCTGACCAGTATCGTCCAGTCGTTGGAACTCGGAGACTGCATCGTCGGTCGATCCGCGTTCTGCCGGGATGTCGATGCATCGGTGCCGGTGGTCGGCGATCTTCACGAGGTCGACTACGAGACGCTCGTACGCATCCGTCCGACCCATGTGCTCGTGCAGGGTACGGAACAGTCCGTCGACCCGGGCTTGGTGGCACTGGCGTCGGATCACGGGTGGGTCGTCGAGGCCTGCAAGGTCGACGGCGTCGACGACATCCGAAGGACCTATTCCAGATTGCCGCGTCTGATGCTCTCGGACGACAAGGATCGACTGGCGG
Source organism: Phycisphaerales bacterium UBA3160 (assembly GCA_002364485.1). Lineage (GTDB taxonomy): Bacteria > Planctomycetota > Phycisphaerae > Phycisphaerales > SM1A02 > UBA854. The sequence continues at coordinate 51,805 of DEYK01000041.1, forward strand.
GATGTCTTGCGATCGTCAACGCCCACGACGCCGCCCTCGATGACGTGACGTCCACCCGCATCGAGGGACTTGACGGGCAGCGTGTCCTGATGATCTCCCCCTTCCAGTCTCCGCTCGCCTGGGGACCGGACACCTGGCTTGGCCAGCTGCTCGAAATGCTCGGCGGAGTGAATGCGGTCCAGTCGCGAGGGTGGATCGCCATGGGCATGGAGGATCTGCTGCGGATCGAAGTCGATCGCATTCTTCTGATCAGTGAACGTCCCCCCGGTGAGGACAATCCGATCGTTGATCTGGTTCACGGAAGGAAGGGCGTCATGATCGATGTCCTGGTCCACCCGGACATCCATGTGCCGGCCGCCAGCACTCCGCGGATCGCGGCGGAGCTTCGTTCGATCCTCGAGCGGGGAGGCGGTCAATGAGCCGAAAGCCTGCCTTGATCCTGCTGCTGCTTCTGATCGCAGTGGTCGTCTGCGTGCTCCGGCTCGTCGTCGACCGTCCGCCGGGAGGGGAGCTCGGAATCGCGTGGCCCCATTCTGATTGGCTGCAGTTCCGGCTGACCGCGGTGATCACAGCCGTCATCGTGGGGGGCAGCCTCGCCCTTGCCGGTGCATTGCTCCAGACCATGCTTCGAAATCCGCTGGCATCCCCGTTCATCCTCGGGGTGTCCAGCGGCGCCGGCCTGGGAATCATGGTGATGGCCTGGATCGTCTATGTGACTGAAAGCACGTCGGCGGCGTTGCCCGATCAGGGCAGTGCCCTGGTGGGCGCCGTGGGGGCGTTGCTCGTCGTCTTCGCATTGGGACGAAGAAAGGACGAATCCGGACGAGGTTGGCTCGATCCGATGGCGATCGTGCTGGTGGGCGTCGTGGTCTCGACCATCTGCGCCGGTGGAATGATGTTCTTCCAGCATCTCGTTCCCACCGGCCTGAGAGGGCAGTTCACGATGTGGCTCATGGGGACGATCCCCGAATATGTCTCGACCTGGCGACTCGTCCTCGCCGCTTCGCTCGCCTGCATCTCGCTGCTGTATGCGTTCGGGCAGTCCCGAAGGCTCGATGTCTGCCTTCTGTCCGACGATGAGGCTGCCGGCCTTGGAGTCGATCTGGGGCCGCTGCGATTGGGCATCTTCCTCGTCTGCGCAGTACTGACGTCCGTGGCCGTGTCGTTGTCGGGGCCGATCGCATTCGTGGGTCTCATCGGTCCGCATGCCGCGAGATTGATTCTGGGGGCACGACATGCGTTTCTGATTCCCGGGGCTGTCCTGTGTGGGATCATTCTTCTGGTCGGGGCCGATGTCCTTCGCCAGCTGATCGATCTGGGGGGCGGAAGAATGCCGGTGGGCGTACTTCTGACTCTTGGCGGCGGCGTGCTCTTTCTCGTGCTGCTTCGTGTGGAGATGCGTCGTTCATGACCCTGCGACTCGATTCCATCCAGGCCCGCTACGGTTCGATCCATGCGATCAACTCCGTCACGGCCGAGGCGCGACCCGGATGCGTGACCGTCGTCGTCGGGCCCAACGCGGCCGGAAAGTCGACCTTGCTTCGTTGTGCCGCCGGCATCCAGCACTGCGGCGGCTCGGTCGCATTCAACGGCGAATCGCTTCTGGAACTTTCCGGTGAGCAGCGTGCCCGGCGTGTCGCCTGGATGGCGCAGCGACCGAGGGCGGATGTTCCGCTGCTCGTGCAGGATGTGATCGAGCTCGGTCGGCCCCGGTCGCAACGTGACCCGGATCGGATCGAAGCCCTCATGACCTCGCTGGAACTGGGGGGGCTGGAGTCGAGGATGATGGCAGGGCTGTCGGTGGGCCAGCAGCAGCGGGTCGCAATGGCCAGGAGTCTCTACCAGCTGCGGGGGGCGGATGGTCTTCTGATCTTCGATGAGCCGACGGCGCCGATGGATCCCCGTCACGCAATGATGGCCCTGGATCATCTGATCGAGGCAGCCGGATCCGGGGCAACCGTTCTGCTGAGTCTTCACGACATCGGGCTTGCCGCCTCGATCGCCGATGAGGCGTGGCTCCTGCGCGAGGGATGCCTGCTCGCCAGTGGTCCGGTCGACTCAGTACTCGAACCGGATCGGCTCGAAGCCGCATTCGGCATCGGCTACGAGAAACTGCCGAGATCGGATGGATCACAGTGGCTGGTCCCTTTGCGTGGTCCCAAGCGGGTATGATGGAGTTCAATGGGCGGATTTGAAATCATCCTGGTCTTCATCGGCGTCGTCTGGTCGATCGCCTCTGCCATCGTGCAGAACAAGAAGAAGCGCGCGGCCGCGAAGAAGCGGGCAATGCTGATGGAGGAAAGTGTCGTTTCCCCTCGCGAGGAGTTCGATCAGGATCCCCAGCCAGACACCCGGGTCGAGGCCGCGGCGCCCGCATCTCCAAGCATCCAGTCGCTTTTCCAGGGATCGCTTTCGGACCGATTCGAAGCCATCAAGCTCATGCGAATCGAGAGGATGAAGGCCGCGGAAGCTTCCATGGAAGCCACGGCAGGTTCCCCCCCCGGTCCAGTGGTCCAGACCACAGCTCAGGTGCCCATTCCGATTCAACCCACAGTTCGGACGACTTCGGCATCAAACGGCCCTCAAATGCCTTCACGGCCTCCCAGGAGGGCTCCCAAGGCGACCCAGACGCCTGAATCGAGTTCTCACCACGAGGAGTCGATGTCCCTGAGTTCATGGCATACGCAGGCAAAGCATGATGAGGTCGCATCCAAGCTCCACGAGGCCATCAGATCGAAGTCATCACTGAGGGCTGCATTTGTGCTCAAAGAAGTGCTTGATCCACCGCTGGCCTTGAGGCCCGGTGAGATCTGAAGCCATGATCTCCGCAGATCGATGCAGAAGCAGGGCAGATCGGACATGAAGTCCACGTAATGCCTCGTTATACTTCCCGCCATGACAGACATCGCCGACATGAAGCTCTCCGCCGATCAGTTGGCCCGCAGCAGCGGCCGCATCGATCGTCTTCGCCAGCGTCTGGCTGCCGAGGGCCATTCCGCGATGATCATCGATCATGAGATCGACATCTGGTACCTCACGGGCTTCGTCGGTCATGATGCCACGCTGGTCATCACCACGGATGTCGCCGCGATCCTCTGTGATGCCCGGTACGAGGAATATCTGAGGCCGTGGAAGGACGGGGGAGTGCACGAGGTCCACATCGGTCCGCGTCAGGAGCTCGTTCGTCGCATACGCGAAGTCGCTCAGGCCTGCGACGTCGGTACGTTCGCGTTCCAGGCGGAGCACATGACGGTTGCTCGCCTTCAGCAGTTCAGGTCGCAGCTCGAGGGGATCGACTTCATCTCCTCGCACGGCCATCTGCTCGCGTTGCGGATGATCAAGGACGATCATGAAGTCGGCATCATCGAGCACTGCATCGACATCCAGCAGCGTGCGCTCCACGCATCGTTCGAACAGCTCGAGCGGGGCATGACCGAATCCGGGTTCACCGCCATTCTCGAGTTCGAGATGCGGAAGCTCGGGGCGACCGGAGCGGGCTTCGATCCCATCGTCGCTTCCGGGCCCAACAGTTCCGTCATTCATCACATGCCGTGCGAGCGTCCGATCGGCGACGGCCCGCTGCTCGTCGACTGGGGCGCCCGGTACGACGGGTACTGCTCCGACATGACCCGTACATTCCAGATCGGGCCGGCCGACGGCAAGATGGCCGAGTTGTACGACATCGTGCTCCGGTCGCAGCTCGCTGCGATCGAAGCCTGTCGCCCCGGTGCCGATTGCGCCGAGGTCGATGCGGCTGCCCGCGACGTGATCGCGAGCAGCGGCTACGGCGAGAACTTTCCCCACGGACTCGGGCACGGCCTCGGCATGGAGGTCCACGAGGCACCGAACTTCAGTGCCAAGCAGGCGGGAGTGCTTCTGGAGCCGGGCATGGTGATGACGGTCGAACCCGGCATCTACATTCCGGGATTCGGCGGCATTCGCATCGAAGACGATGTGCTCATCACCGAGACCGGACATCGCGTACTTTCAGACATGGACAAGTCGGCGGGGTCCGTCCCGCTGAATCTCAGGTAACCGCTCCGGCGGCATGGAACGAATCGCATGATCGACATTCGAAAACTCAAGGAACTCGTCCGGCTCATGGTCGCAAACGACCTGACGGAAATTGATCTCCGCGACACCGAGGAGCAGGTGACCATCCATCGGCCGAGCGTGTATGCATCGCCGCAGGTCGCGGCGCCCGCGGCCGCCGCTCCGGCGCCGCAGTCGGCTCCGCCTGCTCCCGTCGCCGCCGCTCCCGTCGATGAGCCTCCCGCCGAGGACGATACGGCCGGACTCGTCGCCGTCTCGAGCCCCATGGTGGGAACGTTCTATGCGGCCGCGACTCCGGACGCGCCTGCCTTCGTGAGCGCGGGGGATTCGATCGGACCCGATACCGTCGTCTGTCTCGTCGAAGCGATGAAGATCTTCAACGAGATCAAGGCGGAGTGTTCCGGAACGATCCAGAAGGTTCTGGTCAACAACGGCGATGCCGTCGAGTTCGGCCAGGATCTCTTCCTCGTCAAGCCAAGCTGATTTCGGGAGCACCCGGCATGTTTTCTCGCATCCTCATCGCCAATCGTGGTGAAATAGCTCTTCGCATCATCCGTGCGGCGCGTGAACTCGGTCTCGAAACCGTCTGTGTCTACTCCGAAGCCGACCGGGACGGCCCCTGGTTGGATCAGGCGGATCATTCCGTGTGCATCGGTCCGCCCGCGCCGCTGGACTCGTATCTCCGCATCGATCGGATCATCTCCGCCGCGGAAACCACGAAGGCCGATGCGATTCACCCCGGCTACGGATTCCTCGCCGAGAGTGCGGAGTTCGCAACCGTCTGCCGCGACTGCCAGGTCGAGTTCATCGGACCGAGTCCCGAGGCCATGGCCCTGCTGGGAGACAAGATCTCGTGCCGTCGAATGGCCAAGGAGTCGGGTACGCCGATCTTCCCGGGCAGCGAGGACGCCATCGAGGAAGAGGGCGAAGCGATCGAAATCGCCCATGAAATCGGATTCCCGGTGATCGTCAAGGCCGCCGCCGGCGGTGGCGGCAGGGGGATGCGCGTCGTGCAGACGGCGGAGGAGCTGCAGCCGTCCATCCAGTCGGCGCAGCAGGAGGCGATTTCGGCATTCGGAAACGGGTCGGTCTACATCGAGAAGTTCCTCGAGAAGGCCAGGCACGTGGAGGTCCAGTGCATCGGTGACAAGCACGGCAACGCCGTCCACCTCTTCAATCGCGACTGCACCTCGCAGCGTCGGCACCAGAAGCTCATCGAGGAGGGGCCGGCGCCCGGAGTGCCCGATGACATCCGCGACCGCGTGTGCGAATCCGCTGCAGCGCTGATCCGCAATGCCAACTATGCCGGAGCGGCCACCTGTGAATTCCTCATGGACCGCAGCAACGACTTCTACATGCTCGAGGTGAACACCCGGGTGCAGGTCGAGCACCCCGTCACGGAGATGATCACCGGGGTGGACATCGTCAAGGAGTCGATTCTGGTTGCGGCGGGCGAGAAGCTGTCGATTCGCCAGGAGGACGTCTCGATCAACGGGCATGCCATCGAATGCCGCATCAATGCCGAGGATCCGGCCCGTGACTTCATGCCACAGGCCGGGGTCGTCGACGAATACCGTACGCCAGGCGGATACGGGGTCCGTATCGACAGCCATGTGGTTCCGGGATATCGAATCCCGTCCAACTACGATTCGATGATCGCCAAGCTCATCGTGCACGGTCGGGACCGAGCCGAGGCGATCGCTCGGATGAAGTCCGCGCTCAGCGAGTTCAAGATCGGCCCCGGAAAGACCACCATTCCGCTGCACCTGCGCCTGATGGACGAGCAGTGCTTCCACGATCTCGACATCGACATCCACTATGTGGAACGCCTGCTGGAGAACGAGATCTCCAAGGCCTGAAGATTTCGAATCACTCCGGTCAAATCCCGGCCGATGGGTCGGTCGAAGGCTATCGTTCAACGCTCATGATCTCCGCTCGCAGCATCACGAAATCCTATGGCGACGTCGAAGTCCTGCGGGGCGTCTCGTTCGATGTCGAATCGGGAACGATCCACGGTTTCGTCGGTCCGAACGGGGCCGGGAAGTCGACCTTCCTCAAGTCGCTGGTCGGAGTCGTACGGCCGTCTTCCGGCGAACTGGTCGTCGACGGAATCGACGCAATCGAACGTTCGCTGGAAGCCCGTCGTCGCATCGGCTACGCGCCGGCCGAAACCTCGCTCTACCACAGGCTTCGCGTCGGGGAGCTGCTTGATTTCGCGATCAGATACCACCCCGGCTCGGACAAGGCGCGTGGGTTGGAACTTCTGGATGCGCTGGGCGTGCCCGTCGGCCGCAAGGTCGGTGTGCTGAGTCACGGAATGAAGCGAAAGCTGATCCTCTCCCAGGCGATCGCGACGAACGCTCCCGTCATGATCCTCGACGAACCGATGGAGGCGCTGGACCCGGAGGCCAGACGCATCGTGGAGCAGTTGATGCACGAGGAGGCGAGCGCCGGCCGGACGATCCTCCTCTCGTCCCATGACCTCTTCAGCACCCAGAGACTCTGCAGTCGTGTGACATTCCTGCACCGGGGATCGGTGCTCAGGGACGGGCTCGTGAGCGAACTGCTTTCCGGCCGAGCCGGAAGGCTGCACATCGAGTTCTCCGCCGATCAGCATTCCGAATCCCTTCCGAAGGGTGCGGGACTCGAATGGACCGGTCTCGGCGCCAGTTGGCAGCTTCGATTCGACCGTCCGCTCGGCGAGGTGCTTCTTCTGCTCGGCAGACTTCCGGTCTCCGGGATCCGTGACGATGCAGGAAGTCTCGAAGACCTGTTCGACAATCTCTACGACCAGTCCGAGGTGTCGGCATGAGTCTGCTCAGGCACTGGCTGCGTGACACTTGGTGGATCCTGCTCGGCTACGTCGTCGTGCTCGAGGCCGCAATGGTCGCCGCAATCCTCTACTGGCCGAGGTTTCGAGACAATACGCCGGCCATCGCCAAGCTCGTGCCCTTCGATTCGCTTCAGCGACTGCTGGAATCCGTCGAGGTCGAAGGGTACTGGCCGTATTTCGCGGTACAGCAGTGGTTCAAGGGATGCAGTCTCTTCGGCCTCGCGGCGGCGGCCTTTCTCACCAGCGGGCTGATCGCACGGGATGCCGACCAGAAGACGGCCGAGTTCCTGCTTTCCAGGCCGATCTCACGGTCACGCGTCTTCATGACGAGGTGGTTCGCAACCTGCGGACTCGTCGTCGTTCCCGTGTACCTGTCGTCGATTTCCGCGATCTGGATCTCACCTGCCGTCGATGAGCAGCTTGAATGGGGACTCGTGCTGCTGGCCAGCACGTACATGTCGCTGTTCCTGGTGATGCTCGTGTCGTTCACCGCGATGGTCTCGGCGATGAGCAGTCACCAGATGCGTGCCGGCATCATCCTCATCGGGGCGATGCTGCTCAGTTTTGCCTTCTATCTGATCCAGGAAGTCGACAACTTCAGTCTCTTCAAGACGGTCGATGTCTTCGTCTTCATGCAGATCAGTGCCGGAAACTTCCCATGGATCACCTCGGCTTCGTTCGTCGTGGCCACGGTGCTGATGATCCTGGTCGGCCTTGCGGCGTTCCGGAGAAGGGACTTCTGAATCCGGAGATCACACCGACTTGTTCGTCGCGATGTGGTAGTGGGGATCCTCGCTGATGTTCACCTCGACCAGCTTGCCCGCCTTGTCGAGCAGGGTCCTGCAGTCTGCACTGAGATGGCGGAGGTGCAGCCGCTTGCCGAGCTTGGTGTACCGTTCCGCGAGCGTATTGATCGCCTCGAGTCCCGACTGGTCGTAGACGCGGCTGAAGTAGAAGTCGATGATGACGTCATCCGGATCCTCCCTCGGGGAGAACAGGTCCCTGAACTCCGGAGTGGTTCCGAAGAAGAGTACGCCGTGCAGCTGGTAGATCTTGCTGCCGTGCTCGTTGGTGCTGATGTCGGCGACGATGTGCTTGCTCTTCTTCCAGACGAAGACGATCGCCGACAGGGCGACGCCGATGATCACCGCCGTGGCCAGGTCGTGCATCAGCACGGTGTACGCGGCGACCACGACCATGATCAGGACCTCGCTCCGTGGAATGCGTCGCCACGTCTGCAGCGTCGTCCATTCGAACGTGCCGATCACGACCATGAACATAACGCCGACGAGTGCCGCCATCGGGACGGCCTCGATGTACGGCGACAGGAACAGGATGAACACGAGCAGTGCGCAGGCCGCGGTCACGCCGGACAGGCGTCCGCGCCCGCCCGACTTCACGTTGATCAGCGACTGGCCGATCATTGCGCAGCCGCCCATGCCCCCGAAGAAGCCGCATGCGACGTTGGCCACGCCCTGTCCGACGCATTCGCGGTTGCCGCGGCCGCGCGTCTCGGTCAGTTCGTCGATGAGGGTCATGGTCATCAGCGATTCGATCAGTCCGACGCCGGCCAGGATGAACGAGTAGGGAAGGATGATCCAGAGGGTCGACCATGCCACCGGCGGCATCTCGAAATCGAGCCAGGCGAACCGGGGCAGGCCGCCGGCGATGCCGACGGAATCGACGTCGACGGAGTCGACGGCATCGACCCGCTCGCGGTCGGTGAGCGGTGCCACCGGGCCGCTGCCGATGTGCTCGGCTTCGATGTTCTCCGGCAAGGACGACTGTGCCGCTGCGATGACAGCGGCATCCTTCTCTCGCTGGGCGGAGGTCACCGCGGCGGCCCGCGTGCTGTCGATCAGCATGTCCTTCACGGTCAGAACGGGCTGGCTCCGCCGTGCGTCGGCCGAAGGGCCGTCCGGATCCGCATCCGCGGCGTATCCGTTCATGCCGACGGCGATGAAGGACACGATGAGGATGGCGGCCAACGACGACGGGACGGCCTTGGTCAGGCGGGGCAGAAACGCGATGATGGCCATCGTGATCCCGACCAGTCCGATCATGATCCACAGCCGGGAGCCTTCGAGCAGTTGCATCGTTCCGTCGGTGCCCAGCGTCTTGAAGCTTCCGAACTGTGCGAGCAGGATGACGACGGCGAGCCCGTTGACGAATCCGAGCATCACGGGATGAGGAACGATTCGGATGAACTTTCCGAACTTGGCCATCCCGATCAGGATCTGGATCGCTCCGCAGAGCACCACGGCCGGAAACAGGTAGCCGATCCCGTAAGTGGCGACCAGGGATACGACGACGACGCCCATCGCTCCGGTTGCTCCGGAGATCATTCCGGGGCGACCGCCGAGCAGTGAGGTGACCAGGCACAGGATGAAGGCCGCATACAGCCCGACCAACGGGGGGACGCCGGCCAGAAATGCGAATGCGACGGCTTCCGGTACCAGGGCCAGCGCGACGGTCAGTCCGGAGAGCACCTCGTCCTTCGGGGATCCGCTCATGGATGAACGGAGGCCGAACAGCCTCGATTTCATCGGACGCAGGCTGGGAAGTCGATTGGTGATTTCAGGCATGCGTGCGGGGCTCTCGGTGGTGGAGCCTTCGCTCGCGAGGGGGGACCGGGGACGATAACGCCCGGAAGGCGGTTGTCAAGTGCGTGGCGGATCGGCGCATTGCGACGTCCGCACGTCGGCAGTGTCGGTTCGGCGCTGGTTGGGAGTCGTTCAGAACCCGATGGGGACGTCCACGTTCATCGTTCCGATCAGCGTGTGTCCCACGCGGAGTGATGAGATCCTGACGCCGTTGGTGACCTGGAAGACGAGCACCAGCTTCTGATCGGCTCGGGACAACGACAACTGAGGCAGTTCCGGTGCGGTCCGGATGCCGTTGCGGGGATCGAGCTTGAGCTCGATCTGGTTGTCGAAGATGAAGTAGTACCCGATCGGACTGTACTTGTTGCCGATCGAATCGAGCAGGATGATGTCGTCCGTCGATGCAATGCGATCCTCGACGTTTCCGCCGAGCCAGGCGGGGGAGTCGGCGCTGATCTCGATCTGGACGATCCTCGTGCCATCGGCTGCCGCAATGGAGTTGGCCTGCAGCTTTCGGCTCGTCTGCGTGTCCGAACTGCGGGGCATCCGCAGGAAGCCGGATTCGAACTTGTTCTTGTCGTCGAGCTGCATGGTGCCCGGGAGCCGGTTGATGCTGGGGCGGAAGCTCGGCTTGAAGCGATTGCCGATGGTCACCACTTCGTCGATGGGCTGACCAAGTTTGCGGGTGTCCTCGGCCTTGGTGGCCGACATGAATGCGCTGGCGATCGCATTCGGCACGGTCTGCGGAGCGGGAAGTTCGAAGCGGGTCCCGCGGACCTGGATGAAGTTCGGTTTGGTGCCGGCTGGTGCATCGAACACGAAGGCGAGTTCGCAGTCGTCACGGCCCGGGACGCTGGTGGCGTAGTTCGCCGGATCGTCGAACATGAACGGCAGCAGGATCCCGGATTCGGCCGTCTCCTGGGCCCAGACGATGGGGTGCAGGACGATCGGCTTCTTGTTTCCTTGCGTGGTTCCAACGAGACGGACCTGTGAGCTGGAGAGGACCAGTTGTCTGCCGAAGTCGCGTGCCGCGTTGTTGAAGTTGATCCTGGCGATGATGGTGCCATCGTCGCTCTCGAGCAGCTCGGAGACCGTTGCTGCGTCGCTGGGCATGGAGACCTGGCCGTCGCCCCCGTTGAAGTTGTCCCTCAGCAGCGAGGCCTGCTTGAAGAGATCCGGGTTGTACTGCTTCAGGGGCGTGCCGCCGATGTCGGGGTACATGGTCGATACGCTCAGCCAGTCGTAGAACCCATTGGTCCATCTGTCGACCGGGGCCCACAGCTTGGTATCGGTCTCGGCCATCATGCCCGGCTGGCCGCGAACCCGTTCGAATCCGCGGAAACCCATGAACTCATGGGGGCCCTGCAGGAACCCGATGGAGATGAATACGAAGCCGATGGTCAGGATTCCCGAGCAGGCACCAAGGGTGGCACCGAGTGCCTTGTCCGCCGCGTTGGGGATGATGATGTTGGCCCGGATGATGGAGTCGCTCAGTCCACGGAAGAGCAGCAGCAGCAGCGCGAACAGTCCGCAGAGCGTGACCCCCATCGCGTAGCTGTCGAAGGATCCTCCGGCGAGCAGGTAGTCGATGGCGATCGGTTCCCACCAGGCCAGGGCGAGGGTGCCTGCGGCGATCACGGCGGCCAGATGCAGCAGTGAGCTGAAGAAGCCCTGATCCATCCACCAGTATGCGATCAGGAGGACGAGTGCGATCACGATGATGTTGAGAATGATGATCATGATGCTTCTGCTTTCTTTACAGTCTTCTTGCCGGATGCCTGCTTCTGCTTCGGCGAGAGCACTCTGGCGACCTCGTCGAGTGATGTCTCCCCCTGGCCGGCCTTGAAGAGGGCGGCTTCCTGCATCAGGAGCATCTTGTTCCTGCGAGCCGTCGACATCGCGGTCTTCAGGTCACCGCTTCGAAGCGATGACTGGACGTCCTTCTCGACTTCGAGCACCTCGTAGACGGCGGTCTGTCCGAGGTAGCCGGTGCCGCCGCAGATCGGGCACTCGACGATCTTGTTCTTGATCTGGACCTGGCCGCCGCTGCGGCAGAGGTCGTTGCCGATGCCCGAGGGGAGCTTCATGCTTGCCGTCTCCTCCGGGGTCAGGGGCTGCTTGCAGTTGGGGCACAGCTTGCGGAGGAGTCGCTGGTTGACGATTGCGCGAATCGGCTTGACGGCCGAATCGACGTCGCCGACGTGCTTGACCCACTCGCGGATCGCGCTGACGATGCTCGCCGAATGCATGGTGACGTAGATCAGCGGTCCGTTGCGTCCCGGGGCGATCGTGACCTTGGCCGTGTCGCCGTCGCGAATGTCGCCGACGAGCGTGATGTCGGGGTCGCGACGAAGGATCGACTGGAGATTCGTGGCGAAGTCGACGTCGACGTTCATCGAGTCCCATTCGGTCTGGTCGACGCCGCTGACGTGTGCTTCGATCTCGTATTCGAGGCTCTTGATGTTCGAAGTGTAGGCATCGTGCCGGGCGAGCAGGGCGTACGAGGAGGTCGTCGATCCCTGGCTCGGCGGGGACGTGACGAGCACGACGCCGTGGCGGTCGTGGACTTCGACGATCGAATCGAGCACCGCCCGCTGCTGAGGCAGCAGCCCGAGCTGGTCGTGCGATATCGATCGGGAGTTGGCGCGGTCGAACTCAAGGACGGCGACCGGGCCCTTGGTGGAACTCGAGGTCGTCATCTGGATCTCATTGTTGCCCATCGGCCCAGACATCGAGAACGAGCCGGATTTCTTCCGGCGGGTGTCGGAGAGATCGAGTCCCGCCATCTCCTTCATGAAGTTGATGATCTTCGCACCGTCCTCGGTCGAGAGCGGGGGACGCTTGGTGCGGACTCCGTCGACGACCTGGCCGAGGTGGGTGCCCGAATCGGTCAGCAGCATCTCCACCTTGGAGGCTCTTCCCTTGATCGCGGGACCGAGGATGTCCTCGGTCTGCAGGTAGATCTGGAATGCCGGTTCGTCCTTGCCCGGTACCTTGACGTCGCGGCCGGATGCATCCGAGAACTGGAGGACGGCGGCTTCTCTCGCCTTCTCCATCTTCCGCTGCTGCCTGACGGCCTGATCCTTCGAGAGACTCAGGTGGTACTGCTTGCCTTCGGGAACGGCGGCGTTTCTGATCTTCCAGTAGATGAGGATGGGAGTGAGGAGGACGATGAGGCCGATCGGGATGCTGATCCAGAACAGCCAACCGGTGAACATCACGATCAGCGCGGCGGTTCCGGTGCCGAGGAAGATCGCATTCCACCTCTGCCATCCCAGCTTGTAGTAACGGAGGTCCTTGTCGATCTTCGTTGCGACGAGCCAGGCCCACGCGATGATGATCCCCCAGATGATCAGGGGCTTCCAAGGGCTCATCAGGAAGACCGATGAATCGGCCAGCAGCGGGAGAGTCGTCGAAGCGGTCATGGATGGAGCTTCCGTCGGGGGTTCAGGAGATGCCCTTGAGGCGCATCTTGAGTTCTTCGGGCTTCGGGGTCGCTTCCAGCGCGACCTTGTGATGGATCCATTCTGTTTCCACGAGACGGACGAGCGAGGTCGTGAAGTCGACCATGCCCTCCTCGTGGCTCTTGCGGATGATGTCGAGCAGTTCGCCTTCCCGGGCCTCGAGGATGTACTTCTGGACGGCAGGGGTGCCGAGAAGGATCTCGACCGCGGGAATGCGGGGGACGTCCTCCATCAGCGTGGGCAGGAGCTTCTGGTAGACGATGGATCG
>DEYK01000041.1:65429-117334 GCA_002364485.1 Phycisphaerales bacterium UBA3160
CGGCCGAAGGTCTGCCAGGCGGATGATGCATGGATCGTTCCGAAGACGAGGTGTCCCGTCTCGGCGGCGCGAATCGCCGCCTCGAAGGTCTCCTTGTCCCGCATTTCGCCGACGAGCACGACGTCCGGATCCTCGCGGACCAGGGCACGCAGGGCCTCGTTGAAGTCCAGGCAGTCGATGCCGACCTCTCGCTGGTTGATGCTGGCCTTGTCGTCCTTGAAGATGTACTCGATCGGATCCTCGATCGTGACGATGTGACACCGCTTGCGCATGTTCACGTACTGGAGCATCGCTGCGATCGAGGTGCTCTTGCCCGACCCGGTGACCCCGGCGAACAGGATGAGTCCGTTCGCAGACAGCGCCACGGGCCCGAGGATCTCGGGAATGTGCAGCTGCTCGAACGTCTTGATGTCGGAAGTGATCAATCGGCAGGCGAGCGAGACCTTGCCGCGGCTCTTGAAGATGTTCACACGAAATCGGCGGTCTTCGTCGTAGTCGTACGCGAGGTCGAACTGCCCGTGCCTCAGGAAATGGGCGAACTGTGACTCGTCGAGGATGTCGATGGATATCTGATGACCGTCCTCGATGGTCGTCATGTCCGTATTGAGTGTTCTCAGTTCGCCTCTGACGCGGATGCGAGGTGCGGTATCGGACTTGATGTGCAGATCCGATGCCTCGTAGCTGATGCAGGCCTTGAGCAGTTTGCGGAACAGCTTTTCGCCTTCCCCGGCCTGGGTGCCGGTGGATTTGGCGGAGGACCCGAAGACTTCCTTGACCTCTGACATTGCTTTCGGCACTCCTGCATGGTGGCTGGGGGAAGGCTCGCCTGCCCCCAGGGCCAACTGGGCTCAAACGCGAATAGAGCATCCTAGCAGATGGGAACCGCATCGGTGACCTCGGTAAGATGGTTCCGGCAGCGGCCGAACCTCGGCGAAGCCTTGACATTTTGCGGCATGGCAGGCATCCTTGGCGGATGGAGCATCAACGCATTCCCGACGGGATCACATTCGACGACGTCCTTCTCGTCCCTCAGTACAGCGATCTGACCCCAGACGACACCTGTACCGCCACGAGGCTGACTCGCGGGATCACGATCAACATCCCCCTGATTTCCGCCCCCATGGATACGGTCACCGAGGCCGATCTCGCGATCTCCCTGGCTCAGGAGGGGGGCATCGGAATCGTTCACAAGAACCTTTCCGTCGCCGAGCAGGCCCAGCAGGTGGCCCGCGTGAAGCGGACCGAGAATGGCATCATCAGCGATCCTGTGACGCTTTCTCCCGAGGACACCGTGTCGAGGGCATTGGAACTCATGGAGACCCAGAACGTCTCCGGGTTTCCGGTCACGCTCAACGGGTCCAGCGACGGCCCGCTCGCAGGAATCCTCACCCGCCGTGACATGAAGTTCGTCGAATCGTCGACCGATCACGTCGGCGAGGTCATGACCCGTGAATCGCTCATCACCGCTTCCCCCAGCATCGAGTTGTCCCAGGCCGAGGCGTTGATGACGCGTGGTCGGGTCGAGAAGCTCCTGCTGATCGATGATGCCGGCAATCTTGCGGGCATGATGACGATGCGGGACATCGAAAACATTCGTGCCCATCCGATGGCCTGTCGCGACGAACGCGGACGTCTGCGGGTCGGAGCGGCCGTGGGAGTGCACCAGCTCGATCGGGTCAAGGCGCTGGTGGAGTCCGAGGCGGACGTCATCATCGTCGATACCGCCCATGGTCACTCCGCCAACGTCATCCAGACGGTGAAGGCGATTCGCGAACAGTTCGACATCGAGATCATCGCCGGCAACATTGCAACGGCCGATGCCGCCGCCGCGTTGATCGACGCGGGCGTGGACGCCGTCAAGGTCGGTATCGGGCCAGGCTCGATCTGCACCACCCGGATCGTCAGTGGCGTGGGAGTCCCTCAGATGACGGCGATCCGCGATGCATGCAGTGTCGCCGATGCGGCCGGTGTTCCGGTGATCGCCGACGGCGGAGTCCGCCAGTCGGGCGATCTGCCCAAGGCCATCGGCTTCGGAGCGTCGAGCATCATGCTCGGTTCGCTCTTTGCCGGCCTCGATGAGAGTCCTGGCGAACTGATGCTCTATCAGGGCAGGCACTTCAAGTCGTATCGTGGCATGGGAAGCCTCGGTGCGATGGGAGCGGGGTCGGCCGATCGATACGGCCAGGCTTCGGTCTCAGACACTCGCAAGTACGTCCCAGAAGGCGTCGAAGGCCGTGTCCCGTACCGCGGTTCGCTGGGCGACTTCGTCTACCAGATGGTCGGCGGCCTCCGGGCCGCGATGGGATACTGCGGCTGCGCGACGATCGAGGATCTCAGGGGCAAGGCGAACTTCGTCCGCGTGTCGTCCGCCGGGCTGGTCGAGTCGCATGCGCACGACATCCAGATCACCAAGGAATCCCCCAACTACATCACTGCTGCCGATCAAGGCAAGTGACCCGGTCCATGTAGCTCAATTGGATAGAGCATCGGCCTCCGAAGCCGAAGGTTGCAGGTTCGAATCTTGCCATGGACGTTCATGAATGAAACAGGGCCCGCCGATCGGCGGGCCCTGGTCATTTCTTGAGAGGGGTGCGACTCAGTTGCAGTCGTTGCCCCAGTTGGCGATGACGACCAGGAGGTCGTTGACCGAGAACGGGTTGCCCCATTCGGCGATGACCACGAGCAGATCCGCCACGTTGACGTCCTGGTCGCCGTTGACGTCTCCGAGGCACTCGGCGTCGTTGCACTCGGTGACCGTCAGCCTGATGGCGTCGATTCCAGCCTCGACCACGGAGCCGTCTCCGGTGTCGGTTGCGGTGAATCGGAGGCGGAAGTTCGAGCTGTTGAGCCCGAAGCTGGAGGGACTGAAGGTGACATCGACCCATGCGCCCGTCGTCGGCGCGATGGTTTCGATGGTCGTCCAGGTGCTGCCGCCGTCGGCGGACGCCTCCACGAGGAACGAATCATCCTGCGGGGCCGTCGTGCAGCCCGCTCCGTTGCTGAACCACCGGATGTAGCTGACTTCCGTGGTGGGATCGGATGCGTCGTAGGTGGGCGAGGTGAGGGTTGTCGAACCGCCGTCCACATCGCTGTTGCAGTCGCCGGCCGAACTGTTGTCCGTCAGCCAGCAGCGCCCGGAACCATCGGCGTCGGTCGGCGGATCGCATCGGCCGCAGTTGACGGGAAGGCCATTGTCCCAGCCTCCGTCGGTCGCAGTGCCTCCGACGATCCATCCCGGAATCGTTTCGCCGTTGTCATCCGCGATGATCACGATGTCCGAGTAGACCACGGCTTCCAGTGACGGCGAGATGTATTCCGTGTCATCGTCGCCGACTGCACTGAAGTAGTAGCTGAGAGACGTGCACTCGAGAGCGGGGAAGATCGCCTGGTACGTGTTCGGGCCGGTTTCGTTCATCGTGCCCTGCAGGAGGCTTTCGTCCTCGAGCTGGATGTACATGCGCCCGGAACCGGGAGCCGGATCCACTGAGCCGTCGCCCACGATGTTGACGGTGAGCGACGTGCCGCCCGCGGGATCGATGACGGTCGGTGTGCCGTCTGGGTATTCGAAGCTCACGGTGTCGCCGCCGCCACCGCAGGGTACGCCGGGGCCGTCGATGATGATGTCGCCGCTGCCGCCACCGCCGTCGTAGTCGCCTACGCGGATGAGGTAGGTGCTTCCTTCGGTCGCGTTCATGGTGACGATCGACGAGTAGCCGTCGCAGCCGCTTCCATCGCCGTTGCAGGCGACCTGGGTGAGCGAGCCGCAGGTTCCGTCGTAGACGACGATGTCGGAGTCGAAGTCGATCGTGTTGCATGTGCTGACGGTCATGGAACCTGATTCGCAGGCGTAGTAGCTGAACCAGACGTCATTGAGCATCTGCCCGAGGTAGGTGTCGGGGCACTGCGAGTCGTTGAATGAGTCGGAGCCGTTGGTGGATCCAAGCGACGTGAAGCTGTGCGTTCCGTCCTCGAGGGCTCGAGCGGTGTCGCAGGTGTCGTTGTCGACAGGCTCGGGCGGCTCGGGATAGTCGTCCATGCCGTGGGCAGCGAATGCTGCGTTGATCTCGGTGAAGTGGGGCGTGCCGTTCGACAGGTCGCCATCGTCATCGTCCATCGTGAGGTAGTCGAGATAGACAAGGGGATCGATGTTGGATCCCAGCTTGTGGATCATCGAGTCGATGACGAGGCTGTTGCAGATGTCATCGCCGTCGTCGGTGGTCTCGTCGCCGTCGTCGGGATACGCCGCAATCATCGCCGTCCGAAAGTCATAGACGCATCCGGAGATGAGCTGGCCGCAGGAGTGGATGGCACTTCCGCAGGTCGAGCAGCTGGCGGTGTACTGGCATGTGTTGTTGGCGGTTCGGATGCCGTCGTTGCAGTCGTTGGTGAAGAATCCCTTGGCGAGCTTCGGGTCGCCGGTGATGATGACGCTCATCGAGTCGCCCATTCCTTCGCCCCATTCAGCCTGGCCGCTCCCGTTGACGCCGACCAGGTGATGGCCGTATTCGTGGATGATCACAGGTGAGAAGGCAGTGTTGCTGCAGCCGCCGCCCTCTGGGTAGAAGTTCGAGGAGGAACCGTCGTAGTAGGCGTTGCAGGTGCCGCTGACCATCACGTTGATGCCGAAGCCGGTCTCGGTGCCGATGGTCGGATAGAGGGGGTTGTATTCGAGGACGAAGTCTCTCGTCTTGTTGGTCCAGTAGTACGCGTTCGTCTGGGCGAGGACGACTTCGGACGTGTCGTTGTTCTCGAGCGAGAGGAACTGTTCGTTGGCCACGTTGCCGGAGAAGGAGTGTTCGGAGCCCTGCACGTTGTTCATGGTGAAGTACGGCCCGTTCAGGCTCGTGGTGACGGTCACGTTGCCGGAGCTGGGCAGGGTCCAGTTGCCGTTCTTGTCGGCCGTGGCCGTCTGGCCGTTGCTGCCTGAGACGAAGACGTGTGGCATCGCGAACAGCTCTTCGGGCTCGCATACGTCCGCCCCCGTGCCGATCGTGGACTGGGAGAGCGTCTGGCCGGTCACATCGGCAGGAATGGCCGTGGCAAGCGTGTGGACGCCAGAGCATCCGGCGAAGCCGCAGTTCACGATCCTGTTCTCGGAGTAGAGGACGTCGCCGTTGGACACGTCCGTGATCAGAAGCCACTTCTGGAAGGTGTTGTCGAGTTTGGAGCCGGACGTGATCTCGAACTGCTGGGCGAGGCGTGGGGCGACGCCGACGCCTTCCTCACCCGCAAAGACGACCAGGCTCGGATCCGATGCGAGTTCGACTTCCTCGCCGAGGAACCTGTCGCCTGATGCCAGTGCCGCATTGAAGTTCGGCAGATCGTTCGCAATCGGTCCCGGCGTCCATCCCTTGATGGGCTTGATGTCACCCTTGGCGTTGACGACCGGAAAGCCCGGGTCATGGCGCACGAGGATCATCACTCTTGAACCGTAGACCGGGATGCCGTTGACGGTCTGGCGGTAGTTCACAAGGCTCATTCCGAATTCGCCAGTGGCCCTGTTGTATCTGAGCGGCTGGACGGAATGACCATCGGCATAAGGGCCGACGGCTTCAAGCTCGTTCATGTCTGTTCCGTAGACACCGGCCCACTGGGTGAGAAAGTTTCGAGCCGAATCCTCGGGAGACCCGCCGAGGGAAAGGCTGCTCCCGTAGGTGGCTCTGACCTGACCATCCTCATTGAACTTCATGATCGCGTTTTGATTGAGCGTCCTGAACTCCGTAAGGGAGGCGACTCCCTTCTCCTTGGCAGGAGACTTCTGATCCGCTTGGAGTTCGGTTGATAGGAATCCAGTGGTTGCGATGCAAGCAACGATGGCCGCTCTGTTGAGGATGGTCGTGGTCTTCATGATGCGAGGGGATCCTAAATCTTGGTTTGCAATAATCTTGCGTCGAGAAATGAAGAGCAAGAATGCAAAAAAACGTGGTTATCAGATGTTTGAACTTAATACATGAGATAGCCCCATGCCTTGAAATAGTAGGAATCTTGACTATTCAAACCAAATAATCATATCCAATGGATCGCCCGCCAGTCTGTACAATGGCATTTCGTGGATTCAATCACACCAAATGACGCAGCGGCATACGGCAGATCCTCATTTCGAGGTCTTCGGCTGTATGTGATCAGCGGCCCGGATCTTCCTGTCATCGAGGTGACGGACGCGGGTGGCATCATCGGTCGATCATCCGAATGTGAAATCCTGCTTCCTGCCCCTACGGTCTCGAGAAACCATGCCCGGATCTCGTTCGTCCGCGATCACTGGCAAATTTCCGACCTGGGGGGCACCAATGGCACTTTCCTGAACACTATTAAGATCGAGTCCGGTGAACCGTCGCTTCTCGCAGAAAGCGATCGTCTTCAAATCGGCCCCTGGGTGCTCCAGGTCGGAACGATGGAGGCAACCACGGTTTCGCTGCCGACCGAGCAGGACGAGGAGGAGATCGAACGACGCGTTCAGAAGATCGCCCCCGACGAGGTTGCGGCCATGGCCCGGCATCGCCTGTCCCTCTTCATCGAATGTGCCGGTGAAATCAACCGCGCCACGGACGATGCGGAGCAGGCCGACGCGATCCTTTCATCGGCTCTCGAAGGAACCGGATTCGGTCGGGCGGCATTGCTCAGGCCGATCGATCAGGGTGATCAGGTCGAGGTTCTGCACTTCAAGAACAGATCAGGGACTCATGTCGGGTTCGAGACCTTCAGCCGATCGCTGATCCGGGCAGCGGCAGGCGGAGACATGGTCAGTCTTCTTTCCGACAGCCAGCCGGACTACGGGCAGAGCATCGCCGACCTGAACATCCATTCCGCGCTCTGCTGCCCGATCATGGTCGATGACATCGTCTCGTCGATCATGTACCTCGACGCACGCGGTTCCGAGGCCACCGTCGAGGCCGACGCGGCAGGATTCTGCCAGGCCCTGGTGCGAATCGCCGGGCTGGCGGTGGCCAGCCTGAGGCGACGCGAGCTCATGGAGCGTCAGAAGCGGCTCGTGAGTGATCTTGCGGCCGCCCGCGAGGCCCAGCAGTTCATCGTGCCGTCGCTGGGCGGCCGGATCGGCGAGTTCGACTATTCGGTCCTCTTCAAGCCGGGTCGGTACGCTTCGGGTGATCTCTTCGACGTCTTCAAGCTCTCCGATGATCGCGTGGCCGTCTGCCTCGGTGATGTGAGTGGAAAGGGCATCGGAGCGGCCATTCTGATGGCGGCTTCCCAGTCGTATCTCCATGCCGCAATGCACCGCTTCGACGATCCCGGAGAAGCCGTCGGTGCTCTGAATGCCTATATTTCCGAACGATCCCCGATCAATCGGTTCATCTCGCTCTGGGTCGGCGTCTTCGATCCCAGGAGCCGTGCCGTCACGTATGTGGACGCCGGCCACGGCCACTGGGTCCACTGCAGATCGGACGGGACGTGCCACTCTCCGTCTCGAGCCACCCACCAGCCCATCGGCATCGAGGGGACCGCGGTCTTCACGACGAACACGCTCGATTGCGGGCCCGGAGATCGCGTGCTGATCATGACCGACGGGGTGGTCGAGCAGCCATCGCCCACTGGAGATCAATACGGCATCGACCGGGTCCACGAACTGCTGTCCACGCTGGATTCTCCCGAAGACGACGTCAGCCGTCTCGTCGAGGAGGTGCGGAATTTCGCCGAAACCGACGAACTGGCGGACGACACCACGGTGGCTTCGATCCGGTTCATGTCCTGACACATCATCATTGCGCCTGATTCTCAGCGAGTTGTGCCGTCTGCGGCCTTCTCGGGAAGCTATGATGTGCCGGTTGATCTTTCAGGAGATACCGCCTCATGAGGCTGCTACGTTTCTACCAGAGTTCGGTCGGCAAGAAGGTCGTGGTCGCGGTCACGGGTGCCATCATGATCGGGTTCCTGCTCGCGCACGTGTGGGGCAACCTCCATGTGTACTTCGGGGCCGAGGAGATCAACGACTATTCCGTCTGGCTCCGCACCTTCCTTTCCGAGATCTTCGGCTACGGAGGCCTGCTCTGGGTGATCCGGGCGATCATCGGGGGGGCCCTCGTCCTGCACGTGATCACCATCTTCCTTCTGATTCGTCAGAACCGTGCGGCAAGGCCGGTCGGATACAAGAAGACCTCCCATCGCCGTCGAATCGTCGTCGGATCGACGATGGCGCTTTCGGGAATACTCATCCTCTGCTTCATCGTGTTCCACATCCTCCAGTTCACGACCGGCACCATTCACCCGACCACGTTCCATGTCGACCCGTCCAATGGACTCGGGGTCGTCTACATCAACCTCTACGAGGCCTTTCAGGTCTGGTGGATCGCCGGGATCTACGTGGGGGCGATGGCCCTCATCGGGATCCACATCTACCACGGGGCCTGGAGCATGTTCCAGTCGATCGGCATGAACAATCAGGACCGAAACGGCACATTCAGGGCCGTCGCCGTCGTCCTGAGCATCGGACTGTTTCTCGGCTTCGCATCGGTTCCGGTGCTCTTCTGGACAGACGTGCTTCCGCCACCGGCGGAGCATGACATCGCTGTCCAGATGCCTATCGACGAATCGGCCACGGCCGGCGGGGAGAACGACCAATGGAACTGAACTCAGCAATCCCCGAAGGAAGCGTCCAGGACAAATGGGGCAACCACCTCGAGCACGTCAAGCTCGTCGGTCCGAACAACCGCCCGTCGTACGATGTGATCGTCGTCGGATCCGGACTGGCCGGCGCTTCTGCCGCCTCCTCGCTCGCGGCCCAGGGATACAACGTCCACTGCTTCTGCTTCCAGGACACTCCGCGTCGCGCCCACAGCATCGCCGCCCAGGGCGGCATCAATGCTGCGAAGAACTATCGCGAGGACGGAGACACCATCTACCGCCTCTTCTACGACACCCAGAAGGGCGGCGACTTCCGGGCCCGCGAGGCGAACGTGTACCGCCTCGCCCAGCTGAGCACCAGAATCATCGACCAGGCCACCGCCCAGGGGGTCCCGTTCGCCCGTGAATACGGCGGGCACCTCGCCAACCGGTCCTTCGGCGGCGTGCTCGTGTCCCGGACGTTCTACTGCCGCGGGCAGACCGGGCAGCAGCTTCTGCTCGGCGCCTACCAGAGCATGCAGCGTCAGATCTTCGACGGCAAGTTGACCATGCATCCGCGGACCGAGCTGCAGGACATCGTCACCATCGACGGGAGGGCCCGTGGCATCGTCGTCAGGGATCTCGTCACCGGAGAGATCAAGTCCCACGCGGCCGACGCGGTCGTCCTCGCCAGTGGTGGATATGGGAACGTCTACTTCAAGTCGACCAATGCGATCAACAGCAACGTGACCGCCGCCTGGCGGGCCCACCGCCGCGGCGCGGCGTTCGCCAATCCGAGCTACATCCAGATCCATCCGACGTGCATTCCGGTCTCCGGCAACTTCCAGTGCAAGCTGACCCTGATGAGCGAGTCGCTTCGAAACGACGGCCGAGTCTGGGTCCCCAAGCAGAAGGGGGACACCAGGGCCCCCTCGCAGATCCCCGAGTCCGAGCGGTACTACTACCTCGAGGAGAAGTATCCGTCGTTCGGCAATCTTGTTCCGCGCGATGTGGCCTCGAGGAACGCGAAGCTGGTCTGCGACGACGGCTTCGGCGTCGAGGGTTCCGACAGCAGGGCCGTCTACCTCGACTTCAAGGACGCGATCTCCCGACAGGGCAAGGACGTGATCTCCGAGAAGTACGGGAATCTCTTCGACATGTACGAGGAGATCACGGCCCAGAATCCGTACCAGTCTCCCTTCAAGATCTATCCAGCCGTCCACTACTGCATGGGAGGGTTGTGGGTCGACTACAACCTGATGACGAACATTCCCGGTCTGTATGCGGTCGGAGAGGCGAACTTCTCGGATCACGGCGCGAATCGTCTCGGGGCCAGTTCGCTGATGCAGTGTCTCGCCGACGGATACTTCGTCCTGCCGCAGACCATCGGCAACTATCTGCACGACATCTTCCGGGACAAGGTGGGAACCG
Organism: Phycisphaerales bacterium UBA3160; assembly: GCA_002364485.1. Classification (GTDB taxonomy): domain Bacteria; phylum Planctomycetota; class Phycisphaerae; order Phycisphaerales; family SM1A02; genus UBA854. The sequence continues at coordinate 75,417 of DEYK01000041.1, forward strand.
ATCATCCGGCGTTCAGGCAGCATGAGGCCGACGCGAAGGATCGCATCGATCGACTGATGTCGATCGGCGGCAGCCAGACCCCGCTCTCCCTCCATCGCAAGCTCGGAGACATCGTCTGGGAGCATTGCGGCATGGCCAGGAACGGCGAGGGGCTCAAGTCGGCGATCGATCAGATCGCCGAGGTCCGCGACGAGTTCTGGAACGACCTTCACATTCCAGGTGGCGCGGATGGCGTGAATCAGTCGCTCGAGCGAGCCGGCCGGGTGGCCGACTTCATCGAGCTGGCCGATCTCATGTGCCACGACGCGCTGGATCGCGACGAATCATGCGGCTGCCACTTCAGGGAAGAGCACCAGACGCCGGAAGGGGAGGTCGTCCGAAACGACGAGAAGTTCTCCAACGTTTCGGCATGGGAGTTCAAGGGCGAAGGGCAGGCGCACGTCAAGCACTGCGAGCCGATCGAATACGACCTGCTCAAGCCGATGACAAGGAGCTACAAGTGATCAGTCTCACCCTCCATGTCTGGCGTCAGAAGGGCCCCGAAGTACGCGGGTCGTTCGAGACATACCGTATGAAGGACGTCGATCCCGAGATCTCGTTCCTCGAGATGATGGATCTCCTGAACGAACAGCTTGCCGGCGACGGGAAGGTTCCCGTGGTCTTCGACAGCGATTGTCGCGAGGGGATCTGCGGTTCATGTTCGATGGTCGTCAACGGGCGTCCGCACGGGCCCGGCGAGGCCTGCACGACCTGCCAGGTCAGGATGCGTCAGTTCAACGACGGCGACGAACTCTGGATCGAGCCGTTCCGGGCAAGGGCGTTCCCGCTCGTGAGGGATCTCATGGTCAATCGTTCCGCGCTCGACCGCGTGATCGAATCCGGCGGATACATCAGTGTCCATTCCGGACCGAAGCCCGAGCCGAACAGCATTCCGATCTCGCATCCCGTGGCCGAAGAGGCGATGGATGCGGCCGAGTGCATCGGATGTGGTGCGTGCGTCGCAGCCTGCCCCAACGCGTCCGCGATGCTGTTCACGTCCGCGAAGGTCCACCATCTGAATCTGCTTCCCCAGGGGCAGCCCGAGGCGAAGTCCCGCGTGCTGAACATGGTCCACAAGATGGACGAGGAGCGGTTCGGGGCGTGCACCAACCTCGCCGAATGCCAGGATGCCTGTCCCAAGGACATCAGCATCCGATTCATCAGTGCGATGAACAGGGACTACCAGCTGGCCGCACTCGTCGATCCGATCAAGCGCAAGGGAACGCTCGAGTCGCAGTGACCGGGATCAGGGGGCCGGCGTCGCCGGGACCACTCTGAACTCCATCCGACGCTCGTCCCGCATGCGATCGTCTGGCGTCGTGGTTCCGTCGCTCCACAGTCGGTGATTCGTCGTCGTTCGTTCGCCGGCATGGATCACGCTGCGGATTGTGGCGTACCCGCGGTGCCTGATCGTGATCGAACTTGGATTGCCGCCGGCGATGTCGGTGAGGACGACGCCATGCACGTCCGTCCTCGTCTTCCAACTCGACGGCTCGTTGATCTCGACGATGCCCGGAATGCCTCCGGGGCGTCCGAGGACGCCGGGCTGGGTGGAGGGATTGAATGCGACGTCGACGCCGCCGCTGATCAGTGCGTCATCGAGGGGCATTCCGGTGACGGCGTCTCGGACCTCGATTCGTACCGGGACGGGCTGGTAGCGGGACGTCAGTGGTGCACACCCTGCGAGCAGGGCAGTGGCCGTCAGCAGTGGCAGAAGAGATTTCATTGCCGCATCCTACCGCCCCGGGCATCAAGCTGTCATCAATATTGAAATGTCAGACGTCGGGCCATTTGGCGGTTTTTCGATGTTTGCCGTTTGCAGCATCCTGTTCCTGTCCCAAGATCAAATCGGAGCACATCGGCCGTGTCGCGAAGATCACGGTCCGCCGAACCGAAATCGAGGTTTGGTTCTCCAGATCGTGGGGGGGGTGACAATTTGTCACCGATACGTGTTTCGTATCCGTCTGGAGAATGAGGAGCTCCTTGAAGATGAACAAGACCACCTATGTACTGTCCGCCGGTTTCATCGGCTTGCTCGGAACTCTGATCCTGTCACAGCCGTCCGCCAAGGCGGGAGGGAACGATGGGACCGTCTGCGGCGGGGTCGGACCCGACGTCATCGTCGGTGACATCCGCGGCACCTCCAACTATCCATCCGTCGATGGCATCGAGGCATTCGCCTTCGGCACGGATTCGTGCAACATCGGTGACGAGGAGCTGCTCTGGAACTCGCAGAGTGCGAGCAAGCCCGTGATCGGGCAGCACCTCTACCGGATCAAGGACGGCAGGCTCGAGATGCTCGGCCAGGGCTGGCTCAAGAACGGGTTCTTCGCCTTGTCCGACGATCTCTGCGGTTGCGGATGCATCGGGACCGACGGCTCCATGCTGGGCGTCGGCTGCTCCGACCTCTACTCGTCCGGACTCAATGGTTCGCAGAACGGCATGAGTCCGAAGTACGAGGTCAACGCCTACAGCGGCATCTACACGTATCCCGGATACAACCTCACCGCCAGCGGAGACGGCATCTACAAGCGACTGCAGGTCGCCATCAGCGATCTGGATCCTTCCCAGAACGGTGGCGGCACCTACATCGTCGAGGCGCAGTACGTCTCTCCAGACGATGCTGCGGCCGGCAACGGCTTCAACAACACGTCCTGCGTGGAGGGGGCGGTCAGCGGCAGCGGCGACAGCTGGAACATCGCAGTCGACGGCTACGACACCATGCGCGAGTTGACGGCGGTCGAGGCCTGGCGCGAGTTCGATTCCGAAGTCTACGTCTCCAACGTCTATGTCGAGAACGAAGGACGGCTTCTCGTCGGCTCCAAGGTCAACGACCTCGGGGGTGGCGTCCTGGAATACGTCTACGCCGTGCAGAACCAGAACTCAGACCGTTCGGTCGACACGTTCACGGTCCCGGTCGATCCTGCCGGTTCCTACTACGACTTCGGATTCAACGACGTGGAGTACCACAGTGGATCCCCGGTCGACGGCACCGATTGGTCGCCGACCGTCAGCGGCGGCTTCATCACCTGGGAATGCCCTGAAACCTATTCACAGAACCAGTGGGCCAATGCGATCCGCTGGGGCACGGTGTACACGTTCTCATTCAAGACCACCGTCGGTTCCCAGGCCGCGGCGGTCGATCTCGGCATCTTCAAGCCGGCCAGCGGCGGCAGCAATGCCGGAACGGCCAGCGGCATCGCCCTGACTCCGACCGCTTCCGGCGGAGGTGGCGGTGGCGATTGCAACGGCAACGGGACGGCCGACGGCGACGACATCGCCAGCGGCTCGAGCACCGACTGCAACTCCAACGGCGTTCCGGACGAGTGCGAAAGCCTGGATTCCTGCGAGCCTTCGATGGTGCAGGTCGCCTCAGGGTACGGTCCGCTGACCGATGCCATTTCGCCTCCCGGCGATTCCAGCCGCATGTTCATCGTGGAGCAGACCGGGCGAATCAAGATCATGAGTCTCAGCGACTACTCGACCCAGGGGACATTCCTCAATATCTCCGGCCAGATCAGCACGGGTGGAGAGCGGGGCCTGCTGGGCATGTGCTTCGATCCGAACTACGCGTCCAACGGCCGCTTCTACGTCAACTACACCAACTCGGGCGGGAACACCGTCATCTCCCGATTCACCGTCAGCGGTGATCCAGGCGTTGCCGATTCCGGCTCCGAAGTCATCCTGAAGACCATCGCCCAGGACTTCTCCAACCACAACGGCGGTGGGATGAAGATCGGCCCCGACGGCATGCTCTACGTGGGCATGGGCGACGGCGGCAGTGGCGGCGACCCGAACAACCGGGCGCAGAACCCCTCGTCGCTGCTCGGCAAGATCCTCAGGCTCGATCCCGGAAACCCGCCCAACTACATCCCGGCGGACAACCCCTTCGTGGGGACGAGTTCCACGCGGGACGAGATCTGGGCCCTCGGCATGCGGAATCCGTGGCGAATCACCTTCGATCGCCAGACCGGTGACTTCTGGGTCGGCGACGTCGGCCAGAACGCCTACGAGGAGATCGATTTCGAGGAGGCGGGAAGCGGCGGCGGACTCAACTACGGCTGGCGATGCTACGAAGGCGATGCCACCTACGACACCTCCGGCTGCTCGGGTTCATCCTCGTACGTCTTCCCGATCCACGACTACAACCATTCGGGTGGAGCCTGCACGGTGATCGGTGGATTCGTCTACCGAGGCTGCGCGGTTCCCCAGTATCAGGGTCTGTACTTCTACGCCGAATACTGCGCGGACTGGATCAAGGTCTTCCGTGAGGACAACGGCGTGGCCGTCGACTTCGACGACGTGTCCTCCGAGCTCGGCTGGTCCGGCTCCAACGGAGCGATCGCGTCCTTCGCCGAGGACGAGGCGGGCGAGCTCTACGTACTTACACTTTCGGGAACCATCTACAAGATGATGTGCGTCGGCGCGCCCGAGTGCGGCAACGGAATCGTCGAAGCCGGTGAGGAGTGCGACGACGGCAACGACACTGCCGGAGACGGGTGCTTCGAGTGCCAGGTCGAGCAGGGTGGAAACACCGCCTCGAACCTGTGTGCGAACGCTCCGGAAGCGGCGATCGGTGCGAATCCGTTCGACACCACTTCCGCCGGGGCCGAACTGGCCGATCCGGACGACAGCCAGTGCGACGGCACCTACCTCGACTGGAGCAACAGCGCCGATGTCTGGTACCGGTTCTCGCCGGGGCTTTCGGGCTATCTCACGCTGTCGACCTGCGACAGTTCCTCCTATGACACCTCCATGGCGCTCTATCAGGGCGACGACTGCTCCAATCTGGTTCAGGTCGCCTGCAACGGAGACGGCAGCGGCGGCAGCGGTTGCCAGGAGTACTTCTCGTTCATCGGGGGGTACGAGACGACCGGTGGCGAGACCTACTGGATCCGCCTCGGCGGCTGGCAGGGTGCGACCGGAGCCGGAACACTCACCCTCGACTACGAGGCGACCGGGTCGGACTGCAACAGCAACGGCATCGATGATGCCGTCGACATCGTCGAAGGCAAGAGCACCGACTGCAACTCCAACGACGTTCCCGACGAATGCGACATCGCGGACGGCACGCTCGCCGACTGCGACGGCGGTCCCGTCGGTGTGATCGCCGGCGGCGAAGCCCTCGTCGGCACGTGGTGCTTCGGATGCCACGGACCGGACGGTGGCGGCGGCAAGGCCTTCCCGGGTCCGAGCCTTCGCGACAAGACCCGTACCGACATCTGGGCGAAGTTGATAAGTCCGACCGATCACCCGGGCGGCGCCCACGACGAGTTCACCCAGCAGGACTTCGCTGATCTCGAGGCGTTCCTGGCCGACGGCGGCTCACGGGGTCGGCCCGACCTCGTCCCGGACATCTGCCAGGAGCTCGAGGACTGCGACGATGACGGCACCAGCGACGGCTGCGAGCTTGAAAGCGGTACGCAGCTCGATCTCAACTACGACGGCGTCCCCGACGATTGTCAGGACGAGCCATGCCCCGGCGACATCTCCGGCAACGGCGTGGTCGACGTCAGCGACCTTCTGCAGGTCATCAGCGACTGGGGAGCATCCGGCGGACCTTCGGATTGCGCCTCGTCGGCCGGAGCGATTCCGGATGGAACGGTCAACGTGTCCGACCTGCTCTACATCATCTCGCAGTGGGGCTGCGTCGGATAAGGATTTCAGTTTGGTGTGCCCAGATCGGGTGGACCGGGCAGGCCCAGGACCGGCCGCATCGCTCGACCCCCGATCGAAGATCGCGACGCCGTGCCCGGATCTCTTCCAGGCACGGCGTCGTCTTCGTTCTGTCTCAAGTGGATCGCCGAACCATCAGCACGGAGACGGGGGTGATGAGCGGTTTTGGGAAGGGGCGGTGAGAAGGAGTCGTTGACGATTCCTCACGAATCGCGCTGGACGGCATTCACGACGGGAACGAAGATGAAGCCGAGGATGATGAGCACGATGATCGTTCCGAGCGCTTTCCAGGCGGAATCCGAAGTGGTCACATTCCAGATCGCGAGTGTGCCGATGACCAGGCACGCGGTGATGCCGGCGAGGATGAGGACGTTGGCGACCTTGGCCGTCAATCCCCTCATGCCGCCGCAGATGCGATTGATCGCCATCATGAGCAGTGTGCAGGCAAGCAGTGCCGCCATGTTTCCGACGACCGCCCCGGGCCAATCCTGATCGGCGAAAGTTTCATCCCAGATCATGATGATCAGAATGGTGCCGCCCACGATGAGCGCACAGGCCGAAACGGCCGCCAGCAGGTGATTCGTGAGTTTGAGTGAATCCGGGAACTGCTTGGGTTCTGCGTTCATGTTCATGGCTCCGTTGAGGATGGACGAAACGGTGGGGGTGGGATTCGAACCCACGATGACCCGAAGGCCATACCGGTTTTCAAGACCGGCGCGTTCAACCGCTCCGCCACCCCACCTATGGGTGGCCCACATGGTAGCGGACGCCGGTGTCATGAAGCCAATTGAAACGGCCCCGGAATCATCCGAGGCCGTCGAGTGGTTCTTGATGTGCTGCGGTGTTCAGCGGCGACGCCGCGAACGTGCCAGTCCGGCGATTCCAAGCAGCGCTAATGCTCCGGGAGCGGGGAGGTTGTAGGTCAGGAACGTGCCTGAAGTGGATCCCGAGCCCCATCCATCGGTTGCCGATGCGCTCTGGCTGAGATGGTCCACGCCGGGATTGTCTCCACTGGTGCCCGAGGACATGACGTCGAAGCCAAAGGAGTCGACATCGTTGCCCAGCCACTCGCGTGAGATCGTGTACATGATTCCGGTATCTGAAAGTGTTATCGACAGACCGTCGTTGTTTCCATACCAGCCGTTGAAATGATGATGGCCGTCAATGCCGCCGCCGGAGTTGACCCAGCTGCCGATGAAGCGATCGATTTGGGTATCTCCGAAATCGATGTTGCGGTTCCAGGCGTTGGAGTCGGTGCCGCCTTCATAGGCATCGAAGGCGATGATGTAGTTGCCCCAGTCGGTATCACTGATGCTGCCTGCGAACTCGACGAGGATGTTCACGTTGGCGGCATCATGGGAGACCGTCGCCGAGGTGATGTCAAGATGCGACATGCTGTTGTCAAACAGATCACCGGTGGAGTCTTCGTAGACCACCGAAGCACCCGCGGGCAGGCAGCAGGACGACACTGCAACCACTGCACTCAACGTTACGAACTTGTTCATGGCTTCTCTCCCTGGCCCGAGGGGCCACATTCCGACTTCGAATATATGGGGAACCCTCTGTATCCAGACGCGGAAAGTCATCGAATTTCGCATTATCCCGCATGTTTCCCCGGTTTCGATCCCGTGGTATCCTTGCCGAAAACCCGGGAAGGAACCCCTTATGTCCCTTAAAATCGCCATGCCTGCCATTTGCCTGCTTACGGTGCCCTGGATTTCAGGATGCCAGCCGGTGTCGACCTTCGACATTCCGCAGCAGGAGGACAACATCCAGCTCGAGGGTCAGGCCGCCATGCGATCCGAGGACGGAACAGTCGGCGATCCGCAGACGGCCGAAATGGGGGCCGTGCATCCCGAAGGCATCGATTTCGCCGATCCCGATCCGTTCATCGACTACGACACCGTCGGGCAGGAAGAGGGCATCGAGGGCGACGAGACCGATTGATCAGCCGAGCCTGGCTGCTCCCCTGACGCCGCTGGCGTCGCCGTGCATCGCAGGCACGATGCTTGCCGCAACCTCGTCACTGAACACATGCTCGAGCAGTCGCCGGGGAAGCTCCCGATAGACCGCATCGATCATGGAGAGTCCGCCGCCGATCAGGACGATGTCCGGATCGACGATGTTCAGAACCACGGACAGTCCTCTGGCAAGGCGATCCAGCCAGTGATCGATCGTCGTGGTCGCCAGTGGATCACCGGCTTCCGCCAGGTCCACGATCTCCGGTGGAGTGAGTGTGGATCCCGATCGTTTCAGATGATCGGCGGTCATCGCCGGGCCGCTGCACCAGCACTCCATGCATCCTTCGCGGCCGCAGTAGCAACGGGGCGCGGGCAGTTCCCGTCCGTTCGGATTCGGAAGCGCGATATGCCCCCATTCGCCGCCGACGCCACCCGCTCCCTCCACGAGTCGTCCGTCGACGAGCAGGCCGCCTCCGACTCCGGTTCCGAGGATCACCGCGAACACGACGCCCATGCCCCTGGCCGCGCCATCGGTCCATTCCGACAAGGCAAGGCAGTTCGCGTCGTTGGCCAGCGAGATGCCTCGGCCCGTCACCGTTTCGAGGTTCGATTGGAGCGGTTGCCCGTTGAGGCATGTCGAGTTGCAGTTCTTCATCAGTCCCGTGCGACGGGATGGCGTGCCCGGAGTCCCGATGCCCAGCGGAAGCACTCCGGAGGGATCCAGCATCGTCGCGAGGTCCGAAATGGAATCGAGCGTCTCCGCATACGATCCGGGGGTGGGGATCCGATGGCGAACCAGCTCCTCGCCATCCGAAGTCAGCAGGACGCCCTCGATCTTCGTACCTCCGAGATCGATGCCGATGCGGTTGCTCACGTACGGAACCCTCCAATTTAGACGGGGCCGCAGATGCGACCCCGTCGTCAATGGCGATACCTGGACTCGAACCAGGGACCTGAGGTTTATGAATCCTCCGCTCTAGCCAGCTGAGCTATATCGCCTGAGATGGTGAAGTGTACGGTCGCAGGGGCTCCCGTCAACCGGTGCAGGGGCTCGGTACGTGATGAGTCGGGTCACCGCCCTGGGGGGAGTCCGAAGAGGGCTCCATGATCCAATCCCGGAGGATCGGGTCGTCTCGTCGCTCGGGATCGGCCCTGAGTATGCCGGCGGCGATCAGGCCCATGAACATGGGCTGCGGATTCAAGGGACGGCTGGTGAGTTCCGGGTGGAATTGGGCCCCGATGAAGTAGGGATGGGCCGTGCCGGGAAGTTCCATGATCTGCATGATCGGATGGATCGGATGTCGGCCCGAGAAGACGAGGCCGGCCTGCTCCAACTGCTCGATCATCTCCGGCTCGACCTCGTAGCGGTGGCGGAAACGCTCCCGGACCTCCCGGTCGCCCCTGAAGAGGAACTTCGCAAGACTGTGCTCGCTCAGCAGCACGTCCTGGCCTCCGAGCCTCATCGTTCCCCCGAGGCCCTCGATCTCCTTCTGATCCGGGAGTTCGGAGATCACGGCGCACTTCGCGTCGGCGACGAACTCGGTGGAGTTGGCGTCGGCCATGGACGCCATGTGCCGTGCATACTCGATGACGGCCATCTGGAAGCCGAGGCAGATCCCGAGGAACGGGATTCGCTGCTCACGCACGTACTTGATGGAAGCGACCTTGCCTTCGATGCCGCGCTCTCCGAATCCACCCGGGACGATGACGGCATGCAGGTCGTGTTCGGCCAGAGCCGACTCGACGTTGTCCACGTTGATGTCGGTGACGTCGAGCCACTGGATGTTGATGGCGGCCGACAGGTGCGTGCCGGCGTGCTCCAGCGCCTTGTCGATCGATGCGTAGGCATCGCGGAGCGCGGTGTACTTGCCGAGGATGCCGACGGTGAGCGGGGTTCGGCGCTCGGACACGATTCCGCGTGCGTACCCGGCCCACTGATCCCGGGCGTCGTCCTCCGAGACCTGGTCGACGGCGCCGTGCATGTCGAGGATGCTCAGGACCTCGCGGTCGAGTCCGCCGGCCCGCATCGCCTCGGGAATCGTGTAGATCGACTCGCGGTCGTGCATCGAGAACACCCGCTGCAGGGGAACGTTGGAGAACATCGAGATCTTCTCCATCGCCGAGTCGGTGACCGGATTGTCGGCGCGAAGCGCGAGGATGTTCGGCTGGATGCCGAATTCCATCAGTCGCTTGACGCCGAGCTGCGCAGCCTTGGACTTCTGCTCGCCCAGGGTCTTGGGCTCCAGGATGTAGGTGAGGGCGACGTTGCAGAACGAACCAGGGCCCTCCTCGAAGGCGAGTTCACGCAGCGCCTCGATGTAGAAGCCGTTCTCGAAGTCACCGACGGTGCCGCCGACCTCGATGAAGACCAGGTCCGCGGGCTTTCCGCCTTCGCCGCCCGTCATCGCCAGGGTCCGAAGACGATGCTTCACCTCTCCGGTGACATGGGGGATCATCTGGACGTCGCGACCGAGGAATCCGCCGCGTCGTTCGCGTTCGAGGATCTCCGAGTAGATCTGGCCCGAGGTGCAGAAGTTGCGACGGGACAGATTCTGATCGAGCAGCCGCTCGTACGTGCCGAGATCCATGTCGCATTCGGTGCCGTCGTCCAGGACGAAGACCTCGCCGTGACGGTACGGATTCAGCGTGCCGGAGTCGATGTTGAGGTAGCCCTCGAGCTTGATCGGTGCGACCTGAAGCCCCTTGTCCTTCATGAGCTTGGCGAGCGAGGCGCTGAAGATTCCCTTGCCCAGTCCCGACATGACCGTTCCGAACACGGCGACGAATCTCGTGCGTCCCGGGACGTATCCATCGGGGGCCGGGGAGTAGAATTCGGTCTGCTGATTGGACTTGCCGAACTGGCTGAGGAAGGCCTCGCCGTCGGAACCATGCGATGTGTCATCGTGGTGGGGCATGATTGATTGTAGCACGGACGACGGCAAGTCCGCAATCAGGAGGAACGACCTTCGGTGCCGGCCCGCCAGCGGCTGACGAACGACTCGTACTGCTCGGGAGTGTCGATGCCGTGCCGTCCCACCGGAACCACCGCCACCGCGATCGGATGGCCCTGTTCGATGATTCGCAGCTGTTCGAGGCGCTCGTCGACTTCCCTGGGCGTGGATGCCATGCCGACGTAGTCCTGGAGGTAGCCGTGGCGAAAGGCGTACAGCCCGACGTGCCTCATGGGGTCGGTGCCGGGGACATGGTGCCGGGTGAAGTCGATCGCATGCTCGTCGGCATGCTGGATCTTGACCAGATTCACGTCATCCAGATCGTCATCGTCGCAGAACGGCGTGGCCAGCGTGGACACGTTGCAGTCGGCATTGCGCACGAGTGCCCCGATCGATGCGTCGATGTCGGTGGGATCCAGTTCGGGTTCGTCGCCCTGGACGTTGACGATGACGTCGTAGTCCAGCGTCGCGGCGACCTCCGCGACGCGACTGCTCCCGTTGGGATGGTCCCTGCGGGTGAGGACGGCTTCGTGGCCGAACTCCCGGACGGCGGAGATGATCAGCGGATCGTCCGCGGCCACGATCACCCGTTCGATCGCAGAGGCGGCCTCGGCCTGGCGGCACACATGGACGACCATCGGAATGCCGGTGTCCCGGGCCAGTGCCTTTCGCGGAAATCGGGTCGATGCCATTCTTGCGGGAATGATCGCGCAGGCCGAAGGCACGGAGTCAGCCCAGTTCCCGGGAGAGTTCGTCGAGTTCCTTGCGTCGGGAGCGGATGTCGCGATAGGTGATGTCCTTGCGAGCGATTCCGCTGCAGATCTCGAGCGCCTCCTTGGCCATCACGTCCGACTTCTCGGCCCGTGCCAACTCGATCAGGGATTCCATCAGGTCGTAGCGGATGTCCAGCTCGAGTCCTCGTTCGGTGGCATCCATGTTGGAGATGGTGTCGCGATACTCGTCGACGGCCTCGGTATGCCACCCCTCCTTGGCGAAGCAGCGGGCGAGGTAGTGGCTGCTGCGGGTCCGCAGCTTGGGCTCGTCCTTGGATTTCTGGAAGCACTCCATCGCGGTGCCGATGTCGCCCATCCGGTACGCGATGTCGCCGAGCTTGAACTTGATCGAGCGGTCGGTGGGGTAGCGTTCGGCCCGTTGGCGGTATTCCTCGGCTTCCTTCTCGAGGTACTCGCTTCTGAGTTCCTTGACCCGTTCCGGATCCTTCTCGTCGTCGAGCGATTCCTTCAGCAGCGAGAGCTCGATGTCGCCGGCGGCCATCCGGAAGCGGTACTCGCCGGTGGCCTCGAATCCGTCCGACAGCACCTTCATCGCCTTGGCCAGCGACTCCTTGGACCCGGATTTCCGGAGCAGTTGTGCATAGCGATTGAGGACATCCGGTGAATCGGGGGTTTCACGGTACTGCTCGGCCGCACGCTCGAGGACGTCGCCTTCCGAACCACCGACTCCGGCGATGGACTCGTCCTGCTCCAGTTCACGCTGCTTGTCCATGTCCTTGACCATGTCGCGGAAGCCGCCCTCCTTGCCCCCGGCGGATTCATATCCGCCCTGGCTCATGGCCCGCTGGGCGGCGAGGTCCTTGAGTTCGTGGTCGAGTTCGCTGTCGGCAGGATTCAGCTTCATGGCCAGTTGTCCGGCCGCGATCGCCTCGTTCCATGCGCCGGCCGCCGATGCCAGATCCTTGACCTGAAGCACCAGGGGCCTGGAGATCTTCTTGGCCCGACTGACCAGAGTCAGGACCCGGATGGTCAGCATGTTCGCCAACTCGAGCTGATCGGCTTCGACTGCCGCGGCCAGAGCCTTGACGGCGAGGGGGGGGGAGTCGTAGTTCGACAGCCAGGCCAGTTCGGCCACGGCCATCTTGTCGATCGCGTGGGGGCCATCGACCCCCTTGAGATCCTTCGAGGAGGCCTTCTTGCCGCCTGATTGCAGGTGCTTGATCGAGACCTCGATCATCGCCTCGTGCGCGGAGAGTGATTCCGGATCGAGTCGAATGCCGTTCGCGTAGTAGACGAGAGCCGAATCGAAGTTCGAGGAATCCGCCATGGTCTTGGCGTGGTCGAACCATTTCCGGGCCTTTTCAGGCTGCGGCTGGAACTGAGCCTCGTCCGAGCCGTCGTCCTCGTTGTTCTTCTTACGATTGAAGAGTGCCACGTCTATGCCTCGCGAGCCCGGGAAAAACTGGTCCAATGCCTGAAGCGGCGATGGACGAGGGCAACGAAAGGATGCCCCGTACTACTGCGTAACGGTATGGATATTAGTCTCGAAGGTCAATCGGAAACGCTCTGGCCTGCGAGCCTGCCGAACCTTAGCATGTGTCCCATGTCGCTCGACCCGAATACGCTTCAAATTCGTCTGTATCCGGACCCCTGCCTTCGATCTCCCACGACCGAAGTCGATCCCGGGGATCCGGATGTCAAGGCAGCCGTCGACCGGATGATCGAACTCATGTTCCAGGCCAATGGTGCCGGTCTCGCTGCGCCCCAGGTCGGACTTCCCTGGAGGCTGTTCGTCACCCGGGACCCCGCCGATGAGGATTCCGCCCTCGTCTGGATGAATCCGGTCGTCACGCCGCTCGAGTCGCCCATGGATGCCGACATCGAAGGTTGTCTCAGTCTTCCCGAGATCGAGGTGGAGATGACCAGGCCCTCGAAGGTCATGATCTCCGCCGTCGACCACAAGGGCGAGCGGTTCGAGGAGGAATCCGAGGTCCTCGCCCGGGTCTGGCAGCACGAGATGGACCATCTCGAAGGGGTGCTGATCATCGACCGGATGACCACCATGGAGCGGATCAAGAACCGAAAGCCGTTGAAGGCGCTCAAGAAATCATCCTGATCTGGAGGCCGGCATGCGTCTGGTACTGCTCGGAAGTGGAATATTCGGAGTCCCCACCTTCGAGGCCCTTGCTCGTGCCCATGACGTCGCGCTTGTGGTCAGCCAGCCGGATCGTCCCGCCGGCCGCGGGCGGTCACTGCAGCCGACGCCTGTCTCCCAGTGGGCCCGTGAGTCGCAACGCTCCTGCATCACCTGCGAGAACGTGAACGATCCGGAGATCGTCGAAACGCTTCACGGACTGCAGGCGGATGCATGGATCGTCATCGCCTTCGGCCAGAAGCTCTCTCCCGAACTCCTTGCCGGCCAGTTCGCAGTCAATCTGCATGCCTCGCTGCTGCCTCGATACCGTGGGGCAGCTCCAATCAACTGGGCCATCATCAACGGCGAGCGGGAGACCGGACTCAGTGTGATCACCCTGGCGGATCGGATCGATGCGGGAGACATCCTCGGGCAGTGTTCCACCCCGATCGATCCACTTGAAACCGCCGGAGCGCTGCATGACCGACTCTCGATGCTGGGCCCCGAACTCGTCGGCTCGGTACTTGAATCCCTCGATGGCGGCGGACTCGAACCACGTTCGCAGAAATCGACCGAGGTGATTCCCGCTCCGAAGCTTTCCCGCAGCGATGCCACCGTCGACTTCTCTCTTGCGGCATCTGCAGTTCGCGATCGCATCCATGGACTGACGCCCTGGCCGGGTTGCGATGCGTACGTCGGGGGCAAGAAGCTGCGGCTTCTTCATGCGGCAGTCGTGGACGATGGCGGGTCATGCGGAAGCCCGGGTCGGATCGGGCCCGATCATTCGATCGCCTGCGGCAGCGGCTCCATCCGTCTGCTCAAGGTGCAGCCGCCCGGCGGGAAGCCCATGGATTTCGGAGACTGGTGTCGAGGCCTTCGTGATGTGAACGACGCCGAACTGGCGTTCACTTCGAAGGAACTTTGAATCAGACGTCGAGTCGGCCAACTGGTTTGCTAGTCCGCTCTGTTTCTCTTGTATTCGTGATTCGTTCAAGTACTTTGAATGTGTCGCCGACTTCGCGTTCGGCGCACGCGTCATCTCATACTGCCAAAGGAATCAGATGATCAAGTCACGCGCAGCAATCGTCGTGGGGACAGTTCTTGCTTCCGCCGCCGCTGTCGTGTGCGCAGAAGATCCCTGCCAGGAGATACTCGCCTGGAACTGCGGCAGCGGAGCCTCCGTTCAACTTCCGAAGCAGTCGGATGACATCGTTGCGATCGATGCCGGCGACATCTTCTCGGTCGCGCTCAGGAGCAACGGCCAGGTCGTCGTCTGGGGAGATCCGCCGAACGATTCGAGCGAGCTCTGGGGAGCATGGACCCAGCCGTACCTGCTTCCCCAGCAGGCGCAGTTTCGAACCGTCGGGATCGCCGCGGGGCAGGAGCACGGTGCGGTGCTGACTTCCGATGGCCAGTTGATCGAGTGGCATCAGGATGTCGTTCCCGATCACACGTTTCTTCCCGGCCCCCATGCCGATGTGGCCGCACTGGCTGCAGGAGGCGATGGTCCGATCCAGGACCTGTGGAACGGCCAGCAGCACACCCGATTCCTCCTTGTGCTCAATGCGGATGGCACGCTCACGATCATCGGGGACAACCTCGCCGGCGAAAATGGCGTTGAAGACTTCGATATCCAGACGCCGCCTCCCGGCATGGGAACACTGCGGGCCGTCGCGGCAGGGGCCGCTCACGCCCTCGCGTTGAACGATGACGGGATCGTGATCGGTTGGGGAAGCAACGACCATGGTCAGACATCCATTCCCGACGATCTCGGAGAGGTGGTTGCCATCGCCGCCGGCAAGAATCATTCGCTGGCCGTCCGGTCCGACGGGACGGTGGTGGCCTGGGGGATCAATGATCGCGGTCAATGCGATGTTCCTTCCGGCCTGACCGGTGTGGCTTCGGTTGCCGGTGCCATGGACCACTCCGTGGCGGTTCGTGCCGACAACTCCGTGGTCGCCTGGGGTTCCAATGAGTACGGTCAACTTGATGTTCCCTCTGATCTGGGGCCGGTGATCCGGGTCGCCTGTGGCCGCTGGCATTCACTGGCTCATCGTGTCGATGGATCCATCGCGGCATGGGGCGACGATCGATTCGGGCAGTCCGCCGTCGAACCCCAGGTGGTCGACGACTTCACGGCGGTCAAGGGCCTCGCGGTCGGAAAAGACCATCGATTGGCCGTCAACGACTTCGGCAGCGTGATCGCATGGGGAGGCAATCAACATGGGCAGATCGATGTGCCGTCCTCTCTCGGGCCGGCCATCGCCGTCGCGGCGGGATACGACCATTCACTTGCCCTGGAGTCGTCCGGGACCGTCGTCGCATGGGGGGCCAATGATTCGGGCCAAACCGACGTTCCGTCCGGACTTGAGGATGTCGTCGCTCTGGCCGCCGGTGGCAGCCACACCCTCGCGCTGCGGTCCGATGGGGCGGTCGTCGCCTGGGGCCTCAACGACCGGGGGCAATGCGATGTCCCATCCGGCCTGACTGGTGTCATCGCCATCGCGGCTGGCCGAGAGCACTCGCTTGCCTTGCGAATCAACGGGACCGTCGTGGCCTGGGGGAGCACCCAGTTCGGGCAGTCGGTGATGCCCGAGGTCCTCAGGAACATCCGGGCGATCGGAGCGGGAGGAGCTCATTCCCTCGCGGTCCGTCGTGACGGTTCCGTCATCGCATGGGGGGCAAACGGACGAAAGCAGTGCCGGGTTCCCGATGACCTCCCGCCTGTGGTCTCCGTGCACTGCGGTTCGTTGTATTCGATCGCCCGTACCGCCGATGGGCGACTGATTGCATGGGGCGACTGCGGCGAGCGCAAGCCGGGGCCGCCGAATGCCAATCGGTACTACTCGGCGATCTGCCCCGACGACCTGGATGGACACACCATCGTCTCCGCTGGATTCATCGATGTGATGGCCATTCGGGACATCTGCCCGCCCTGCACGCCGGGGGACCTCAATCGCGACGGCGTCGTCAACGAGGTGGACATGCTCATCCTGTACGCACTCCTGGGCCAGCCCTGCGTCGGAGACGCCTCCGAGGCCTGTGCGGCCGATCTCAATCGCGACGGTGCAGTCGGCGTGGACGACCTGTCGATCCTGTTCCAGCAGTGGGGCAGGTGTTCGGGCAAAGGTGTCATTTCCGCACTCGAGGCGAAATCGCGTCGATAAGCGGTGCGGTCGGATTCCATGTCGAGCATCATCCGATTCGAACCGTGTCCAGTCTGCCCCGCATTCCGCCGTCCCAGATATGATCAGCACGCCGGAACCCGGGCATGCCCCGTGCGGCGACCACACGTTGGATTCGGGCGATCGGCGTTCCGATCCACATGATGTTCGAGATGATGATCTGGAGTTCACTTGGTCATGGGGGCATTCGCCGACACGCTCTGGGATCTGCTGGGGCTCTCGCCCCGTCGTTCCTCGTCCGGCCGAAGACGTCGGCCCCGGGCCACCTCGGCCCCTCGTCCGTCCGGTGGGCGTACGACCCGGGCCCAGCAGCGATACGACGACCTGGTCGACGAACTCAAGAGTTCCTGGGATATCCGGGTGCACAAGTGGAGAAGTTCCACCAGCGGCTGCGCGTGGGAGGTCAAGGATCGGGTGGGAAAGGTCACCCGCATGATCGAATCTCCGTATCCCCGAGGCCCCATGAGCTGCGCAGTGTTCCTGCATGAAGTCGGCCATCACGCCATCGGATTCAATCGATATCGGCCCCGGTGCCTCGAGGAGTTCAAGGCATGGGAGTGGGCATTGGATCAGATGGAGGCCCGTGGTCTGAACATCACCGACTCGGTTCGCAAGCGTCATTTCGAATCGCTTCGCTATGCCGTCGCCAAGGCATGTCGCCGGGGCCTCAAGCGGCTTCCGGTCGAACTGGAGCCGTATCTTCCCGAGGGCTTCACGGTGGGGGCCTGAATACGACGGGGATGGCCATGAGACCATCCCCGCCGGCGCTCTTTGGTTTCACGCAGGGAAGGCACGATGCCATCCCGTGTCCATCGAGAAAGACGCGGGATCGAGATCGATGCGCTGGATTCGAGAAATCAGGCGAGAAGATCGACGATGCCGTTTCCGCGAACGACCATCTGTTCGACGATCTCCCTGACCAGCGGCAGCGGCGGTGGAGGTTCTGCTCCGTCCCGGTCGCCCAGAGCCGAAAGACTCGGGCCGAGCGGGGGGATCGTCTCCTGTGGGGACGTGCACAACTCGATCGTGTAGATCGCCGGCCCCGTATGTTCGATGATCGAAGGTCCTTGAGGGGTCATCACCTGCACATTGACCCATGGGGCCGGATATTCCCAGGTCCACCAGTTCAGGAGCCACCACATTCCGGGTGTCCAGGTCGCCGCGTCGGATGCATCCCAGATCTCTCCGCACGACGACGGGTCCACGGCGGAACCGATCTCCAGCGATTCCAGCTGCATGTCGGTCGGACTCAGCAGTCCTTCCGAAATCGCGTCCGCGATCGAGGTGTCGATGGTGAGGTTGACCGGAAGATCAGGCATGATCAAAGTGTGCGATCCGGAACGGTCCGCGGTGCGGTGATTCGACGATTGATTTCGCTTGTCCGGTAAGAGTCGGCTCTCCGGGTTGCCTCGTTCGCTCTGGAACGGGAGAATCGAACGTGCGGTCTGTAGGGTCTGGGCCGCCTGCGGAGCAGATGCATGCCACTGTCGCGAAGTGATCTTCGATACCGACTTCCCCCGGAACTGGTGGCCCGCACCCCATCGGACCCCAGAGATCACGCAAGGATGCTGGTGTTCCATCGGTCCACCGGTGAAATCCATCATCGACGTGTCATGGACATCGGTGAATACCTCGCGGCCGACGACCTCCTCTGCATGAACGACAGTGCGGTGGTTCCAGCCAGACTGGATGGCCGACGAATCGATACCGGAGGTCGTGTGCAGGGGCTGGTGCTCCAGTCCGCAGACGCCCCCTGGGTCGCCATGCTCAAGAGCAACGGAACCCTTCGCGCGGGCATGGTCCTCGAATTCCAGGGCCCCGATGGCGAGTGCGGCAGGGTCACGCTCATCGACCGGGACGGAGCTCATTGGCGAATCGCCCCCGAAACCGGTTGCGACTTGCGTCGCATCGGCCATACCCCGCTCCCTCCGTACATCCTCAAGGCGCGGTCCACGGATGGTGCCGTACAGGATGATCACGATGATCGCCGGTGGTACAGGACGGTCTACGAGGACGATGCCTCCAGAGGCAGTGTGGCGGCTCCGACGGCGGGATTCCATTTCACGCCGCAACTGCTTCGCGATCTGGAGTCGGCCGGTGTGGATCGGGCCATGGTCACGCTGCATGTGGGCGCCGGCACCTTCGCACCCATCTCGACCGAACTCGTCGAAGAGCATCCCATGCACCTCGAATCATGGAGCATCCAGCCTCCGGCCCTGGAATCGATTCTCAGGGCACGATCCGCCGGGGGACGCATCGTTGCGGTCGGAACCACCTCCGTCAGGGTCCTCGAGTCGCTGCCCGAGCCGCTCTCGTCCGATTCCGCCCTTGGCGGCGAGACGGACCTGCTGATCACCCCCGGATGGCGATTCCGTCATGTCGACGCCCTCCTGACCAACTTCCACCTTCCTGAGTCGACCCTGCTCGCTCTGGTCGGAGCTCTCGTGGGGCTCGACGTTTTGAAGAAGGTCTACGAAGAGGCTGTCGAATCCGGATATCGGTTTTATAGTTATGGAGATGCCATGTTGATCCTCTGATCGAGGATCATGGCAGGAGGCATGGAGGCCTTCAGTGACCACGAACGGATTCAAGGGGACGCCCCTCATCCAACTCCTCGACTCGCTCCCGGTGACCTGTCACCGGATCGATGGCGATGTCATGGTCTTCGACCTCGTCGAGGACGCCCGCAACGTGAAGCCGGGCGACATCTTCCTGGCAAGGCCGGGGCGAAGCAGTGACGGCCGCGACTTCATCCCGCATGCCCAGGCGGCCGGCGCAGTCGCGATCATCAGCGATGCGGAGGGGTGCGCACGGACCACATTGCCCGCGATCGAATGCGTCGACCCCTCGATGGTCTCCGCGCGTCTGGCGGAACGCCTGCACGGTGACCCGAGTCGTCGGCTGCAGGTCATCGGAGTCACCGGCACCAACGGCAAGTCGACGACCGCGATGATTCTCCAGCACCTGCTTCACGATGACCACGAGCGGTGCGGGCTGATCGGCGGCATCCACATCGAAGACGGCAGGGAACGCACGGCCGCCTCGCTGACCACGCCACAGGCGTCCGACGTGAGCCGGCTGCTCGGCCGCATGGTCCGCAACGGATGCACCAGAGTGGTCATGGAGGTCTCGAGCCATGCCCTCGATCTGGGGCGCGTGCACGCGATTTCATTCCATGGTGGGATCTTCACGAACCTCTCCGGAGATCACCTGGACTGGCACGGAGACATGGTGCAGTACGCCATCGCCAAGCGGCGGCTGTTCGCGATGCTTCCCCGTCACGGCATCGCGGTCGTGAACTCCGAGGATGAACGAAGCACCTTCATGGCCAAGGCAGCATCGTGCCGGGTGCTCGAAACCGGAGCAGGCGCCACCGCCCAGTACGTCTGCCTCGAGGAGGACCTCGACGGTTCTCGGGCGAGATTCGAGGGGCCGTGGGGAGGCTTCGACGGCATCGAGGCAAGGCTTCCGCTGGTTGGCCGCCACAATCTCTCCAACGCCCTGCAGGCCGTGACCATGGCCCAGCAGCTGGGAGTCGCTCCGTCGATCCTCGCCAAGCGGCTTCCGACATGCCCGTGTCCACCGGGTCGCCTGCAGCCAGTCCCTTCCCGCATCGATCAGCCGCGCGTCTTCGTGGACTTCGCCCACACCGATGGTGCGTTGTCCTCCACGCTCGCCAGCATCAAGAGGGTCATGGAGCCCGATCAGCGTCTCCACGTCGTCTTCGGCTGCGGAGGCGATCGAGATTCGACCAAGCGTCCCCGCATGGCCGCTGCGGTGATGTCCCATGCCGATTCGGCCGTCGTGACCAGCGACAATCCCAGAACGGAACATCCGCAGTCCATCGTGGACGATGTGCTGGAAGGCGTCCCCGTCGATCGCCTCGACGATGTGCAGGTCATCATCGACCGGGGAAGAGCCATTCGTCATGCAATCGATGCCGCCGACGGCAGGTCCGTCGTCCTCATCGCCGGCAAGGGGCATGAATCCTTCCAGCTGATCGATGGAGAACGCCTTCCGTTCGACGACGTCTCGGTCGCGACCGCATGCCTCCGTGGTTCGGACCGGCTCCAGTCGCATCTGCTCGAGCTGACTTCGACCGGCGGCAGTGGAGCGATGCCTGCGATCACCGGTGTCTCGACCGATTCCAGGACCATCGAGTCCGGCGAACTGTACGTGGCGATCAAGGGGCCGATCCACGATGGCCACGACTACGTCGATCAGGCCGCCCAGCGCGGCGCGGCGGCGTTGCTCGTCGAGCGTCCTCCCGCCGACGATTCGATCCCCTGGCTGCTCGTCGAGGACGCCCGGGCGGCCCTCGGCGAACTGGCCCGGCTGCATCGGGAGTCCCTGCGAGGGACGCCGTTCATCGGGATCACCGGATCCTGCGGCAAGACCAGTACGAAGGAACTGCTGAAGGCGGTGCTCGAGGACGACGGGGCGGTCTGCGCAAGCGTCCGTTCCTACAACAACGACATCGGCCTGCCGCTCACCGTGCTTTCGGCCCGTCCGGAGCACCGCGCCGTCGTGCTGGAGATGGGGACCAACAGCCCCGGGGAGATCGAATACCTCGCGAGGATCGCCAGGCCGGAGTTCGCCATCATCACCATGATCGGTTCCGGGCACCTTTCAGGACTCGAGTCGCTCGAGGGCGTGGCCCGCGAGAAGTACTCTCTTCTCGACGAGGTCGGAGATCGGGCCTGGGTCCGCCGGGATCCGTATCCGCTGCCCACGGTCGCCGCGACCATCGAATCCTTCGGAGAAGGGACCGACCATGCACTCGCATCGATCGAGGTGACCCACGACGGGACAGCCTTCGGGTTGAAGGACGGCACGTCGTTCCACGTTCCGCTGTCGGGCCGCCATCACGCCACGAACGCGATATCCGTCATCCTTCTTGCTCGCCACATGGGCATGAGCGACGAATCGATTCAGCGTGGCTTCGACCGGGTCGCACCTTCCAGAGGTCGAGGCTGCATCCATCTGGTCGACGAGATCGAGTTCGTCGACGAGTCCTACAACGCCAATCCGGATTCCATGCAAGCGGCGATCGACGCCTTTCTGCTTGAGGGCGAGGATTCGCGCAACGTACTGGTGCTGGGGGACATGCTCGAACTTGGGCCTCACTCCAGTGGTCTTCACGAGACGATCGGGCGTCGAATCGCCGAGCATGCCCGCTCCGAGACCATCGATCTGATCATGCTCGTCGGCGAAGAGACCAGGCACACGCTCCGTGGCCTCGTCGCATCGGGGTGGAGCGGGGATCGTCTGGTCCACGAGCCTGAACTCGACGATGCCGCGATGCGTCGCGTGGCCTCGATGCTCCAGTCCGGGGACCGCGTGCTTCTGAAGGGATCCCGGGGACTGGGCCTGGAGCGGGTCCATCTCAGCCGGGCTTCATGGGATTCGGAAGTTCGAACCCCCTGATCGTCGATAGGACCGTAGAGGCCACACCCTTCCATGCTCTACAACCTCCTTCAGGTATTCGATGAATGGCTCGCCGAACACGGCAGCTACTCGCTGCTGCAGGTCCTGTACCAGCTGGAGTTCCGCGCGTTCTTCTCGGTGGTGCTGTCCTTTCTGATCGTCCTGTGCTGCGGGCCGAGGACGATCCGCTGGCTCGTTCGGCAGAAGATCGGCGATTCTCCCGAGTTCTACCGCCAGGACATCAACGAAAAGATGAAGGACAAGGCGAACACGCCCACCATGGGCGGTCTGCTCATCTGCAGCTCGCTGCTGGTGACCATCCTGCTGATGGCCGACCTGTCCAACTCGTACATCCGGCTGGCCCTGCTGGTGACCGTCTGGCTGGCTGGAGTCGGGGCGATCGACGACTGGCTCAAGCTCACCTCCGCAAGGCGTGCTCCGGGATCCCGGGAGGGACTCCTCGCGTGGGAGAAGCTTCTCTTCCAGCTGGGGATCGGATTGCTGTGCGGATGGACGCTCTACGATCTCGGAATCGGAAACGATGCCGCCCATTCGCTGACGCTGCCGTTTCTGCGGACGTACATCCCCGGCACCGAAGGACTCGAGCTCGAGCCTTCCATCATCATTCTTCCCTTCCTTGTCTTCATCGGAATCGCGGTGCTGTTCGTCGCAGGAACATCGAACGCGGTGAACGTCACGGACGGAATGGATGGTCTTGCCGCGGGACTCTCGATGATCGCCGCCGTCGCCTTCATGCTCCTGTGCTACATCGCAGGTTCGCCTGAACGAGCCCAGTACATGCTGTTTCCGTTCGTCGACGGAACCGGTGAACTCATGGTCGTCGCCGGGTCGATCGCCGGAGCCTGCCTTGGATTCCTGTGGTTCAACTGCGCCAAGGCCCGGGTCTTCATGGGCGACACCGGGTCGCTTCCACTCGGTGGCCTGCTCGCATGCATCGCCGTCGCGATCCGGCAGGAGGTTCTCCTCGTGATCATCGGAGGCGTGTTCTTCGTCGAACTCGGCAGCAGTGCGATGCAGATCGGATGGTACAAGTTCACCAAGGGGAAGCGCATCTTCCGCTGCGCGCCGATCCACCATCACTTCCACGTCGGTGGCTGGTCGGAGAATCAGATCGTCGTCCGGTTCTGGATCATCGCCGTCGTGCTGGTGGGCACGGCGATGCTGCTCCTGAAGCTGCGGTGATCAGGTTCCGGTCTCGAGCATGAAGTCCAGATCGAGTTCGGTTCCGGCCACGACCGGTGCCTCCACGAACTGCTGCTCCCTCAGGATCGTCACAAGCCGCCTCATGTCCGCATGGAGGGGGGCGACGTAGGTCTGCTCCTCCGCGCGTCCGGGATGTTCGAACCCCAGCAGCGACGCGTGGAGCGCCTGCCTCGAGATCACCTCGTCCGCCGGGTCCAGTCCCGAGTCCGTGCCGGTCTGGATCAGGTCACGGGCCACCAGGTGGCGACCTCCGTAGTAGTCGTCGCCGACGATCGGCCAGCCCATGTGGGACAAGTGCACCCTGATCTGATGGGTTCTTCCCGTACGCAGTTCGATTTCGAGAAGGGAGTAGTCCTCGTAGACCTCCCTCACGCGATAGATGGTGACGGATTCCTTGCCGGTTGAATCATGGCGCACCGCGTACCGCTTGCGGACCGTGGGGTGCACGCCGATCGGCAGATCGATGACGTCGGCGTAGGGCTCCACGCGACCCTGCACCACCGCGAGGTAGCGCTTGCGGGTGCGACGCTGTTCGAACTGCCGCCCCAGTCTCCAATGTGCGGTTTCCGTCTTGGCCACGACCATGACGCCGGTCGTATGCCGATCCAGTCGATGCACGACGCCGGGGCGGGCGTTCTCGGAACCGACCGGAGACAACGCTCCACTCGACTGGTTGTGGAAGTGCCACGCAAGTCCGTTGATGATCGTGCCGGACTGATTTCCTCGGGCCGGATGCACGATGATGTCATCCTGCTTGTTGAGGATGAGCAGATCGTCGTCCTCGTGGAGGATGTCCAGGGGAAGCTGCTCGCGGGGGAGTTCGCTCGACGGCGGGGGGGGGAGCATCACCCGGACGACGTCGCCGAGCCGAAGCTTCGTCGATGATTTGGGCGACCTTCCGTTGACGGTGACGGCCTGCTCCTGGATCAGCGACTGCAATGCAGTGCGACTGAGCCAGGGAATGCGGTCGACCAGGTACCGGTCCAGTCGCTTGACCAGGTCCCTGGTCAACGTGAACGAAGCGACGACCGGCTGGTCCTCGTCGGTATTCGCCTCGTAGAGCGCCTGGAGTTGGGCGGGATCGATCTTGCCGCCTGGATTGCACAGGTCGGATGCGTCGATGGCGTCCTGATCACCGGACGTCACGGCTGGTCGCCGGAATCCGTCTCGGGCGATGGAACGTCGGGAAGCGTGAGGATGTTCGTCATGTCCTCGACGGTACCGGGGGTCCCGACGTCGAGCGTCGGAACAAGATCGTCGAGCGACTCGTCTCTGGGCAGCGACTCGGGAATCTGGACGAGCTGGTCGTACTGATCGCACTCGAGTGCTCGACCCTCGGCCCGCTGCGCGAGGAACGGGAACGTGTCCCGGCTGCGCTCGGCGGCCTTCTGGTACCAGTCCGAGGCTTGCTGGAGTTCGCCCTTGGACTCCATGACGGCCGCCATGCCGTTCATCGCGGTGTAGGCCATCACGGTTCCACCCTGGTTGCCGGTGTCGCTCCGAAGGACTTCCTCGTAGAGGGCCGCGGCACGATTCAGGTTGAATGTCCGATCCTCATCCGAGAGCGGGAGCGGCGCCTCATCGGTCGAACCGATGCCTCGTGAAAGCAGTGACGACTGGAGATAGATCGCGGCGGCGCGAAGTCTGGCCTGCTGCGGGATTGAATCGACATCGGGGTACTGGACGGCGACGTCCTCGAGCGATGTCGGCAACTGGGCTTCGGAAAGGGCGATCCACGCCTCGTTCCGATAGTTGATCTGCCCCTGCTTCCAGTTGATGATGTAGAGATAGGCGACCACTGCGACGAGGATCAGCAGCAGCCACGTCGGCCCCTTCGTCTTCAGCCAGATGACGAAGTCTTCATTCAGCCGGTCGTCTTTCAGATCCGACGTCTGGACGTCTTTGAGGCGTTCGCGGTCCATTTGAGGCAGCCTTCCTGATGGGGCGTTCGAAGCGGGGTCACTAGGTCGATCGAGGATGGTATCCAAGGCCTTGATTCGAATCAACGCGGATGACCATCAATCGGCGATCAGGGGCCTTCAGCGTTTCAATTTCAACGCTTTCAGGCTTCGCTCGAGCTCCCTGAGGCATGCTTTGAAGAATCTGGGGTGTCCCTCGCTCCTCATGAAGAACGGGGCCGTACCGGCCAGCAGGGCCCGCCTGATCATTGCGAGATCCTGCCAGTTCTTCTCGACCGGGAGCCCGATCGATCTTCTCGCGGTGGCCATGGCCTTGACCGGCTTGCTGGACACGAGTCGATCGGGCATCGCCCAGAGCTGTCTCTCGAGGAACACGGCATCCTCGAGCCAATGCCCGGGACGGACCTCGGCCAGGTCGATCAACGTCACCGGTCCGCTCTGCATCGCCTGCCGGCTGAGTGCATTGGCAAGATGCAGATCGCCGTGGATCCAGTGGTTCGTCGCCCGATCTCTCCAGCGATCGACCAGATCATCAATTCCGTGAGCCAGGGTCTTGAGTCCATTCGACCACGACGGCTGGTCCGACGGCTCGTTGATCCGGATCGACTCTCTCGATCTTCTGATCATGTCGGCCCAGTCCTCCTGCCGCACATCGGATCGTACGATCGGCCAGGCGGCTGATTCCCTGGTGAACCGGGCAGCTGCTTCCGAGGTCCGCCTGATGTGATCCTTGTGCCATCGCATCCCCAGCGGCCCGAACGGAATCCTCTCGATGACGATCCATGCCAGGTCGTAGCCGCCGAGTGTGGTCCCCCCGGCCAGAAGCAGCGGGACGACCGGAGCCGATGCGGATTCCTGAAGCCGCTGCAGCCAGGTGAGTTCCCTGGGACGGACCGGAACCTTGATGATGACTTCGATCGAGCTGCCGTCCGGTTCGATCCAGTGGCCGCGTCCGGTGGCGGCGCCTCCTCGCTGCCAATCGGCCTTGAACCAGATCACGTCGTGGAGTCGATCGTCGCACGCGTGCAGAAGATGGGGGAGCAGGCTGGCTGCGAGGCTGCGTGAGTCGGATTTCATGGACGAGTCAATCCCGAACCGGGCAGCTTGAAACGGCCGAAGCGGCAGGGTGCAGCGGTCGGCATTCCGGAGATCCGGATGCATTGCTTCCAATCCATCCCTTGAGCCTATGCCGGGTGTCCGGAAGGAACAAGTTGGGCTTCCCGGGTTGATGGATTCCCTTCGGCCGCCTACGGTCACTCACCATGCCTCCGTGGGACCTTTTCGTGCTCGATCTCGATGGCACCCTGCTGGGTCCGGAGGGGTCGGTCTCCGATGCGAACCAACAGGCCCTCGCCCATCTGCGGGCGACGGGTGTCGATGTTCTGATCGCGACCGGACGAACCAGAAACGAAACCATCGGGATTCTCGATTCGATCGACTACCGGGGCAGGATGATCGGATCCGGAGGAGCCATTCTCGTGGATGGAGAGACCGGTCGAACGATTCATCGCCATCCGATCGAGCGTTCGCTCGTCCGCGAGGCCGTCGAAC
Organism: Phycisphaerales bacterium UBA3160; assembly: GCA_002364485.1. Classification (GTDB taxonomy): domain Bacteria; phylum Planctomycetota; class Phycisphaerae; order Phycisphaerales; family SM1A02; genus UBA854. The sequence goes on from DEYK01000041.1 coordinate 102,218, forward strand.
ACCTCCATCAGGAAGAACACACTGCGCTTGTCCTCAAGGATCACGAAGCGGCCGGCTACGACTATCTGCTGGTTGGAAGTCCCTTCGCGGAAGCGGACCCGGAGCTTCATCCCGTGTCGAGCTGGTGGATGGAGTCCATGGGCGTCGAATGCCGCTGGATCGAGGACATCGATGACGATCCCCATCCCGATGATTCCCTGAGAGTCAGCAGCGTCGGCGAATCGAACATTCTTGCTCCGACCACGGCCAGGGTCCGAACGGCGCTGGGAACACGCATGGAGCTGCAGCAATGGGCGGCGGTGACGTCGTCGCACGCGACCGGATCCGATGTCCACATCCTCGAACTCTTCGCCGGCGGCGTCGACAAGTGGTCGATGATCGAGTTCTACTGCGAACAACACGGGCACGATCCGGCCAGAGTCGTCGCGATCGGCGACGGGCTCAACGACGTCGGAATGATCCGTTCCGCCGGACTTGGAATCGCCATGGCCAATGCGGACGATGCCGTACTGGCCGTCGCGGACGAGGTCACCGGACATCACGGCCAGGACGGCGTCGCCTCCGCCATTCATCGACTCGTGCCGTCCCGCGCGGATGGAGCGAGCTCATGACCCCCCCCTCGAATCCGACGGAGCAGGCGCTGTCGAGGCACAGGGGCCTTGCCACGCTTTCCGCGCCGGAAGTCATCACGAAGGCCGTGCTCGAATGCCTGCCGAGCGTCTCCGTGCTGTCGTTGACCGAATGCCCGTCTCTGCAGTCACTGATCGAACAGCTGAAGGATCCGGAAGTCCGTGACGTGCTGCGCATGAACAGGCTGCGCGTGATCACCAGCCCCGATGCGGCCCGGGCCTTCGAGCGTGCCGCGTGGGCGGCCCGCGGTGGCCGACACGTGCTTGCCGTGCTGGCGGGCACCACGGCCGCTTCGGCGATCGCCGCCATCCGCAACTCGACCGTCCTTGCAAGCGTTCCCGATGCCGCCATCGGCTGCGTCATCGAAGATCGCCATTCCCTCAACGGTGTCGACGTTCCGGGCACGCTGCTCCTCCGGTCCGAACTACCGGTGATCGCAGCCTCGACCGTCGATCACCTGCGCGACTGCGTCGAGCACACGCTGCGTCTGAGTCGCGCGGAACACGTTCCGGCCGTCACCCTCGTCCATCCGACGACCCTCGAGTCCGGATCGACCATCACGCTTCGCGCCAACCGGTCCGACGAGGACCCGGAGGACGTCGGACTTCGCCACCGCCATCGCGGCCCGCGCTGGAACGAGTCCGGTGGTGCCCTTCGGATGGCCCGTCGTCTGGAGCTCAACTCGCATCTCGCCCTGCCCAGTCCGGGTGATCCATCGCCCGTCGGGTTCGTCACGGTCGGCCCGATGCACCAGTCGCTCCTGCACGTGCTTTCCACGCTCGGGATGATCGGCCGTGTGCCCGTGCTCCATCTGGGTCTGATCCAGCCGATCGACGAGGCTCCGGTGAAGCGTCTTCTCGCACGTTGCCGCAAGGTGGTCGTTCTCGAGCCGACGCCCGGCACCGTGGAATCACGCATCCTCGCCTGCGCCGAACGCATGCGGACGCCGGGCACCGAACTCGCGACGATCTGGGGAAAGATCCTTCCGCAAGGCGAGGGGCAGGAGGAGGATGTTCTCCATGGAGATCGACTGCATCCCTCCATGCTCGCAAGACGGATTCTTCCGCTGCTTCGCGAACTCAATCCTCATGCGAGCAAATCGACGCGATTCGAACTTGTGCCGCCCGATCTTCCCGTGGCGCTGGACTCGACCGATGACGTGCTGGGGCCGATGGCGATGGATCGTGAAGTCAGACGATTCGCGAACGCGCTCTACGAGTCGGTGACCGACGACGGGACCTGGCTGGGGTCCAACCAGGTCGAGGACGACGAACAGGACGAACAGGCCAAGCGTGACCCCGTGCGACTCTTCCTGGACGGCATCGAGCGCGGGCCCGGCGATGGAAGGCGGGTCAATCTGGAGGCCTGGTCCCACACGAGGTTCGAACGATTCGGTTCGCCGGCGGTTCGCCAGGCTCTGGCCAGCAAGGTCCAGCATCTCTTTCTGATCAGCCAGCATCCGGGCGATGGCATGCAGGACATCGAACGCCTCGCCAGAAGCATGGTTCCGGCAGGGCAGGCATCCAGGGTCATCATCCGAAGAGTGAATCTGGGTGATCCCGATCGCGTGCTTCACACGGTCCGCGAGATTGCGATCTCGTCGCTGCACGGTCTCGTGATCCTCGACGACGGCCCGCCCGCGCGATTCAGCGTCGATGCCATCGAAGCTGAACTCAAGGGGATCGATCAACGTGGATTCCAGTCGATGCAGCGTGTGATCTGGCCTTCCGATCGAGCCTGCATCATCAGGCAGAAGACCATGCATGTCGAAGACGAGTCGATCAATGTCCGCCAGGCGATGCCCACCGAGACCACCTGGTCGATCGATCCGATCAACCTCCGGTGGCCGCCGAGGCTGGGGGGCAGAGTCAGGCCGCTCGTCGAACAGATCGAGGTGTTTCGTTCCCAGGCTCCGATGCGGCATACCGACATCTCGGGCAGCGGGATTCCCGCGCCCACTCCACGCCATGGAGATCGTCCGCTGTGGTCCGTGCACATCGCCGGACTGCGGGGGACTGCGCCCGGTGCGTGCATGAAGCTCCTTCTCAACGCCGGGCAGCACATGGGGTATCGAGTCAGATTCAGATTCAATCCCGATCCGATCGGAGCGGGAAGGTATGCATGGGGCCAGCTGCTCTACACTCGGCATGACGAGGATCATCTCAGCGACGGGCTCACTTCGGCGATTCCGTTCGGCGAGGCTGATCTGCTGCTCGGCTTCGATCGATCCGAGGCGCTGCGATCCGTCGGGCCCGAGGAGAATCTCCGGGTCGCCTCATCCGAGCGCACCTGCGGCGTGGTGAACATCGGACTGTTCGAGGACCAGCTCGACCTCGGGCTCGCCTCCCAGGACGTGCAGGCGATCGAGGCGTACCTTGCGTTCCGGCTCTCCGAGCATGGACGGTTCTTCGCATCGTTCACCGAACTCTGTCGGTATCGATTCCACAACGAACGCATGTCGGACCTCGTGCAGCTCGGCACCGCATTCCAGCTTGGGCTGATTCCCGCGACGGTCGATGCGATGACCGCGGCCGCCAAGTCGCTCGAATCGATCGGATACGCACGGTCGCTGGAGGCGTTCGAATTCGGACGTCGCCTCGCCATCGATCCCGATCTCAACCGGCGTCAGGCGGAGGATCAGGTCACCGAGCCGCCCGGCCGCATCGTCCGCCGTTTCGGCCACGCACTTCGCAAGACCGGGCCGGGGCGACTCGCGCGGGCCGCTCGATTCCGTCATCTCGTGCAACGCACGCTGGCCACCATGCCCGGCCTCGAGGAGACCCGCCTGGGCCGCGAGTCACGACGAGATCTGGTCATTGCAATGAGAAGATGCATGATCTGGCGAAGCTTCGAGGACGCCGAACGGCTGGCGTTCGACATCACCGCCCTGTATCAGGCGGATCGAGGCGAGCGTGGTCGGCAGCTCACGCGACTGGCCATCCTGCCGCTGGCCGAATCAACCCTGATCCGAGATGCGATCTACATGGCGTCGATGGCGGTCAGCCCCGAGCACCGTCGCAGGACCCGTCACCGGTTGAACGTCAAGCGAGGTCGCGGTGACCGCATCGAATCCAGATACCTCACCCGGATCGAACTCGTCCTCGTGCGATGGAGGTTCCGAGTCGATCTGCGAACCAGTGATTGGGCCACGAGGCTCCTCGCCTCGTTGCGAAGAGTCATCCCGCGCAGGTGGCGTGGAACCGGTCGCGAGCGTGCCATCCGGACGGCGGTACGCGACATCATCCATCGGGCCACGAGAGAGCAGGATCGCTACGAGCACTGGGCTTCGGTGCTCGGCGAACTGCATGCCATGGCTCTGGATGGTCGACTTCGCCGCGCCTCGGCAGCGACCCTGGACGGCCTCGCCCGGTACGGGCCTCGCGCCATGGAGGATGTGATGGACGACTCCGTTCCGGGGTCCTGACGGACTCAGGTGGACTCGTGCCGCAGCTGGCCGCAGGCGGCGGCGATGTCCCGACCGCGACTTGCCCGGATATGGACGTTCACGCCTCCGTTGCGGAGGATTCTCTGGAACGACCGGACGGATTGATCGTCGGGCCGGCGGTGGGGGAGCCCGTCCACCTCGTTGTACCGGATGAGATTCACGTTGGCACGCATCGATCGGGCCACATGGGCCAGTTCCTCCGCATGATCGGACCGGTCGTTCACCCCGCCGAGCAGGATGTACTCCAGCGTGACCTCGCGTCCCGTCTTCTGGAACCACGTATCGCAGGCGTCGAGGAGTTCGTCGATCGTCGAATATTCGGCCCAGGGAATCAGTTGGCGACGAAGCTTGTCGTTCGGGGCGTGGAGGCTCAGGGCCAGTGTGACCGGAATGTCGAAGTGCTCGAGCTTCCGGATCGCCGCGGGCAGGCCGACGGTCGAGATGGTGATCCGGCGGGCGCCGATTCCGTACGCCCAGGATGCGTTCAGTATTCGAACGGCGTCGAAGACCGCGGAGGCATTCGCCAATGGTTCGCCCATGCCCATGAACACGATGTTCGTGATCCGATCCGCGTCGGGAAGCTGCTGCAGATGATGGACCTGCTCGACGATCTGGCCTGCCGTCAGATTCCGGTCGAGGCCTCCGATTCCCGAAGCGCAGAACGTGCATCCGACCGGGCAGCCGATCTGCGACGACACGCACGCGGTGCGGCGGCGATCGGTCGGGATCATCACGGTCTCGGTCCGTCGATCGCGGGCCGCCGGATCGTCGATCAGCGGCAGGGAGGAGGCCGGAGCATCCCATTCGACGAGGATCTTGCGGGTGCCGTCGCTGGCGTCCTGCCGGGTGACGACCGTTCCCCTGGTGAAGTCCATGGCCTCGCGAAGGCGGTCCCTCGTCGATTCGCTCAGATTCGTCATCTGATCGAGATCGGTGACTCCGTGGCCGTAGACCCACTTGAGCAACTGATCCGCCACGAAGGGCTTCAGTCGAAGTTCGTCCATCAGATCGCGGAGATCGGACGGAGTGCACTCGAAGATGTGCGTCGGTTCTGGCATCGTCTGGGGCGCCCTTGCGGGATCTGTGGTTCAGTCGGCAGCACTGACGGTCAGATCGACGACGTTGTAGGGAATACCATGCTGATCGAGAAATCGGTTCGTCGAAGCCATGTCGTCCATCGTGATTCGTCGACCTTCGGGATCGATGTCGCGAGTCCGCATGAACTTCTTGAGCGTTCCGGGAAGTCCGAACTCCACGCTCTCGTGGAAGATGTCGTGCTGTTCGATCTCTCCACCGTGATCCTGGATCAACTTGAGTATCAGCGACTGCACGAGGTCCTCGGGAGCGCTTGCTCCGGCGGTGACCAGGACGCTGGTGGATCCGCTGAGCATCTCTTCCGACAATTCGTCCACATCGTCGATGAGATGCGCCCTCGTGCCGGCGGCTTCCGCGATCTCGGTGAGACGCAGCGAATTCGACGAGTTGCGGCTTCCGACCACGAGCACGACGTCGCATTGCGGCGCAAGCACGCGGACCGCATGCTGACGATTCGTCGTGGCGTAGCAGATGTCCTCGCTGGGAGGGGAGTTGATTTCCGGGAACGCGACCTTGAGGGCATTGATGATGGTCGATGCGTCGTCCATGCTCAGGGTGGTCTGCGTCAGGTAGATCAGCTTGGTGGGATCGTCGATCTGGAGCGTCTTGATCGATTCGACGGAGTCGACCACCTGGATCGAATCCGGGGCCTCGCCCCGCGTTCCGATGATCTCCTGGTGGTCATGGTGTCCGACGAGGAGGATCTGCCAGCCGCGCCGCGCGTAGCGAATCGCTTCCGCGTGCACCTTCGTGACCAGCGGGCAGGTCGCATCGATCATGTCGAGCTTTCGCTTCGCGGCGGCCGTTCGCACGGCCGGGCTGACCCCGTGGGCGCTGAAGACGATGATCGAGTTGTGGGGGACATCCTCCACATCCTCCACGAACGTCACCCCGCGTTCCTTGAAGCGGTTGACCACGTGCAGATTGTGGACGATGTCGTGGTAGACGTAGATCGGTTCGTCATCGAGGATGTCGAGCAGCTGATCGACGACATCGATCGCCATGTAGACGCCGGCACAGAAGCCGCGAGGATTGGCAAGGATGAGTTTCATGGTCGATCGGTCTCCGAATCAGCGATGATACCCGTCCGTGATCACATCGGCGAGCATCGAGTCGTCGATTGTCGCAGGAACGTCGATCCCGGTACACTTGCGACCCACTCGCAAGGCCCTCAGCCATGAACAGACCTGCCTCAACACCAATCGTCGACCTCCTTGACCACTGGGGTCCCGGACATCGTCCCGACCTGGGACTGGAGGAATCAAGGGCCTACTGCCGTGATCTGACGCTTCGGCACGGGGAGAACTTCAGCGTGCTCAGCCGCTTCGTTCCGAAGCGGATGCACGAGGGAATGAGCGCGGTCTACGCCTTCTGCCGTTGGGCCGATGATCTCGGCGACGAAGTCGGCGATTCGGACAGATCCACCGAACTGCTCCAGTGGTGGAGGGCAGAACTCGCTTCATGCTTCGAGGGCCAGCCCCGTCATCCGGTCTTCACCGCCCTCGCTCCCGTCATCGAGCGACATGGCCTGGACATCGACCCCTTCGAACGTCTCATCGGCGCATTCGAAGCCGACCAGACCGTGACCCGATACGACACGTGGGACGGGGTGCTCGGATACTGCCGGGGAAGCGCCGATCCGGTCGGCCGACTCGTGCTCAAGCTGGCCGACGAACCGTGCACGCCCGATCAGCTCACGTCGAGCGATTCGATCTGCACCGCACTCCAGCTGACGAACCACTGGCAGGATGTGAAGAGGGATCTCCTCGAACGGGACCGGATCTACCTCCCGGCCGACATGCACTCCATCGCCGAGTTCGAACGTCGGCTCCGCTCGACCGCGACCATCGGCCATGCGCCCGACGTCGAGTTCCTTTCCGAGTATCGAGCACTCCTTCGCGACTGCGTCGAACGCACCTGGCCGCTGTTCGAACAGGGGCGATCCCTCCTCGAGCTCGTCTCCCCGGACATCAGGCCCATCCTCTGGCTGTTCCAGGCCGGCGGCGTCACGATCCTCAGGCGAATCACGCAGTGGAACTACGAGACCTGTCTCGATCGCCCCAGAATCAGTCGGTTCACGAAGCTGCTGCTCGTGCTGCAGGCGCGAAGGGCGTCCATGAAGGGAGCCGCCGCATGAGCACGGCGACCGGATCCATCGATGCTGCGATGCAGCACTGCCGCGACATCACGCGAGCCCGCGCCCGCAACTTCTACTACGGCCTGAAGCTGCTGCCCGAGCCCAAGCGTTCGTCGCTGTACGCGATCTACGCCTGGATGCGGCGGGCGGACGACATCATCGACGATTCCGATGGACGGGAGCTGACGCGCATCGAGCTCGACCGATTCTCCGAGACCACCATCGAGGCTCTCGAGGGCCGCTGCGACGCGGACGATCCCCTCTGGATCGCATTCACCGAGACCGCCAGGACGTTCAAGCTCGATGCCGCTCCGTTTCTCGACATGCTCGAAGGACAGCGTGCGGATCTCGATGAACGGTCGATCGTGACCAGCGAGGACCTCTTCACCTACTGCCGTCAGGTCGCCTCCACGGTCGGGCTGGTCTGCATCCAGGTCTGGGGATACGACGATTCCGCGGCCCCGTCGCTTGCCGTCGATCGCGGCATCGCGTTCCAGTTGACGAACATTCTCCGTGACATCCGCGAGGACGTCGAACTCGATCGCTGCTACATCCCGGCCCAGCAGCTGAAGGATGCCGGCATGACTCCCGACGACCTCGTCTCCTGGCGACCTGCGGACAGGGCCGAATCGATCATCGAGGGATGGATCGCGACCGCCCGGAGCCACTATGAACGTTCCGCTCCCCTGGAGGAGATGATCGATCCCGCCTGCCGTCCGACGTTGTGGGCGATGACGACGATCTACCGAGAACTGCTCGAACGCATCGCGAAGGATCCGCATCGAATCGTCGAGGACCGCCGAGTGCGGCTCAATGCGATCCACAAGACGTCCATCGCGCTTCGGGCCAAGTGGATGGCGAGATCCGCGGGCCCGGCGAAGTGAAGAGAAAGATCGTCATCATCGGAGGCGGACTCGCCGGAATCGCCGCGGCCATGCGCGTCGCCGAATCAGGGCACATCCCGCACCTGCTCGAAACGAGACGCAAGCTCGGCGGTCGCGCGACCAGCTTCGACGACCCGCGTTCCGGAACGACGCTCGACAACTGCCAGCACGTCCTGATGGGCTGCTGCACGAATCTGCTCGATCTGTACCAGCAGCTGGGAGTCCTCGAGAGCATCGCATGGCACGAGGAGCTCCACTGGCTCCGACCCGACGGCGGCATCGATTCGCTACGTCCCGATCCGCTTCCGGCTCCATTGCATCAGGCACGGTCCTTTCTCAAGATGAAGCTGCTCGACCGATCCCAGAAGAAGCAGGTCCGTCGCGCCATGTGGCGGATGATCCGAATGGGCTTCGCCGGACGAATCGAGTGGGAGGGCCGCACGTTCCGCGCGTTCCTCGAGGATCAGGGGCAGTCCGATCACGTGATCGAGCTCTTCTGGGACACCATCATCATCAGTGCGTGCAACCTCTCGTCGTCGAAGGTCGCGGCCGTCCACGGTCTTCAGGTGTTCCAGGAGGCGTTTCTTCCCGGCCGGTTCGCAGGCATCATGGGAATACCCGATGTGCCGCTTCGCGATCTCTACGATCCCGCCACGAGGATCATCGAGGACGCCGGTGGATCGATCGAACTCGGATGCTCTGTGCGTTCGATCGGATTCGACGGACGCCGCGTATGCTCAGTGGTCACGGCGAACGAGGCGATCTCGACGTCGGCGGTGATCTCGACGGTTCCTCCCGATCGACTCGAGAAGATCCTGCCGGATCGGCTTCACGAATCCGACGCGCGGACCCGGAACCTTTCCCGCTTCTCGACCAGCCCGATCCTCGGTGTCCATCTTCAGTTCTCCGGCGCCGTCACCGATCTGCCGCACCTGATTCTCGCGGGCCGCCCGGTCCACTGGATGTTCAACAAGGGCATCGACTCCGAGGGGCGGCAGCATCTCCACGCCGTCATCAGCGAGGCGGAGGACTGGATGGAACTGACCGAAGAGCAGATCGTCGAACGCGTCCTGGCCGAACTCTCCAGGGCGATGCCCGGGATGAGCGACCACGAGCTGCTGTCGGCCAGATCGGTCAAGGAGAAGCGTGCCACCTTTGCAGCGACGGCCGAGATCGAATCGCATCGACCCTCCGCGGCACCTTCCGTCATCGGTCCCCAGGGGGGGGACCTGGAAGGGCTCTACCTCGGGGGAGACTGGTGCGACACCGGGTGGCCGGCCACCATGGAGGGCGCGGTACGAAGCGGCTACGCCGCCGCGGCCGCGGCCACCGGAGGCGCGGGGCTCGTCGATGATCTGAGGCCGGGGCCTCTGGCATCGATGCTGGGCCTGCGCTGATCAGGGCGAGGGCTTCTCCGAGTCCGATCCTCGAGTGCTGCATTCAAGTTCGTTCACGAGGAACGCCATGACATCGGCCGTCTCGTCGATTCGCATCGTGGTCGGCTTGCCGGCGCCGTGTCCGGCCCTGCGATTGATGCGAATCAGCACCGGCTGCGTTCCGGCATGGGCATGCTGGAGCGCCGCGGCGTACTTGAAGCTGTGTCCGGGCACGACGCGATCGTCGGTATCGCCCGTCGTGACCATCGTGGCCGGATAGGACGTTCCCGGTTCGAGGTTGTGATACGGCGAATAGGCGTAGAGCGCGCGGAACTCATCCTCATTCTCGATGTCACCGTAGTCGCCCTGCCACGCCGCGCCGATGGTGAATCGATGGAATCGAAGCATGTCGAGTACGCCGACGGCGGGAAGGCATGCTCCGAAGAGATCGGGTCGCTGCGTCATGCACGCACCGACCAGCAGGCCTCCATTGGATCCCCCCTGGATGGCCAGGCAGTCCGGCTTCGTCCACTTCCGGTCGATCAGCCATTCGGCCGCGGAGATGAAGTCGTCGAACACGTTCTGCTTGCGGGTCTTGGTGCCGGCCTGGTGCCATTCCCGACCGTATTCGCCACCGCCTCGAAGATTCGGTATCGCCAGCATGCCGCCGAGTTCGACCCACGCAAGACGCGCGGGCGAGAAGTAGGGGGTGAGGGAGATGTCGAAGCCACCGTAGCCGTAGAGAAGCGTCGGATTGGACCCGTCCTGCTTCATGTCCTTGTGGTGCACGAGGAACATGGGCACGCGGGTGCCGTCCTTGCTCGCGTAGAACTCCTGGCGCACGACGTAGTCGGAGAAGTCGACGTCGAGCGTCGACCCGTCGATGCGGCGGGAATCGCCGGTGGTCAGGTCGAAGCGGTAGATGGTGGGGGGCGTGGTGAAACTCGAGAACGAATAGAACGTCTCGTCGTGGGCACGCTCGCCGCCGCTGATCTGGGCGGTGCCGAGTCCCGGAAGTTCGATCGACCCCTTGCGTTCGCCTGATTCCCCGTACCTGACGAGCCTGGTGGTGGCGTCCTGCATGGTGTTGGCGATCAGTTCGCCTCCGACATGATGGACCGACTTGAGCGTCGACGACTGCTCGGGGACCACCTCGGACCAGACGGGCGCGGACGGGTTCGTGAGGTCCGCCGAGACGACGCGCTTGCGGGAGGCGTCCTCGTCGGTGATGAAGAAGAGCGTGTTGCCGTTGCTTCCGACGAACTCGTATTCGTGCTTCCATTCCGGAACGACGTCGATGAACGACCCGTCGCCGTCCTCGAGGTTCATCGCACGAATGAGATTCGGCGGTCCGGATCCGCGCCAGACATTGACGACGAGCCACCTACCGTCCTCGGTGACGGAGGGACCCCACGACCATCTGGGATGATCCGGATCCTCCAGCACGAGGGTGTCACGTGACTGGGGCGTGCCGGGGACATGCCTGTAGAGCTTCATGAACTCGTTCTTTCCCACGAAGGCGCCGTCGCCCTCCGGGGGCGAATACCGGCCGTAGAAGAACGCACTGCCGTCGGGAAGCCACGCCGGATTGGCGAACTTGGACCACTTGATCCGGTCGGGAAGATCGATCCCGGTCGCGAGATCCCTGATCTTCCATGTCTTCCAGTCGCTTCCCGCATCCGCCACCGCGTACGCGAGGTACCGTCCGTCCGGACTGAAGCTCAGACCGCCCAGGGCCATCGTGCCGTCCTCCGACCACGCATTGGGGTCGATGACGACCTCGGGCTCGTCCTCGAGCGTTCGTCGCGTGTACAGCACATCCTGGTTCTGAAGGCCGTCGTTGGCGGAGAAGTAGTATCGATCGGCGATCCGGAACGGCGTGCGCACCTTCGGATAGTCCCACAACTCGACGAGGCGTTCGTGAATGGCGTCCCGCTGAGGAATCGCATCGAGGTAACCATGCGTGATCGCGTTCTGGGCATCGACCCAGTCGTTCACTTCGGAATCCTCGCGCACGTCGTTCTCGAGCCATCGGTAGGGATCCGTGACCTGCGTATCGTGGATCACGTCGACCTGATCGACACGTCGTGCTTCCGGGTAGTCGATGGCGGCCTGTGAAGACAGGACCGTTGCGATGATGCATGCATTGATCATTGGATTCTTCTCTCCAGTAAACGTGTTCAGCCGACGACGTCGGTCAGTTCGGCCAGTCCGGCGGTCAGATTTCTCGGGCCCTGCGCCGTCACGAGCACATCCGCCTCGTAATGGACGCTCATCGAGCCGTCCACCGTGCAGATGGGCCAATCACCCGGTTCACTCGACACCTCGTGACTTCCGGCGTTGATCATGGGTTCGACGGCGACGAGCAATCCCTCGACGAACAGACTGTTCGCATCGGGCCACTCTCCCGGATGGCTCGGCAGCACGTTCGAGATGAAGGGCGGGCCGTGCAGCGACTTGCCGTAGCCGTGCCCACCCAGTCCGCGGACCAGGCTGAAGCCGGACTCGTCCTCCACGTAGGTCTGGACGGCACGGGCCCATTCGGCGAGTCGATGGCCGGGCTGCATGGCGAGGATGCCGCGACGAAGCGACTCCTTTCCCACATCCATGAGACGCCGCGATTCGTCCGAGCAGCTCTTGATCGCGTAGGTCCAGGCGGCATCGCCGATCCATCCGTTGTGCCGCACGCCGATGTCGATCGAGATGAGATCCCCCTCGACCAGCGGGGCATCGCTCATCACATGCGTGCCGTGGACGACGCACTCGTTGACCGACAGGCAGGAGTGGCTGGGAAACGGGGACTGCCCGGGTATCCGGTATCTGATGAAGCAGCTGCGCGACTTCATCGACTTCAATTCGCGACCGATGAACTCGTCGATCTCCGTGAGCGTCAGTCCCTCGCGAAGGAAGTCCACGAGACGGCGGTGCATCTCGACCACGCATCCCGCAGCGGCTTCCGCGGCAGCGACGTCACGTTCCTTACGTATCACCATTGCGATCCCCCTCGACAGGTCTTCATTGCTCGGATTCCCCGGTGTCAGCAAGGAACTGTATGACATCGCCCAGACCGATGACCAGGGGCGGTGGCGGGGGCGACACCATCCAGGCGAGTTCCCGCTCATCGCGGGTGTCCATCACCATCAGGTCGGCACGCTTTCCGACGGAGATCGAGCCGACCTCGTCCTGCAGACCGAGTACGCACGCCGCGTTGTACGTCGAGGCCACGATCGCCTCCTGAGGCGTCAAGCCCAACTTTCGGGAGGCCAGCACGATCGCCATGGACATGGACGGACACGGGGCGGAGCCGGGATTGAAGTTGGTCGCGATGGCGACGGCCGCTCCGGCATCGACCAGATCGCGTCCTGGTGCATAGCGGTCGTCGAGGCAGAAGCCGCTGGCCGGCAGGAGCACCGCCATCGTCTCGCTCTCGCCGATCCTCCTGACCATGTCCGGTCCGGTGGCCTCGAGGTGGTCCACGCTGCGGGCACCGAGTTCGATGGCGCGTTCGACCATTCCGAGTTCGTTGAACTGATCCGCATGCAGGCGGATCGGGCATCCGAGTTCGATCGCCTGCTTGAAGTACCGCGTGGTCTCGTCGACCGACCAGGCTCCCGTCTCGCAGTAGGCATCGCAGCAGATTCCGGGGAACTCCTCCGCGACGGCGGGGAGCGTCTCGTCGATCGTGCGATCGACGAAACCGGGGACATCGGGATCGATCGCATGGGCTCCGAGGAAGGTGCCTGTGATCAGTTGGGGCGTCGCCTGGGACACCGTGTGGATGGCACGAATCATCTTCAGTTCGTCTTCGGTGGTGAGCCCGTATCCCGACTTCACCTCGATGGTTCCGGTTCCCCATGCGGACATGATGGAGATGCGTTCCTCCAGATTGGAGACGAGATCCTCCATCGACGCCTTGCGGACGGATCGGACCGTCGACATGATTCCGCCGCCCTCGGCGAGCAGTTCGAGATAGGAGGCTCCCTCGAGGGACTTCTGGAACTCGTCGAGCCTGCTTCCGGCCCAGCATGCGTGGGTATGGCAATCGACGAAGGACGGCATCAGCACCCGGCCATCGAGATCGATGACCGAGTCGGGCTCGAGTCCTTCCGGCGGCTCCCCGTCACCGAGGTCGCCGATCATCTGGTCCTTGGTCAGCAGCCATCCCTTCTCGATGATCGCGAGATCGCGCATGGAATCTCCGCGCCGGGGGGAGCCGTCCCCGTGCATCGTCAGGATCCGAGCATTCACGAAAAGCAGTGTTGCCATGGAGAGGCGTTCCGTTTCTTCTACCAGTTTCGAATCGGGATCTGGACATCCTGATCGTCGGCGCACCCACGGGCGATGTCGTATCCCGCGTCGGCATGCCGGAAGATGCCCATCATCGGATCGTTTGTCAGAACACGTCGAATCCGGGATGTGGCGGCATCGGTTCCGTCGCAGACGACCACCTGTCCGGCGTGCTGGCTGAAGCCGATGCCGACGCCGCCGCCATGATGGAAGCTGACCCAGCTCGCACCGCTCGCGATGTTGACTCCGAAGTTCAGCAGCGGCCAATCCGAGACGTCGTCGGTCCCGTCCAGCATGCCTTCCGTCTCGCGATTTGGAGAGGCGACGGACCCGCAATCGAGATGGTCGCGGCCGATCACCAGCGGTGCGGACACGATCCCGTCTCGAACCATCTCGTTGAATCGCACCCCGGCTCGATCACGCTCGCCGAGTCCGAGCCAGCAGATGCGGCACGGAAGTCCCTGGAACGCGACCTTCTCCTGGGCCATGGTGATCCAGCGACGAAGCGACTCGTCCTCGGGAAAGAGTTCGAGGATGGCCTCGTCGGTCTTTCGGATGTCCTCAGGATCACCGGAGAGGGCGGCCCACCGGAACGGACCGCGACCGAGGCAGAACTGGGGCCTGATGTAGGCGGGGACGAACCCCTCGAACTCGAATGCGTCGGCGAACCCCTCGTCGAGGGCCCGTTGGCGGATGTTGTTTCCGTAGTCGAAGGTCCTGGCGCCACGCCGCATGAGCCCGACCATCAGTTCCACATGACGTCGCATCGTCTGCAGCGATCTCGACTGGTACTCGTCGGAATCGGCCGAGCGAAGCACGTCCGCCTCCTCGCGCGAAAGCCCCTCCGGGTAGTAGCCCTGCAGCGGATCGTGCGCCGAAGTCTGGTCGGTCAGCGTGTCGGGGACGAGGTCGCGCTGCACGAGTCGTTCGAGCAGATCGACCGCGTTGCCGAGCCAGCCGATCGACACGGCTTCTCTCGATTCCTTCGCTTGAAGGGCGCGATCGATCGCCGCATCGAGATCCTCGACGATCTCGTCGAGGTAGCGGTCATGCACGCGCTTCTCGAGTCGCTCCCGACAGATCTCGGCCATGAGGCACGTGCCCTCGTTCATCGTGATCGCCAGCGGCTGTGCGCCGCCCATGCCGCCGCACCCGGCCGTCACGTTGAGCGTCCCCGCCAACGTGCCTCCGAAGTGCTGCCTCGCGCATTCCGCGTAGGTCTCGAACGTGCCCTGGAGAATGCCCTGGGTGCCGATGTAGATC
>DEYK01000041.1:117650-124935 GCA_002364485.1 Phycisphaerales bacterium UBA3160
GCCCTGGGTGCCGATGTAGATCCATGATCCCGCGGTCATCTGGCCGAACATCATCAGGCCCTTCGCCTCGAGTTCATCGAAGCGTTCCTGCGTGGCCCAGTGGGGAACGATGTTGGAGTTGGCGATGATCACCCTCGGCACGTCTTCGGTGGTGCGGATGATCCCGACCGGCTTTCCCGACTGCACGAGCAGCGTCTCGTCCGGTTCGATGCGCTTGAGGGACTCGATGATCGCCTCGTAGGATTCCCACGATCGGGCCGCGCGGCCCCGGCCCCCGTACACGACGAGGTCTTCGGGACGTTCGGCCACTTCGGGGTCCAGATTGTTCATCAGCATTCGCATGGCGGCTTCCGCCTGCCAGCTCTTGCAGGTTCGATCGGTGCCCCGCGGGGCTCTAACGGTACGTGCGGTGATGGACATACCCATAGAGTAGCCGCTCTACCCGCCCGAGAGGGCGCCAGCTCGGATCAAACCGACGATGGCCTCGATGTCGGGAGCGGGGGGACGATCCTCGGTCAGCGGCGGAACCAGTCTTCGAATCGCGGCGTGTGCATGTTCGACGCCGTCTCCGCTCGACAGCGGGCGATGGTGCTCGATCGCCTCGGACATCGTGAGCAGTTCGATCCCGATCACGTACTGGGCGAGCATCACGGCTCTCCTGAGCTTGAGCCCCGAGGTCGCTCCCATCGAGTTGTAGTCTTCGATGCCGGCAGCGGTGGGAATGTTTCCTACGCTGGCGGGGGTCGCGAGGATTCGAAGTTCGTTGCAGCATGCCGCCGCCGTGTACTGCGTGATCATCAGCCCGCTGTGAAGGCCGGGCTGCGGACTCAGGTGGGTCGGCACCCTGTTGAAGTCGTCGTGGGAGGCCTGGAGCCAGTAGACGCGTCGCTCGCTGATTCCCGCCACATTGGCGATGCCGATGGCGATGGAATCCATGGCGATGGCCAGCGGCATTCCGTGGAAGTTTCCGCCGCTCCTGATCTCGTCGCCGAAGACAAGCGGGTTGTCGGTGACCGCTCCGAGTTCGCGTTCGATGACGACCCGGTCGGCGGCGATGGAATCGAGCGCGGCACCGAGCACCTGGGGGGTTGCGCGGAGACTGTACGGATCCTGCACCCGAGGGTCGTCCTCCTGATGGGACTTGACGATCTCGGAGTGCTCGAGCAGCGAAAGCATGCGTCGGGCGACCTCGATCTGGCCGGGCTGGCGACGAATCTCATGGATCCTGGCATCGAGGGTCGCGTCGGTTCCCAGACACGCATCGACGGCCATGGCTGCAGCGATGATCGCCGCATCCATCAACCGATCGATGTCGAACGAGGACAGGGATGCCTGTGCCGCCATCAGGTGGGTGCCGTTGATCAGCGCCAACCCTTCCTTGGCCTCGAGCGTGATCGGTTCGATCCCGCTGCTGCGAAGTGCTTCCGCTCCGCTCACTCGCTGGCCGTCGAGAAACGCCTCGCCTTCCCCTACGAGCACGAGGGCCGCGTGCGACAGCGGAGCCAGGTCTCCGGAAGCTCCGACCGAACCGACTTCGGGAACCACCGGCGTGATGCCGGCATTCAGCAGGGCGATGATCTGTCTGACAAGTTCGATGCGGACCCCGGAGTGACCCCGGGCCAACGATGCCGCCAATATCAGCAGCATGGCCCGCACCGTGTCCACCGGAAGCGGCTCGCCGACGCCGGAGGCGTGAGAGCGGATGAGATTCAGTTGAAGATGTCGATTCGACTCGGGATCGATCTGCTTGCGTGAGAGAGCACCGAATCCGGTGTTGATCCCGTACACCGCATCGGCTCCGGACGCGGCCTGTTCGACCGTCTCCCGTGATCGCGTCATCGAATCGAGTACGGAGTCGCCGAGAATCACGGTCGTCCGTTCGCGAGCCACGGACACGACCTGGGAAATGGTCAGAGCGGAGCCGTCGATATTGACAGGTGTATCAGCCATGTGGGCAGGATACGCGAAGACCTTCCCGTGGTGCAGGTTTGCCTTCTGGACCGCCAGCGGCTCAAATGCACAAATGGAAGTCGCACGCAACTGGATCATCATGCTGGCCGCTCTGGCCTTGTCCATCGTCACCTTTCAAGTGATCGAGCCGACACTGCTGTCCTCACAGGGATCGTTCGGGCCAACGATTCTCCAGTCGCAGACGCCCGCCGCGGCATGCCTGGCCATGCTTGCATCGCTCGTCGTGGGAACCATCATCGCCGCCGGCGTCTCCCGATGCTTCCAGTGCTCCACGGGACTGCTCGTACTTGGCATCGGAATGGGGTGGCTCGCACTGCATCTGCAGACCGTCACCGAAGTCGCCCTGCACGGCTCCTTCCACTTGCTCGTGCTCGAAGGCCTCGTCTGGTCGGTCGTCATCCTCGTCATCGCCATCGTGATCGCACGAAGTGCCGGCCCCATGATCCAGCCGATGCTGGATCCCGGTGAGCCGGCTCCCGACTGGGCCGCGAGCCCCGAGGCCATCAAGATGGGTGCCGCCGGACTTGCGGCCCTTCCCGTGGTCTGGCTGGTCGCCCAGTCTCCATTCAAGGGACAGGTTCTCGCCGCCACGATCATCGGATCGATCGCTGCCGGCCTCGTCGGCAGGCTGATCGCACCAACCGTGCAGCCCTATCTGCTGTTCGCAACGGTGTGCCTCTTCGGCGCACTCGGCCAGTGGGTCGCCGGCATCATGATTCCCGCCGATCAACTCGAGACGACCATCACCAGCGGCGGCCTGCCCCGCATCGCGCTGCCGCTTCCCATCGACTACGCGGCCGGAACGCTCATCGGATTGCCGCTCGGCCTCCAGTGGGGCTCGAGCTTCATACAGAAGGATGATCCGACCGGCCCGGAGTCATCGGCGGCGGCTTCATGATTCCACCCGGCAAGAGCGATCCGATCGCGATCATCGGCTGCGGCCGCGTCGGTTCGACGCTGGCTTCCGCGCTGGCCGAGCGTGGATGGGTCGTGGGCCACCTCGCGTCGTCGAATCGTGCGTCCGCGGATCGTCTTGCGGACATCGTCGAGGGTGCCATTGCGCACGATCATGCCCAGGCTGCAGTCGATCAGTCCAGAATCATTCTGGTGACCACTCCCGACGACGCCATCGAGTCGATCTGCACCTCGCTCCAATGGTCGCCCGGACACGTCGCCATCCACTGCAGTGGATCGCTCGGGCTCGATGTCCTTTCCGGCCCCGCCCACCGCGGCTCGCTGCATCCGATCATGACGATCCCCGCCGATCCTTCGCCCGGCATCCTGAACGGTGCGACGATCGCCCTCGACGGAGACGACGACGTGCTCGAGATGCTCGAGCAGATGGCGGGCGACATCGACGGTCGCCCCGTCCGCATCAAATCCGAGGACCGCGTGCTCTATCACCTCTCGTGCCTGCTGGTGGGCGGCTACCTCAGCAGCCTCGGCGCCGAAGCTGCCGGCCTCTGGTCGCAGCTGGGATTCGACCCCGAGCGGGGAATCGAGGCGCTCGCTCCGATGATCAGTCAGACCGGTCGCAACCTCGGTGAACAGGGGATTCCATCGGCGCTCCAGGGAACCGTGCATCGCGGAGATGTCGATGCGATCCGCTCGCATCTCGCGACGATCGAGCAACGGTGTCCGCAGCTCAGAGGGCTGTACGTCGGGTTGGCCGAGACATCGCTTCGGCAGGCCGTCGCCTGCGGCGCCATCGACGAATCGACGGCTTCGGTCATCTCCGCACTGCTCTCATAGGTCCCTGAGGCTCGCCGAAGAGGGGGCAGCATCTCCCGGACGACGACGGAAGGATCGAAGGCGAACGGATTGCCCAACGACCCTGCATTCGATATTATTCGCGTTTTCGCCTCTTCTGCACCACTTTGCGAGACTCACACGTGGCTCGACTGCACGAATACCAAGGCAAAGCCCTTCTCAAGCAACGGGGAATACATGTCCCCGAGGGCAGCGCAATCACGACAGCACAGCAGGCCCACGATGTCGCCGCCACCCTCGGTGGACGGGTCGTCCTGAAGGTCCAGGCCTGGATCACCGGCCGCAAGGCGCTGGGAGGCGTGCTCTTCGCCGACACTCCAGACGAAGCAAGGGAACACGCCGAGACGCTGCTTGCCATGCGCTTCGGCAACTTCCCGGTATCCGAAGTGCTCGTCGAACAGTGCCTCGACATCACCCACGAACTGTTCGTGTCCCAGAGCATCGACGACGCNGCCCGCACTCCGATGATGCTGCTCGACTGCGCCGGCGGATCGGGCATCGAGGATCGCGCCGACAGTGTCGCCCGTCTTCCCGTGTCCGTCAGCGACGGCGTCAACGAGAGCGACGTCAAGGCCGTACTCGCCGCATCGGATATTCCCGCCCAGCACCACGACGCGTTGACGACCGCGATCCAGGCGATCGCGACCACCGCACGGGAGTGCGAGGCCAGGGCGTTCGAGGTGAATCCACTGGTCGTGCTCTCCGACGGAACCGTCTGTGCAGCCGACTGCCGGGTCACCATCGACGACTATGCCGTCTTCCGACATCCGGAACTCGGCATCGAGATCGCCCGCGAACTCGATCACCCCGCGACAGAACTTGAACGGATCGCCTACGGCGTCGAGCAGGCCGATCACCGCGGCACCTTCTACTTCGCGCAGCTCCCGACGGACGGACACGAGTCCACGAAGGGACTCGCCGGCTTCCACGGGGCCGGTGGCGGAGGGTCCATGATGTCCATGGATGCCGTCACCAACGAAGGATTCACCCTTGCCAACTTCTGCGACACCTCCGGCAATCCTTCGGCGGCCAAGGTCTACCGCGCCGCCCGCATCATCCTGTCCCAGGACGGGCTCAACGGGTACTTCGGGTCCGGATCGGGAGTCGCTTCCCAGGAACAGTTCCATTCGGCCTACGGGCTCGCCAAGGCCTTCAACGAGATGAAGATGGATCTCCCGGTCGTCATCCGCCTCGGTGGCAACGCCGAGGATCGGGCCGTCGAGATTCTCGAAGACGCCTGCCGCGATCTTCCCGCGAGCGTCGAGGGGTACCGCAAGGACGACACGCCCGCCTTCTGCGGCGGACGATTCACCGCACTGGTCCACGAACGATCCGGGGGCACGACCTCGAGTGATCTGACACGTTCCGTGCCGGAATACGTCGGCGGCAACGCCGAGGCCTTCCCGATCGAGGGTGGACACGTCTGGATCGACGTCGAATCCTGCGACCCGGAACTCACCGCGAAGATGTGCGACTGGTCCAGTGGACTGCTCAAGGACGATGGCTCCGGCCGTCCGACGCTCGCCGTCGACGAAGAGGAGGTCGCCAAGGCAGATTCCGAGTTCATAGCCTGCGAGATCGAATGCCTTCGGGCCGGTCGACCGGTGCTCTTTGTCGACCTGCCCATTGCGGGCATCGATACCGAAGGGGGGGCAGCCTGATGGCCATCCTGATCGACGAAACCAAGAAGGTCATGATCCAGGGAATCACCGGCCGCGAAGGGCGCGCCCGTACCAAGCTCATGCGCGAGTTCGGTACCAACGTCGTCGGCGGCTGCACGCCCGGCAAGGGCGGCCAGGACGTCGAAGGCATCACCGTGCACGACACCGTCGCCGAAGTCGTCGAAGCCAACGGCGGCGTCGATGTCTCGGTGGTCTTCGTACCGGCCAGACTGGTCAAGTCCGCGGCGATCGAAGCCATCGAGGCCGGCGTCAAACTCGTCATGCTCGTTCCGGACCGGGTTCCCCTGTGGGACGCCATGGGCATCGCCGAAGTGGCCGCCGCCAACGGCGCCGAGTTCATCGGACCCAACACGCTGGGCGTCATCTCACCCGGACGGGCCGTACTGGGCATGATCGGCGGGCGGGCCGAGTCGGCTCGCCAGTGGTTCAACGAACCGATCGCGGGGCGAACCGTCGGCGTGATCTCACGCAGTGGAGGCATGTCCTCATCGTGCGGCTACTACCTCAGCCGCGCCGGGCTCGGGATCTCGACCATCTGCCATGTGGGGGGCGACTCCGTGCTCGGTCTCACCTTCCCCGAGGTCGCCCTGAAGTTCCAGGACGATCCCGAGACCGACGCCATCGTCCTCTTCGGCGAGATCGGCGGCTCCATGGAGGAGCGACTCGCCGACCTGATGTCCGAAGGACGAATCACCAAGCCCGTGGTGGCCTACATCGGCGGCAAGGCCGCCCGCGAAGGCACTCGATTCAGCCACGCCGGGGCGATCATCGAAGGGGACAGGGGCACCCATGCCGGCAAGGTGCGGGCCTTGACGCAGGCCGGAGCCGTCGTGGTCGACGGATTCGGCGATCTGCCCGAGGCCGCACTCGGCGTCTTCGAAAATGCATCCCATTCCTAGGAGCCGAAATGGCCGACACCTGGACAACCGCAGTCACCGAGATCAAACCCAACAGCGTACGCGTTCGCGGGTACGACATCGCGGACCTCATGGGATCCTCGAACGTCGGGCAGGCCGTCTACCTGATCCTTCGTGGCGAGCTGCCCGACGCGGCAACCGGCGATCTGATGGAGGCGATCATCGTCTCCAGCATCGACCATGGTGCCACGCCGCCCTCCGTACTGGCGGCACGGACCGTCGCCTCCACCGGCGCCTCCCTGAGCGCCTCGGTGGCCGCGGGCATCATGTCCATCAACGACCATCACGGCGGGGCGATCACCAACTGCGCACTGCAGCTCGGTGAACTTCTTGAGGCGGCTGGGGACGCTGATCTCGAATCCGGCGCCGGCGACTTCCTCGACGGCATGAAGGCCGCCGGACGACGCATGAGCGGGTTCGGCCATCGAATCCACACCGCTGACCCACGGACAGCTCGACTCTTTGAACTGGCCGAGGCCGCCGGAGCCTGCGGACGACATGTCGCCGCAGCACGCGCCGTCGAATCGATCTTCGCCGCTCGAGGCAAGGCCCTGCCGATCAACGTCGATGGTGCAATCGGTGCCATCCTCGCCGACCTCGGATTCGAACCGGAGATCATGAACGGCCTGTTCATGATCGCCCGTGTTCCCGGGCTCGTCGCCCACGTCCGCGAGGAGCAGGTCCGCATGAAGCCCATGCGCCGCATCTCGCCCACCGACCACGCCTACGACGGGCCCGACGCCCGTTCACTGGACTGAGTGGGGTGCAGGACGATCACACGAATCTGGAACTGCACACCAGCCGTCTCCTGCTGCGGCCTACGAGCATGGTCGACCTCGATGATTTTCATCGAATCATCAGTTCCGCAGGCATCACTGAAGGCACGCTGAGCTTTCCCGAAGAGCCGGATGAACAATGGGCTCGCGAACGACTTCAGCGTGTACT
>DEYK01000044.1 GCA_002364485.1 Phycisphaerales bacterium UBA3160
GACATCCCCTGCCACCGCGTGTACGAGGACGACCATGTCCTGGCCTTCCTGGACATCGCTCCGCTCAGCCGAGGCCACGTGCTGGTGATCCCGAAGGAGCGGGCCCGGTTCATGCACGAGCTGTCCGAGGCCTCCGCCGCCGCCCTCGGATCGGTGCTGCCGAAACTATGCCGAGCCGTCATGGCCGCCACCGGCTGCGAGCACTACAACCTGCTGCAGAACAACGGGGCCCCCGCCCACCAGGCCGTCTTCCACGTGCACGTGCACATCATCCCGAAGTTCGAGGACGGTTCGGGACTGGGCATCGGATGGAAGAGCGGCGAACTCGAGGACGGGGCCGCGACGGCCGCCGCGATCGCGACGGCCGTCGAGTAGCCCGTGGTCATTTCTTCTTGCGGCGGATCGTCGACTGGGCCGCGGCCAGGCGTGCCGTCGGCACCCTGAACGGCGAACAGCTGACGTAGTCGAGTCCGACGTGGTCGAAGAACTCGACCGAGGCCGGATCACCGCCGTGCTCGCCGCACACGCCGAGCTTGAGCTTCGGCTTGATCATGCGGCCCTCGCGGACCGCGATGTCGACGAGCCGACCCACGCCGTTGACGTCGATCGACTGGAAGGGATCCTTCTCGAGGATCCCGCGGTGGATGTAGTCGGGCAGGAACCCGTTGATGTCGTCGCGGCTGTAGCCGTACGTGAGCTGCGTCAGGTCGTTGGTGCCGAAGGAGAAGAAGTCGGCGACCTCGGCCACCTCGTCGGCCGTCAGGGCCGCGCGGGGGATCTCGATCATGGTGCCCACCGGAATGTCGAGCTTGCCGGTGTACTTCTTCTTCATCTTCACCTCGGCGATGGTCTCGAGCGTCTCCGCTCGAAGCAGCGCCAGTTCCTGGCGGGTGCCCACGAGCGGAATCATGATCTCCGGCATCGCCTTGATGCCCTTCTTGCGGCAGGCGATCATCGCCTCCACGATCGCGGTGACCTGCATGCGCAGGATCTCGGGGTACGTGACGGCCAGGCGGCAGCCACGGTGTCCGAGCATGGGATTGGCCTCGTGCAGCGACTCGACGCGACGGACGACGTCCTTCAGCGGGACGTCCATCGCCTTGGCGAGTTCCTTCTGGCTGGCCTTGTCATGAGGCAGGAACTCGTGCAGCGGCGGATCCAGAAGGCGAACCGTGACCGGCAGCCCCTTCATCGCCGTGAAGATGCCCGTGAAGTCCTTGCGCTGGTACGGCAGCAGCTTCTTCAGCGACGCCACGCGATCCTTCTGGTTGTCGGCGAGGATCATCCGCCGCATCGCGACGATGCGGTCGCCCTCGAAGAACATGTGCTCGGTCCGCGTCAGGCCGATGCCCTCGGCCCCGAAGTCGCGGGCCCGCTTGGAATCGGCCGGCGAGTCCGCGTTGGTGCGGACCTTCATGCGTCGGGCCGCGTCGGCCCACTTCATGATCGTGTTGAAGTCGCCGGACATCTTCGGCGTGCTGCCGTCGACGCGACCGGCCATCACCTCGCCGGTGGAACCGTCGATCGAGAGGATGTCCTTGGGACCGTACGACTTGCCGCCGACGGTCGCCCGCTGCTTCTTCTCGTCGATGGAGATGGCGCCGGCACCGGCGACGCAGCACTTGCCCCAGCCGCGGGCCACCACGGCCGCGTGCGACGTCATGCCGCCGGTCGAGGTCAGAATGCCTGCGGCATGGTGCATGCCTTCGACGTCCTCGGGAGAGGTCTCGGTCCGCACCAGCAGCACCTGCTCGCCGGCGGTGGTTCGCTCCACGGCATCCTCGGCGGTGAAGGCCAGTGCACCCCAGGACGCGCCCGGCGATGCGGGAAGTCCCGTGGCCAGGATCTTCGCGCCCTTCTTGCTCGCCGCCGTGTAGCTCGGGAGGAGCAGCTGCACGAGGTCGCCGGCGGGAATGCGAAGCAGCGCCTCGTCCCTGGTGATCAGTCGCTCCTTGACCATGTCCACGGCGATCTTGACCGCGGCCGCCGCGGTCCGCTTGCCGTTGCGGGTCTGGAGCATCCAGAGGTGCCCGCGTTCGATGGTGAACTCGATGTCCTGCACGTCGCGGTAGTGCTTCTCGAGGATGGTGCGGATCTTCATCAGGCTCGCGAAGGCCTTGGCGTCCCACTTCTTCATCTGGACGACGGGCTTGGGGGTCCGGATGCCCGCGACGACGTCCTCGCCCTGGGCGTTGATGAGGAACTCGCCGTAGAACTGGTTCTTGCCGGTCGACGGATCGCGGGTGAAGGCGACGCCGGTTCCGGAATCGTCACCCATGTTGCCGAACACCATGGTCTGGACGTTGACCGCGGTCCCCTGCAGGCCGGTGATCTCGTTGATCTTCCGGTAGGAGATGGCCTTGGGCGCGTTCCACGAACGGAACACGGCTTCGATCGCGTGCTGCAGCTGCTTCATCGGATCCTGCGGGAACGCGCTTCCGACGTGCTTGCGGTACACCGCCTTGTATGCGTCGCAGAGTTCATGCAGCCCCTTGGCGGGCACGTCCGTGTCCTCGGTCACCTTGTACTTCTTCTTGATCTTCGTGAACGCGGCTTCGAAGTGATGATGGTCGACGTTCATCACGACGTCGCCGAACATGTTGATCAGTCGACGGTAGGCGTCCCAGGCGAATCGTTCGTTGCCGGTGAGACGCGCGAGCCCCTCGACGGCGGCGTCGGTCAGCCCCAGGTTCAGCACGGTGTCCATCATTCCCGGCATCGAGACCGCGGCACCGCTGCGGACGGACACCAGCAGCGGGTTGGTCTTGGAACCGAACGACTTGCCGGTGAACTTCTCGAGCCGCTTGACGTGGGACGCGACGTCCTTCATGAGGCCCGCGGGCATCCGGTTGCCGCCCTTGGAGTAGGCGGCGCAGGTCTCGGTGGTGATGGTGAAACCGGGAGGAACGGGAAGCCCGATGGAGGTCATGTCGGCCAGATTCGCCCCCTTGCCTCCGAGCAGCGCCTTCTGATCGCCACGGCCGTCGGTACGGCCCGGCGCGAAGCCGTAGATCATCCGGGATGTCCGGCTTCGGGTCTTCTTCGCGGTCTTGCCGCTGCTCTTGCGCGTACGTGTCTTGACAGCCATCGTTGAGGGCTCCTATCTGCGTCGTTTCCACGGTGAACGACCAGTGTATCGGGCCGAGCCCGGTTTCGGGACCAGTCGGGGCATGGCTATCATGGACTTCATGAGGAATGAACCTCCACGCAGCTTCAACGACGATCGCGATGTCGTGGGCCTGATCCGATCATGGCCCGCCGAACTTCCGCTGGCGATGCTCTCTTCGGCTCGCCGAGGCAATGCGTGGTCGCGGTGGTCGATGCTCTGCAGCCCGGCGGGCCGGCTTCGGATCGATTCGGGCACGGGACGCGTGCACTGGAACGGAGGCGTCGAGCCGCCCTGCGCCATTCCCGAAACCACCGACGATCCACTCGCACTCGTCCAGCAGCTGCTCGACTCGACTTCCGAGACCGATGGGCACGGCGACACGCCGCCCTTCAACGGAGGCTGGCTGACGGCCATGGCCTACGAACTCGGCAGGGTCATCGAACCCGGAGCCGGGCGGAACACGGAGAAGCCCCCCTCGGACTGGCCGCTGCTCGATCTGCTGTGGTGCCCCTCGGGACTCGTCCTCGATCACGATCACGATCGATGGTGGTCGTTCGGAGGATGCGAGATGCCGCCGCCGACGGCGACCCGCGACGAGGCGGACATGACCTGCTCCGAACCGGTCAGCACGCCGGACGAACATACCTACACGAGGGACGTCCAGCGGGTCCGGGACTACATCCACGAAGGCGACGTCTTCCAGGTCAACCTCGCCCGACGCCTTCGATCCCGCATCGACGTCGATCCTCGGCTCCTGGCGGCCAGGGCGATGCACACCGCCGGACCGACCTACGGGCTGTACGTCGAACTTCCCGGCGAAGGCGACGTCGCGGACCGTGCGATCCTGAGCCTCAGTCCCGAACTCTTCCTGCAGGTGGACGCCGCCGGGGAATCCCGTCGCGTCGTGACCCGTCCGATCAAGGGGACGAGACCGGCCGACCGGGATCCCGCCGAACTGGAAGCCTCGGCCAAGGATGCGGCCGAACTGCACATGATCGTGGACCTGATGCGCAACGACCTCGGCCGGGTCTGCGAACTCGGCTCCGTCCAGGTCGTGCATCGGCGCCACATCGAAACCCATCCGACCGTGCACCACGGCGTGGGCGAGGTCCACGGAACCCTGCTTGCAACCGCGACGGTGACCGACCTCCTCCGGGCGACCTTCCCACCGGGTTCGATCACCGGGGCGCCCAAGATCCGGGCGATGCAGATCATCGATGAACTGGAGACCGAACCCCGCGGACCGTACTGCGGAGGACTCGGCTGGCTCACCCGCGATCGCGCCCGCCTCTCGGTCGGCATCCGCACCATGGCGATGACCGGTGATTTCCGCAACGGATTCACGGGCTTCGAGGGCGAGGTGGTCTACGGCACCGGCGGCGGCATCGTGTCGGACTCGTGTCCCCTGGAGGAATACCGGGAGACCTGCCACAAGGCCGTGGTGTTCGAATCGACGCTGGGACTCGCGAAGACGCCCCTAGGCTGATCGGCGGCGGGCGAGCTGCCGCTTCTGCTGACCGGCGATGGCCCGCACGATCTGCTGCACCACGAACCGCTTGTGCGACGGATTGTGGCTGAAGTCGAAGGTCATTCCCGCGTACATTCGCTTGTCGGACTGGATGTGCGAATGCACCATCCGCGCGGTCGCGCAGACCGGAGTCAGGACATGCGGAGGCAGTTCGAACCGGACCCAGAACGCCCGGGCGCGGTTGAATGCGCCGGCGTCGTCCATCGAGATGTTCAATCCGATTCCGCCGCCACCGAGGTTGACCAGCCTGGTCGAGAACGACGGGCCGACGTCCGGCAGCAGGTCCTCGTCGTTGACGCTGGGAAGGCGCATCGAGGCCGACTCCATCGCATCGCGTTCCCGGAGGAACTCCGCCTCGTTGACCCGCTCGGCGAGCACGACCGAATCGGCATCGAGCAGCGGCCAGACGGTCACGTCGGGAAGCGCAAGTTCGCTGGTGTTGATCCGATAGTCGCGACGTCGCTGGCACCGTTCGACCTCGTGAGGCATCTCGACCACGAGGACCGGCGTCATTCCCCCGCCGCACGAACGACTGGTGGCGCCTGCGCAGGTGGTCCGGAACATCCAGCGGTTCTGACCGATGGCCATGATGCCGACCAGTCGCATGCCGGATTCGATCTCGATCGCCTCGCCCAGGGCGGTCGGCGGCTCGAGCCACAGTTCGCCCTTGGCGACGTGCAGGACGCGTGATCGGAACAGGAGGTCTCCACCCCCGGGAGCATCGCCCTCCGGGCCTTCGATGGCGATCTCGATTGAACCGTTTCGCTGGCAGATCTGCTCGAGACAGCGTCGCCAACCCGTTGTGCGTGATCGATGTGCAGGCACGTCCGTACTCCCCTGAGTGGCCCGCATTCAACGGCGGACTGTCATGGGTATCGGCGGCTGCAGCGGAAGGCTGAAGCAGTTGATCACGGAAGATCATGTCCTGGGACGGTTTAGGAGCCCCCGGATGCCCTCACAGAACGCATGACCAGCATGGCTCCATCGGAATCCGGCTCCGGGACCGATAACCCCGCCTCCAGCGCCACCGCCTCCAGCGACTCGCTCCGCCAGAGTCGAAGGGGAATGTCGTCGGGACGGAACGACCACTGCTCCGGATCGACCTCCTCTCCGCTGCGAACCGTGAAGACGTCGGGGGTGTCCGACCAGATGAACTGCAG
>DEYK01000012.1 GCA_002364485.1 Phycisphaerales bacterium UBA3160
TTCTCTCCTCTCCTCTCCTCTCCTCTCCTCCTTATTCACCCGAAGGGAAAGATCATGAAACTCATCGACGTCATCGCAGCAGTACTTCTGGTCATCGGCGGACTGAACTGGGGCCTCTGGGGCCTCTTCGAGTTCGACCTGGTCTCGGCCCTCTTCGGAGGCAGCACCGACGTGGCCTCACGCTTCGTATACATCCTCGTTGGCGCTGCAGCCATCTATCAGGCCTCCAACCTGAAGGGCATCCAGACTCGCTGGAACGTATCCATGGCCTAAAATGGGCATTGTCCTCTACCCCGCCCATTGGCGGGAGTCGGCCCGGGGGCGACTCCCGCCGGCAGGTGGGATACTGCCGAGCAACACCATGAACACACCGACCCAAATTCCCCCATCACGCCCACTGCGAATCGCCCTCACCGGAGCCACCGGCTACGTCGGGGGCAGACTCGCTCCCCGACTTGCCACCGCCGGCCACCACGTCCACTGCCTCGTCCGCTCCAAGCAGAAGCTCGAGGCACGCCACTGGTCGGAGAAGCCGAACGTCACAGTCGGAGAAATCGATCTGCACGACGTCGACAATCTGGTCGAATCGATGCAGGGTTGCGACGTCGCGTACTACCTCATCCATTCCATGCAATCCAGCCGCGACTATGCACGCGAGGACGATCTGCTGGCGAGGAATTTCGCCCAGGCCGCCGAGCAGGCCGGCGTGAAGCGGATCATCTATCTTGGAGGGCTCGGCGAAACCGGTGACGGACTCAGCAAGCACCTCACTTCGCGCCGTGAAGTCGAAGCCTCGCTCGAGTCCACCTCCGTTCCGGTCACGACGCTTCGGGCGGCCATGATCATCGGCTCGGGCTCCGCATCCTTCGAGATCCTCCGCTATCTGGTCGAGCGGCTGCCGGTGATGGTGACCCCGAAGTGGGTCTCCACCGAATCCCAGCCCATTTCGATCATCGATGTCCTCTTCTATCTGGAGGCATGCCTCCGATGCCCCGAAAGCGAAGGCAAGATCATCGACATCGGTGGATCGAGCGTACTGACCTACCGGGAACTGATGAAGGTCATGGCCAGAGCCCTCGGTCTGAGAAAGCGGTTCGTGATTCCGGTCCCGTTCCTGACTCCCCGCCTCAGCTCGTACTGGATCCACTTCGTGACCCCCGTGAGCGCCCGCATCGCCCGACCGTTGGCCGAAGGGCTCAGCAACCGCGTGGTCTGTCGTGATGATGCCGCCCGTCGCATGTTCGATCATGAACCACTGGATCCACGAGAGGCGATCAAGCGTGCGATCCAGCACGAATCGACCAATGAAGTGATGACCTCCTGGATGGATGCCGGACGTGTCCCCGGCGACCCGGACTGGTCGGGCGGAAAGGTCTACATGGATCGCCGCACCATCGAGGTCAATGCGGACTGCCAATCGATCTACGAGGCCATCCGCATCATCGGCGGAGGTCACGGCTACTACGCGGCGGACTGGCTCTGGAAGATACGCGGCTTCATGGACAAGATGCTCGGCGGCCCCGGCCTTCGCAGAGGTCGCCGCGACCAGCGCGAACTCGCATTCGGGGACGCACTGGACTTCTGGAGGGTGCTGCACGCCGACCCCGGAAGCAGACTCGCCCTCTACGCGGAGATGAAGCTTCCCGGCACGGCGACTCTGGAGTTCGACATCGAACCACCGGAAACTCCGGAGGCGAAGCCCACCCTCGTCCAGGTCGCACGGTTCCGACCGAGAGGCCTGATCGGCCTGCTGTACTGGAACGCCATCAAGCCGCTGCACGGAATCGTATTCACGGGAATGATCAACGGGATCAGAAGAGAAGCAGAACTGCACGCGGAAGACCGGTCCTCGAACTCGGAAGCACACCATGCCTGAGCTGCTCTGGATACGAAACGATCTTCGCACCGAAGACAACAACGCCCTTTCGTCGGCGCTGGAGCATTCGGAAGACGGCGTCGTCGCACTCTTCATCTGCACGCCCGGTTCATGGACCTCGGACGACTGGGGATCGCCGCGTGTGACCCTGCTCCTGGAATCACTCCGTGTCTACCAGGCCAGTCTCGAGAAGCTGAACATCCCCCTGCTCGTCAGGACCGTGGGGACCTATCAGGATGCAGCAGCCGTGCTCGAGGAGGTCGCCACCGAGTACGGATGCCGCGGCGTGCACGCAGGACTCGAGTTCGGACTCCACGAGCAGTCCCGCGACAGGAATGCCGCGGCCAGACTGGCGGTCGCCGGCATCCCCCTGCACCTGCACTCCGATCAGGTCGTCATTCCGCCCGACGACGTGCGGACCAAGACCGGAACGAACTTCAAGGTGTTCACGCCGTTTCGCAACGCCTGGAACGAGGAGTTGCGACGAATCGGATTTCCTCCAGCCGGAACCCTCACCCCGGCGAAGCCACTCGACGTCGAATCCGATCGCGTCCCCGAATCGCTCGAAGGATTCCCCCGATGGGACGGCATCTCCGCCTGGACGCCCGGCCATCAGGAAGCGGCCCGCCGTCTCCGGGAGTTCATGTCCGGCCCCATCGACTCGTACCACGTCGATCGCAATCGACCGGACACCAACGGAACCAGCTCACTCTCACCGTACTTCGCGGTTGGAGCGATCTCGCCGGTCACCTGCCTCCGTCCGCTCGTCGAACAGCACGGAATGGATCCCGCCACGTGGCCGGCCGGTCCCAGCACCTGGCAGAGCGAAATCGTGTGGCGGGAGTTCTACCGCTACGTGATGCACCACAATCCCCGCGTCAGCATGAGACGCCCCATGCAGGAATGGACCGAACACCTCGAGTGGCGTGATGACGAAGCCGGATTCACCGCGTGGTGCGAGGGCCGTACCGGCATCGAGATCGTCGATGCGGGAATGCGCCAACTCGCCGAATCGGGATGGATGCACAACCGCGTCCGCATGATCACCGCGATGTTCCTCACCAAGAACCTGCTCGTCGACTGGCGGCACGGAGAACGATTCTTCGCCCGGCATCTCGTCGACTACGACTTCCCGAGCAACAACGGAGGCTGGCAGTGGGCCGCATCGACGGGCACCGACGCCGCCCCCTACTTCCGCATCTTCAATCCACAGCGTCAGGCCGATCTGTTCGATCCCGATCGCGTGTACTGCGATCGATGGAATCCCGATTTCAATCCGATGATCACTCCACCCATCGTCAATCTGGTCGAGACGCGGCGTCGGGCCATCGAGGTCTTCAAGCACGCCCGGACGGCCACCACCTGATTCCTCCTCCATGGCATCGTGCGGTCCTTCTCCTGGAAGGACCGCACGTGCCCGGACGACTTGACCGCGTGCTTCACCCCCGCCCTCCCCAGTTGGCGAGTACGAGCACGAGGTCCCGAGCGTCCACGTTTCCGCTGCCATCGGCATCTCCCCCGGTCCACGGCGAGACGTCCTTCCGGAACTCCTTGAGCACCAGCAGCAGATCGTCCACGCTCACGTGACCGCTGGCATCGAGATCACCTGCATTGCCGAGTGGAATGTCCAGGTGGCTGCTGGTCGTACGACCATGGCCATCGGTGACACGAGCTTCCACCGTCTGCAACCGGACACCTTCACGAGTGGGCGTCGACCAGGATGCCTTGATCTCCGGCCCCTTCCCGATGCAGGCACCGGAGTCGTCGAACCACGCGATGGTCGATCCACCGGCCGCGATCTTGGTCCGGGCCTGAAGCGTGATGGCCTCGTTCCAGTCGACACGACCATCGCCGACGACCTGGATCTGCAGTCGTGGTGATTCCTCGGAGGCAGGGACGAACAGTTCTGCCGTGAACGCGTCATCGCCTGCCATGCAGGTGCAGCTCAACTTGTAGACGGGACGAAGCTGATCGCAATCGATGTTTCCATCCATCCAGTAGCCCAGTTCCACCTGATCGACCTGAAGGGAATCGAACGGTGCCCGCAGCCCGTTGATGCTCGCAGCGGCTCCTTCCTCGGCGATGCGCCGAAGCACTGGCGTCAGACTCCTGAGCTTGACCGACCCGGCAGGTGCAGCGGCATCGAATGCGGGAGACTTCATCGACACGAGTTCACCCTCGTCACCGAAGGTCACACTGGTCGATGCACCCGGTCCCCAGGCCTCGTATGCACCGAGGGTGTGCTGACGATTGACACGAATGGCCAGATGGACACGATCAATCACTCGATCCGATCCGTCCTCCTTGGCTTCAACGGTTTCCTGCGTGAAGTACTCGATGGAGGCCGAATCGTCGGCTCGCACTGCAATACCGATCGCCGCCAGCGCCTGCTTGGATCGGGCAATCGCAACGTCGCTGCGAGGAAGCACAGGAACGGCGTCAGTCCGCTCGCCCCAGAATCCGAGATCCTCCACCCGGATGGCTCCGGTCTTGATCGATCTTCGGACCTCCAGATCGGCCCCCACGGCGATCATCGAGTTCACCTTGGCGTCCGGTCCGACATCGAACCTGTCCCCGCGACCGGCAAAGGCCATGACCCGAGCCGCCTGCTCCGCGAGTGCACCGGCATTGGTTCGCTTCGAATCGGTGCTCCAGACCGGCATCGTCCTGTCCTGCCGCCCGGCATGGACCGCAAGCAGTTCCGGCGATATTCGCACAAGCGACGAGCCACCCTTGAACTCGGCGGCCCGATCCAACGGTGCGTCGGAAACCGTCCGGGGATTGTCCTGGGTGTTCCAGGTCCAGGTCTTGACGATCCCGTTTCCGGTCGGATCGGCCGCGACGCTTCCCTGACCCCAAAGGTAGTCGGATCCCATCGATGTCGTCTCGCCGATGACCTTGATCTTCTGGCCGCTGTTGTGCGTATCTTCCCCGGCCAGACACCAGGAATGCAGGACGGTGCGAGGTGAATCGAACCAGCCGTCACGCACCATCCACTGCCCGAATCGGCTGCCGAAATGCGGCGTGTCGTACATGATCGAATCCCATCCGAGCACGAGGTGCAGACCATTCATGGCCCATGCCCACCGACTCGAATCCTTCATCGTCTCGCATGCGCTCAGACCGACCCATTCGCAGTCCTCGTTGCCCCAACAACGTCTGGCGTCCCCGGCGGTGCAGTCGGTGTCGTCGTGGGTGGAATTGCTGAAGACGAGGGAACGACGTCTCGTCGAGTAGTAGTTCCCGTAGGCGCGTCCACCGTGCCCCGAGAAGAATGTCAGATCGTGGGCATCGAGGCCGTTGCTGTTGTTCCCGCCGTAGACGGACGAGGTGAAGTCCTCCTCCCAGGCGTTCGAGTTTCCCCAGCTCCGCTTCCTCCAGTCGCTGCCCAGAGCGTCACGCAGTCCCTGTGCATCCTCCGAGGTGTTCGGAAGCGGGCTGGTGGTGTAGTTCTCGACCCACTCGGTCAGGATCGATCGACCACCACCGTCCCGCTGCGTCCCCTGATCGGCATCGACCTGTCGGAAGTCGCCATGGACATGGCTGAAACGGACCGGACCACGCCCCTGTGGAATGAACCTGAAACCAGCGGCGCGCACATCCTCCCCCGAGACGATCTGGCCCGTTGCGGAACGGGTGGCGACCGCCCCCTTCCACGCCACCCACTCGCCCCGTGGCGTCAGGACCTCGACTGCGATGCCGTCGGAGTCGGTCTCGATCTCGATCGTATTGATGAATCGCGGTGCACCGTAGAAGCGGATCTCGACGGCCGCCTGCCCGTCGGCATCGAACTGCAGACTGCTTCGCTTGTTGCCGTCGAGCACGGCAAGGGCCGAGCCGACGATCGCGGAACGATCGTCCAGTCCGGTCAATCCGATGCGAGCCCCATCCATGAGGTTCGAACTCATCGACCCGGGCATCGCGTCCAGACGCAGCGGCTTGTCCGCAGCGGATCCGAGGATGGTATTTTCAATGCCTTGCGCAAGTGCAGGACCGCAGATGCCGGCGAGCAGGCCGGCGACGATAAGGGTGGGTGTCTTCATGATGGTGTCTCCTGCTGAGAGATGTGAACGGGGCGATTTGGCCCTCATGGCCCAAGAAAGACCTCGCTGGCACGCGCATGCGCCGAAAATGGAAAAAAGCGGACCCCGGCCGAAGCCGGGGTCCGCCAGCAGGAGATGCAGTCGTGCTCAATCTCCCCAGTAGGCGAAGAGCTTCAGCAGATCGTTGACATCGACCTTGCCGTCACGATCGAGATCACCCGGCTTGGGCTTCTCACAGGACACATCGGCGCAGAGGACCGCTTCACCATGCCACCGCCCCTCGTGCTGGTCGCACTCCCAATCGCTCATGAGCAGGCAGTAGGATCCGAAGCAGCAGGCACCGGTCTTCACGTCGCATTCGA
This sequence comes from Phycisphaerales bacterium UBA3160, assembly GCA_002364485.1. Lineage (GTDB taxonomy): Bacteria > Planctomycetota > Phycisphaerae > Phycisphaerales > SM1A02 > UBA854. The sequence continues at coordinate 6,282 of DEYK01000012.1, forward strand.
AATCAGAGTTGAACAGGCAACTGGTGCCCGCTCCCTGCCAGGTTCCGGCCGCCTCCAAGCAGGAGGACTGGGTGAGTCTGATGCACATGTCTCCGAGACAGCATGCCCCCGTTCCACAACGGTCCAACACCGGTGTGTCCGAAAGATGGAGATCACCGCTGGCGGGGTCCGGCCAGTTGCTGCACAGCAGACTGCCGTACAGTTCCACCTCACCGAGACCTTCGTTTGCAATCCCCCCGCCCCCCTGGAGCCCCGCGACGTTGCCGAGAATTTCGCAGTTCTTGAATCGGACGCCGCAGCTGAAGTTGAAGACTTCCACTCGAACACCGCCTCCCGCACCCTGATGGGCAGTGTTGTTGGAGATGAAGCAGTCCGTGAACTTCTGCGTCACGTGCTGGTCGGGAATCAGGGTCACACCTCCGCCGTTCCTATCGGAACTATTTTGCGACACCGTCGTGTCCAGCACCTGAAGATTGACGTTGCCCGCCCAGATGGCTCCGCCGTCCACATTCGCATGATTCTCCATGAAGCGGCAGTTCTCGATTCGGACGATGTTCTGGCCGGGACCGAGCCAGAGTGCACCACCGCTGGCCGCAGCACTGTTCCCGATGAAATCGGTACGCTGCACAAGGAGCTCCGAGCCGCTCCAGAACCTCGCCTCCACGGCGCCGCCGGCGTCGCCGTTGTTGTTCCTGAGGACGCTGTCGACGATCCTGACCTCGCCATCGACATGCTGCATCATGATGCCGCCACGCTGCATGCCGGAAATCGTGCCGTCGACGAAGGACACGTTGGATTCCCCGGTGATGCTCAAACCGGTACCCCTGCCATCCTCGAGCAGGCACCCCTCGAAGGTCACGTTGCAGTCGGAGATGTGGACCAGATCGTGCCCTTGCGTATGGATGGTCAGGTTCCGAAACGTCATGTCAGCGAACTCGGTGAGTTGGATTGCCGCCAGATCGTTCTCACGACCCTGGATGACGACGGTGCCGGCCGGAGCCCATTCGACCGCTTCGATCGTCAATGCATTTGATTCACGACCATCCACACCGAATGCTGGGTAGAAACCGGGCACCAGAGCGATGGTGCTGCCCGCGGGGGCCCATCGCACTGCGTTCTCGATCGACCAGTAGTCGCCGTTGCCTTCTCGGTCGACCACGTAGGTCTCGGCATGAACCGTCCCGGCGAAAGCCAGGGAGACTAGTGAACAATATTCGAGGATGGTCTTCATGGCGTGGTCTCCTGCAGTGAGTTGTCGTTGTGACCATGGAGATGCCTCCAGGGCCGTTCGCATGCAATGCGACCGGAACGACGCCATCTCACCGAAATTCATCGTGGAATCTGCAATCGAAGGGAAATGACGTGAATCCCCGTTTCTGGGTCCTAAAGTGGCCTCGAATGGGATCGACGGCGGAAACCCCTCTCCACATCGAGCGGTCCGGTGCGTTCGGCTGTTGCTGCTGTCTCCGGGGGTGGATACCATCTCCGCATCTTCAGCCCGAGCCATCGGTGGCAGCTGAAGACCTTTTTCCCCTGTGGCGACCTGCCACACCTGTACATGATCGAAGGATTTTGCCTTGAAACTCTACGTTGGAAATCTCAGTTACTCCACGAATGAAGACTCACTCCGTGCTCACTTCGAAGCACACGGAGGCGTTGCAGACGTCGCTGTCATCAGCGATCGCGACACCGGTCGTCCTCGTGGATTCGGATTCGTCACCATGAACAATGACGACGAAGGCCGTGCAGCCATGGAAGAACTCAATGGCAAGGACCTCGAAGGCCGCGCACTCAACATCAACGAAGCACGCGAGCGCACCAGCCGCTGAGCCGAGTTGAACAAGAATTTCAGCAGCGGGCATCGATTTCGATGCCCGCTGTTGTTTTTGACCGACCTCGAATCAACCGAGCGCCGCCATCTCGAGCAGGATGCCGCGCCCGACTCCACCTTCGTGGATGTGGACCAGATCGAGTTCCAATGCGGACATGATCATGTCCGCAAGCGTCACGCCCGCGACGATGATTCCCGAACGCTCGCGGCCGACTCCCCGAAGATCCGAACGGCCGTCCGCGTCCAGGGATGAAAGACGTGCCGAGATCGAATGCACCTGCTGGCGGGTGACGACGGCCCCCTCCATCGCTCCGTGCGGGTGGCCGAGCACGCCTGCGATGGTCGTGAACGTTCCACCCGCCGCGAAACCCCGCAGGCCCGGAGCCGGTGCGTCCGGAATCCACCGGGCAAGCGAAGTCCTGATCTCCATCCGCATGGCGGCATGGGTCGTCGCGTCGATCACGTCCGCCTGCTCGTATCGGACGGCGAGATTCACCGCACCCAGAGGCATCGACGCGACATGAACGACCTTCCCGTCGCGGGCCGTGATGATCTCGCTGCTTCCCCCGCCGACGTCGATGGCGACGACCTCCGCTGCCTCCGATCCCGGCCCATGCATCACGCTCCGAAGCACCGCTTCGGCCTCCACCCGCTCGGACAGGACTTCGATGCCGCAACCCGTTGCCGCGAGCACACGATCCACCAGCTCATGCGCATTGGACGCCGCCCGCACCGCGGCGGTGGCCACGATCCGCAGCGACCGGACATCGTGCTTCTTCACGGTGAGCAGCATCCGACGGATCGCATCCACCGTGGCATCGATCGAATCCGGGGCGAGATCGCCGTCGGCCCCCGCAAGCCTGGTGACCACGCGGTCCCCGTACACCGACTTCAGGACGCCCTCGGCCCCGCATGCGATCTCCAGACGGACGCTGTTGCTTCCGACGTCGATCACCGCGAACCGAACTGGTGGAATGATGCCCACCCGTCCAGTGTAGACGGATCGAAGGTTCGCATGCGTCGGCGGATCAATGCCCGGGAGGCACCGGGACATGCCGGTTCACACCGCCGGTTCACCCCAGAGTTCACGCAGGGCCTGCTTGCGGTAGCCGAAGATCTTCAGGACATCCCGCTTCACAAGCAGGGAATGCACAAGCCGGCCACCGAGCACCTTGTAGCGGACGAAATCCTGCATCAGGGTCGTGCTGCCTTCGTCGACGAATGCGTGTTCGTGGATCCACTGGCGGTACGGGCCCTTCAACTGGATGTCCTCGAAGCGGTTCGGCGGTTCCCAGGCGGAGATGCGGGTGCGCCATCGCACCGGAATGCCGTGGATCTTGATCTGGTAGTCGATCAACGTCCCCACCTTCATCTCGATCTCACCCTCGGTGAGGATCTTGAACTGGAGAAGGTCGGGAGTCAGACGTTCGAGATTGCGGGCGTTGGAGAAGAACGGAAAGACCTCCGACAACGGACGCGGCACCCGAAGACGACAGCACAGGACGAACTCGCCGCCCTCACGCCAGATGGTGGGCGGCAGCTCGGGAACGCCTGGAGCAAGGGGCGGAATGGATTCTCCGCCGGTACTCACGACCCGGCGTCCTTCGACGCCGGCGGCAGAAGTGATTCGATCCGGCCGGTGATCTCGGGAGACATCGGCTTCACGCTGGACCCGAAGAAGGCGACGGTGTTTCCGTCCCCGTCGACCAGATACTTCCCGAAGTTCCACTTGGGAAGCTCGCCCGTGGCCCGTCCCATCTCCGCATAGATCGGAGACTGTCCGGCGTCGTCGACGACCACGACCTTCTCCATGACGGGAAAGGTCGCACCGAAGGTGGTGCGGCAGGTCTGGGCGATCTCTTCGGGACCACCGGGCTCCTGTCCGCCGAAGTCGTTGCACGGGAAGGCCATGACGGTGAACCCACGATCCTTGTACTGCTTGTGGAGCTCCTCGAGCCCTTCGTACTGGGACGTGTAGCCGCAGTGGCTGGCGACGTTCACGACGAGGACGACGGATCCCTCGTACTGGCCGAGATCGACGGGAGTTCCCTGAAGATCGTTGGTGGCATGTTGATGAAATGCCGTGTTCATCGAGGACTCCGATTCGACGACCCGATTGTCGCAGCCGGCGAGGACCAGTGACAGGGGCCAGATCTTGAGAAGTAGACGCATCCAGGGGGTGACTTTCACGGTGTGCTCCTTGCAGGTCGGACATTCTAGACCGACCACGTGCCCGGTTCCACACGTGATGCCGATAGCATGCAAATCATGATCATCTGCACCATCGTCGCGTCACTGGCCTGCATCGCTCAATCGCCCCCCTCGGCCGGGGACGGCTGGATCCCCCTCTTCAACGGAAAGGATCTCGACGGCTGGACGCCGAAACTGGCGGGCCACGAACTCGGTGAGGATCCGATGAACACCGCTGCGGTCGAGGATGGCATGATCCGCATCGACTACGAGGACTACGAAGGCGACTTCGACGACAGATTCCTCCATCTCTTCCATGAGATCCCGTGGTCCCGCTACCGCCTCCGGGTCGAATACCGCTTTCACGGCGACCAGGCCCCGGGAGCGCCCGGATGGGCATGGCGCAACAGCGGCGCGATGCTGCATTGCCAGGATCCCCGGACGATGGGAATCGATCAGCCCTTCCCCGTCTGCATCGAAGGCCAGCTGCTGGGGGGCGATGGAACCGGCGATCGAAGCACCGGGAATCTCTGCACTCCCGGTACCCACGTGCGGATCGACGACGAACTGGATCGACGCCACTGCATCGATTCCGCATCGAGGACCATGCACGGAGACCGCTGGGTCACCGCCGAATTCGAGGTCGATGGCGATGAACGGATACGCCACTTCATCGAGGGCGAACTCGTGATGGAGTACGGACACCCGGTGCTCGATGTCGACTCCCCCGACGCAGCCGCGATCCTGCCCGCGAACGAATCGATCACGCTTGATCGGGGATGGATCGCCCTGCAGGGAGAGGGACATCCCGTCGACTTCCGCCGCGTGGACATCAGACCCCTCGACGGGCTTCAGATCGTCGGCGGTCCCATGCTGGGAGATCTCCGCGAGGACGGGGCAACCGTGTGGCTCCGGTTCAACGAACCCGGCCCCGTGTCCTGCGAGATCTCCGATATCGACAACGGAACCGATTGGGATCTGGAGATCCCGACCGAAGCCGTGCACGATGGAAGTGCGAAGATCACACTCGGCGATCTGAAGCCGGCCACCCGCTACCGGCTTCGTTTCCGCGACTCGGCAGGAACCGACTTCGAGTTCACCACTCTCCCCGCCGGTGGCGGCACGAGTGCCCGCATCGCGTTCGGCTCCTGCGCCAAGGAACAGCCCGGTTCCGCGTCGGTGTGGAGACGCATGGAGGCGGACGGTGCCACGGCACTCGTCCTGCTGGGCGATACGCCCTACATCGACACCACCGATCTGACGGTGCAGCGTCGCCGCTATCGTGAGTTCGCCGCCGCCGACGGGTACCGGCAACTCGTCACGAAGGTCCCCGTCTACTCGACCTGGGACGATCACGACATCGGACGCAACGACACCGACGGCAATCTCGATGGCAAGGCGAACAGTCGACGGGCCTTCCTCGAACACCATCCCAATCCGCCTTCCGGCGAGAACGGAGCGGGGATCTACACGAGCTTTCGCCAGGGACCGGCCGAGGTCTTCATCCTCGACACCAGATGGTTCGCCGCGACCGAGGGCGGAGAGGACGATCCGACGCTGCTGGGCGCCGCCCAATGGGCGTGGCTGGAGCGGGGGCTGCAGGCCTCCGACGCCCCGTTCACGATCCTGTGCAACGGGATGGTCTTCAACGACGCGGTCCGCCCGGGCAAGACCGACTGCTGGGGCCGCTACCCGAAGGAATACGACCGCCTGATCGATCTGCTGGAACGAACCGGAACGCGGAACGTGCTGCTGGTGTCCGGCGACGTCCACTGGTCCCGATGCATCCGACACGAGGCGAGCGAACGACTCGGCTACGATCTGATCGAGTGCGTCACGAGCCCGATCCACGAGCATCTGATCAAGGCCGCCGACGCGCCCCACCCGGGACTTCGATGGAGCCGGGGCGAGATCAACTCGTTCCTGCTCGTGGACGTCTCGACGGACGACGACGGCTCCGGCACCCTGCAGGCGTCGTTCCGGAACGCCTCCGGCGAGACGCTGCACACCGAGACGATCGCGATCCCCGCGGCGATCAGCCCTTGACGCCCGACGTCGAGATGCCCTCGATGAAGGATCGCTGGGCGAACAGGAACAGCAGCAGCACCGGTACGACCATGATGGTGCTCGCGGCCATCAGGAGATTCCAGGGCGTGGTGCCGAGTCTGGACATGTAGAGTTCCAGCCCCAGCGCCAGCGTGTACTGATCTCGATGGGTCAGGAACACCAGCGGCCCGAGGAAATCGTTCCACACGAACATGAAGTGCAGCAGTCCGACGACGAGAATCGCCGGCAGCGACAACGGCACGAGGATGCGAAGCAGGATTCCCGCGTGGCCGCACCCGTCGATCCGGGCGGCCTCGTCCAGTTCGCGGGGGATCGTCATGTAGAACTGCCTGAGCAGGAAGATGCTGAATGCACTGCCGAACCAGGCCGGTACCCAGAGCGGCATGAAGGTGCCGATCCAACCCAGACTGCGGAAGATCACGAACAGCGGGACCATCACCACGGGAAACGGGATCATCATCGTCGCCAGCATCACGACGAAGCAGACCCCCCGCCCCCGCCATCGGATGCGGGCGAATCCATAGGCCACGATCACGCTCGAGACGACGACTCCACCGACCGACAGCAGGGCGATCAGCAGAGTGTTTCGCAGGTACAGCGGAAAGTCCACGGTGCCGTCGGTCAACACCGCTCCGTAGTTGGACATGCCGTCGGTCGCCGCGGAGGCGGGCGACGCGGGAAGCAGCATGCCGGCGTCGCTCATCGCCTGCTCCGCCGGCTGCAGCGAGATGGCCACCATGTAGACGACGGGAAACAACGCGATCATCGCGCACAGCAGCAGTGCGAGATGAAGCACCCCGCGCCCGGCGCGTCCGGAGATCGGGTTGCGGCTCACGATGCGGCTCCCCGGTAGAAGACGAATCGTCGGCCGACCAGAAGCAGTCCGGCCGTCAGAAGCAGGATGGCGGCGAACTGCACGATGCCGAGCGTGCTTGCGTAGCCCATGTCGCCGTAGCGGAATGCCGCGTCGTAGACGTACATCGACCAGAAGTAGGTGCCTCGATTCGGGCCGCCGCCCGTCATGATGTAGGGAACGACGAACACCTGCGCGGCATTGATCAACCCGATGATCACGTTGAAGAGGATCACGGGCGAGATCATCGGAAGCGTCACATGCACCAGACGCCCCCACCAGTCGACGCCATCGATCGAGGCGGCCTCGTTCAGATCACGGGGAACGTCCCGGAGCGATGCCAGATAGATCACCACCGCGGGACCGACCACCCAGAGATTCATCAGGATGATCGCGACCATCGCCCAGGTCTCGCTGGTGAACCATTCCGGCGTCGGCGCACCGACGGCCCCCAGTCCACGGTTGACGACTCCGAGTTCACCGTCGTACATGAGCTTGAAGATCGTGGCCATGGCCACCAGAGGAAGCACCGACGGTGCGAACACCGCGACCCTCCACAAGGACTGGAAGCGGGCCGGACGCGACAGGAGGATCGCCAACGCGATCGATGCGATCGTCAACAGCGGTATCGTGATCACGATGTAGAGCAGCGTGTTCCGCAGGGCGATGCCGACGACATCGTCGCCGAGCAGTCGGTGGTAGTTCTCGGCGCCGACTGGAACGGGAGACTCCAGAAGCGTCCAGTCGGTCATCGAATACCAGACCCCGAGCACCAGCGGAAGCAGCGTGAAGCACGCGAATCCGAGGATCCACGGCGAGACCCAGAGCAGTCCGGTCGCTGTCCTGCCGATCTTCATGGGCGGACTCCGAATCGTCGCTGTCCGCGGCGCTCACGTCGGATTCTCGCCCGTTCGAGTTGCGATTCGACTTCGGCCTGGACTTCGCCGAGCACCGTCGCGACATCCTCGTCCCCGTTCCAGATCCGATCGACTCCGGCGGTCAACGATGCATTGAGTTCGGGCCATGTCGCGACCGGAGGCGTGCCGAATCCGTTGGGGCTGTGCAGGATCGCCTCGTGGGCCGCGATGGACGAGTTGGGATGATTGAAGTAGAAGTCGGGCGAGACCTGCATGAGCGGCGACGGCTTGGCGTGCAGCGAACTGACGAGCTCGACCATGTCCTGCCGCTGGGTGAAGGCGATGAACTCCATGGCCTCCGCGGGATGCGGAGCCCCGCGAGGAACCACGAGCACGTCGCATTCGATCGGACCGGTCGGTTCGTCGGGCGACCCCGCCGGCCCGGGCAGCGGCCAGGCCTCCCACTGCAGTTCGGGAGCGGACTCGGCGATCACGCGCGCCAGCCACGGGCCCTGGATGGTCATGGACAGCCGACCGGTCAGGAAGTTCCGGTACGGACTCGGATTGTCGGTGGGAGCGGACTGGAACCGCCGCAACGCGTCTCGCCCGTATCGACGCTGACCGTTCTGGAACCAGGTGAACGCCGCGATGTTCTCGGGAGAATCGATGGTCGCGGTGTCGGTCTCGAGGTCGTACAGTCGTCCCCCGAAGTACCCGGGCCAGCACCAGTGCCACCAGCCCGGATCCATGTGCAGGAATCCGGCCTGCTCGACGCCGTCGGAGCCGACCACGCTCAGGTGGGGAATCATCGCGTCGAACTGTTCGAGCGTTCTGGGGGGGCCCCCGTTCCTGTAGTCGAGACCGGCCCGGTCGAGATGCGACAGGTTGACGTAGACCGCGACGGATGAACAGGTGTTGACTCCGGCCAGTTGACGATCACCGTCGAACACGAGCGGACGAACCGCCGGCGCGTAGGACGCGGCATCGATTCCGGGCAGTTCCAGGGGAAGAATCGCATCCGACTGGGCGTAGAACGGAAGATTGAAGCTCCACAGACCCAGCACGTCGGGCGGCGCTCCGCCCGCGATCGACAACATCGCCTTCTCGTCGATGCTGGACATGGTGAGGTAGTTGACGTGGATGCGATCCTGGGAGGCGTTGAACGCGTCCACCACCTGCTGCATGGCGGCCGCCTCGGTTCCGGTCCATTTCTCCCAGTAGTTGAGGACGATCCGATCCCCCGGAATGTCCGAGGTCGGCCGGGGGCCGAACAGGACGTATCCCACCGCCAGCACCGCGATGCCGCAGAGGAGCACGAAGCCGATCGATCTGCCGGATGATTCCCGCATGGCGTGCACGGTACCATGCCGGGCATGGCTTCCGTCGAACTCCACAACCTCGGCAAGACCTATCCCGGAGGAACCCGGGCCGTGGACTCGTGCACCCTCTCGATCGAGGATGGCGAGTTCGTCGTGCTGGTCGGACCATCGGGGTGCGGCAAGTCGAGCCTGCTGCGCATGATCGCGGGACTCGAGGAGGTGACCGACGGAACGATCGACATCGACGGGACCCGGGTCAACCGCGTCCCGCCGAAGCATCGCGACATCGCGATGGTCTTCCAGAACTACGCGCTCTATCCGCACATGACTGCACGCAGGAACATGGAGTTCGGACTCAAGCTGCGCAAGGTGCCCCGGGCGGAACGGCGATCGCGGATCGAACGGGTCGCGGAACAGCTCGGCATCGCCGAACTGCTCGACCGCAGGCCGGGAGCGATGAGCGGTGGTCAGCAGCAGCGGGTCGCTCTTGGACGCGCCATCGTCCGCGAACCCAAGGTCTTCCTCTTCGACGAACCGCTTTCGAATCTCGACGCGAAGCTCCGGACGCAGATGCGGGCCGAGCTGAAGACGCTGCATCGACGGGTCGGCACCACGTCCGTGTACGTCACCCACGACCAGGAGGAGGCGATGACGCTCGGGGACAGGGTCGTCGTCATGCGCGACGGACGCATCCAGCAGTGCGGCGCACCGATGGACGTCTACGGACGGCCGGCCAACCGGTTCGTCGCCGGCTTCATCGGCGCCCCCACCATGAACTTCATCGACGGCCGGATCGAATTCGGCGATGGACGCAGCCGCTTCGTCTCGGACGCCCTGGAGATCGATGCGGAGGGGCCGGAGGGATCCGCGACGATCGGCATCCGTCCCGAGCATCTGATCCTCGACCCGGACGGACCGCTCGAACTCATGGTGGATGTCAGCGAACCCCTCGGAGACGCGGTCGACGTGATCGGGACCTGCGGAGCCTCCCGCCTCGTGGCCAGACTTCGTCGAATCGAACCGCCCCGCCCCGGAGATCGACTCCGATTGGGCATCGAACCGGACACCATGCATCTCTTCGACGCCGACGGAACATCGATCGGCTCGTGATCCGACCCATGGCTACAATGCATCCATGGCCAAGCCCAAGAAACGGAAGAAGAAGCCCGGATACGTCGCCCCACCGGTGACGATCGACACCGATTCGGTGGTGCGGGAGCTTCTCGAACTGCGACCGCAACTTGAAGCCGGTGCCGAAGGAGCGGTCTGGGGAAATGTCCAGAAGCTGCTGCTGTCGGTGAAGGCGGATTCGTCGGAAGTGGCCAAGGCCGTCATGGGCCGCGACCTCCCGACATTCGACCGGTTGCTTGCGATGCTGCAGGGCCAGGAGGTCGAAGCGGCTCCGGTCGAGGACGAAGGCCCGCTGCCGGACATTCCGGAAGAGGAACTGCGCAAGGCGATGAAGGCCTTCCGCAAGCGGTTGAAACTGACCAAGCTCGATCACGAATCGAAACTCGGACGCAGTCCGCTCTCGACCGGCAAGGATGCCGACTTCGACTCGATCATTCCTCCGATGGAGTTCTCTCCGGAGACGTGGAAGGTGCTCGTCGCCCGCGGAGAACTGGAATACGGCGGCCGCGGCTTCTACATGCTGCCCAAGGCACCACCGACACTCCGTCAGTAGACGTTCAGGCCCGAGGATCCTCGCCCGGCAGCTGCACCAGATCGCGGGTGATCTCCCCCACGTTGCGGCAGCCGGCAAGCGCCATGGCGAGATCCAGCTCCTCGGCCATGATCCGCCAGACCCGCTCCACCCCCGCCTGCCCGTCGGCGGCCAGTCCCCACAGGATCGGTCGCCCGATCAGCGTGGCGGTCGCACCGCACGCCAATGCCTTGATCACGTCCGTTCCGCGGCGGATGCCGCCATCGACCCAGACTTCGCCCCGCCCGGCGACGGCCTCGCAGATTCCCGGAAGCACCTCGAAGGTGGGGGGCGAGGTGTCGAGCTGGCGCCCGCCGTGATTCGAGACCACGATTCCCGAGGCGCCCGCATCGAAGGCGCGGACGGCATCGTCGCGACGACAGATTCCCTTCAGGACGATCGGAAGATTGGTGATGGACCGCAGCCACTCCAGATGCTCCCATCGCAGACCGGGATCCTGATGATCACGCACGAACTTCGCAAGCCCCGACCCTCCGTCCGAATCGCATGCCAGCGGTCCTCGGGCCGTGAGATTCCGTATCGATATCCCATCGGGCAGCGCAAAGCCGTTTTGTTCGTCACGCTCCCGATTCCCAAGAAGCGGCGCGTCGACGGTGAGGATGATCGCCGCACAGCCGGCAGCGGTCACGCGTTCGATCAACTCCCGGCTGATCTCCCGATCCTTGTACAGATAGAGTTGGAAGAAGACGGGGCCGCTCGCGGCGGCAAGGACATCCTCGACATCGACGGTCGAAAGACTGCTCAGGATCATCGCCGTCCCCGCACCGGTGGTGGCGCGCACGGTGGCCAGTTCCCCTTCGTCGTGCGCCATGCGGTGGAACGCCGTGGGCGCCGCCATCACGGGCATCGAAAGTTCGTGCCCCAGAACGGTGCAGCCCACGGTGCGGTCGGCGACGTCGGCAAGGACGCGGTACAACAGCCTGGCCCGTCCCCAGGCCGCCGTGTTCTCGAACAGCGTGATCTCGTCGTCGGCTCCGCCGGCGTAGTAGTCGAAGGCCATGCGGCCGATCGACGTCATGGCCACGGCCTCGAAGTCCCGGAGATTCATCGGATCCGAATCGTTCATGGTGTTCTCCTCTGCTGGAAGAGCCAGTCCATGGCACCGCCCTCGTGCGCAGGACCGAATGCGGTGTCCCACGAGTTGTGACCGATCCCCGGCAGCGCCGAATACCGTGGTTCTCCGCCTGCTTCACGCAACGCCTCGATCAATCGGACGGTGCGGTCTTCCGGAACGACGCGGTCCGCCGTGCCGTGGAAGGCCCAGATCGGCACGTCGACCAGCCGGTCCATCTTCGCCGGATCGCCACCACCGCACACCGGAACGATGCCGGCGAACCGCTCCGGTTGCCTCGCCGCGAGATCCCATGTTCCGTACCCGCCCATCGAGAGCCCGACCAGGTAGACACGGTCCGGATCCACACGGTCCTCGGCCATCACCTTGTCGATGGCCGCGATCGCGGCCTTCATGGCGTGCGTCGGATCCGGATTGTCCGGATCGTTCCACCGCGCCCACGTATCGTCACCGGGACACTGCGGCGCGAGGACGAAGCATCGTTTGTCCTTGAAGTGGTCTTCACGGATCACCCGATGCGGGAAGTGGCCGAGCTGCGCGAGGTTGTCGTCGCCACGCTCCCCCATGCCGTGGAGAAACACCACGAGCGG
>DEYK01000033.1:0-50346 GCA_002364485.1 Phycisphaerales bacterium UBA3160
CCCCACTCTAGAAAGGAGTGGGGTGAGATCAATCAATTTCCGCGGTGATTGGCACTCAGGCGGCCGGGAGGGGGCTTACCACTCCGGTCCGCCGGTGTAGCGGCCGTAGACGTCCGCCATCGCCTGCACCATCTCGCCCAGCGTGCAGTTGGCCAGGGCGGCCTCGACCAGACTGTCCATGACGTTCTCGTCGGCGCGGGCCGCATCGCGGATCGCATCGAGCGAGGTCTTGACCGCGTCGTCGTCACGCTGCTTCTTGAACGCATCGAGTCGCTCGCACTGGTTCGTCTCGACCTCGTGGGGAATCTGCAGGATCTCGACCTGCTGGTCCTCGTTGCCCTCGGTGAACGCGTTGACGCCCACGATGTAGCGGTCGCCGGCCTCCATCTCCTGACCGAAGCGGTAGCTGGCCTCGGCGATCGAGCGGCGGAAGTAGCCCTTGTGGATGCCCTCGACCACGCCGCCCATGTCGTCGATCTGTCCGATGATCTCATCGGCGTCGGCCTGCATCTGATCGGTGAGCGCCTCGACGTACCAGGAACCGCCCAACGGATCGACGGTGCGGTGCACGCCCGTCTCGTGGGCGAGGATCTGCTGGGTCCGCAGCGCGACGCGGACGGAGGTCTCGGTGGGAAGGCCGAGCGTCTCGTCCATCGAGTCGGTGTGCAGGCTCTGGCACCCGCCGAGTACGCCGGCCATCGCCTGGTAGGCGACGCGGACGATGTTGTTCAGAGGCTGCTGCTCGGTCAGAGAGCAGCCGGCCGTCTGCACGTGGGTCCGCATGAGCAGGGAGCGGTCGTTCTTCGCGCCGTAGCGTTCGCGCATCGCGGTCGCCCAGATGCGGCGTGCGGCGCGGAGCTTGCAGATCTCCTCGAAGAACTCGTTGTGCGAGTTGAAGAAGAACGACAGCCGCGGAGCGAACGAGTCGACGTCGAGGCCCCGCTTCATGCAGGCCTCCACGTACTCCATGCCGTCACGCAGGGTGAAGGCCAGCTCCTGCGTGGCCGACGAGCCGGCCTCGCGGATGTGGTAGCCGCTGATGGAGACGCTGTTCCACTTCGGCAGATGCTTCGTGGCGTATTCGATGGTGTCCACGACCAGCTTCACCGACGCCTCGGGGGGGTAGATGAACTCGTTCTGGGAGTGGAACTCCTTGAGGATGTCGTTCTGCAGCGTGCCGCCGAGCTTGGCGACGTCGATGTCTCGCTGCCTGGCCATCGCGATGTACATCGCCCAGATCACGGCGGCGGGGCCGTTGATGGTCTGGCTGACGGTCACTTCGTCGACGGGAATGTCGGCGTAGAGCCGATGCATGTCCTCGATCGTGTCGATGGCCACGCCGCAGCGGCCGACTTCGCCGAGGCTCAGTGCATCGTCGCTGTCGCGGCCCATGAGCGTGGGCAGATCGAACGCGGTCGAGAGGCCGGTGTTGACGCCCTTGGCGTTCTCCAGGAGGTACTTGAACCGCTTGTTGGTGTCGTCGGCCGAGCCGAAGCCGGCGAACTGCCGCATCGTCCAGAGCCTGGAGCGGTACATCGTCTCGTGCACGCCCCGGGTGAACGGGAAGATGCCGGGAAGGCCGATGCGTTCATGCGGCTTGGACGAGTCCTCGCCGGTGGTCGTGGGCACGCGGTTCGGCCCGTACAACTGGTCGATCTCGTAGCCCGAGAGTGAAACAGTGGCCGGATCGGTCTTGGAGCCCTGATCGGAGGATGAATCGGATGTTCTGTTGATGGTGCTCATGGTTGTTTTCCAACAACCGATTCTAGCAGATCGAAGTCGGATTTCACCAGCAGGATCGGGGCTTCGAGCCGTCGGGAGCCGCTCAGGACCGTCTGGCGGGGTTTCAGTCGTCGTAGGTCGTCATCGGATCGTCGCGGTAGTCATCCTTGCCGCCGGCTGGTGTCCATCCGGCGGGCCGATCGCCCATTTCGTCGGTGCGCAATGGTCGGTTCGGCTCGGGAGCTTCGTACTTCTCGCCCTGGCGGATGAAGACGTCGATGCGACGGCTGTATGCGTTCGGAACCGTGATGGAGTTGTTCAGGGATCCGAACGAGGTTCCGATCTCCATCACTTCGTACTTCATCAGATCCGGGGTGTAGACGGCGTCGTCGCCGGACTCGTCGTGGAACTGCATCACCAGCTGCTTGCCGACCGGGATCTTCATTTCGAAGATGTTCTCGCCGTTGCGCATGTCGAGGATCATGATCGTCTTCGGCTCCTCCGCGGTGGAGTAGTACGTCAACGCACCGGTGCTCGAGGACATCAGCCCGCCCTGCGGGGTGTAGCAGCCGGCGATCAGGAGCGTGGTCAGAAGAAGTGCGATGAGGGGCAGGCGTGTCATGGGCATCCGTCGCTGTGTGGTCGGTGAGTTTCATGCCTGAGGCAGGCCCCGACCGGGCGTGCTTCCGCGTGCGAATCCCTACTATCGGCCACTCTTCGGGCCTGAACCCAGAGAATGCCTCAACTCATCATACGTCCGACCGGTGGAAAGGGGCCTGGAAGCCTCCTGCGGGTTTCGGCTGCCACTGGGGTACAATGCCGCTTCATGAAGAAACCCGCATCCTCAACCCTGCTCATCGGCCACGGCTACGACCTGCATCGTCTGGAGGCACCGCCTCCCCGGGGGCAGGGGCGTCCGCTGGTGCTCGGAGGTGTTGCGATCGATCATGACGCGGGTCCGGTCGGGCACAGCGACGGAGACGTGGTGCTGCATGCGGTCACGGATGCGCTGCTTGGAGCGATGGGCGAACCCGACATCGGCCAGTTGTTTCCCGACGACGATCCGGCCAACGACGGGCGCGATTCGATGGATTTCCTTCAGGAAGCGGTCCGGCGAATGAACGATCGCGGTCTGGCTCCGACGAATCTCGACATCACCATCATCTGTCAGCGTCCGAAGATCAGTCCCGTCAAGCTGGCGATGGAGACGAGGATCGCGGAGGCGGTCGGATGCGACTCCGCCCGGGTCAACATCAAGGGCAAGACGCACGAAGAGGTGGATGCGGTCGGTGAAGGCCGTGCGATCGAGACCCACGTGGTGGTGCTGCTGGTTGGATCCGGTTCATGAGCGATCCGATTCCACTGGAAGGACTCCATCTCTGGCAGCGTGCGATGGACTACGCGGCCCGTCGTCATGAGGGGCAGTACCGCCGAAACGGAGTCACGCCCTATGCGTCGCATCCGTTGCGGGTCGCGATGGTGATCTCGGCCGTATTCGGAATCCGGGATGAGCGGATTCTCGCCGCTGCGGCCATGCACGACCTGATCGAGGATACGCCCGTCGACTACGACGAGATCGCCGAACACTTCGGTCATGAGATCGCCGGGTGGGTCGCTGCGATGAGCAAGGACATGCGTCTGCCGGAAGCACGCCGCGAGGAGGAGTACGACCGTGCCCTCGCATCGGCTCCCTGGCCGGCGAGATTGATCAAGCTCGCCGACGTCTACGACAACCTCGCCGACTGCCGCGAGCCGCATCACCGGAAGAAGGCGGCGGAAAAAGCCGCGCGGGCCGTCGATCTTGCGATCGATGTGCCTGAATTGAAGCATGCGGCAGGCTGTGTGGCGGACTTCCTGCATACCATTCATGCAGGTGATTCCTGACTCCTTCCCACTCCGGATGCGTGCTGTGCTCCAACTCCTCTGTATTCCACTGCTGTTGACCTTCGCCGCCTGCAGATCCGCGTCCGAGCCGG
Organism: Phycisphaerales bacterium UBA3160; assembly: GCA_002364485.1. Lineage (GTDB taxonomy): Bacteria > Planctomycetota > Phycisphaerae > Phycisphaerales > SM1A02 > UBA854. Next base: position 3,699 of record DEYK01000033.1, read on the forward strand.
CCGCACCCGTGGTGGAGGCTCCGGCTGCGAAGGCACCCGCCGCGAAGGCGCCGGACCCGGTGGTCACGGCATTGGAGCGCATCGAGGACGGCGGCCGCGTGGTGAAGGTCTTCACGGCGAAGGTCGCGATGGAACGCACCGAACCACTCTTCGACAAACGCGACGTCAGGCTCGGGGACGTGCTCTACGAGCGGACGTCGCTTCAGTCGCCGCCACGATTCGCGGTGCATCTTGAACAGCGACAGATCGGTCGTCGACTTGAGAACAGACCGAAGCGAATCCTGTTCAACGGCCGCTGGCTGACCGAGATCGATGAAACGAAGAAGCAGGTCATCCGCTGGGAACTCTGCGGCGACGAGGTCGACCCCACCCGACTCGGAGGGCGGTTTCCGCTCCCCGTCGGTCAGCCGGCCGAGGAGGTCCTCTCCCGCTACGAAGTCGTCCTGCTCGAGGGCGGTCCGACCGACGAGTTTCTCGTCGGGGTCGCGACCGACCGCGAACTGCTCGGGCTTCGCATCACGCCTCGGCCGGGCGTTCCGACCGCGGACGACTTCAAGCACGTCGACCTCTGGTACGACACCGACTCGTGGCTTCCCGTCGCCGTGTCCCTCGTCGATGAACAGGGCAACACGCGACGCCTGCGTCTCGACGGGGCCCGGGTGAATCCGGTGCTCGATGCCGAGGAGCGTGAACGGCTGGAAGGCGTCGTGCCGACCACCGGAGAGTGGCTCGTCGACGAACGCCACTGCGTCGAGCCGGTTGCTCCGGATGGAGGGGGTTGATGGCGAATCGATGCTCCGTCATCGCACTGCTGCTTGCTGCGAGCCCGGTGACGGCTCAGTCGATCGTTCCGCCCCCGCGTCCGCCATCGACCGTCGTCCGCGATCTCGTCAAGGACGACTTTCTCACCGATCAGGAGCGCATGGCGCTGCATCGCTTCCACGGGACCTGGGACGACGGTGATCTCCGGACTCCTGCGCATCGGGCGAACGCGGCATTGCAGTTCTGGATGCTGGACGATCCCGTTCTGCAGGATGACGATGTGGCGAACCTTCTCAAGGCCCGAGCCGCCGCCTTGCGTGGTGATCGCATCGAGGCGATTCGCCTGCTCGAGGAGGAAGCGGGCGTTCCCGCCCGTGTGCTGCGAGGTCGACTTGAACTCGAAATCGGTGATTCCGAAGCCGCCGAGGCGTCGTGGCTCGAGTCCATCGAACAGGTTCCCGCCTCGATCGAGGACGAGGTCGCCCGCATCGATGCAGGACGTCGACTGGCCCTGCTGCGGGGGAACACCGGCGACGAGTACCAGCGGTTGATGGATTCGCTCGCCAGGGTTCGCGGCGAAGTCGCCCCGCTCCATTGGCCGGCCATCCTCCTCGAAGCCGAACTGCTGTTCGAGAAAAATCGCTTCAACGATTCGACCGCTGCGCTCTGGGAGGTGCTCGAGCTGAATCCGCGATGCAGCGAGGCCTGGTACCTCCTGGGCAGGATCTCCGTCCTGACGTTCAATTTCGATTTCGCGGATCAGGCGATCACCGCGTTGCGCAATCTGCATCCGCAACATCCTCTGGCATCGCTGCTCGAAGCCGAGGCGCTTCTGACCCGTCGCGAGCCGGTCGCATCGCTCGAGGTCCTGAAGCCCGTGTTCGAACGGTATCCGAACCTTCCTCAGGCGAGATCGCTCGAGTTGGCGTGTCTGGTGCTGCTCGACGACGTCTCCGGGGCCGATCGCGCGTGGGCACGATGGATGCGACAGGCTCCCGGCAGTCCGATGGCCGCGACCTGGACGGGACGGCTGCTGTCCCTTCATCGCCAGTACGAGGACTCCGCACGATGGCTGGACCGTGCGATCGGCATCCAGCCGAATGCCCCGCTGCCCCACGTCGAACTCGGGCTGATGCAGTGGCAGGCGGGAAACGATTCTGCGGCCCTGGTCGCCCTGGAGGAGGCGGTGGAACTCGATCCGTTCCATCAGCGGGCGGCGAACAGTCTCGATCTGCTGCGGGAGATCCAGGAATACGAAGTCGTCGAAACGGAGCACTTCGAGATCCGCTTCAGTCCGGGGACGGACGAGGCGCTCGTGCGCGACATGCCCAGGGGGCTCGAGTCGATCCACGAGCAGGTCGCCGAACGATTCGGCTGGGAACCCCGCGAGCGGACCGTCGTCGAAGTGCTGCCCGACCATGAACGGTTCGCCGTGCGAGTGGTGGGCATGCCCGACGTGCACACGATGGCGGCATGCACGGGACCGGTCATCGCGATGGAGGTGCCCCGGCGGACCATGCCCGGGCGACACATGGGGCGCTGGGACTGGGAGCACGTGCTGCAGCACGAATACACGCACACCGTGACGCTCGAGCGGACCCGCAACCGCATACCGCTCTGGTGCACCGAGGGACTGGCGGTCTTCATGGAACCCGCTCCCCGCGACTGGACGACCAGACGCATGCTCGCCGACGAATGGCGGAACGGGACGCTGCTTGCCCCCGATGAGTTGAACTGGGCGTTCGTCCGCCCCGTGCGTCCGCAGGATCGGGGTCTTGCCTACGCGCAGAGCTGGCTGATGATCGAGAACCTGCTGGAACGATTCGGAGAACAGGGACTGCAGCGTCTGCTCGACCAGTATCGCGACGGGGTTCCGGAATCGGCGGCGTTCCCCGCGGCCATCGGGATCAGCCGGGAACGCTTTCACGAGGACTTCATCGATTGGGCCGGGGTGCGCATCGGTGAATGGGGGCTGGATCCCGAACCCTCGATGGAGGACATTGCGATTCAGGCGATGGAACAGGGCGAGGTGTCGAGGAACCTGTTCAGCCTTCGACAGTCCAGCGCCGTGCGCGAAGCGATGCGAAGGATGCTCGAGGATGTCGCGGCTCCGCGCAACACCGGCTCGAAATCCGACGTGCTGCAGCCCGCCGAATGGAACATGCCGCGAGTCGAGGATCTGCATACGCTGGATCGGGAGCAGGTCGAGGCCCTCCTCGAACGGTATCCGTCCCATCCCGATCTGCTCGAATGGATCATCATCGATCGGATCCGGAGTGGTGACGTGATGGACGAGGCGGCGATCGATGACCTGAAGACCTACGTCGGGATCCGTCCGAGCGACCCCCTCGGCCATCGGCTGCTCGCGGACTGGTTCAAGCGAAGTGCGCAGGATGATCTTGCAATCCCGCATCTGGAGGTTCTGGCTTCGGTGGAATCCGACGATCCGGCTCCGGTTCTCGAACTGGCTCTGGCGTTCCGGCAGGCCGGTCGGGCCGACGAGGCGCTCGCGACGATGCGTCGTTGCGTGGCGATCGACCCCTACGATCCGTCCCTCCGTGAGTCGACGGCGGCACTGGCGATCGAAGCGGGTCGATTCACGGTCGCGAAGGAGATGATCGAATCACTGATGCTGCTGGAGCCCGACCAACCGCGGCACCGACGTCGACTCGAAGCGATCCGGCTCCGGATCGAGGGCGAGTAGGGACGGAGTCCTCGGTTCAGGTCTGCAGCACGCCGGTCCGAAACGGGCCGTCGATCGGAACGCCGTCGGCGATCTGGAGTGCTTCGATCAGTTCGTCACGGGTTCGATGGGGTTCGATCAGCCGATCGAGCCATCCACGGGCGGCTCCGTACCGGATGTCCTGCTGTTCGCGGTACGAGGCGGTGATCGCCTCCAGAAGCTGTGTCCGTTCGTTCTCGTCGATCTCCACGCCCTTGCGTTTCCGCGAGGCCAGGTCGATCTGCAGCAGCGTGTTCGCCGCTTGCGACGCGCCCATGACGGCGCAGGCGGAACTCGGCCAGGCCAGCGTCAGCAGCGGATCGAAGGCTCGCCCGCACATGGCGTAGTTGCCGGCGCCGTAGCTGCCGCCGACCATGAGCGAGATCTTGGGGACGATGCAGTTGCTCATGGCGTTCACCATCTTCGCACCGCTGCGTATGATTCCGGCCTGTTCGCTGTCGCGGCCGACCATGAATCCACTGGTGTCGTGCACGAAGATGATCGGAAGCTTCTTCTGGTTGCAGTCCATGATGAAGCGGGCGGCCTTGTCAGCGGACTCGGTGTAGATGACCGCGGGCATGTTGACGGCCGTCGACGGACCGGCCTTGCCTCCGGGCATCTTCTTTCGCGTAGCCATCCGCTGGTTCGCCACGATGCCGCACGGCCAGCCTCCGATCCTGGCGTAGGCACAGACCATCGAAGCGCCGTAGTCCGCCTTGTATTCGTTGAAACTGTCCCCGTCCACGACGCAGGACAGCAGTTCCTTGGCGTCGTACTGGAGGTGGGCCTCGCTCTTGAAGACGTCGTAGACATCCTCCGGTTCGCGGGCCGGCGCCACCGATTCATAGGAGGGGCCGTGGATCGGGGCGGCCGACTGATCGGCGTGCAGCACGGCCCGGACACGTTTGATGCACTGTTCGTCGTCGGGTTCATGGAAGTCGATCGTTCCCGAAACCTCGGCATGCATCGTTGCGCCGCCCAGGTCCTCGTTCTCGACCTCCTGTCCGATCGCCGCCTTCACGAGAGCCGGCCCGGCGAGATAGAGTCCGCTTCCTTCGGTCATCAGCAGCGTGTCGCACAGGACCGGGAGGTAGCCTCCACCGGCGACGCAGTTGCCCATGATCGCCGCGATCTGCGGGATGCCATCGGCCGAGATGACGGCGTTGTTCCGGAAGATGCGTCCGAAGTCGTCCGTGTCGGGGAAGACGTCCTCCTGCAGAGGCAGGAAGACGCCGGCCGAATCGACCAGATACAGCAGTGGGAGTCGGGCCCTCTGCGCGATCGACTGGGCCCGGATGATCTTCTTGCACGTCATCGGGAAGAACGCACCGGCCTTCACGGTGGCGTCGTTCGCGATGATCATGCATCGCTTGCCTCCGACGTTGGCGATCGCGGTGACGACTCCGGCGGCGGGAGCTCCACCGTAATCGGTGTACATCTGCCAGGCCGAGTACAGCCCGCATTCGAAGATCGGTGATCCCCGGTCGACCAGGAGATCGATCCGTTCCCGTGCGGTGAGGCGACCCAGGCGGTGCTGTCGATCGACTCCGCGGGTGCCTCCTCCCTCGCGAAGGAGGTCGGCCTCCTGCATGAAGGCTTCCGTCAGGGATCGCAGGCCGTTTTCGGTCGGTGGTGTTTCGTTGGAATCTGTCATTGAGGAGGCAGGATAGCCGGGTTTGGGTGGCTTGGCTGGCGGAGGTGCTCTCAAGCGGCACCACTGCGGCTCGAGGCCCAAAAGGCGACCGGGCCGCTCCTGATGAGCGGCCCGGTCTATCTATATCTTCTGTCAAAGGGTCGCACGGTGCGTCCCGTCGGGCACACGCTATTCGCGCAACCCCTTTATACAGTCACATAAATCAATCACTGGATCACCTCCTTATATAAGCAGTCAATCCCAGCCGTCACCGACCGTGAAAGTCGGCCGCCAGGTTCATTCCCCTCCCAGCGTCCCGGGAGGCACACCGCCCGCAGCAGGAATCGGATTCGTGCTGCGCTCGTCGTGGCACCGGTCGGGGTCCCGATCAGGGGTTTGCCTGCGGGGTCATTCGACCTTTGCCACGCTGCTTTCAATACTATCGCTCAGGTCTCCTGAAAGTCCACACTTTCGGAGATGAAGAGTTGATTCAGGACTGGTATTCGTCGCCGTACTCGGCGGGGACCGGATCGTCCAGGCAGTCGGGATCGTCGTCGACGTAGACCGGATCGCCCGTATCCTCGTCCTCCTGAGCCTGGAACTGTTCCCAGTCCTCCATCGTCATCAGGACCTCTCGGGCCTTGGAGCCGACGTGCTCGCCGAGTACGCCGACCATGCCCATCTGGTCCACCAGTCGGGATGAACGCGAGTACCCGATGGCCAGCCTTCGCTGCAGAAGCGAGACCGATCCTCGTCCTGTTTCAATGATGATTCGAACGGCCTGATCGAACAGGGGATCGAACTCCTCGGGTGCTCCGCCGGCATTCTTGTCGTTGACGTTTCTGACCTGAATCAGGCTGCGTTCGAAACTGGGCTTGGCGACTTCCTTGAGGAACTTGACGACCTTGCGGGTTTCGCCGTCGCTGACGAAGGTTCCCTGTCCCCGGCTGATGTCGGGATTGGCCGGAGTGACGTACATCAGATCTCCATTGCCCATCAGCAGTTCGGCTCCGGTGCCGTCGAGCACGATCCGGCTGTCCATGCCGCTTGCGACCTTGCACGAGACCCGGCAGGGCATGTTCGACTTGATCAGTCCGGTGACCACGTTGGCCTGGGGCCGCTGGGTGGCCAGAATGAGATGGATTCCCACGGCACGGGCCTTCTGTGCGATCCGGACGATCGACTGCTCGACCTCCTTGTTGGTCAGCATGAGATCGGCCAGTTCGTCGATCACGAAGACGATGTAGTGGAGCTTGTCCGGAACCTTCGCCTTCTCGACCTCGTTCTGGATGTCGAAGATCTCCTTCTTCTCCTCGGAGCTCATCGCGTTGTAGGACGTGATGTTCCTGACGCCGGCCTCCTGGAAGAGGGTGTAGCGTTCCTCCATCTTCTGGACGGCCCATTCGAGACTGGCCGCGGCGCGTCCCATGTCGGTGATGACCGGGCACGCCAGATGCGGGATGTGCTCGAACTGACTGAGTTCGACCATCTTCGGATCGACGAGGATGAGCTTCACCTCATCGGGACGCTTCATGTACAGCCAGCTCATGATGATGCTGTTGATGCAGACGCTCTTGCCCGATCCGGTGGTGCCGGCGATGAGCATGTGCGGCATGCGGGCCAGATCCATGACCAGTGGTTCGCCGTTGGCGTCCTTGCCCATGAACATGGGAAGGATCATGCCCTGATCGCGACCGCTGGCGATGAGTTCCTTCATCGCGACCTTTTCCCGAACGATGTTGGGGACTTCGATGCCGACGGTCGATCGACCGGCCATGGTGGGAACGATGCGGATGTTCTTCGCGGACAGGCTGCGCGCGATGTCCTTGGCGAGCGTCGACAGCTTGCTGACCTTGGTTCCCGGGGCGAGCTGGACGGAATAGAGGGTCACGGTGGGGCCGGCCTCGATTCCCTCGACGGTGCCTTCGATGCTGTAGGTCTGCAACGCCTGCTCCAGCATCTCGGCCTGCTTCCGCACGCTCGCTTCGGCCTTCTCGGTGAAGTTGGACTGCGGATCGGAAAGCAGTTCGACCGGAGGGAACTTGTAGTCGTCGTAGGATTCGTCACGGCGGAGATCCGCATCGGTGGCGATCTTCTGGGAGGTCCGCGCCTTGAGCTTGAACTTGGCGAACTTGTCCTTGGCGGACTTCTTCGCGGGCTTCTGCTCGATCTCGGGTTCGGCGGCATTCTTGCGTGCGGGCTTCTTTCGGGCCGGCTTCTTCGCGACGACCTCTTCTTCCTCCTCGTCTTCGTACTCGTACTCGTACTCGTCCTCGTCCTCCTCTTCCTCCTCCTCGTATTCGTCCTCTTCGCCGTCCTCGTACTCGAGATCGTCTCCATCCTCGTACTCGTCCTCGTACTCGACGTGTCCGTTGCGGCGAAGCAGCGCCATCGGGCTGGCGGCGAGATCTCCGAGGCGGGGGAGTTCGAACTGCGGCATCTCGAAGCGTGTGACCATCGCCCAGCAGCGACTGGGAAGCGACAGCATCAGCTCGTCCATCGCGATGATCAGTCCGATCAGAATCGTTGCGGCGAGCACCAGAAAGGTGCCGAGGCCGCCGATTCGATCGGTGAGTCCTTCAACCGTCGCATGAGCGATCAGTCCGGCCGGGGAACCGGCCGTGGCTCCCGAATCGGGAAACCACAGTGCGTGGAATCCGGAGAACGCGAGGGCCGCGAGCAGCAGCCCGATCGAGCGGAGCAGCGGTTGATTGAGCCCTCGACCTCGTGCGGAGAGCACAAGCCACACCGCGGCACCGATCATCAGGATCCAGGCGCCGATTCCCAGGAAGTCGTATGTCCAGTACGCGAAGAACGCGCCGACGGCCCCGCACAGATTCTGTGCCGTCGCGTTGTGCACGGCGACCGCTCTTGACGGAGCATCCGCATCGCTGAAGCTCACCATGGCGGCCGCCATGAAGAGCCAGAATCCGGCTCCCAGAATCCAGAGCGACCAGCGAAGCGGAGCAGGCAGCATTTCTGCCTCGACCTCCTTGTGGCGGCTGGTGGTGCGGTTCTTGGTTCGTCCGATTGCTGTCGTGGCCATAGATATCCGTTATCGGCAGATCCCGGAAAGGCATGACAGGAATCCACTTGTGTATTCTCGTGGGGAAGGTCCACGCCGGCCGAAATCAGGCGACAATCCCCCGAGACGCGTATGACTGAACCATTGCACCCCGAATCCCTCTCCTGGGCCGCTCTTCTCGGACGTTGGCTCGATCTCGCCGCCGCCTCGACCGTACTCGGCGAGGATCAGGACGGCCCGCAGTGGCGGCGGTCGATCTCATCTCTGGTCACCCTGCAGGCAGTGGTCTTCGCCCTCGAGGAGTTCCATGCCCTCGAGGGAGAGGAGAAGCCCGTCGCCCTGGACCGGGCGGAAGTGCTGGTCGACGATGCCCGCGAGCAGTTGCTCGACACCTGGGGGGACCAGATGCCGGAATCGCTCGTCGAAGCCGTGACGGATGCGGAGGAGGCGATCGCCCTGCTTGAAACCTCCATGGTGTGGGTCCTGCTCCATACCGGTGGCGATCCCTTCCGGATGCCGGAACTCGGAGATACGCCCTGTGCCCGGTTCGAGGGAGGGACGCTTGCCATGGTTCCACCCGGCACGATCGTGATGCCCGGAGGTCCGGTGGCGTGGTGGTCGTGCCGACGCGAGCCGGAACTGGTCGAAGCGGTGGTGGAGCACGATCTGCGGTTGCGGGAACGGCCGATCCAGGTGTGGCGCACGATCGATGAACAGGGGATGTTCACGATCGATCGGGTCACGGATCTCGATGCGTCGCCGGAGCAGGCGCTGCCGCTGCTCATACCGATGCTCGTCGACGGTGAAATCCAGGAGGCGTTTCCGATGAACGCAGACGACTGGTCAGCCCGTCTCCTTGAGCGACTTCCCGATCGTCCGCTCGAGGTCCTCTGGAGCGTCGAGGACTGAGTCGCCCGGATTCCGCTTCACTTCGACTTCGACCCGAACCTTGCGGGAGGGGGCGTTCTGTCCGGTGATCACCAGGCGTTCAAGCAGATGCGGTGCGCAGGCGGCGTAGAGTTCGGTGATCCGTGAAGGTTCGTTGCACTGGCGGGACAGATGCAGCAGCACCACGTGCTGGAGGTTCGAGGTCCGGTCGATGCGCAGCACGGCGTGCAGCGACTGTTCGTTCGACAGATGCCCCTGGCCCCCCATGATCCGTCGCTTGAGGAACTCCGGCCGTTCGCTCTGCATCTGCATCGACCGGTCATAGTTGGATTCGAAGGCGAGGACGTCGATCCCCTCGAGAAACGAGATGAGCGTATCGGGTACGTGCCCGAGATCGGTCGCGAATCCGAGGCTGCGGCCTTCGAGTTCGAACCGGTACGCGACGCATCCGGAGTCGTCGTGGGCGACCAGATGGGTGCGGGCGAGGAGCCCGATTCCGAGATCGATCTCATCCATGAAGGGCCTCAGGCAGTCCTCGGGGCAGCCGGCCCCGATCGCACCGGATCGGTGGGCGGTCGTGACATGCACGGGAATTCCGAGTTGTCCGATGCGTCGCGACCACGATGGGTTGAAATGGTCGCGATCCAGGTGCGTGAGCACGATGCCGTCGATGTCCTGCAGTTCGACGTCGAATTCCGACAACGCGTTCGTGGTACGCCGCATCGAGAATCCGCAGTCGACGAGGATCCTCCGGGTCTGACCGCCGAACTCGGCGAGAAGCAGTGAACAGTTGCCCCCGGATCCGCTTCCGAGGTTGACCAGTTCAAGCCGTGGACTTCCGTGTCCGTGTTGCTGCTGCACTGTTTATTTCCGAACGTGGTTTCGATTCGTACCCCAGCAGATGCCGCGATCCGATGATTCGATGAAGTCGATGTATTCCGCGACGACGGGGTCGTCGCCCCGCTGCTTGAGCAGTTCCAGCGAGCTCTTGATGGATCGACGCTGGCGGTAGAGGATCCTGAAGACCGACTTGCGGGTCGTGATCTCTTCGGTGGTCATGCCGCTTCGACGCATGCCGATGATGTTGATGGATCCGCAGACGCCGATCGAAGTCAGCGTGAACCAGGGTGGAACGTCCAGTTGTGTGGCGACGCCACCGCTCAGAAACGCACCGTAGCCGGCCCGGCAGAACTGATGCATGGCGGTGCCGCCTCCGATGATGACGCGATCATCGATGATGGTGTGGCCTCCCAGCATGGATCCGGTGGCCATCTGGATGTTGTCGCCGAGCACGGAATCGTGACCGATGTGCGTACTGGTCATGAAGTAGTTGTCGTTGCCGATGCGGGTCGGCTCGCTGGTCTTGCCGCGATGCACGGTCACGCCTTCCCGGAACATGTTGTCGTTGCCGACGATCAGGCCGGGGCGTTCGCAGTCGTGATCGAAGTTGAGGTCCTGGGGAGGGCCTCCGATCACCGCGCCGGGCCAGATCGTGTTGCGTTCGCCGAGTTCCGCGTACCCGGTGACGTAGCACTGGGCGACCAGGCGGGTGCCCGCCCCGATCCTGACGGTTCCCGAGATCACCGAATGGGGACCGACGACCACGTCGTCCGCAAGTTGGACGTCGCCCTCGATCACTGCACTGGGGTGGATTGTTGGCATCGTTGATTCGTCTTCGCGTTTGGAGGAGGATCTGCCCTGATCTTCAAATCGACCGTGGGGTGTATCATCCAATATTCGGCCCCGACTGTCACCTCATCCAGGTCACTCAATGTCAGATCGACTCCCCGCATCCTCGTCCGTCCTCAAGGTCGCCGACCTCGGTCGCATGTGCTACGACGAGGCATTGGCGATCCAGCGTCGGTTGCAGAGCGAGGTCATCGCCGACCGTGGAACCCCGTCCTCGCCGATCGGGCATCTGCTGCTCGTGGAGCACGATCCGCCGGTGATCACGGTCTCGCGGCGTCCGGGAGCCAGATCGCATCTTCGTGCCGATGCGCAGCGTCTGTCCGACGCCGGCGTCGTGGTGGCGGAGACCGATCGCGGTGGCGACATCACCTACCACGGCCCCGGTCAGCTGGTCGCCTATCCGATCCTCGATCTGAACCGCCTCGATCTCCGGCTCCACGGCTATCTCCGATGGCTCGAGGATCGCGTGCTCGAGACGCTTTCCCGCTTCGGCGTTTCGGGACATCGCGACGAGTGTGCGACCGGAGCATGGGTCGGAGGCGAGGTGGATGCGGACGGAGGCAGGACGGGAGATCGGAAGATCTGCGCGATCGGAGTCCGCGTATCGCGTTGGGTGTCCATGCACGGACTTGCCATCAACGTGTCCACCGATCTCTCGCACTTCGACCTGATCGTCCCGTGCGGTCTGGTCGGTCGTCGCGTGACGAGTCTGCGGCAGGAACTCGGAGCCGATGCCCCATCCGTGCAGGAGGTCAAGGATGTCCTCGTGGAACGCTTTCTCGAAGTCCTCGACGTTTGACCGGGACTACTCGTCCTGAAGGCCCAGTTCTTCCTGGACGTCCCTGGAGATGTCGCTGGATTCCGGATATCGCAGAGCGGGGCGCAGACGGATCTCCTGCATGGCGCTGCTGATGTCGACGCCCTGGAATTCGTCCTCGGTCGGAATGAACCGCTTGACGATGTCGATGTCCATCCGGTCGGCGACCACGTTCACGGCGGCGATGAGTTCGCGGTAGGACCGCTCGAGCTGATCGGCCGCCAATGCCTGCTGCAGCATCTCGACCTCCTGCTGGAACGCCTGGAAGGCCTGGAAGACCTCCTGTCCGCGGCGTCCGATCTCCTCCCGGGCCGCCTCGTCCTCGCCGGCGTCCTCGTAGTCGGCTCTGATCTGATCGAGCTGCGAACTGAACTCCTCCTCGCGTTCCTTGGCTTCGGCCGCGAGATCCTCCCGCTCGACCTTGAACTCCTCGGAGTCCATCAACTGGCTGAGCAGCGGCCCGATGTGCACGAAGCCGATGCTCCAGACGCGATGCTGGGGGGCCTTGCCCCACGCGATGCGTCCCGATTCGTTTCGGAGCACGAGTTCCTCGTCGTCGTCGGAGGCGTCCACCAGCTCGAGCGTGGCCGCCGGGCCCAGTGCGGGGGCGTCCGTCGCAGTATCGTCCGCGACCGCGTTGGTGCCGGAGTGCTGGATCAGCAGGGTGAGATTCAGTACGGCCAGAAGACCGACGGCAGCCATGAGGATCGATCGTTCGTTGCGCAGCATGGTCTTCTCCTTGTGCCGGGCGGATCGCCTCGGTCTATTCGTTCTGTTCCAGGATGGACAGGAATGCTTCCTGAGGAATGTTCACGGAACCGACCGTCTTCATGCGTTTCTTGCCGGCCTTCTGCTTCTCGAGCAGCTTTCGTTTTCGGGAGACGTCGCCGCCGTAGCATTTCGCGGTCACGTTCTTGCGGACGGCCTTGATCGACTCGCGTGCGATGATCTTGCCGCCGATGGCGGCCTGCAGGGCGATCTCGAACTGGTGTCGATCGATCTGCTTTCTGAGTTTCTTGAGGATGCTCCGACTTCGCTGCTCGGCGAGGTTCTTGTGGCAGATCAGGCTCAGGGCTTCGACCGCCTCGCCGTTGACGAGGATGCTGACCTTGCTCAGTCTGTCTGCGCGGAAGTCGATGAGCTCGTAGTCCATCGTTCCGTATCCGCGGGTGATCGACTTCAACTTGTCGTAGAAGTCGTAGATGATCTCGGCCAGGGGGATCTCCCAGGTCAGCATCTGCCGGTTGTCGGAGATGTAGACCTGCCCGCGGAATTCGCCGCGGCGTCCGTCGCAGAGCCGCATCAGTTCACCGATGCTCTCTTCGGGGCAGATGACCTCGATCTTCACGATCGGTTCGAGGATGTCGATGATCTGACTGGGGTCGGGAAGATCGGCCGGATTGTGGATCTCGATCGTCTCCTCGGAGGTGGTCTTGACCCTGTAGGTGACGGTCGGAGCCGTCTGGACGATCTCCACGCCGCCTTCCCGTTCGAGCCGCTCCTGGACGATCTCCATGTGCAGCAGTCCGAGGAATCCGCATCGGAATCCGAAGCCGAGCGCTTCGGAGTGCTGGACTTCGTAGGTGAAGCTCGAATCGTTCAGTCGCAGTTTCTCGATGGCTTCGCGCAGGGCCTCGAACTCCCCCTTCTTGCCGGAGCCGCCGTCGGCGGTCGCGGGGTAGAAGTCGCAGAAGACCATCTGCTGGGGTTCCTCGTAGCCCGGCAGCGGTTCTTCGGCGGGATCGAGCTCGAGGGTGATCGTATCTCCGACGCGTACATCGTCGATCGTCTTGATCGCGGCGACGAGGTAGCCGACTTCGCCGTGCCCGAGCGACTTCACCTTCTCGGGCCGCGGCGTGTAGCGGCCGAGTTCGGTGATGGTCCAGGTCCGTCCGGTGCTCATCATCCGGATGCGGTCGCCGGTCTTGAGCCCGCCGTCGAAGTTCCGGACGTAGACGATCACGCCGCGATAGTCGTCGTAGTGGCTGTCGAAGACCAGCGAGCGGGACTGCTCGATCTGGGACGGACGTGGACTTTCGAATCGCTTGCAGATCGCATCGAGCAGTTCCTGGATGCCCTGCCCGGTCTTCGCCGAGCAGTAGATGCAGTCTTCCGCGGGCAGGCCGAGCACCTGTTCGATCTCCATGGCGACCCGGTCCGGATCGGCGGCGGGCAGATCGATCTTGTTCACGACCGGTATGAGTTCGAGATTGTTTTCGACCGCGAGGTATGCATTGGCGACCGTCTGGGCCTCGACGCCCTGTGCGGCATCGACCACCAGCACGGCTCCTTCGCATGCGGTGAGTGCCCGCGAGACCTCGTAGGCGAAATCGACGTGTCCGGGCGTGTCGATGAAGTTGAGTTGGTAGTCCTCGCCGTCGTAGTGGTGGTTCACCGTCACGGCGGATGCCTTGATGGTGATTCCGCGCTCGCGTTCGAGATCCATCGAGTCGAGGAGCTGGTCGCGGGCCTCCCGATCCGAGACGGCGCGAGTGGCCTGAAGCAGGCGATCGGCGAGCGTGCTCTTGCCGTGATCGATGTGGGCGATGATGGAGAAGTTACGGACAGGCAAGTGAGTGATTCTAGCCCGCCACGTCGGTCCCTGTCACCCTGCGGAAGCAGATAGACCCGAACTGAGGATCATCGACCCTCGATGCGAAGGGTGTTGCTGTAGTGCTTCAAGATCCAGATCACGCCGTAGAAGACCCCGGCGGCCGCCAGCAGGGCGATCCACGCCGGTGCGATCACCACATCGTCCGCATTCATCGATTCCGTGACGATGCCGATGATGACGAACAGCAGGAAGATGGTGAAGATCGTGTTGTATTCCCGGCGAAGGACCGTCCGGGGCGAGAACTCCAGCGAAGGGCGACGCCACTTTCCCGGATGGGGGACGACGGCGGGTGTCCTTCGGCTCCATTCGACGAAGGTGTCGCCGAACGAGTCCTTGAGGAACGATTCCTCCGCCATCATGATCCGTTCGTAGTAGAGCCAGTAGAGCAGCGCGACCAGAATGGTCAGCCAGAGCGAATGGATCGCCAGCACGATGCCCATGATGATCAGGAAGTTGCCCAGGTACAGGGGATGCCTGACCGTGGAATAGATCCCCGTGGTGTTCAGTTCGTTGGCTCGCTGGGACGTCGTGTTGCGACCCGATGTGCCCCGGGGCACGAAGCCCACGGTCATGATCCTGACGGCCTCTCCGGCGAACGAGATCAGCATGCAGCCCAGCAGCCAGAAGTACTCGTACGGCTGGCTTTCGAACAGGTATTCGAACTCCAGCGCGGCGAACAGGATGGGAACGATGAGCACCAGTGGGAGGTAGCTTCTCCAGCGAAAGAGGAAGAAGCCGGTGTTCGCCATGTCTTCGTGAAGCAAGTTCGGGCTCCGTGCTCGAAACCAGCCGAAGCGGCTGATTCCAAAATTGTAACCCGCCGCACAGGTCCGGCCGGCGGGTCGATGGACTATTCCGTAAATAACTTCGATGGTCCGGGTCAGTGCCAGGTGTCGCCGAGCACCCGCAGCCAGTTGCCCAGTGCCATCGCGTGCAGGGCATCGTCGGTCCAGCCCCGGGTACGAAGCACCTCGACGATTCCGGGAAGTCCTGCGCAGTCGCCGAGCGGCGTCGGCATGGTGGCTCCGTCGAAGTCGCTGCCGAGCGCCACGTGCTCGATGCCCATCCGGTCGACCATGTAGTCGAGGTGATCCGCGATCACGTCCAGCGGCGTCTCGGGGTCGGTGGCTCCGTCCGGACGGAGGAAGCCGACGTGGAAGTTCACCCCGACGAGGCCGCCGCTGTCTCGGATGACGTCGAACTGGTCGTCGAGCAGGTTCCGGGAGGACGCGCAGACCGCGTGCGCGCCGCAGTGGGTTGCGACGACGGGGGCATCGGTCAGATCGGCGATGTCCATGAATCCGCGGTAGTTGAGATGGGACACGTCGAGCATGATGCCCAGCTCGTTGCAGCGGCGAACGAGTTCCCGCCCCGCTCCGGTCAGCCCCGGTCCGATGTCGGGGGTGCACGGGAATGCGAACGGCACGCCGTGGGCGAAGGCGTTGGAGCGGCTCCACACGGGGCCCAGCGATCGAAGGCCGCGGGCGTAGTCCTTTTCGAGGTCGTCGAGCGACTCGTCGAACATCTCGACGCCCTCGTGGTGGAGGATCATCGCCATCGCGCCGTCGTCGATGGACCCCCGGAGTTCGTCGACGCTGCGTACGAGTCGTATCCGGTCGCCGTGCTGCTCGAGCATCGACTCCATTCGATCGAGCACGCTGTCGCACTTCAGTCGGGCGATGTCGTAGGGGACCGGGTCGCTGCAGCCGGCCTCGACGTGCGTGCCGTCGTTGGCCGTGATCATCCGACGGTCCATCGCTCCGCCCGGGATGAAGATGGCGAAGAATCCGGCGCAGAGTCCGCCCCGGTCGGCCCGCACCAGGTCGATGTGTCCCTTGCCGTGTCGATCGATGATCGACTTCGACTCGTCCCTCCGACCGTCTTGCGTCGGAAAGATGTTGGTCAAGGTGTCGTTGTGCCCATCCAGGATCTGCAGCGTCGACATGGGTTCAGGTTCCGATCACCGGGAGGGAGACGTCTGTTTCAAGTTCGATGCACGGTCTTGCAACGAGATCGTAGCCGTCGCTGTCGACGATGGTGCATCGGACGAGCTCGCCGGGGGCGAGTTCGCGGGAGGACAGGATCCACGTGCATGAATCGACCTGGGGCGCCTGGTGGTAGCATCGCCCGGTGAACACGGAGAGGTCCGGATCGTTCGTTTCGCGATCGCGACCCGGTCCCTCGACGAGCACGTCGAACACCGCTTCCTGCTCGGCGAGGTAGGCCGCGTTCTCGAAGGCGATCTCCTGCTGGACGAGCATGAGTTCCTCCTCGCGACGTGCCTTGATGTCGTCGGGCACGTGCAGTTCGGGGTCCTTGTCCATGGTGCCGGCGACGGTGCCTTCCTCGTGGGAGTACTGGAACACGCCCATCGCATCGAACTGGAACTCCCGGACCCACTCGAGAAGTTCCCGGTGATCCGCTTCGGTCTCTCCCGGGAAACCGGTGATGAACGTCGTCCGGATGGCGACGCCCGGGATGCGTTCCCGCAGCCGCTCCATGAGGGACCGCTGCTGATCGCCGGTCACGTTCCGGCGCATCGCCTCGAGCATGCGGTCGGAGACATGCTGGAGAGGGATGTCGATGTACTTCACGATGTTGGGCAGCGCGGCGATGGCATCGATCATCTCGTCGGTGAAGTTCGTCGGATAGGCGTACATCAGTCGGATCCAACCGCCACCCTGTTCCGCGGCGAGTCCGTCCAGCTTCGTCAGCAGTCCGATCAGTCCCTGGGGATCCGACGCCTCCGGGTCGGCCCATCCGATGTCGCGTCCGTAGTTGGTCGTGTCCTGCCCGATGAGGTTGAGTTCGAAGGCGCCGGACGCGAGCAGCGCCCTCGCTTCGGAAAGCAGGTCCTCGATGGGCTTCGATCGCATCTTTCCACGGATCGACGGAATCGTGCAGAACGCGCATCGCTGATTGCACCCTTCGCTCATGCGGAGGTACGTCCAGTGTCGAGGCGTCAGCCTGAACCGTTCGCCGTCGCCTTCCCAGTAGCCGATCCCCTTGCCGTCCTTGCCTTGGACGGTCAGGTCGACGGTGTCGTGCCCACGCTCCCGTGCGGCCTGCAGCGCATTGCCGCTGATCCAGTACGGAGGGGTTTCGTTGGAGAGGTCATCGTCCAGTCGCGGCCCGGAGACGGCGTCGCGGATGCGGTCCCGATCGAAGACTCCGAGCATGGCGTCGATGCCGGGAGCCCACTCGAGCATCTTCGCACGATGTCGCTGGACCAGGCAGCCTGTGACGATCACCCGTTGCAGCTCGCCTCGTTCCTTGCGGGCGATGGCTTCGTGGATGACATCGAGGGATTCCTGCTTCGATGCGTCCAGGAATCCACACGTGTTGATCACGACGGCATCCGCCGAATCATGGTCGGAGACCAGTTCGTATCCGCTCTGGGCGAGCTCGCCGAGCATCGCCTCGGAGTCGACGAGGTTCTTCGGGCATCCGAGGCTGACGAAGCTGATCCGATTGATGTTCGAAGTGGTCATTGGTACAGGCCCCGCTCGCGAATGTAGTTCCGGACATCCGGATCGAGTTCTTCATCGGCATCACCCCCCGACTGGAGTTGAATCCGGGCATCCTGGGAGCACATCGTCATGCAGGGCAGTTCGATGCGTCTTTCCGCCCATCGCTCGATGGCCGCCTCGTCCCAGTCGCCGTCGCAGTCCAGCATGCCCTCGATGAAATCCTCCCTCGTGGCATGCCGGCGGGGCAGCACCATGGGTTCCGCGACTTCCATGATCGACTCCCAGTCCTTCCAGCGGTGGAAGGACAGGGCCTGGTCGTCGCCGATCAGCAGGCGGACCCGCGAACCGTACTTGCTCCGCAGCGCCTTCACGGTATCGATGCTGTAGCTCGGACCGGTCCGATCGAGTTCGAGGGTGTCGATCGCGGTCCCGTCCACGTCGGCCAGGGCCAGTTCCAGCATGGCGACCCGATGGACGGCCGGCGATGGAGGCGAGTCGAGCTTGTGGGGGCTGATCGACGCGGGGACGTAGAGCAGCAGCTCGGCGCCGACCGAGCGTGCCGCGAGCGGAGGCAGCGTGACGTGCGCCCGCGTCGGAGGATCGAACGAACCGCCGAAGATCAGGATGGGCGAGGTGCTGTTCATCTGCGACTCAGGATTTCGGAACGCTCACGATGCGGACCTGGGTGAACTGCCGGTGGCCGTGCGTGCCGCCGTGGAATCCGTACCCCGACTGCTGGGCGCCGACCCAGGGTGAACCCTTGGCTCCGCCGCATCCCTTGTTGATGCCGATCATGCCCGCGGTCATTCGACGGGCGACGTTGCCGGCCCGCTCCATGTCCGTGCTGAAGACGGCGGCCCCGAGCCCGTAGGGGGTGTCGTTGGCCAGTTCGACCGCCTGGGTCTCGTCCTGGACCCGCATGATGCATGCGACGGGCCCGAAGGTCTCGGCGTGCATGATGTCCATGTCGTGGTTCAGTCCGGTGAGGACGGTGGGGGCCACGAAGTTTCCGTCCATGGGAGTGTCGCCGTGTGCGACGACGGCGCCCTGCTGCTTGGCGGTCTCGAGCTGTTCGATCACGATGCGTTTCTGGCGTGCGCTGACCATCGGTCCGTGGGTGGTGCCGTCGTCGGCTCCGTTGCCGACGACGAAGTCGCCGACCCGCTTGATGACCGCCTGTTCGAACTTGTCCGCGATCCCGTCCTCGACGTAGATCCGCTCGGTGCTGACGCAGACCTGCCCGCAGTTTCGGAAGGAGTTGAAGACGGCGAAGTCCGCGGCCTCGTCGACGTCCGCGTCGTCGAGCACGATCATCGGATCCTTGCCTCCGAGTTCCAGGATCACCCGCTTGAGTCCGCCGCCGGCGGACTGGAGGATGTGCTGGCCGGTCGCCCGACTGCCGACGAAGGCGATCAGGTTCACGTCGGACTGCACGAGGACGCGTCCCTGCTCGCCATCGCCATGGATGATCTGCAGGACGCCTTCGGGAAGAAACTCGTTGTAGATGTCGGCGAACGCCTGTCCGGTGAGCGGCGTCTCCTCGGAGGGCTTCATGACGACGGTATTGCCGGCGACCAGTGCGGGAAGCACGGTCTGCTGGGGCATGAGGAAGGGGAAGTTCCACGGCGTGATCACGCCGCAGACTCCGAACGGATCGTAGTAGAGCGTGGTTTCGACGGCCTTGTCCTCGAGTGCCTCTGGAGACAGCGCCTCGACGATGGAGTCGAGCAGTCCCGGAACGCACGATGCGGCGTAGGCGGCTTCACCCTGTCCTTCGCCGGTCGGCTTTCCCATCTCCGCGGTCATCAGGGCTCCCAGCTCCTCGGCGCGGGCTTCGATGGCCTTGGCGGCGGGTCGCAGCATGTCGGCCCGTTCGGCGACGGTCATCGCGCCCCAGGACTTCTGGACCGCGTGGGCATGGGCGACGATCGCATCGATCCGGTCGACCGGAGTGACCGGGACCGAGCCGATCGACTCGTTGGTGGCGGGATTGATGGATTCGAGGATGGTGCTGGTCGCGGTCGTCATGGATGCCTCCGTGAAATGCAAATGGGCGATCCATCATTCTAGCACCGCCAGGCCCGTCTTCCCGGGGTGGATCCTCGGGCGGCCTCAATTTCACGCCATTGGCCACATGAAGGGGTTCGGACAGCGTATATGGCATTGCAGGAATCATTCCCAGAGGTTTCCCATGAGTTGCAATCATCGAATGTGCGTGTTGTACGCAGGACTCCTCATCGGTTTCTCATCGCTCGCCGGTCAGGATGCAGGGGCCGGAGAAATCACGGGGCTACATGGGAAAGAACCATCCTTCCTGCTTCGTGAGATCGAATCGTCGCACGGACAGGATCCGGCGATGGAGGAACATGAGTTCGATCGACTGCGGCTCGTTCCATCCGAGTATCCGACGATTCAGGATGCCGTCGATGCCGCAGAAGACGGTGACACCATCTTCGTCGACATGAAAGGGTGGCCATGCCGACCCTTCACGGTGCATGGCAAGGACCTCGTCATTCGCGGCAATGCCAGTGGGCCACGCTCCACCATCACCTCCTTCAATTCGGGTGAGCGTGTGCTTCCCGGTGCGCTCGTCATAGACAGCACGGTCGTGATCGAGCATCTCGATTTCAGGAACCTGCAGTCCGTCGCCGGCGGCGCGCTGGAGGTGCACGACAGCGAAGTGCATCTTCGCAACTGCTCGTTCGTGAACAACAAGGCGAAGTCGGCTCCGTCGCTGCATTCCCGCGGTGGTGCGGTCTACTTCGATTCCCCGGGCATGTGGAACCGATCCACGATCACGAGCTGCCACTTCGAGTCCAATCGCTCCCAGGACGACGGGGGGGCGGTGTACGTCGCGGACGGATGGCTCGACGTCAAGGAATGCACGTTCGACCAAAACGAGGCGATCGAGGGAGGGGCAGTCTGCTACGCGGGCGGGCAGGGATCGCTCGATTCATGCACCTTCACTTTGAATTACGCGTACAAGGGCGGCGGCGTGCGCATGAGAGGAGCGACCTCGATCCAACTGGGGTCATGCGAGTTCAGCGGCAACATCGCTCATTACGGGGCGGGCATCGATGCCGGCGACAACATCAGGACCTCGAGCGGCGACCGCTACCGCATCGCGCCGCCGATGCAGTCCTGTTCGTTGCATTCCTGCCGGTTCTACGGCAACGAGGCCCTCATCGGAGGCGGCGGTGCATACCTGCTTCAGGGTGGACACTATCTCTTCAAGTGCTTGTTTGAACTGAACAAGGCGAGCGAAGGTGCTGCTGTGTTCATCGAGGACGCGAGCGTGCGCTCCAGGGTTCGAATGCACGCGACGAAGATCTGTCAGAACAAGGATGGCTCCGGCCGCATCGGACATCAGCAGCTCATGGGTGAGTACGTGGACGAAGGCCTCAACGAGATCTCCGCTTTCTGCGGCGACACCAGCTTGGCCGCAATCGACATCAATGGCGACGGATACGTCGACTGGGACGATTGGAGCGCGTGCTACAACGCGATGATCACGCTGCTGCACACGACCGGTTCGACGGCCTGCGTGACGAGTCCATGTGTCGGTGACGTGAACGGGGACGGCATGGTCGACCGATTGGATTGGACCATGATCGCCCGCTACATCTCCAGCCACTGACCTCGGTGACGATGGCAAGAGCCGGCCGGCGGTCCCTGGGGCTGCCGGCCGGCTGCGTCTCGGTGTATCCTGCCGACAAGGAGATGCAGCCATGACCGTACTTGTCACCGGAGCCACTGGCATGTTCGGATCCGCAATGGTCGATGCACTCGACCGCGCCGGAGTCGAAGTCCTGGCCATGACCCGCCGCGAATCCAGCGCCGAGGAACTGACGCGAGGAAACGTCACCGGAGTGGTCGGGGACCTCGACGATCCCGCATCACTGCCCATGCTGATGGAGCGGGTCGAACGCATGTTCCTGGTCAGCCCGATGCACGCGGATCTCGGACGACGCGAAGTCGCCGCGATCGACGCCGCGGTCGCCGCGGGCGTCGATCAGATCGTGAAGCTCTTCGGTGCGGTCCGGCACGAGGGGGATCCGCTGGACGTGCAGCATCAGTTGGCGATCGAGGCGCTGCGTGCTTGCGATGTTCCCTGGACGCTCGTTTCGCCGCAGACCGTCATGGAGACCAACCTCCTCGGCCAGACCGAAGGCATCCGGCACGAGAACAGCATGTACGGATCGGCCGGAGACGGTCGCATCGGGATGGTGGCCCTCGCCGACTGCATCGACGTGGCGTCCATCGTGCTGCAGAGTGCTCCTGCGCAGTGGTCGGGTCGGAACCTCGAGATCACCGGCCCCGCTGCGTTGACCTACACCGAGGTGGCGGAGCAGATGAGCCTGGCGATGGGGCGTGCGATCTCGTACGTCGACATGCCCGAGCAGGAGTTCGCCGCCATGCTCATCGAGTACGGCTTCCCGGCGGACGACGTCGAGCTGCAGGTGCTCTGCCACTTCCGGCAGATGCGCCTCGGAAAGGCGGATCTGGTGACCGACACCTTCGAGGAGTTGACCGGTCGTCCGGCGACGTCGATCCGAGTGTGGACGAGTGCCCATCTGGACGCTTTCGAGACGGACTGAGTGTCAGCAGGCGGCGTTGTCGATCAGGCGGATGCCTCCCAGCCGCGCCGCGATCAGTGCGCGACTCGGAAGATCGGATCCGGGTTCGACCGGCTCGAGGGTCAGGGCGTCCCGGACGACCGCGTACTCGGTCTCGAGTCCGTGCTTGTCGAGAACGACATGCATGGCGTCCTCACCTCCGCCCGCGACGGCAAGGGCTCGTGAGAGACCGGTCGCCCGTTCCCGCTGGTCCGGTGACAGCCGTGCATTGCGGCTGCTCATCGCCAGTCCGTCCGGTTCGCGCACCGTGCCTCCTCGAAGCAGTTCCAGATCGCCCCATCGTTCGGAATGCGCCGCCGCCATCGATTCCAGCACCCGCATCTGCTGCCAGTCCTTCTCGCCGAAGATCGCGTGCGTCGGTCCGGTCAGGTCGAAGAACCTTGCGACGACCTGGCACACTCCTGCGAAGTGACCGGGGCGGAAGGCGTCCTCGAGTCCGGGCCCGGTCGCGACGTCGGGCAGCGGCGGCTGCCAGATCCGTTCGCCCGGCGGATAGATCGACTCGACCGGAGGAAGGAACGCGGCCGAGGCGCCGGCGGCTTCGCAGGCGGCGAGGTCGGATTCGATCGACCGGGGGTAGTTGTCGAGATCGGATGCGTCGTCGAACTGGGTGGGATTCACGAAGATCGTCACCAGCACGTGGTCGTGCACGCGACGCATCGCCTCGATCAGGGAGAGGTGGCCCGCGTGCAGTGCGCCCATGGTCGGAACGAGGCCGCATCCGCGATGGTCTGGCAGTTCGTCGATCGAGGTCAGCCGGTCCACGACGGTCAGAAGCGGGAGACGACCAGGGTGTCGTTCTGGCCACCGAACCCGAAGGAGTTGCTGAGACAGGTGTCGACCTTCGCGGCACGCTTCACGTTCGGGACGTAGTCGAGATCGAGTTCCGGATCGGGATCGTGGAGATTGATCGTGGGGGGAATCTCCTGATCGCGGAGGATCATCAGACAGGTGATGAACTCGACGGCACCGGCGGCGCAGATGAGGTGGCCCATCATCGACTTGATGCTCGTCATCGGGATCTCGGGTGCGAGTTCGCCGAAGGCCCGCTTGACGGCCCTGGTCTCGATCGAATCGTTCTCGCTCGTGCTGGTGCCGTGGGCGGAGATGTAGTGGACGGGGGGTCGTCCGTCATCCATCCGCGCAGCCGGATCGATCCCGGCGTCGGTGAGCGCCTGGATGATCGCATCGCCTGGTCCGCGTCCCTCCGGGTGCATGTCGGTGATGCGGTAGGCGTCTGCGGTCGAGCCGAATCCGCGGATCTCGCCGAGGATGTTCGCACCCCGTGCTTCGGCGTGTTCGAGGGTCTCCATCACGATGATGCCGGAGCCTTCGCCCATCACGAAGCCCTCTCTGGATCGGCTGAACGGACGCGAAGCGGTCTTCGGACTGTCGTTCCGGGTCGACATGGCGGTGAGGCGGTTGAATCCGGTGAGCCCCAGCACGTGCAGCATGGTGTGGGTGCCGCCGCTGATCATGACGTCGGCGTCGCCTCGATGCAGGATCGAGGCGGCTTCGCCGATCGCCTGCGTGCTGGCGGCGCATGCGGTGAGACAGTTGTAGACGGGGCCGCGGAGTCCGAATTCGCGTGAGATGTGCGACGCGGGCATGTTCGGTTCCTGCTCGATCTCGCCCGGTCCGTCGAGGAAGCGGTTTGCGGCGGCTCCCCATTGGACGGTGTCGACCTTCGAGGCTTCGGCCTGCCAGGCGTCGAGCGAGGTTCGCTGGTAGCTGGAGAAGTCCAGCACGCCTTCGCCGGCTCCGAGATAGATGCCGATGCGGTGCCGGTCGAGGTCGGAAGCGTCCCCGAGTCCGGAGGCGTTCCATGCCTGTCTGGCCGCCCCCAGTGCGAACTGGGTGTGCTTGCCGGGTTGCCCGTGCCGTGCGGTGTCCTCGACGAATCCGGTCCAGTCGTAGTCGCGCACCTGCGAGGCGAATGTCGTTGGAAAGGTGCTGGCGTCGAACCGGTCGATCTTGGCGACGTCGGTTTCTCCGGCCAGAAGGCGCTGCCAGACCGATTCCAGCTCGTGCCCCATGGGGGTGACCCAGCCTGCTCCGGTGACGACGATGCGGCGTCGATCGCTCATTCATGCCTCCCCAGAAGTATGGCGGTGTTCTGTCCACCCTGACTGGCGCTCAGTACGAGCACGGTACGGAGATCGGCTTCGCGTGCATCGCACGGCCCCGCCTTGAGATCGAGTTCCACCGTGCCGGCATTCAGTCGAGCGGGCAGCGATTGCGTCTTCAGGCACTGGGTCGCCACCGCGATCTGGATCGTTCCGTTGCCGGCGTTGCAGTTGCCCGTGAAGGGCACGGTCGTGACCAGTTCGATCTCCGAAGCGCGGTCTCCGAAGACCGTGCGGATCGCTTCCGCCTCCGCCGCATCGATCGCGGGGATTCCGCAGCCGAAGGGGACGATCGCGTCGACGCATTCGGGTTCGCGACCGGCGCTTCTGATCGCATTCCGCATGGCCGCGACGAGGTCTTCGGCGGTGGCGCCGAGTCCGTCGTGATCGGGAGACTGGGTCGCTGCATAGCCGAGGACTTCGGCCATGGGTGTGCCTCCCCGTTCGAGGCAGTGGTCGAGCGCCTCGATGACCATGAGTCCGCCGCCTTCGCCCACCGCCGTGCCGATCGCGTCGCTTGCGAAGGGTCTCACGACATCGAGTGGTTCGAGGTCGCGGGCGTCCGCGAGGCGGCCGGCGCAGTATTGCCGGTAGTAGTTCAGGGGATTCAGCTTCGATTCCGCGCCACCGGTCAGGCAGGCGTCGGCCGAGCCGCGTTCGATGATCCGCATCGATTCGCCCAGCGACAGGGCGCTGCTGGATTCGGCGCAGGTGATCGTGTTGCTGGGACCGCGGCAGTCGTGCACGATCGTCACGTGGCATGCGAGCATGTTCGGCAGGTACTTCAGCAGCCACAGGGGTGTGAGGTTCTCCATCCCCGTGGTGCCCCATGTTCCGAGATCGACTTCACCGTCCTCTCCGCGGCTGGCGGCGAGGGCGGAGGTCAGTTCGTCGACGTCGGCCGCGATCAGTCCGGCGCCGATGTGGCAACCGAGTCGATGCGGGTCGATCGGAAACCCCTCCTCGTGATCGATGCCGGGCGTCTGGAGATTCGCGTGCCTGATGGCTTCGGCTGCGCCTCCGACGGCGAGTTCGACGTCGCGGCACATGACCTTGACGGCCTTGCGATAGGACTTGGGAACGATGGACCGGACCTTGAACGCCTCGCGGTCGAGTTCGCCGGCGATCTGGCAGGGATACCAGCTGGCATCGAAGGCGGTCAGGGTCCGCAGTCCGGATCGACCCTGGCACATCGCGTCCCAGTGGGCCTCGATGCCGATGCCCAGTGCACTGACCGGCCCCGCTCCCGAAATGATCGTTCGTCGTCTCATGAACCGGTATTGTAACCTGTGCCTCTGCGGAGCGTATCAACGCTCCAGGAGTTGGAAGTCGTCGTGATTCCGGTCTGGAACATTCTGCTCTTCACCCTGATCCCAGCCGTGTCGATGGCGGCCGGAAGCATGCTTGCCATCTGGAGAATGCCCGGTCCCGGCGTGCGTTCGGCGATGCAGCATCTGGCCAGCGGCATCGTCTTCGCCGCCATTGCGACGGAACTGGTGCCCGAGATGATCGAGGGAAGGCGGTACGTGCCGTTGCTCTCGGGATTCATCATCGGTGTCGGCACGATGATGGCGATCCGACTGCTCGATTCACGTTCGGGAGCCGAAGTCAATCGGGGACCGTGGGGGCTGCTGGCCGCGACGGGCATCGATCTCCTCATCGATGGACTTCTGATCGGCATCGGATTCGGTCTGGTCGCCTCGAGCGGCTGGCTGCTGACCATTGCGATCACCTTCGAGGTGCTCTTCGTGGGATGTTCACTGGCCGTGACGCTGATCGCACGTGGCATGCGTCGCCGTGCCGCGGCATGCAGCCTGTGCCTCATCGGCCTGCTGGTTCCCGGCGGAGCCAGCATCGGATACCTCGTCTACGGAAGTCTCGACTCCGCCTTCCAGATCGCCATCCTCTCCTTCGGATCGGCCGCGCTGCTGTATCTGGTGACCGAGGAACTGCTCGTCGAAGCGCACGAGGAGGGGGAGACTGCAGTCGGCTCGACGCTGCTCTTCGTCGGATTCGGTCTTTCGCTCGTGCTGTCGATGCTGCTCGGCTCGTGAGCCGCGTTCAGCGACCGAGCTTCTCCGAGACCAGCAGCGCCATCTCCAGAGCCTGTTCGTAGTTGAGTCGTGGATCGACCAGCGACTTGTAGTCGTCGCCGAGATCCTTGTCGGACAACCCTCTCGCGCCACCGGTGCATTCGGTGACGTTCTCTCCGGTCAGTTCGAAGTGGACGCCGCCGAGTCGACTGTCGTTGGCGGCGTGGATCTCGATGGCCAGCTCGAGTTCGCGAAGGATGTCGTCGAATCGTCGGGTCTTGACGCCGCTGTCGGTCTTCACGGTGTTTCCATGCATCGGGTCCGAGACGAAGAGCACGGTCCGGCCCGTGGCCTGCACCGCTTCGATCAGTTTCGGGAGGTGTTCCTGGACCTGGTCCGCTCCGTAGCGGTGGATCAGCGTCAGTCGACCGGGTTCGTCGTCCGGATGGAGCACGTCCATCAGCTGTTCGATGAACGAGGGCAGCTCTCCTCCATTGAGCCCCGGTCCGATCTTGACTCCGAGCGGGTTCCGAATGCCTCTGAAGAACTGGATGTGCGCGTGGTCGATGGCGGCGGTCCGCATTCCGATCCACGGGAAGTGGGTCGACAGGTTGTACCAGCCCTTTCTGCGCGGCACCTGGCGGGTCAGGGCCGATTCGTACGGGATCAGCAGGCCTTCGTGGCTGGTGAAGAAGTCGACGCGCGAGAGATCTCCGGCGGCGATTCCCGTGAGCGATTCCATGAAGCGGACCGATTCCCCGATGCGCTGGACCATCTGCTGGTATTCCGTCGCCCTCGGCGAGTGACGCACGAAGCCGAGATTCCAGAACTCCGGATGGTGCAGGTCGGCGAATCCGCCGCCGACCAGCGAGCGGATGAAGTTGAGCGTCAGTGCGGCGCGTTCGTATCCGTTGACGAGTCGGCGGGGGTCCGGGCGTCGCGCGGCATCCTCGAACTCCGCGGCATTGACGTTGTCGCCGAAGTAGCTCGGGAGCGAACGCCCGTCACGTTCCTCGGTCATGGACGAGCGCGGCTTCGCATACTGTCCGGCGAACCGACCGACCCGAATGACACGTCGACGTGTTCCGTGCACGAGGACGAGCGACATCTGAAGCAGGATCTTCAGCTTGTTGGTCAACGCCTCCGGAGTGCAGGCGTTGAACTGTTCGGCGCAGTCGCCTCCCTGCAGCAGGAACCGTTCGCCGCGGGCGGCCTCGGCCAGCTGCGACTTGAGATTCTCGACTTCCCACGACGTGACCAGCGGAGGCAGGGACGCCAGTTCCGCGGATGCCGATTCGAGCGCAGCGGCATCCGGATACTCGGGCTGGTGGGTGATGGGGTGTTCACGCCAGCTTGTCGGGGTCCATTCGGACATGATTGCTCGATTCGTCAGGAAGATGGAGGAAGCGGTTGCCCCGCGATCGGGGTGCTATAAAATGCGGGTGAGAGGATTCGAACCTCCACGGGTTGCCCCACTGGAACCTAAATCCAGCGCGTCTGCCAATTTCGCCACACCCGCTCGGTTGCTGGCTACAAGGTAGGATTATCCGGTCCGTACCCCCGGGGGGCAAACGACTCCTGTCGCCTTCCGCCAAGAAAGGTGATTCCATGCACATCAAGACTATGGCAGGTACCGCGATGGTTCCCACTTTCAGCCGTTTCGTGCTGGGGATCACGTTCATCCTCAGTGGCTGGTTCTTCTGCTTCCAGACCATCGAGTTCTCATCGGCCGATCTGGCCGGCATCCAGAGCCAGCCCCAGGCCGCTTCCGGAGCCGAGGGCACCCCCGCGGACGAATCCACGGGTCGGGCGTTGGCCGTCAATCGGCTCATCCTGCACTTCCATTCATGGGATCTGCAGAACTGGGCGCAGCCGCTCGGATGGGCCGTGGCGATCTTCCAGCTGCTCGGCGGCGCCATGCTGCTGCTGGGACTCTTCACCCGCATCATCGCGCTCGGACTTTCGGTGATCATCGGCGGAGCCTTCTACAAGGTCACCTTGTGCCAGAACGGCATGTTCGAAATGAATCCGTTCACATGGCGCCTCGACAGCGCCCTGTGGTACGCGATCATCAGCCAGGCCGCATTGTTCGTGCTCGCCTTCGGATTGATCTTCACGGGCGGCGGTCCGCTGTGCCTCGAGCGGGTCCTGTGGGGCCGTACGCAGAATGCCGGCGGTGCTCCCAAGACGAACAAGGGTGACGGCGGCGATTGATCGCTTCACGACTTTGCAGGATGTACCGCAGTCGTTCCGGGGCGACTTCTCCGATCGCGTAGACTGATCGCGCCACGAATGACCGTGGACCGACGGAAACGATGTGCCTGATTCCGATGAAACAGACTCGGAACATCCAAACCGGGACCCACGACGGCGACGCCGCCTCGAAGGCGGCACCGTGGATCGTGTCGGCCGTCCTCCATGTGGGGCTGGTGGTGCTGGGGCTCATCATCACCTGGACGGTGATCCTCGTCGGTGAGACGGAGGCTCCCAGGAAGATCATCGCCGACTTCACCACGATGGCCTACGAGCCGATCGTCGATTTCCAGGTCGCCGAGCTCGAATCCACCGTCGAGACCGCCGTGCCGGCACCCGCCGTTCCGAAACTGCCTGCGATCGACGCGGCTCCTCTCGGGAGTACGGAGGCTCTGACGGCTGCGCCCGGTTCAGAGTCGTTCGATGAACTGTTCGCGTCGGCGGACGGAACCATGCCGGTGATCGAGTTCGCAGGGTCCAGGGCCAGCAACGCCAACCGAATCGTCTACGTGATCGATGCTTCCGGAAGTCTGACGCCGTATCTGCAGATCGTCCTCGAGGAGATGTTCAGATCGCTGCGTCAGC
Source organism: Phycisphaerales bacterium UBA3160 (assembly GCA_002364485.1). Lineage (GTDB taxonomy): Bacteria > Planctomycetota > Phycisphaerae > Phycisphaerales > SM1A02 > UBA854. Next base: position 32,953 of record DEYK01000033.1, read on the forward strand.
TGGATTCCCGGCAGCAGTTCGCGATCATCTTCTTCCAGAAGGAGGATGCGGTTCCGGTGCCTCCGCGCGGTCGACTGCAGAAGGCATCCGGCGGAGCGGTGAACCGGGCCATCGACTGGATCAACACCGGAACCAACGTCGTGCCGGGATACGGTTCGAATCCGCTCGCCGCATTGGAGATGGCGTTCGATCTCCATCCCGAGGTCGTCTTCCTGCTGAGCGACAGCATCACCGGTTCGGGAGCCTACGAAGTCGATCGGAGCGAGCTGCTCGAGTCGCTCGATGCGCTGAATCCGATCGTCGACGACGCCACCGGCCGGCGCATGGTGCAGATCAACTGCATCCAGTTCCTGGCCGAGGACGAGGATCGACTGGGAACCATGCGAAGCATCGCGGAGTTCCACGGCGGCGAAGGCGGCTACAAGGTCTACGACCGGTCCGCGATGGGGTTGGGAGAATGAAGGTGCGTTGGCTCATCCCGCTGCTTCTGTCCGGCTCATCCGCGATTGCGGACGCGGTCCATGTCGTCGGCACGGCTGCGCCGCTGCCTGGAAGCACCATCGTCTCGGTCGAGGGCGGTCGAGTGGTGTACACGGATCTGACCGGGAAGAGGAGACAGCGGGGCATCGAGGAGATCCAGTCGCTGTCGTTCGATCGCCACTCCGCAATCGATCTCGCCGAAGCACGACTCGCTGCGGGCAATGCCGAGGACGGCGTGAGACTGCTGCTGATCGCGATGTTGGACGCCCCCGATGACTCGACCCGCCGGTGGACGCTTCGTCGACTCGTGCAGGTCCACGACGGCAGAGGCGAGTATCCGCAGGCCGTTGCGCACCTCGCTCGCCTGCTGGCCGACGATTCCCATCCCGCCTGGCTCCGCATCCTTCCCGTGACGGCTCCGGGAGTCTCGACTCCGGCCGCCGCCGCCGAAGCGCTTCGCGAAGTCCGCCGGGCTCGAACGCAGTCCGGGGATGGCGACGTGCTGGCGGCGATCAGAAAGCTCGAAGCAAGCCTGCTGGAGTTGGATCGTGAAGAGATCCCCGGCAGCGTGTCGGGGTTCGACGTCGAGGCGATCCGGAATCCCGATGCCGTGCCGGCATCGCCATCCGCGGTTCCATCCGCGCCGGATAGGTCCGCGTCCGATTCGAACGACATCAATCGACTGCTGGCTGCCGGCGACTACGAGGCTGCGCTCGAAGCATGCTCCCGGGCCGCCGAAGCCGGCGATCGTCGCAGCATGGCTCGACTGCTCTGGCAGACCGGGGAGGCCAATCGCGGCCTCGGTCTCGACGAAGAGGCGATCATCGCCTACACCCGAAGCGGACTGTTGTTTCCCGATGCCGCCACGGCGGCTCCGAGCCTCGCGGGCGCCGCGGCTCTCGCGGCGAAGATCTGGCCCGAACGGCCGGACTCCGTCCATCTCTGGGAAGAGGCGCTGCGCATCGCACGACGGGCCGGCGACGGGGAAGTCGAGGCCCGCGCCCGTGCCGCGTTGAAGGATTCGAATGACCAAGGAGGATCACGCCCATGAGCGGATCATCAATCACCACGTTGCTCGTTCAGGCCTTCACGGCCGCACCTCCGGTGGATGCCGGTCCGGTGGAACAGAGTTTTGCCAGCGCATTCTTCTTGTCACGCAATGCGGACAACAGTCTGGAGCTGCTGGGCAGCCTCATCATCTGGCTGCTGTTGGTCCTCTCCGTCGTGAGCATCGGACTCATCATCTCGATGGCGATGGGCAACCAGCGCAAGACGATCCTTCCGGAAGGCGTCGTCGAGGTCGTGCGGACCCATCTCGCATCGGGGCGCTATGCCGATGCCATCGAGGTCACGGAGAAGGAGGACAGCTTCTTCAGCCGGATCATGCATGCGGGCATGAAGCAGTCGCCCCATGGATACGGTGCAATCATCCGCGGCCTCGAGCAGACCGCCGACGAACAGACCACGATCCGATTCCGTCGGATCGAGTTCCTGAACGTGCTCGGTCAGGTCAGTCCGATGATCGGTCTGTTCGGAACCGTCTATGGAATGATCCTCGCCTTCCAGGCGATCGTCGTCAGCGGGGGCAACGCGGATCCGGTCATGCTCGCGGGAGGAATCGGAACCGCCCTGACCACCACCTTCTGGGGATTGGTGGTCGCGATTCCCGCTCTGGCCGGATACGCCATCATCCGGAACCGCATCGACGAGATGACGACCGAAGCCACGCTGGAGGCCGAGTCGCTGCTCGGCAGGTTCCGACCGGCTCGATCCTCGTCCCGGACGAAGACAGCAAAGAGTTCGACGCCGAAGCCCGACAGCTCCGGCGATCTTCCCGTGGAGTAGTCGTCGATGAGCGCGATCTTCAAACGAGGCCCGGCCCAGCCGCAGGCGAACATCACGTCGATGATCGACGTGGTGTTCCTGTTGATCGTGTTCTTCGTGCTCGTGTCCCAGATCGTCGACCTCGAATCCGTGGACATGGATCTGCCCGCCCCGGAGTCGCCCGCGACCGCGCTTCCGGAGGAGGAGCCGCGTGCGGTGCTGAACGTGCTGCCCGGCGAAGACGGCATGTGCGACGGCTATCGTCTGGCCGGAAGGGACTATTCGCCGGATCCGACGGGCCTCCTCGAACTGCGGACCGCATTGGTCGGCCTCTATCGGGACACGCCGGGCCTTCGTGTGAATCTCCGGGCGGATCGGGGCACCGACTACCGGTGGGTCTCGCCGGTCCTGCAGCTGGTTCGTCAGGCCGCGACGTTGTCGGAGGTCGGGCTCGACGCGGCGAGGATGAATCTCGTGGTCCAGCGTGGGGAGGGCGGATCATGAGCGGCAGCTCGCGAAACACGGACACGATCGAGGTTCCTCCCGCACGCCGGCGTTCACGAGCCGGTTCGAGCATCGGCCTGAATCTGACTTCGATGATCGACGTGGTCTTTCTGCTCCTGGTGTACTTCATGGTCGCCACGGACTTCAAGAAGGCGGAGGAGGTGTACAACCTCGATCTGCCCGATCGCATGGAGGGGATGTCGGCCGACCCCTTCGAACTCGACGAGGAGCCACTGCGTGTCCTGCTGCGGACCTCGGGTGCCGACGGCGCGTCGTATCGTCTTCGGCTCGACGGCCCCTGGGATCCGGTCATGGACTTCGAGTCGCTCTTCGAGTTCCTGCAGAGGCGGCAGGTCGACGGCTCCGGCGGCGGACTCTTCGCGGTGGATCATCCGATCATCATCGTTCCCGATGCGACCGTGCACTGGGAGTTCACGATCGACGCGTTCAACGCGGCGGTGCGTGCCGGATACGTCAACGTGACGCTTCAGGAGATCTCCTCGTGAACGTCGGCATGCTGCTGATCTCGATCGCCCTGCACGCTTCGGCGCCGGCTCCGGACCCGTTCGCGGAGCGGCTCGACGAAGCCGCCTACCTCGAGGCGCTGGAACGTCTGCAGCTCACCGAGGTCATGGATACGTACATCTCGTCGCGCGAACTCGACGATCCCCTCGCTGCCGCCGCAGTCCAGCTTTCGAGTCTTGCGACCTCGATGCGCGATCCCGGACTTGCGTCCGACGAGCGTCGTGCATTGCTGGATCGTCGGCTCGCGGCCCGGTCCCTCGCGATGGATTCGACCGGCCTCACCCACCTCCAGGAGGCGGACTGGCGTCTTGATCAGGCCGAGGACCATCTGCTGCTCGGACTCGGTCTCGAATATCTGGGACTGACGGTCATGCACGGAAGCCCCGCTCCGCGTCAGGCGACGATGGCTTCCCGCCATGTCGACGAGTCGATGGCCCAGTTGAACCGGGCGGAGATCGCGATCGAGAAGGCGATCTGGGAACTGGAGAAGACGCCCGCCTCCAAGCGCAGCGCAATCGAGCGGTCGCAACTGGTCGAACTCCGTGAGACACATCGCGACCGACGGCTCCCGCTGCTGCGGGGAATGATGCTCGTGCATGCCTTCATGATGGAGGAGGACGACCAGCAGCGATCGCAGCAGATCGCGGAGGCGCGCGAGTCGCTCAAGGATCTTTCGGAGCAGCTCGAAGGCGGAGCACGGGTCAAGGCGGCATGGCTTGAGGGGATGGTCGAAGCCGAGTCCGGCAATTTCGACATCGCCGAGGATCGGTTTCGCGACGCCGCGACCGATGGGGCCGCATCGCGTGCGGACGTCCTGTCGGCCCGCATCGGTGGCGTGGCCAATCGTACCGTCGATGGTGGGCCCGATCGGGGCATTCGTGCCGCCGAGTCGCTGGCCCGCCGCTACGCGGAGCCTTCCGATCGTGCCGAACGGATTCTGATCACGGATGCCCTGGTGCGGCTGCATCTTCAGGCCGCGGCGACCTCGAACCGCAGCATGCACGAAGCAGCTGCGGCGGCGGCCTGGATCGAACTGGCGGAACTTCTGAAGAGTCAGGGATTCGACCCCGCCACCGCGGATGCATTCGCTCGGGAACGTCTTGAACTGCTGCCGCTCGCGTCGGGGGATTCAAGCCATCTTCCGGGCGAGGCGGTCCTGCTGCAGTTGCGGAAATCTCCGGATCCGGTGGCGATTCGAGCCTTGCTCGAGCGACAGGACCTGTCCGATCGGACACGGGTCCAGGCAATGCTGCTCCTGAGCGAACGGCTCGAAATGAAGGGTGCGGCGGATGAAGCCGCCGAGATCGCGATGGAAGCCTCCGTACTGGGGCAGGGTGTGCAGGAAGGCGTCGTCGCGGCGCTTCGTGCCGCCAGCCTCTCGATGGAACTGCTGGAACGCGACCCCGATTCCTCCCGGGTGAGAAGCCTGGCGCGCGCGGCGCTGCGTGTCCTGTGCACGCAGTATCCCGATGCCCCGGAGATCGATGCATGGCGTCTCGTCGCGGCACGGGTCGCACGGCAGGACGATGATCCGGCTTCGGCACGCGGATTCTACGAATCGATCCTGATCGGGACCGAGGCTCGTCGCGAATCGATCCTCGAACTGGCCGACGTGCTGCGTGCACTGGCGACAACGCCTGAAGCGCGTGCCACCGCGATGGAGACGCTGCGGCGGCTCGCCCGCGAACAGGGGGGAGTCCGCTCGGACGACATCGGGCTCGTGATGTCGGCGATGCTGCTCGATGATTCCAGGGCCGGCGAGGCTTCGGCGGTGCTCGGGGCGATCGATCGCGATCGGCTCGGCATTCCGATGCAGGCGAGATACGACGCGCTGCTTCTTCGCTGTGCCGATGGCGACGCGGATGCGCTCGTCGAGGCGGCGGGGCAGGTGTCCCGAAGGGGTTCGGCGGATGGCGGGCAGTCGCTGGTCGTGGCGCTGCGGACCACACTGCAGCGTCTCGATGCCAAGGCCGAAGCCGACGGGATCCCGGCCGATCCCGAGGCTCTTCAGCGGGAACTGCTGCCACTGGCGGAGGCCCTGGAACTCTGGCTCGAGAAGCAGGAACTCGAAGACGCCGCTCTCTGGGCACTGGTGGCGGATGCACGATGCCGTTGTGAGGATCCGGTGACGGCGCTTCGGATCTACGACCGCATGCTCGCGGACAATCCGAATGCCGGGGTGCTGCTTGCCGGTCGCGCCGAGGCGCTGATCGCGATCGGCGGCGAGGATGGACTCGGCCAGGCCATGACCATCCACCGACGTCTGTCGTCCGGTGGGATGGAGTCGAATCCGCGTCGATGGTGGAGGTCGCAGCTTCGAATGCTCGAGATTCTCGATCTCATGGGGCGAAGCACCGACCGCATCGCCCCGCGGATCCGTCGCCTGCAGCAGCAGGATCCGAACTTCGGGGGTGCCGACCACCGTCGCTCCTTCGAGCGGCTGCTGGTCAAGTACCAGTAGGATTCGATCGGCCGTTCAGGATGCCTTGGTCGCGGGGACCGGATTCCGCATGTGGAAGTTGCGAAGCAGGGCGCGGCTTCGGCTGTCGCCCTTGAGTCGTGCCTGCAGCTTCCGCAGCGTATCGACCTCGATCTGCCGCACCCGCTCGCGGGTCAGGCCGACTTCGGCGCCGATCTGCTTGAGGGTCAGAGGCTCCTGTCCCTCGAGTCCGTATCGGAGCTTGAGCACCCTGGCATCGCGTTCTTCCATTTCGTTGAGCATGCAGAGTACGGCCTGCATCTCTTCGCGACGCACCGCGGTTCGCTGCGGTGCCTCGTTGCGATGATCCTCGACGACATCGGAGAAGTCCATGGCTTCGCCATCCTCGCCGCGCGGAGCCTGCCCGCTCGACTGGTAGGCACGCATCGCACGGACGACGACGCCGATCTTCTTCTCGGGGAGGCCCATCATGTGGGCGACCTCGTAGTTGTTGGGAGTGCGTCCGAGTTCATCCTCGAGCTTGCGGTGGGTCTGCTTCCATCGGGAGATCAGATCGACCATGTAGGCGGGGATGTGGATCGGCTGCAACGCGTTGATGAGCGTGCGCTTGATGGCCTGCTTGATCCACCAGGACGCGTAGGTGGAGAACCGGGCTCCCTGAGCCGGGTCGAAACCTTCGACGGCACGGATCAGGCCGATGTTGCCTTCCTCGATGAGGTCGGTCAGCGGGAGTCCGCGGTGCGTGTAGTTCTTGGAGATGGAGACGACCAGACGGAGGTTGGCCCGGATCATTCGATCCTTCGCCTCGAGATCGTTGTCGTTGATGACCAGCCACCCGAGTTCCTTCTCTTCGGCCGGTGTCAGCAGGGCTGTTCGGTTGATCTGCTTCAGATAGAGTTCGAGGTCCCGATTCGATGTGCGTTTCGCCATGGTGCCCTTCACCAGCCCGCTGTCGTGTGCCCGACAGGTGCTGCTGCTCCTTGAGGCATGTCCCGAAGGACACGCGATTTGACTTGGAGGGCGGCGGACCACCCCTCTCTACCCGTGCTTAAGTCCGTGGAGATGTCCTCGGAGGTTGCACGGCCCTTGGTATTTCCGGACAAATTCCGGACTTTCATTTGACCCCCGCAGAAATGGACAGGGGGTCCACGTCTTATTCGGGCATCAGGAGCGGACTGTTCAAGCTTGAACGCGGCAGATGGCGTTCTTCCGCCCTCGCACCCCGTGATCACCGGTCCAGACGGCATATCCGGAACCGTAGAGGGTCCGGTATGGCCTTCATCAGCCTCTGCGACCGAAATCAAGACCCAGAAGAGTCTGAAACCGGGTGGGATGGGGGTAAGGTGGAGAAGCGGCTGCCCGGCCCGAATCAGGCGGTTTCGGGCCGTCGACGGGAAACACAGATGACTTTTTCAGACCTCAGCCATTTTCTCAACGCGTGGCCCAGGACTCCGGGGCAGTTCCAGGTCCGTGAACTCCAGGCCGACGACGGTCGACTGCTTCTGCAGGTCCGTATCGATCTGGGTGTCATCCAGATGGAGGCGGAGGGACGCCCCGACGGCCAACGGCCGGCAGGCCACGCTTCCATGCTGGAGTACGCGATGGCACGAAAGCAGGAGGCTGGCCTCGATTTCAGTCTCGACGAGGCGGAATGCGTTTCGATCAGGGATGAAGCCATCCTGTTCTATCACCGCTACGTCGCATTCTTCAATCTGAATCGATTCGAGGCCGTGATGCGTGATGCCGACCATGCGTTGTCGTGCCTGAATCTCTGCCGGGACCATGCGGCCGACGACAACGACAGGCTTCGTCTGGAGCATCTTCGCCCTCAGGTCTTCACCATGAAGGTCCGGGCGGCCGCCGAACTGGCCATGGCGCATCGCCAGCCCAGGGCGGCGATGTCGGCGATCGATCAGGGGTTGGAGGAGCTGCAGTCCATTCTCGGGAGCGAGGGTGCCGAACGAAGCAACGAGATCCAGCTGCTCCGGGGAATGCGGGAGATGCTGGTGCCCAAGCTGCCTTCGTCGCAGCGGGTCGAACTCGAGGATCGACTCAAGGCGGCCCTCGACGCCGAGAACTACGAACTTGCCGCGATTCTCCGCGACGAGCTGAAGATGATGAAGGATTGACCACGCGTTCTGCGACGGCCCGGTACCATGTTCGTCCTATGAGCACGACCACCCTTCGCAAGACACCGTTCCACAAGTACCACATCCAGCATGGCGCCAAGCTCGTCGACTACACGGGCTGGGAGATGCCGTTGCTGTATTCCTCGATCATCGACGAGCACCGACAGGTCCGTGAGCGGGGTGGGCTCTTCGATGTGTCCCACATGGGACGATTCACCTTCAAGGGGAAGGATGCCGCGAGGTTCCTCGACCGTGTCTGCACCCGTCGCATCGGCTCGATGCAGGAGCGTCAGGTCCGATACGCCCTGGTCTGCAATGAACGGGGCGGTTGCCGCGACGACGTCCTCGTGTACCGCCATGGCGAGAGCGACTTCTCGATGGTGTGCAATGCGGCCAATCGCGACAAGCTCATCGAGCACTTCGCCGCGAACAAGGGCGACATGGTCTACCGATTCGCCGACATCACCGACAAGACCGCGATGGTCGCGTTGCAGGGGCCGAACGTCATGGACGTGCTGTCCGGATTCTCCCGCGAGATTCCCACGCTCAAGCGCTATCGTTTCACCGAGAAGAGTCTGTTCATCGCGAAGTTCATGGTCTCCCGCACCGGCTACACCGGCGAGGATGGAGTGGAAGTCATTCTTCCCGCCGCCATGGCCGGCAAGGCGGTCGAGATGATCCTCAAGAACATGGACGAAGGGGCCATCACTCCCTGCGGTCTCGGCTCGCGGGATTCGCTCCGGCTCGAGGCCGGCATGGCGCTCTACGGCCACGAGATCGACGAGGACATCGATCCTCTCACGGCCGGACTCGATTTCGCCGTCGCCCTGGACAAGGGCGAGAAGGACGGTGAAGAGGGCGGCTTCATCGGACAGGATGCGCTTCGCGAGATCGCCTCCGGAGACGGTCCGGCACGACGTCTGGTCGGCCTGCGACTCTCCGGACGCCGGGCTGCGAGACAGGGCATGAACGTGCTCGACGGCGAATCGACGATCGGAAGCGTCACCAGCGGCTGCCTCAGCCCGACGCTCGACGCCTCCATCGCCATGGCTCTCGTCGATCGGGCCGCGACGGACATCGGTCGGAAGCTCACGGTCGATCTCGGTCGGGCCACCGACGAGGCCGAAGTCGTCGAGCTGCCCTTCTACAAGTCGTCCTGATCAGTCGGTCTGCTTCCGTTCGAGCCTCTTCACACGCTTGTGCAGCTCGTGGAGATTGATCGACGTCAGCGCATTGCGCTTGGCGGTGTCCGCATCCACTGCGGGAATCCCGCCGATGATCCGCCCGCCTTCGATGTCCGAAACGATGGCCGTCTTGCCGAGGGCCTGGACGCCGTCGCCGATGGTCAGGTGTCCCGAGACTCCGGTCTGCCCTCCGAGCACGACGTAGTTTCCGATCGTGGCCGAGCCGGCGATGCCGACGAGCGAGACGAAGAGGCAGTGCTTGCCGATCGTGGTGCCGTGTCCGATCGAGATCAGATCGGCGAACTTGGTGCCGTCGTCGATCAGCGTGATGCCCATGGTGGCCCGTTCGATGGCGCATCCCGAGCCGAGTTCGACGTCGTCTCCGATCACCACGATGCCGGCCTGGGGAATCTTGTGATGGACTCCGGCGTGGGTGGCGTATCCGAAGCCGTCCTGGCCGATCGTGCAGTTGGCGTGGATGGTCACCCGGTGCCCGACCCGGCATCGGTCGTAGATCACGACATTCGGAAAGAGGATGCTGTCATCGCCGATCGAAACGTTCTCGCCGACGAACACCCCCGGATAGAGATGGCATCCCGTGCCGACCTTCGCTCCGCGTTCGACGACCACGTTCGGATGGATCCTGGTCCCATCGCCGATCACCGCCTCGGGATGGATGCTCGCTGCGGGACTGATCAGGTCGTCCACGGCATCCATCGGATCGGGATGGGTGCGGAATCCGTGGAGTTCGACCATGGCGTTTCGGAACGCGAAGTAGGGGTCGTCGCAGACCAGCTGGGTCAGCCCCTCCCGGCAAGCCTCCTCGGGCTTGCGGACGAGCACTCCGGCGGCTGCCGTGGTCCCCAGAAACCGGAGGTATTTGGGATTGGCCAGGAATGTCAGGTCGGTGTCTCCGGCCTCCTGGATTCCAGCGCAGCCGGTGACCTTGCGGGAGCCGTCTCCGACGACCTCGGCGTTGAGTCGATCGGCCAGTTGTGCGAGTGTCATTGACATGGGGACCTCCGGTGTGCCCGGATTGCCCGGGACAGCCGTGGGGGACACTATCCCGGCCCACGATGTCGGTCAATCCGGCCGGGCCGAGCAGGAGCCTCTGGCTCGGTGTATCCTCCCGTCACCGCATGTCCAGGTGCTTTTTCATCGTTGTGACCATTCTGGCGGTCGCTGCCGCCTCCTCGATCTCTCAGGGGGCTTCTGCGGCGTCTGCAACCGTGCTCCAGGACGAGCAGCTGTCAGATCGCCCGGTGTCCTCGATCGACTTCGAGGGGCTCGAACGCGTCTCCAAGCAGAAGGTCTGGAACAACATCCGATCGACGATCGGAAGTCCCTACGATCCCAAGACGGCCCGTGGAGATGTCGAACGGCTCACACGCCTCGGCGACTTCAAGAGCATCGATGTCGAGGCCACGCTTGAAAGCGACGGCACGGTCGCCCTGACATACGTCTTCAGGGAGCAGCAGCTGCTGGCCGAGGTGCAGGTCGTGGGCAACCGCGTACTCAGCGACCAGGCGCTGATCGGACCGACCGGGATGCGTCGTGGCTCCCCCCGCGACGACTTCCTCATCGAACGGTCGATCAGGGACATGAAGGAACTCTACGCCAAGCGAGGCTACTACCTGGTCGAGATCTCGATGGATGCGTCCCAGCTCGAGGACAACGACATCCTGATCTTCGAGGTCATCGAGGGGCCCCGGGTCCGGGTCCGGCAGATCGAGTTCGTGGGCAACCGGGCGATGCCCGACAAGCTGCTGTATCCGCAGATCAAGACCAGGACATGGTTCCCCTTCTTCCGGCGCGGCGAACTCGACACCGAACTGCTCGCCAACGACATCGCCTCGCTCGACAAGTACTACAAGGATCGTGGGTATCTCGACATCCGCGTGGATCGCGACATCGAGATCAGTCCCAACCAGAAGGAGGCGAAGGTCGTGTTCCTCATCGAGGAGGGGCCGGCGTTCACCGTACGCGAGATCACCGCCGCTTCCCCCTACGAGGACGAGCCGCTGCAGGTCTTCTCCGGCGAACAGCTCTCGTCGCTGATGGAACTCAAGACCGGCGACGTGTTCCGCACCGACATCCTCGAGCGATCGCGTTCCGAACTGCAGGAAGCCTACGGCGTACTGGGCTATCTCGATGCGAGCGTGCAGCTGCTTCCCGTCCGCAGCAAGTCGACGAACGAAGTCAATGTGATCATCGAGATCACCGAGGGTCGGATCGCCGATGTCGGCCTTGTCAAGATCAACGGCAACTTCCTCACCAAGGACAAGGTGATCCGGCGGCACATCAAGCTCCAGTCCGGGCGTCGGTACGACGCGACCGAACTCTCGTTGTCCCAGACCCGAATCATGGAGACCCAGCTCTTCAACGAGGCGAAGCTGACCGTGCAGAAGGAGGACGAAGAGAATCCCGGCTACCGCGACGTGCTCGTCGAGGTGAAGGAGAAGAACACCGGCTCCTTCAACTTCGGCGTCGGGTTCGGTTCCGATTCCGGCGTGCTCGGCAGCATCTCGCTGGTCCAGAACAACTTCGACGTCGCCGACATTCCGGAGACCGTCGGTGAGCTGTTCAAGGGCCGCGCCTTCCGCGGTGCCGGGCAGCGGTTCGCGATCAACTTCCAGCCCGGCAACGAGATCTTCGCCTACGACATCTCGCTGGCCGAGCCGAACATCTTCGAGACCGTCTACACCCTGGGCGGCGATGCCGGGTACTACCGACGCATCTACCGCGACTACGCCGAGGAACGTCTCTTCGCGAACGCATCGATCAGCCGCCGGTTCGGCGACATCTGGCGAGGTCAGTGGGGGCTCGTGCTGGCGAACGTCCAGCTCGACGAGATCGAGCCGGACGCCCCGATCCAGATCTTCGAGGATGAAGGCCCCGACAATCTGGTCGGGTTCGAGACCGAGATCACCCGGACCACGATCACCACGCTGACCCGACCGGGAAGCGGCAGCCGCCTGCAGATCAACTACGCCAACTATGGAGCGGTGGCCGGTGATGTGAACTTCAACCGGGCCCGGTTGGACTACACCACCTACCTGACCATGAATCGCGACTTCCTCGGCCGCATCTCGACCCTCCGTCTCGACGGGAGCATCGGTTGGATCTTCAGCGGTTCGGCTCCGACCTACGAGCGGTTCTACCTCGGTGGCCGGACGCTGCGTGGCTTCGCCTATCGGGAGGTCAGCCCCAAGGGAACGCCCGCAAAGCCGGGTGGCCCGACCGATATCCCCATCGGCGGCGATTTCATGCTCTTCCTCGGTGCTCAGTATCAGTTCCCGATCGCGGCCAACTTCATCGATGGAGTGTTCTTCATCGACTCCGGTACGGTCAACGATTCTCCGGGATTCGACGAGTATCGAATCGGTGTCGGAGCCGGTGTCCGGGTCTATATCCCGCAGCTCGGTCCGACCCCCATGGCCTTCGATTTTGCCTTTCCGCTCATGAAGCAGGAGAATGACAAGACGGAGGTCTTCAGCTTCTCCGCTGAGCTGCCTTTCTGACGAGTCGATTCGACTTCCACTGTTCGCCTGTCCCAGGAGCCGCACCATGTTCGAGTGCCTTCGCCGAAGCACATTACCAATCCTCCTGAGCATCATCGTGCTCGTCCTGATCGCTCCGTGGCCTGCACAGGCGAATCGGATGGCGTCGCTCGGTCCCACCGTGGTGGCCTCGATCGATCTCCAGAGGGTCATGGATTCTCTGGCGGAGCGAGCCGATCTCGAAGCCGCCCTGACCGCCCAGAGCCAGGGCATCCTTGCCGAACGCAATCGCCGTCAGGCGGAGATCGAGGGCCTGAGCAAGGAACTCGAGGACATGGTCGAAGGTCCCGAGCGGACCAGCCTGCAGGAGGAGCTCGATCTGAAGCTGCTGCAGGAGATGGCCTGGATGCGATTCATCCAGCAGGAGATCGACATCGAGAAGTCCCTGATGCTCGAGAATCTGTATCGGAGCATGCAGAAGAACGTCACCGAGCTCGCGGAGATCGAGGGAATCGATCTCGTCGTGATCAACGACTCCGGCGACCAGTTCGCGGTGGCCGGTGGGATGAAGATTCCGCGGCAGGAGCAGATCCGCGAGCAGATCGCGATGCGTCGCGTGCTGTACAGATCCGCCTCGATCGACATCAGCGACGATCTGATCATCAGAATGAACAACGAGTATGCGGCTTCAGCGGGTTCCCGCTGAATCACCATCGATGCATGAATCAAGAACCAGCCACAGTGCCGGAGCATTTCCAATGAACCGTTCCCCCTTTCGTCCCGGTGTGATCCTCTTCGCCGCCGGACTGCTTCTGACATCCGCCCTGCTTGTGGGCGTCCAGGCCGTCGCGGTGCACGCCCTGCAGCCCTCGCCCACCGTGGTCGGCACAGTCGATCTCGAAGCGACCTTCAATGGTCTCGAGGAGTGGTCGCAGGTCCAGGTGTCGCTCAACCAGCGTGCCGACACCATGCAGGTCGAGATCACCCGTCGTCAGGAGGAGCTCGAGGGACTCGAGGCCGACCTCGAGGACTATCCCCAGGGCAGCGACAAGTTCAAGGATGCGATGAAGAAGTACCAGATGTCCGCCATCGAACTGCAGGGCTACGTCCAGTTCCAGCAGCTCAAGCAGCAGCGGTACAACGACGAGACGATCTTCGACCTGTACGACAAGATCAAGCTCTCGGCCAAGGCCATGGCGGACGAGTTCGGGTACGACATCATTCTCGTCAACGACTCCGTGGTGGAGATCCCCGAGAACTCGGAGAACATCCTCGCGCAGATCTCCAGTCGTCGCGTGCTGTTCGCACGCCAGCAGATGGACATCACCGACCAGTTGATCCAGTCCATGAATTCCGAGTACCAGAAGTCGGCTGCGGCGAACTGATCCCATGGCTTCTGTTCCAACGGAATCACCGATGTTGACGACGGCGGCGCTGGCCGAACTCGTGGGCGGCGACCTCGAGGGTCCGTCCGATCTCGAGATCCACGGAGTCGATGCGATGGACTCCGCCGACGGACGTTCGCTCAGCTTCATCAGTTCGGAAGCCTATGCCGGGCACTGGTCGAAGTCGAAGGCCGGAGCGGCGCTCGTGACCCGCGGTCTCGACGTTCCCGGACACGACGCGACGGCTCGCGCGCTCATCTACGTCGACGACGCCGAACTCGCGATGAACACCGCGCTCAACGTCTTCGCCCCCGCGCCCGACTGGCCGGATGTGGGCATCCATGGAACGGCCATCGTCGACGAATCGGTCTCGCTCGGTGCGGACGTCCGGATCGGACCCGGTGTCGTCGTGGGTGCCGATGCCGTGCTCGGAGACGGCGTCGTGCTCGCCTGCGGGGTGCAGATCGGTCGTGGTGTGGTCATCGGCGACGCGACGATCGTCGGATCGCATTCCGTGATCGGCAGAGGATGCGTGATCGGACGCCGGTGCCAGTTGCAGCCCTTCGTCAGCGTCGGGGCCGACGGCTTCGGCTACCGTCCCAATGCGGATGGCTCCGCCCTCGAGAAGGTTCCTCAGAACGGAACGGTCCGCATCGGCGACGACGTCGACCTCGGTGCCCAGACCTGCGTCGATCGTGCGAAGTTCGGGGCCACCGAGATCGGGAGCGGCAGCAAGTTGGACAACATGGTCCAGGTTGCCCACAACGTCCGGATCGGCCGCAACTGCGTGATCGCCGCCCAGGCCGGCATGGCCGGTTCGGTGCAGGTCGGGGATTGGGTCCAGATCGGTGCCCAGGCCGGCATCGCGGATCACCTCAAGATCGGCGATGGGGCACGTGTAGGTGCCAAGACGGGGGTCATGCGGGATGTGGACCCTGGAACCACGGTTCTCGGCACACCTGCATTTGAAGACAGAATCTTTTTGCGTCAACTCTCCTGTCTCCGTAAACTTCCTAAATTCATGGCGATGCAGCGTTCGCGGAGCCGTTGAAGAGTGGGGAGACCCTTGGTTCGGGTGGAGGCGATGGTGTGGCAGGACATGCAACTGATTCGGGTTTGGCCGATCACCCCTCCGGAAGCTATTCGGATTCGGGGCGTCGATCGACTCGTCAGCACACTCTGAAGGCTCCCGCATCGGTCACCGGTGCGGGCCTCATGCTCGGGCAGCAGGCGACCGCCACCATCGAACCGGCTCCTCCCGGGCACGGGATCATCTTCGAACGGACCGATCTCGAACCTCCGGTGCGGATTCCCGCCCTCGTCGAGCATGCGATCGATCGTGATCGTCGCACGACGCTGCAGAACGGAACCGGCGTGGTCGAAACCGTGGAGCACTGCATGTCGGCGCTTTCCGGCATGGGGATCGACAACGCGCTGATCCGGATCGACGGTCCGGAACTTCCGCTCGGCGATGGTTCCTCCTGCCCGTACACCCGCCCGATTTCCGAAGCCGGGATCGTCGAGCAGGACACGGAACGAAGGCTCTTCAAGGTGCACGAGCCGATCGTGATCGAGGAGAACGGTTCCGTGCTGGCCGCCTTCCCCTGCGAGCATCGGCAGATGCAACTGCTCTATGAACTCGACTACGGTCCGAATGCCGATCGAATCGGTCGTCAGGCCTACGGGTTCACCCTCGGCCGTGACGACTACCTCGGCGACATCGCCCCGGCCCGCACGTTCAGTCTCAGCGAAGAGGCCCAGGCGTTGTGGGATCAGGGCATGTGTCGCCACCTGACTCCGAGCGAAGTGCTGGTGATCGGAGAGGAAGGGCCGATCGAAAACGCCTACCGCTACGACAACGAGCCGTCCCGGCACAAGGTGCTGGACATGATCGGCGACCTGTATCTGATCGGCGGCGAGATCCAGGGGCGATTCGTCGCATCCCGTTCCGGGCACGCCCTCAATCGCCAGATGTGCCGCCGCATCATCGATCAGAACCGCACGCAGCCGCCGGTCGACGATGATGCGGTCCGTCCCGCCATGGATATCCGTGCGATCCAGCGCATCATGCCGCATCGGTATCCGATGCTGCTGGTGGATCGGGTCCTGACGCTCGACGGCGATCGCCGTGCGGTCGGGGTCAAGAACGTGTCGATCAACGAACCCTTCTTCGAAGGGCACTATCCGGGCACACCCATCATGCCCGGAGTGCTGATCGTCGAAGCGATGGCCCAGCTCGGCGGCCTGCTGCTCAGTCAGAAACTCGAACACACCGGAAAGATCGCGGTGCTGCTCAGCCTCGATCGGGTCAAGCTCCGTCATCCCGTCACGCCCGGTGATCAGATGATGATCGAGGTCGAGACGATCCGGGCCAGTTCGCGGACCGCTTCCATCCGCGGTGCCGCCACGGTGGGTGGCGTTCTCGCCGCGGAAGCGAACATCCGATTCATGATGATCGATTCAGATCAGGATTCCCGATAGGATTCCATTGCATGACGATTCATTCCACAGCCATCATCGATCCATCCGCCACCATCGCCGATTCGGCGACGATCGGCCCCTGGTGCGTGATCGGGCCGGATGTTGAGATCGGTGCCGACACCGAACTGATGAACCACGTCACCGTCCAGAAGGACACCGTCATCGGCCGGGGGAACCGGTTCTATCCGTACACCGGAATCGGGATCGATCCCCAGGATCGGAAGTACGACGGTGAACGCACGACCTGCGAAATCGGCGACGAGAACGAGATCCGCGAGCATGTCACGATCCATCGCGGCACCGGCAACGGTGGCGGGGTGACCAGGATCGGGCACCGCAATCTGCTGATGGTCGGATGTCATGTCGCCCACGACTGCCGACTGCATGATGAGACGGTGATCGCGAACCAGGTCATGCTCGCCGGGCATGTCTGCGTCCACGACGGGGCGAGCATCGGTGGAGGAGCCGGCATCCATCACTTCGCGACGGTGGGCAGTTGCGCCTTCGTCGGCGGCCTGGCCCGCATTTCCCGTGATGTGCCACCGTTCATGATCGTCGAAGGGCATCCCGCCGAAGTCCGGGCCGTCAATTCGGTCGCTCTGGTCCGCCGCGGTTTCAGCGAATCGGACGTGGAGGCCATCAAGGACGCGTTTCGTCGGTTGTTCCGCAACAACGGCTCGACATCCGAGCAGATCGGTCTGCTGCGATCCGAGCATGGATCGGTTCCTGCGATCCAGATGCTGTGCGACGCACTGGATGCATCCGCCGAAGGCACGCATGGCCGCGCACTGGAGGCCGGCCGAGCCGACGACAAGTGGGCCAAGGTCGAAAACTGATTACGTCTGAAGTTCGAGACGCGGAGGTGCCGGCTCAGTCGAGGTCGTCGTCGTCGTTGACGAAGTCGTCGTCCTCGTTGCCATCGAGGTGGTCATCGTCATCGTC
>DEYK01000033.1:50693-104855 GCA_002364485.1 Phycisphaerales bacterium UBA3160
TCGTCGTCGCTGGAGTTGGTTTCCTTGTCGTCGTACTCGTCTTCTTCGAAGTCGTCTTCGTGTTCGTCTTCCCCCTCGTCCTCCCCTTCACCATCGCCGTAGTAGTCTTCTTCGTCTTCGATGGGAAGCTCTGCCACGATCATTCGTGTCTCGAACGATTCTTCGGTGGTGTCAGCGGGACGTGTCGGTGTGTCGAGGATTGGCATTGGACTGTTCCCGGTGCATCCGGTACCGGCGATCCCTATGGAAATACCGCATTCACCCTTCGCCGATGGGTGGAAGCGTGACGAAATCGACGGTGTCTTTCGTCTCGATCATCAACAGTCGTCCGTGAAGACGTACCGCGCGGATTCTACTGCCGAGAGGAAAGAGGTCAAGTAGGTCCAGAATCCGACCGCTTTCGTCGAGGATCGAAATTCGATACAGATGACGCCGGCCTCCTCCGCCCATCCCCGAGACGGTCTGGCGATGGGCCAGCAGGACATGGACGCCTCCATCCGAAAGGAGATGTTCAAACTTGTATTCGTGCGGGATGCCGTCCGTGGCGATCATCGTTCCGCTGGGATCGTGGATCGCCAGACTGGATTCCCTCAGGATCCGGAATCCCCGGCCATCCGCCTTCACGTCGCGGAGCATGCCCTGGTCGCGGTATTCCGGCGTGGAGAGTTCGCCCATCGTTTCGCCGGTCTCCATATCTGCCAGATGCAGACGCTCCTGCTCGTCCATCAGCAGAACGGCTTCCGTACTGGCCCAGCCCTGGCGGGTGGCTCGAGCGGTCGGTTGGGTGCTGATCCAGCGAGGCGTGTGATCGGGCCAGCCGATGCATGCGATTCCCTCGTCTCCTCCGAGAATCAGGTCGTTCAGGGGTGATCGAGTCATCCACAGGAATCGTCCGATCTCGCTTGGCCACTGCAGACGTCTGGGGGATCCCGTTTCGTAGTCGAGATGGTAGAGGAGGGGGTCGGCATTGCTCACGGCAAGAGGTTGCTCGGAATCGGGATCTGGGCCGACGACCACGACTCCGTCCGGCCAGGGGTGGATCCCATGCACGACCCGGACCGGCAGCCGATGCGACCATCGGACGGTGGAGCCGTCCTCTCCGCCCAGATTGACGATCTGTCCGTCTCTCCGAACGAGCGTCACGGATTCCGGGTTCGAGGAGATCAGCAGTTCCTTGGATTCGATCGTTCTTCCGTCCGGGAGAATCGCGGGCTGGCCGGTCGGGGCGACGTCCATTCCCTCGAAGACCGAAGCGAGATCCAGCGGATCGTTCAGGGGCTCGCCCGTCGCGGCGTCGATCTGCAGGAGTTCCGGCTTGAGATCGCCGTGATCGACCAGAATCGCGATGCGTTCATCGTCCTGCTGGAGGAGTGCGTTGTTGAGCCCCGGGGATCTGGCGCTCCAGACGGGTGTCATCGAACGTGCATCGATCGACCGGATCGAACTCTGGCGAGTGAGCAGGGGGGCCGTCGTCGGGGGATCGATCATGCTGCCCTGTGCAATCGACAGGAGGGATCCGCTGATTCGTTCCGGTTCGGCGACCGCCATGTTCGCGTCCGGCTTCCCGGCGAGCAGTTCGTTGCCGGACCGAAGGGATCGGGACCAGTCCATGGCCATGCGGGCTTCGCCGTCGTCCAGAAGCGGGACGGTCGGAAATCTCGTCTCCCACGCCTGCAGAAGTCCGAGCGAGGTGTCGATCTTGTCCACCTCGATCAGGCGATCGAGGATCTCCGGAAGGACGGTCGCCATCCGTACCGGGCTCTGCTCGGTTCGCAGGTTGTCCCTGGCGCTGCCGATCAGATGATCGATGTCGTCGGGATCGACGGGATCGATCCAGCCCATCGAGTCGGTCGGCATCGATTCGACCTCCAGATTGGAAAGCCGTCGCCGTGCCCAGTCGCCTCCGGATGCGTGCAGTCCGTTCTCCTCGTACCAGGCTCGCGAGATGTTCTCCCGTTCCAGGATGCTGCGCCAGAGTTCCGCACTGTCGTCCGGATCGCTCTGTCGCGTCCACTCGCCGAGCACGAGGAGGGCCTCGAGTTCCCGGTCCGGCGTATCGGCGGTCTCGATCAGGAGGGCCCGCAGGTCACGTCCATGCTCCGTGTTCGGATCCGCCTCCGACTGCAGGGCGTCCACGAGGTGGTTCATCAGCTGATCACGGGCGGGCCCGGCCGCCGCATCCGTCTTTCCCGGAAGCATGTCCAGTGTGTCGCGTGCGGAGTTGCGAAGGAGTTCGGACTGATCGGATCGAGCGGCAAGTCGGACGAGATCGAGCCGAGGCCTCATCCGCTCCGGATGCTCGGTGATCCTTGCCTCGAGTACGGTCCTGGCGCGGTCGAGTGCGGTGTAGGCGTCCAGATGCGTCGCGGATGCGATCAGAAGCTGCTGTCCGGCGAAGAGTGGATTTCCCTCGTGTTCGATCTCGAGGGTGTCCCGTATTCGACCGGTATCCAGATCGACCTGGAGGACACGCCCGTTCGCGGGAATGATCACGCTGTCCTCGAGAAGCTGCACACGCCCCTCGGGCACCGGACTCCCGGTATCCGTGGAGAGGTCCAGCACCCATCGCGGTGATTCCAGACGATCGCCGTCGAAGCACCGCACGTCGCGCCCCACCGAGATCACATGCTCCCCGGTCGTGAGCAGATAGACGGGATGGTTCCACCGGTCGGGATTGGTCGCGGAGATGGATTTCAGGACGGTCCCGTTGTCCGGATCGAGGCTCAGGACTTCGGTCCCGTCGGGACTGATGCACACCAGTCTTCCATCGACCATGATCGGTTGAACGTGGGTGTACGGTCTGGCCGCACCCGAAGGGGGGGTCGTGTTGTCCGCGGTCGGGAGTCGTTGCAGCCACTTCAGGTCGCCGTTGGTCGAATCGACCGACGCGATGGCTCCGGTCACCGTGTTCACGTAGACATGACCGTCGGCGACCAGGGGTGCGGTTGAGTTCTGGATCAGATTCCGTCGCAGCCGCCCGGCGGAGGAGATCCAGGTCGACCACTTGATCTCGCCTTCGATCAGATCGACCGCCACCAGGACTTCACCCAGCAGCTGCTGCGGACTGATCTTCCTGGCCAGCACGTAGACCGTCCCCTCGTCGATCACGGGTGGACTGCAGATGAAGAGCCCCTCCGATTGTTCGATGTCGGGATTGTCGTCGACCTGGATGCCCCATCGAACGAGTCCGGTCTCGGCATCGAGGCAGAGGAGCAGGCCGTCTCCGGATCGCTGCGTGGGATACTGATGGCCCATCGCCGTCACGAGGTAGCGTCCCTCGAGTTCGATGGTGTTCACGCCCGACGGTCGTTCGGAGGGATCGAGTCGCAGCGTGTTCTTCTGTCGACGCGAGGTCCACCTGGGGTGGCCGGTCAGCGTGTCCAGCGCGAGCACCTGCTCGCCGAGATTGATGAAGACCAGGTCGTCCCGCATCGAAGGGATCACGGTCGAGAACCAGCCCTGTCCGGAATCGCCGACGAGGTTGTTTCGTCCGGTCGTGCCGACGATGCCGGGATGATCCATCCGTTGATTGAGCAGGCTGTCCTTCAGCGGCATGGACCAGATGGACTGGACCACGAGTTGGTCGATCGATGCCGCCTCACCCGTCTCCATCACGGTGTGGTTCCGTCGTGCGGTCCGGGATGTCGTCATCGATTCGAGCGCCTGCCGATGCGCCTCGCCGTCCTGCGCCAGTCGCGAGAGTTCGGCGTCGACCATGTCGCGGAGAGCGTCGTCTTCAAGCAGGCGTGCGGCCACACCGATTCCGTACAGCGCATCCGCGCGGGTTCGTGCGTCCATGTCCGGATGCTGGAGGGCCTCCTGCAGCCGGAAGACACCCCGTTCGAGCGCGCCGAGTTCGATGTCCCGTCGACCGAGCGTCACCTGTGCATCCAGTCCGGGGGTGGTCAGCGCATGCAGTTCGACCACTTCCTGGAGTCGACCTTCCTGCAGGATCCGCCGGGCCGTCCCGGTGTAGCGATCCTGCATGAGCTTCAGCAGTCGTGGATCCTCACGGAACCGCCGATTCGCCGCTTCGCGAACGGATTCGAAGAGCATCGGATTCGGCGATTCGACGGTGGGAACGAGTTGGCGGCCCGATGAGTCGATCAACTCCTGGAGAAGGCGAACGGCCTCCTCGGGGTTGGTGGTGGCCAGAGCATCCGCCTGTTCGAGCATCTGCACGGCGACGTGGGACTCGTCGATGTAGACGGGATTGTCCTGAGCCGATGCGGTCATGCCGATTCCCAGGCAGAGCATTCGCAGCAGATTTGAGATCGTTCGGTGCATGGCGTCCTGTTCCCGGATGAGTCCTCGTTCTGATTCTACGCCCCAATCCCCGGGGAATCGCGGGGGGATCCCGGATCGGGTCCGGTCCGTGATGGTAGAGTGCCGTCATGCTCCGGAACGCATTCCAGATCGTCCTGCTGGCCCTGGCGACTTCGCTCCTGTCCGGGTGTCTTTCCCTGACACCTCCGAAGGTCGCCGTCGAATCGATCGAAGTGATCGCGGTCAGCAGCGAAGCGATGGCGGTCTCCCTCCACGGAACAGTGGCCAATCCCCACGCGAGCGAAGTCCGGCTTCTGGAGTTCGACTACTCGCTCTCCGTCGATGGCCGCTCGGTCTTCAGCGGCAGGCATGCCGCGGAAATGGCCCTCATTCCCGGAGCGGATCGCAAGATCATGCTGCCGGCGTCCTTTCCGTACGCCAAGCTGGGGTGGGATCCCCAGTCGCTTCCCGACACCTCCCGATGGTCGATGTCCGGAAGCCTGATCTATCTCGGAGAAGGCGTGCTGGCTGAAACACTCCTGGACATGGGATATCGCCCCAGTACGGGCATGTCGGCATCCGGCGAACTCGTCCTTCAGCCGCCCGGTTGATCGACACCTCACAACGCATGCGACCATGATCACCGCGCTGTCCTGCGCAACCGATCCAGTTCGAACCTCCTTTGCCGAAAGACGCCGACCTGCGCTGACGGCGCGAACGAACTCCGCCGATACAGGGGAGTTGGCGGTGGCGCCCACCGCCTCTGGAGACAGCGATGCATCTGATCGACATGCTCCGGATTGCCGACGCGAGGTCCGCATCCGATCTTCATCTCGTCCCGGGACATCCCCCGATGCTGCGCATCAACACCCTGATGCAGCCGACCGACCGTCCCGTCCTCACCGAGGCCGATGTGCAGTTGGCGTTCGAGGCGATGACGACTTCCCAGCAGCGTGAGCGGTTCGGCGTCGATCAGGACCTGGATCTCTCCTTCGAGGTCGAGGAACTCGGTCGATACCGGGTCAATGCGCATCGCCAGCGAGGAACCATCGCGATGACGATGCGGCTCGTGAAGTCGGTGGTGCCCCCTCTGGAGGCGTTGAACCTTCCCGACACGATCTCGCGTCTGGTCCGTCTCCCCAGAGGGCTCGTGCTCGTCACCGGCGACACCGGTTCGGGCAAGTCGACGACCCTGGCGTCGATGATCAACGAGATGAATTGTCGATCGAAGCGGCACATCATCACTCTGGAGGATCCGATCGAGTACCGCCTCGAATCGGACGCGTGCCTCATCGAACAGCGCGAGCTCGGCGCCGACATGCCTTCGTTCGCATCGGGTCTCAAGCATGCGCTGAGGCAGGATCCCGACATCATCTTCGTCGGTGAGATGCGCGATCTCGAGACGACCTCGCTCGCGTTGTCAGCGGCGGAGACCGGGCACCTCGTGCTGTCGACGCTGCACACCGTGAATGCCGGGCAGACGGTCGAACGGATCATCGACATGTATCCGGCCGGCCAGCAGAACCAGGTCCGGTCCATGCTGGGCAACACCCTTCAGGCGGTCGTGTCGCAGACGCTGTTCCGCCGGATCGACCGGAGCGGCATGATGCCCGCGGTCGAGATACTGCTCTGCACGCCCGCGGTCCGCAACATCATCCGCGAGTCCCGCACCTTCGAGATACCAAATGTGATCGAGACCAGCCGCGCGATCGGCATGGTCTCGCTCGATTCTTCGATCAGTGAACTCTACTTCAATGGATGCATCAGCCGTGAGGACGCGATCGCCCAGTCGGCGTGTCCGGAGCAGATGATGCGGCAGATCGCCGCGTAGTCGGCGCTGAACCAGTTGTCCCGGGAGGCATGTGCATGCCCCAGTATCGCTACCAGGCTCGACACACGTCCGGTCGGATCAAGGGTGGTCTGCTCGTCGCCGAGAACGCGACCGCGGCGGCGACGATACTGCGCAACCAGGGCAGCCACGTGCTCAAGCTGGTTCCCCTCGGCGAACCGGGGAAGTCGTCGCTGGAGCAGTTCGTCTCCGCGCTGAACTGGAGTTCCGGGCCGACCACGCGCGACATCCTCGACTTCACGACCCAGCTCGCCGTGATGATCCGGGCGGGCATCAGTCTTCGGCAGGCCCTCGACGGGATCGCCGATCAGGTCACCAACGTGAAGTTCCAGAAGATCCTCCAGTCGATCAAGCAGGACGTGGAGTCGGGCAAGCAGTTCTCCGAGGCCATCGCGCGGTATCCGCGCTACTTCAATCCGCTGTACATCAACATGGTCCGGGCCTCGGAGATGTCGGGCTCCTTCGCGAAGATGCTCGATCGGATCGCCTCGTTCATGACGCAGCAGATGGAGACCCGCAAGATGGTCGTCTCCGCGAGCATCTATCCCGCCATCATCGCCGTCATGGCGGTGTCGGTCACCATCTTCCTGCTGACGTTCGTCCTGCCCCGCTTCGCCGGGGTGTTCGAAGGCAAGGAGGACGTGCTGCCGTGGCCGACCACCTTCCTGATGGGACTGTCGTCCTGGATGGTGGAATACTGGTGGCTGGTGATCATCGGCTCCATCCTCGGCGTCGTCGGCATGGTCATGTACGGACGGACGGATACGGGCCGCGTCTGGATCGACCACATGAAGCTGAAGGCGCCGCTCTTTCGCGGAATGTTCCGGGCGCTCTATGTGAGCCGGTCCCTCCAGACGATGGGCGAACTGCTCAATGCCGGCGTCCCCGTCCTCGACAGCATCTCGGTGACCGCCGACATCACCGGCAACATCCACTACAAGCGTCTGTGGACGAGCGTGCATGGTTCGGTCCGTCAGGGCCGCAAGCTGCACAGCGAACTCGACCGATCGACGCTGCTTCCCAAGTCGGTCAATCAGATGATCTGCGCAGGCGAGGAATCCGGAAAGCTCTCCGATGTCCTGCAGGAGATCTCCGAGTACTACGCCAGCGTGCTTCGCAACGCCCTCAAGACGCTGACGAGCATGATCGAGCCGCTTCTGATCGTGGTGATGGGCAGCGTGGTCGGATTCATCGCGATGGCGATCATCCTTCCGATCTTCAAGATGAGTTCGATCGTCTCGGGTTAGGAGCCGCCGATGTCCAGTCATCAACGCCAACCGGTTCCGTCGCGTCGCGGCTTCACGCTCATCGAAGCGGCGGTCGCCACCATCATCGTCGCCACCGGCGTGCTCGGCATGGTCGCGGCGCAGCAGGCGTGGCACCGCCAGAACGCCTGGGCGGAGCGTGCGGCCATCGGGACGAGGCTCGGCAACGAGATCCGGGAGATGACCTTCAACATCGGCCGCCACGATCCCGTGACCGGCGCAAGCACGTGGGGGCCGGAGGCGAACGAATTCTCGATCTTCGACTACGACGATCTGGACGACTTCGACGGTCTCGACGGTGAAGGACTGGTCCTCTCGGACGACCTCGGAAACGGTCCGCTCAACGCGCTGCGCGAGGTGATCCCCGGAATGGACGGATGGTCACAGGAGATCCGAGTCCACAACATCGACCCGACCAACGTGAATCTCGATCTGTTCGACGGAGCGTCGGACATGATGCGGGTGGAGGTCATCATCAGCTGGCAGGGCGCCGCGGGCTCGGAGCCCATCGGCGTGACCCGTGTCGACTGGATCGCCCCGAACTGAAGGAGCCTCCCGATGCATGTACCAATCCGCCGTTTCCGCCGCCGCGCCGGTGTGGCCTCGGTCCTCGCCATGATGTTTCTGGTCATCTTCGGCGCTCTGGCCGCGACGATGGCCGTCGTGGCCCAGGGCAACATGCGCACCGCCCATTCGTCGCTGCAGGTCTCCCGCAGCCTGTCCGCGGCCGAAAGCGGTCTCGTCTTCGCGACCCGTCGTCTCGATCGGGAGGCGGCGCGCTTCGTCGTCGAGAAGGGGGTCATCGACGACGTGTTCGGCGAGGCGCTGTGGTTCGGCACGACCAGCCCGTCGGATGGCAACATCACCGTCATCGAGCCCACCGGCTACGCCGTGCCGACTCCGTCGGGCCCCGGGCTGATGCACGCCATCCACGATGCCCATCTGTTCCAGGATTCCTATCAGCAGATCCTCGACGACGGCGTGGTCATTCCGCTGCAACTGGACTCGACCGCCGGAACGATCATCTCGCCGCCGATCCGGATCGGCGTGCTCGAGGGTGATCCGTACTTCCTGCTGCGCTACGAGATCCTCGACGACGGGCGGTTCATCCGCGTCACCAGCCAGGGAGTGGATGGAGCCATCCGCCGTACGATCCAGTTGGACTTCCGTCTCGACAAGCGGATCGAATACGCGGTGCTCGGCCCGAACCGGATCATGATCGGAAAGAACGTGATGGTGGAGGGCCCCATCGGATCCCTGTACGGAGTCGTCGACGGCGAACTCGATTCGGAGAACGGGGATCCGCTGGTGCTGCGAAGCGACTTCTACGATCTCGATCCGGACGTGCTGGACGGCCAGCTCGACACGTTCTACCAGCAGCTCGCGCTGTGGGACGCCGATGGCGACAACCGACTGCGTCCCAACCATCCGGTCGAAGCCGACGGACTGGTCGGATACCCCGAACTCCAGGACTGGGATGGGAACGAATACATCGACGACTTCGACCTCTTTCTCGGCGCCTTCGACTCCGATGCGGACGGGAGGGTCGTCTACGACGAGGGCATGGCCACCGCGGCCGGACATTCCGGGGTGTCGATGGAATTCGATGTGGATGCGCAACTGGCGAGTCTGATCGACAACGCGATGCCCGATCGCGACGGCGACGGGATCGTGACTCCGGACGGTACCGATCGCGCGCTCGGCTACCGCGACGGCATCCTCGATGCCAGGGATCTGTACGGAAAGGTCCATGGACGACTGGCGTTCGCCGTCGACGAGGAGAGTTGGGAGGACGCCAACGGCGAGGGGTGGCAGGCCATCGTGCAGGGTCCCGTGCAGACCTGGAGCGACCATGCGCCGGCGAGTTTCGAGGTGACCGAGCCCGAGCTGGTCGAAGTCACCACCGAGATGTTCCTCAACGCGGCGAACTGGTTCGAGGATCAGTCCATGTCCGGTACACCGTTCGGGGATCCGTCGTCCGGGCAGGTGGCCTCGAATCTCGGGGCCGGCGAAGGAGCGGAGTACGTCGACGCGACGGTGCAGCCCTTCGAGAGCGTTCCCTACGGATCGAACGGCGCCTACGACTGGTACCAGCGTCCGGTGTATCGCAACATGACCTTCGAGAACGTCCGCATTCCGACGGGCACCAACGCCACGTTCGAGAACTGCCGCTTCATCGGCGTCACCTGGATCGAGACCGAGGAGAACTGCGGCGATCCGAACTGGAACTACGCCGGCTCGATCGAGCCGGACGGCAACGGCGGATTCCAGCAGAGGTTCCCGGACATGACGGCGTCGAACGGTTCCTCGCAGTTCGACGACACGAGATCCGAGTCCAACAACCTTCGATTCCACGACTGCACCTTTCTCGGTTCCATCTGCGGGGACAAGCCCGCCGAGTTCACGCATTGGCGCAACAAGATCCAGCTCACGGGGAACTCGAGGTTCTACGTCGATCCCTTCGACGTCGATCTGGTGACCCAGCCGGACTCGGATGAACTGGTCGCGGAACTCAATGCACTCGGCTCCTCCACGCTCGAGGAACTCGCCAAGAGTTCGGTCCTGCTGCCGGGATGGTCGGTCGATGTCGGAAACTTCGACAACGACACGGATTCCCGGGTGAAGCTGACGGGGACCATCGTGACCGGTGTCATGGACATCCGCGGCACCGCACTGGTGGACGGGACGCTGTTGATGACGTTCCGCGCCGCCGAGAACGTGGGACCGCTCTTCTACGGAGGTTCGACGGAGGCGTTCAACACGACCATCGGCTACTTCGGCCCGGATGACGGCGACGGGGAAGGTGCCGATCCCACCGATCCGGACTTCCCGGGATTCGGCGAGATCGTCCTTCGCTACGACGACGAGGCGAAGCTTCCCGACGGCATTCCGTGGCCCGTGACGCTGCAGCCCGAGAACGGCAGCTACTGGGAAGGCGGTTCACTGTGATTCGACGCGGCTTCAATCTGCTCGAACTCGTGATCGCGACTGCGATCACGGCCGTGCTGCTCACCGCGGTCATGGTGGCGCTCAGCGCATCCTTCCGGGCCTACCGGCAGACGACGGAGTCGGCATCGACGGGGGTCATCGGACGGATCGTCATGGAACGCATCCAGGGCCTCATCAGGAACGGACAGGACTTCGCCCCGTACCCCGGGACGCTCGCGAGCACCGTGGTCGACAGCAACGAACTCGACATTCTCCGTCCGGACGGAACATGGGTGACGCTCGCATGGGTCCCTGCGACGCAGTCGCTGCACTGGAGGGAGAACGGCGAGAACTGGGTGCTCCTCGAAGGCGTCACGCAGCAGCCGTCCGGGACCGGTTCGGCCATCGCTCCGTTCGCGCTGGAGTTCCACCGGGGCCGCCACCTGCATCGAGCCAGAATCGATCTCTGCGTCGTTCCCGACGACGTGCAGGGGATGGACATCGAAGGGACATCGGTCTCGGTGCTGCGTCTGGTCGGTTCGGCGATGCCGCGAGCCGTGGCCTGGGATCGTTGACATTTTTCGGCTGCTCCCCGCTACCATCCGGGCATGCACCCCCTCCACGCCAACTCGCCGACCATCTCCGTGCAGCGGAGATTCAAGGCCCGACACGCCGTCACCATCGGCGGCGTGGAGGAGACGATGCACGAGCACGACTGGCATGTGCGCGTCGAAGTCGCCGGACCCCTCGACGACGAGGGATTGCTGATCGACTTCCATCTGCTCGAGCAGGCGCTGGATTCCGTGCTGGAGCCGTTCAGGAACGGCGACTTCAACGGAACGCCGCCCTTCGACGAATGGAATCCATCGGCGGAGAACATCGCCCGCCACCTCATCGAGGCCATCGTCCACCAACGCCTGCCGGAGGAGGCTCGAGATCGCATCGAAGCGGGATGCGCGATCGTCGAGGAGGCCCCCGGTTGTCACGCAACCTACTATTCGGATCCAACCCAGAAATGAACGATCAAGCACCATTGATGCTCTCGGTTTCGGGGGCACGCGGCATCGTCGGCGAAAGCATGACTCCCGAAGTGGCCTCGCGCTTCGCATGGGTCTTCGGCTCCGGGCTGGTCGCCGCGGGGGGCGATGCGCCCACCGTCTGCCTCGGGCGGGACAGCCGTGCGTCGGGAGAGTCGCTTGCCGAGGCCGCCGCCAACGGTCTCATGGCCGCCGGTTGCGACGTCATCGATCTCGGCATCGTCGCCACGCCGACCACCGGAGTCATGGTGACCGCCACCGCCTCGGTCGGGGGAATCATGATCACCGCGTCGCACAATCCCAACCCGTGGAATGGAATCAAGTGCATCGAATCGACCGGTTCGGCTCCGCCTGCGTCGGTCGCCGAACGGGTCATCGCGGGATTCCGCGACCACGACGGTGATTTGCCCGTGATCGATGCCGACCGTGCGCTGCTCATGGAATCCAGGGGAGACGACACCCACATCGCCCGCGTGCTCGGGCAGATCGATCCCGTGCCGATCTGCGCTCGCGAGTACAGCGTCGT
This sequence comes from Phycisphaerales bacterium UBA3160, assembly GCA_002364485.1. Lineage (GTDB taxonomy): Bacteria > Planctomycetota > Phycisphaerae > Phycisphaerales > SM1A02 > UBA854. The sequence goes on from DEYK01000033.1 coordinate 62,565, forward strand.
GCTTGATTCGGTCAACGGAGCGGGATGTCGCAGCGGCCTCAAGCTGCTTCAGCTGCTCGGTTGCGAGGTGCTTCATCTCAACGGTGATCCGACCGGCGACTTCGCGCACACTCCGGAACCCAAGGAGTCGAATCTCGGCACGCTGATGGAGCTCACCGCCGAGTCGGATGCGGTCATCGGCTTCGCCCAGGATCCCGATGCGGATCGTCTCGCGATCGTCGACGAGGACGGACGCTACATCGGAGAGGAGCTCACGCTCGCTCTGGCGGCCGAATACGTCCTTCGGAATCATCCGGAAGGCGACGAGCCCGGAGTGGTGGTGGCGAATCTCTCCACCAGTCGGATGGTCGACGACATCGCGGCCCGACACGGTGGACGGGTCGTACGGACGGCGGTCGGTGAGGCCAATGTGGTCGAAGCGATGCGTCGTGAGGAAGCGGTCATCGGCGGCGAGGGAAACGGCGGAGTGATCGTTCCCGGCATCTGCTTCATCCGCGACAGTCTCGGGGCCATGGCCTTCGTGCTCGCTTCGATGGCCCAGACCGGCAAATCACTGAAGGAACTCGTCGACGGAATCCCCGCCTACTCGATGATCAAGCGAGCCTGTGCGCTCCCCGGCTCCGGCGGACCAGCCGCAGTGGAGCCGGTGCTTGAACTGGTGCGTTCCCATTTCGCATCGGCAGCCATCGATGCGAGCGACGGCGTCCGGATCGATCTGGAGGATGCCTGGGTGCACGTCCGGGCAAGCAACACCGAACCGATCGCCAGGGTCATCGCCGAAGCACCGCAGGCCGAAGCCGCGGAAGCGTTGATCGCCACGGTGGCGGACCTCGCCGGCTGGACCGTTTCCTAGGATTTCGGTTCGTGGATGGTCGTCTGGTACGGCGACTTGCTGCAGTCGATGTGAGCGACGAAGACCTCGTCCGGATGCTTCCTGACCATCGGCCAGAGCACGGTGCGGTCCGATTCCGGCAGATTCAGCGACGCGATGTCGTCCTGTTCGACCCATTCCAGCACGCCTTCGTCGAACTCGTATTCGGGGATCTCTTCGGGATCGATCTGCCGGGTCACCCTGAAGCAGAAGAGCAGCCAGTGTCCAGCCTGCTCGTATCCCGCTTCGGAAACCATTCCCATGAAGCTGATGTCCGAGGGGTCGATCTCGAGTCCGGCTTCTTCATGGATCTCACGTCTGGCGCATTCATGGGGGCTTTCGCCGATCCCGATCTCGAGTTTGCCTCCAATGGGGGAATGCATCCCGGCATTGGGCTTCTTGGAGCGATGTAGCATCAGCAGACGTCCGCGGGTGTCCTGCAGATAGCAGAGGACCGCGATGCGATAGGGCAGTTGCTGGGCATTGTCGGCGTTGACGACAGTTCCGGGATTCTGTTGTTCAGCCATCGAGGCCTCCAGCGGCTTGAATCAGTTCGTTCATTTCACGAACGGCGGCATGAAAGCCGCAGAAGATGGATCGGCTGACGATGCTGTGTCCGATGTGCAGTTCATCAAGTCCGTCGAGAGCGGCGATCGGGCCGACATTGAGATAGTTCAGGGCGTGGCCGGCGTTGAAACGCATGTCTGCGTCCCGAACCGCTTCGCCCGCCTTGCAGACGGCTGAAAGGGCATTCTGGACGTCGTCGTGGTCGATGCGGCCGTTCGCGGCGGCGAACGCGTGGGCCCAGGGACCGGTGTGGATTTCGCAGACCGCGAATCCACATTCTGCGGCCGCCTCGATCTGGTGGTGCTCCGGATCGATGAATGCACTGACCGGAACGCCGCCATCGCCGAGGCGGGCCACGACCGTCCGCAGATGATCGATGTTGCCGGCGACGTCCAACCCGCCCTCCGTGGTGATCTCAAGTCGGCCTTCAGGGACGAGCATCGCCATGTGGGGCTTCGTCTCCAGGGCGATCAGAGTCATCTCCTCGGTCGCCGCCATCTCGAGATTCAGGCGATCGGCGACTCCCGACAGCCTCTCCAGATCGTGATCCTGGATGTGCCGGCGGTCCTCGCGGAGATGGATGGTGATTCCGAAGGCCCCGGCCCGCTGTGCGTCCCGGGCGGCCTCCACCGGATCCGGCTCGTCGATCATGCGAGCCTGCCGCACGGTGGCGACGTGGTCGATGTTCACGCAGAGTCGGGCCATCTCACATCCTCGGATGTTGAAGAAAGGTGACGCAAGGGATGATGCCCCTTGTGCCGATGAGCAGGGGCAGGAGTATACTCCCTCGGACCACCCGGATGAATCGAGTTCACGCATGACCGAGTTCGATCGCAAATACGCCCAACTGCACGATGATCTCCTGACTCAGGGAGATCGAGTGGTCGAGATGACCCTGCAGGCCTGCATCGCCTTCTTCGAACGCGACCAGAGCAAGGCCCGGGTCGTCATCGAACAGGACACCGTGATCGATCAGGTCGACATCGACATCGAGCGTGCATCCATCAAGCTGCTGGCGCTGCAGCCTGCCGACGAATACAGGATCCGTTCCGTGCTGACGATCGTGAAGATCAACAACGAGCTCGAGCGGATCGCGGACGGCGCGGTCGCGATCGCGGAGCACCTGTCGCCCGACAGCATCGACTCCACGATCGTGGACACCTACCGGGTCATGGCCAACAGCGTGATCGGAATGGTCCGCGATGCGAACCAGGCCATGCGGATGAAGGAGACCGATCTCGCCCAGCGCGTGCTCGCGTTCGACGACACCGTGGACCGGTTCAAGGTCCAGCTGATGCAGGACGCCCAGGGCAAGCTCGCGTCCGGTGAATACAGCGTGCCCTTCGCGATGAGCCTGCTCGACTTCACCCGCGTACTCGAACGCATGGCCGATCACTGCACCAACATCTGCGAGCAGCTGATCTACCTCGAGACCGGAAAGGTCGTGCGTCATCTCTCGTCCGGCTGGTCCGAGCCCTCTCTCCCGGATTCCTGATCCCGTGCTCAGCGAACGCCTTGCGAAGATCCGGGAACTGCTCGAGGCCAACGGTCAGGCCCATCTGCTTTCCGGATGGGATCATCTGCAGGACGAGGCCCGAACGCTTCTGCTCGATCAACTGCAGCTGCTTCCCTGGGACACGATCGGCGTCGTCCGCGACTCGATCGTCCATCAGGTCGAATCGCACCCTCCACCGGCTGCGATCGATGCGCCCGTCATCTGCGATCCATCCCCGGATGAATCGGTCGAACTGTTCGATCGTGGAGCCGAGATGATCCGGGCCGGACGACTCGCCGCCTTCACCGTCGCCGGCGGACAGGGGACCAGACTCGGTTGGAACGGCCCCAAGGGGACCTACCCGGCGACTCCGGTCAGTGGAAAGCCGCTGTTCGCGATCTTCGCGGAGCAGCTGCTCGCTGCGCAGCGCCGATACGGCGTCGTGATTCCCTGGTACATCATGACCAGCCCGCTCAACGATGCGGCCACGCGTTCGTTCTTCCTCGACAACAAGTGCTTCGGCCTCCATCGCAGCAACATCATGATGTTTCCGCAGGGCACGATGCCGAGCTTCGATGCCCGGACCGGCATGCTCATGCTTTCCGGTCCCGGCGAACTGGCCGAGAACCCGGATGGGCACGGCGGCGCCCTGGCCGCGATGGCCCGCAGCGGCGCGCTCGCCGACATGGAGGCCAGGGGCGTGACCGCCATCAGCGCCTTCCAGGTCGACAATCCGCTCGTGCGGGTCGTCGACGAATGCTTCGTCGGCATGCACGAGACGCCCGAGCTTTCATCGGGCGAGGTCTCGAGCAAGATGGTCGACAAGATCGATCCGGACGAGCCGGTCGGGGTCTTCTGCCAGATCGATGGTCGCACCAGAATCGTCGAATACTCCGATCTGCAGCGTGACCTGGCCGAAGAGAGGCAGTCCGACGGATCGCTCCGATTTCACGCCGCGAACATCGCCATCCATCTGTACTCGGTCGCATTCGTGCAGTCGCTGACGTCCTCCGACGCCGAGCCGCTGCCGTGGCACCGGGCCCTCAAGAAATCCCCCTGGTGGGACGCGTCCAGCGGAAGCGTGTTGGAGCCCGACGAGCCGAACGTCGTGAAACTCGAGCGTTTCATCTTCGACATCCTGCCTCGGGCTCGGCGGTCCGCGATTCTCCGGACGCGTCGGGCGTGCGAGTTCGCTCCGATCAAGAACGCCTCCGGCGCGGATTCATCGGCAAGTTCCCGCCGGATCCAGAGCGAACTCTACGGTGGATGGCTCCAGGATCTCGGCGTGTCGATTCCCCGGGACGCCGAAGGGCATGTCTCGGCTTCGATCGAGATCGCACCCTTGACCGCGATGCGCAAGGACGACCTTCGTGCCGCCGATCTCCCGGCACACGTGGAGGAAGGCGGATCGATCCTGCTCTGAAATGGCGGGTATCGAGAATCGCTACACTTCCCACATGCTCTCGAAAAGTATGCTTCGACCAAAACGGCTTCTGATCATCCTGGCGATTCTGGCCGTCGTCGCCGGAATCTGGATTGCGTTGCGTTCCTGGCACGGTGAGACGCAGGAACTCGAAAACTACGTGAAGCAGCAGCTCTCCGACTACGGTCCGTTGCTGCTGTTCCTGCTCCTGATGGCCTCCGGCGTCGGTGTCGCCATCGGCGAGGACATCTTCATCATCCCCGCCGGGTATCTGATGCAGAAGGGCGTGATGCCCATCAGTTGGACGATTCTCGCCGCCTACTTCGGCGTGATCATGGCCGACACGCTCTGGCTGCTCGTGTGCAAGACGCTTTCGAAGCGGATCCTCAACATCCGCTGGTTCCGCCGATTCATGCACCCGCGACGGATCCTGGAGATCAAGCATCAGTTCGATCAGTACGGCATCTGGGTCGTGGTGATCAGCCGCTTCATTCCGGCCAGCCGCACCACGGTCATCACCGCGGCCGGCATCTCGAAGATGAGCACCTGGAAGTTTCTCCTGGCCGAGACGATGAGCGCGATTCCCACCGTCGTCTGTCAGTTGGGCATCGGCTGGATGGCGGCCATGGCGATCGGGACCGGTCCCGAGGCCCGTCACATCCGCACGGCGATCTGGATCGCCATGATCGTCCTGCTGGTGATCGGAGCACTCTGGTGGTGGCGTCGATCCACCCACGCGAAGAAGCGACGTCCGAGGGCCAAGATGTCGTGGCTGCTCGAGGCGACCGGTCGCCGTCCGGTGTCGCAGGAAGACTGAGTCCGATGCACGAGTTTCTCCTGCAATATGGCCCCGTCTACGGACCGATCATCCAGTTCCTGCTGTTGATGGGCAGCGGCGTCGGCATTCCCATCGGCGAGGACATCGTCAACATTCCCGCCGGAATCCTCGTCGCCGAGGGCGACCTCGTTCTCTGGTCGGTCCTGCTGGCGGGATACCTCGGCGTGGTCTGCAGCGACTGTCTCTGGTTCATCCTTGTTTCGAGGTTCGGGGTCCACCTGTTCCGGATCCGCTGGTTCAAGCGGCTCATGCATCCGCGAAGGCTGCTGCGGGCCAAGTATCAGATCGATCGACGAGGTGCGTGGTTCATCGTGCTGGCGAGGTTCATTCCCGCCAGCCGCACGTCTGCGATCACCGTGGCCGGCATGCTGCATCTGCCGTTCTGGAAGTTCGCGGTCGCCACCGCCGTCTGCGTGCTCGTCACGGCTCCGATCCAGATCGGCGTCGGCTATCTGATCGGAAGAGGCCTGGCGTCGCGGAGCACGTACGAGATGGTGCAGATCCTCGTCGGAGTCACCCTGGTGGTGGCGATCCTCGCCGTCGTCTGGTGGCTGTGGAGACGCAGCCGGCGACAGGGGACACCGCCTCCCAGAGCGAAGGCGAAGTGGTTGAGGCAGTTCCGCAGTCCGTCTCGTTGATCAGAAACCGCCTTGGCGACCGGACATGAGACCGGCCGCGTATACTCTCCATCTTTCCGGGTCCGGTGATTCTCCGGTCCCAGTTGGGAGGCAGTCATGCGAGCGGTCATCACCGGGCAAATCGGAATCGACAAGAAACCCTATCTGAAGGCGGTCGCCGATCTGGCGGGCGAACGCGGCAAGCCGATCGACATGTTCCATGTCGGGAACATGATGTATTCGGAAGGCCTCGACATCAGGCCGGGCCGGATCCTCGACCTGCCGCTGAGTCGACTCGCATCGCTCAGGCGGGCGGCCTTCAAGGACATCATCGCCCAGACGAGTCCGATCGATCAGCACCAGGACGTCGTCGTCAACACCCACGCGACGTTCCGCTGGCGACACGGCCTCTTCAGCGCATTCGATTTCGACCAGATGAATTCGCTCCAGCCGAACATGTTCATCTGCCTTCTGGACAACGTCGAGGTCGTGCACCATCGACTGCACCGCGAGCACGACATCGACGCCACCCTCAAGGACTGCATGGTCTGGCGCGAAGAGGAGATCATCGTGACCGAACTCCTCGCGCACGCGATGGGGTGTCACAACGACTTCTACATTCTCAGTCGTGGTCGCCACCAGGACACCGCCGAGACGGCGGTCCGGCTCGTGACCAGACCGGAGATGCGGAAGGTGTACCCGAGCTTCCCGATGAGCCACGTCATGGACATGCCGGATGTCCTGGCCGAGATCGAGTCCTTCCGCCAGGAGCTCGCCAAGCACTTCATCACCTTCGATCCCGCCGACGTCGACGAGAAGCTGCTGCTCGACAACGGCATCGCCGCCGCGAAGGAGGGTCGGGACTGGATCGAGGTCGAGCCGCACGCCTTCGGTGGACGCGAGACCGACGAACCGATCCGCGTCAATGTCCGTGAGATCCTCGATATCGCGGGTGACGTCGACGGACAGATCTACATGCGGGATTTCAAGCTGATCGACCAGTCGGACATGATCGTCTCGCTGGTTCCCGAACTCGCTGGGGGGATTCCGGGCTTGTCCAGCGGTGTCGAACGCGAACTGCACCATGCCTTCGAGCACACCAAGGAGGTCTACGTGGTCTGGAAGCCGAAGAAGAATCCTTCGCCGTTCATCACCGAGACCGCGACGAAGATCTTCTCCAGCGTGGACGAGGCGCTCGCCTACTTCGAGGAACAGGGCATGTTCGCTCCGGGCAACCTCTTCGGACACTGAGCCGGCGTCGATCATGCCACGCTACAAACTCACCGTCGCGTACGAAGGCACGCACTTCCACGGTTGGCAGAAGCAGCATCCGCCGGGCCAGGCTCCGCTGCGCACGGTGCAGGGTGAACTGGAGACCGCGGTGCAGGAAGCGGTCCGCGACGAGGACGTCCACGTGCTCGGCGCATCGCGCACCGATGCCGGAGTGCATGCGCACGGCCAGGCCGCCGCGTTCACCTGTGAAGCGGTGTTCGAGCCCGACCGGCTTCGTGATGCGGTCTGCTCACGACTTCCGGACGACGTGCAGGTGCTCGCCGCCGCCATCGTGCCGGATTCGTTCGATCCGATCCAGGACTGCGTCAGCAAGGGCTATCGCTACCGGCTCGCGTACGCCCGCCGACGTCCGGCCACTCGCCCGCTGTTCGACCGGCGCGTGCTCGCATGGACCCCGTACGAGCTCGATCTCGAACGCATGAATCGAGCCGCCTCGCTGCTGGAGGGGGAACATGATTTCGCGAGTTTCACGAGGATCAACCACGGACGCGACACCACCGTCCGCACGATCCACGAATGCACCATCGAGCCGGACGGCCCCGACTGCTGCAGGATCGACGTGAGTGGGAGCGGATTCCTGTACAACATGGTGCGGATCATCGCGGGCACGCTGCTCGAGGTGGGACGTGGCCGGATCGAGCCGGAGGCGATCACCTCCATTCTCGAGCGGACCGACCGTTCGGCCGCGGGCCCGACCCTTTCGCCCGAAGGGCTCTGTCTGATGTGGATCGACTACGGCGACCTCTGATGTCGCACTCGAGGATTCGATGCGCCATGTACCGTTCATCCTGTGCCTTCTGATCGCGACGACGACACCCGGCGTGTCCGACGACGATTCGCAGGTCGAATCGCCCACTTTCGCGGACATGAGGATCTCCCGACTCGATGCGTCGGACGGCTCCGTACCGTCATCGGGAAGCGAGAGCACCGATCGCGAACTGGTCGGCGACTGCATGCAGACGCTGTCGCTGGTCGCGACCAGTCTGCTGGTTCGCGGAGATCGCGGAGGCGAGGCCTCGAGCCATGCCACCTTGGCCGGAGCGGCGTTGGCCGACGGACTTCCCGTGGTGCGGGCGAGACTGAGTCGGCTCGGTGATGCGACCATCCCGGCCGACGATCGAACCGCCGCTCGCAACATGATGAACCTGTTCAACCGGGATGCCCGCCGTGCCCTGCCCACGCTCGCCGTCGCTGCTCCGAACCGTCTCGATGAGCAGTTGCAGCGGATCTTCGCCCCGTTGGCCGAGGCCGTCGGTCTGCTGTCCGGATCCACCGTCCGCAGCGGATGGTGGACATCCGATGCGACGGGCGTCGAGACCGCTGCGACCAGCCTTCCCGACGTTCGACTTCGTGAACTGCTTTCGGAGGTGGATTGGCTCGGAGACCGTGATCGGGCCCGTATCCATGAGCGGTTGGCGACATCGTTCGCGGCCGATCCCGACCGGATCGAGGCGTTGTCGGAGGTGGCCGAAGCCATCGAATCGATTCGTGCGTTGCCGGAGGGCAGGTTGCTGGCGAATCGGCTGGGTGATCGATTCATGGAGATTCTGGAGTTCGGAGTCGGTGCGCCTCCGTCCTCGTCGGCGATCGTCGAGGTCGGCCGGATCGTGGATCGAATGGGCGAATATCGGAGCCTGGAGATCCCCCCCGGCATGCCGATGCCGATGCGACGCCGGTACGCCGATCTGACACGTGAGTACGAACTGGCCGAGCGCATCATTCTGCGTGAACTGGACACGCTGCTCGCGGCCGATTCGCCCCGGACCGATCCGTCACTGGTCGCCTTCATCAAGGCGCAGGCGGAACCACTCGTCGTCGTCGAACTTCTGGCCCGCTCCTCGCAGTGGTCCGACCGGGTTCGGAATCTGGATCCTGCTTCGACGGAACGCTTTGGTCGACGGATCGCCGTCCTGCATCGTGAGCTGATCGAGCCCGACACGCGTGCCGACGCGATCCGTTCGCTCGGATCGATCGGGGCGGTGATCGAGGACCTCGATGCCCGATCCGCCGACGCACCGAAACCGGAACACACGGAGTACCGGAGTCGACTGCTTGCCGGAACCGGCACGCAGCTGGACGCCGCCTGGTCTTCCGCGGTCGGCGACTGGGTCGGCGACGTCGCCGACGGACGGTCCGACTCGCCGGCTTCCGATCGGTTGAATCGCCATCGACGTCTCGAAGCCGCTCTGGACCGCGTGCTCGCTCTTCCGTACGGCGACGGGGACATCGATGTGCTCAATCGCTGGACGGGGTGGTACGTGATTCCGGAGGAGATGTCCGCATGGAGAGAGCGGTTGGAACTTCGTCTTCGCATCGCTGCGACCGGCATCACGGAATCCGAGCCCGAGATCGTCGATTCCCAGCTCGCTCTTGCCGAACAGGACCTGATCGTGCTTGAACTCGTTCATGATCTGCGATCACGGGTTCCCGATGACATCGGGGAACTCGGCGGTTCAACGGGACTGATCGGACGCCTGGCGAATCCACCTGGAGACGATGCATGGATGCTGGAGCATCGTTCGGATCTGGCTCGACTGGCCCGTTCCATGCTGGAACTGCACGCCCTGCGTCGCAACGGCTTCGTCGACGATGCGGCCGGGCTGGAGCGTCGAATCGCGGACAGGGCCCGAGGTCTGGACCTCGGGTCGGCGCCGAGGTGACATCGGTACGGTATCCTTCCAACCCATGGCACGCATCGCAGTCTTCGGACCACATCCAGACGATCAGGAACTCGGCATGGGCGGCACCATCGCCCGCCTCTCCGAACAGGGACACGACGTTCTTCTCGTCGACATGACCGACGGGGAACCGACGCCGCACGGCGATCGGGAGACCCGCGCCCGTGAAGCCGGAAGAGCCGCCGAGATCCTCGGGGTTCGTCGCGAGCAGCTGGGCCTTCCCAATCGCGAGGTCGTCCACGACGTCGAGGCGAGACACCGTGCCGCCGGCGTGATCCGTCGACACCAGGCGCAGGTCGTCTTCGCTCCGTACTTCGAGGACGCCCACCCCGACCATCTCGCCTGCACGAGAATCGTCGAGGACGCGAGATTCGATGCGAAGCTGACCAAGACCGATCTTCCCGGAGATCCGATCTATCCGACCTGGTTCATCTACTACTACTGCACCCATCTCCGGCACGTCCCGAACCCATCGTTCATCATGGACATCACCGCTCAGGCTTCCCGGAAGTGGGAGTCGATCCTCGCCTACGAGAGCCAGTTCGTCGTTCCCGAGAAGAATCGGGGCATCATCGACTGGATGAAGTCCTCGGCCACCTTCTTCGGAAGTCGCATCAGGACGGAGGCCGGAGAGCCGTTCTTCACCCGCGAGCCTCTCGGGCTCGTCGATTTCAACTCGGTCGTCGGCATCGACGGAGCGACATCGTGAACGCACCGGGGCTCCGCATCATGCGGTTGACGGAGCACGCCAGTGTCCCCGCCTACCAGAGCGAGGGAGCCGCCGGCCTGGATCTCCACGCCGCCATCGAGTCCGCGATCGAGATCGCTCCGGGGGCCATCGTGCTGATTCCGCTCGGCTTCGCCATGGCGATTCCCGAAGGGTTCGAGGCGCAGGTCCGACCTCGCAGCGGCCTCGCCAGTCGGCATGGAGTCACCCTGCCCAACGCTCCCGGGACGATCGACTGGGATTATCGCGGCGAGGTCAAGATCCCCCTGATCAACCTCGGCTCGGAGGCCTTCCGCGTGGATCCCGGCATGCGGATCGCGCAGATGGTCGTCGCACCGGTCAGCCGGGTGCGGGTCGAGGTCGTCGATGCTCTTGATGACACGGATCGCGGAGAAGGTGGATTCGGCTCCACCGGTCGCTGATCAGGCCCGCTGGCGGAGGCGGGACAATCCGGCACACTTCGTTTCGAAGGCATCCTGCTTGGCATCGGTCTGAATGACACGATCCAGGTTGCGGAGTATTTCGCGTGTGTGGTCGATCGCGTTGTCCAGTGCGGTCCGTCCGGTGACGGTGCGCATCGGATCCTCGGTTCCGTGTTCGATGTGATACTGCTCGGTTCGATTTCGATTCGTCATGAGTCGGTCCAGTAGGGCTTCGGCCTGTTCCCGCATCTTCAGACAGGTTCCGAAGTCGGTCTGCGTCCGGATGTCGTCAAGTACGATCATGTTGCTTCCTTGCAGAACAATGCGAGGCGACATGTTTATTTCGGTCCGGTGAGGCTCTGTACTTTCATTTTAACGTTTCGGGCCGCAGAGGACCACGCGACATCGCCGCGGCATGCCAGCGTCCGATAGTTCCGTTCCTCAGATGCGTTCGTCGCGGCCCATTCGCGTGATCAGCAGCGAGACCGTGAATCCGAGGATCGCGATGGCGATCGCGGCCACGATCATTCCGAAGCCCGGTTCGAACGATTCCATCGGCCATCGGGACGGCTTGATCGCCTCGGCCTGGGATTTCGTCTCGACCAGCTGTCCCCGGATGATGTCTCCCACGACCGGAGCGCGGGTGGCCCGGAACGGCCACAGCCCGAAGACGGCTCCGACGAGCAGTCCCAGCAGCACCCCGAGCGTGGCGTGCCGGGCTCTGACCAGCAGTCTGGACACGATGTTGCTGATGAGCACGACGCCGATCACGACTCCGATGCCAACCGGGATCACGACGGAGAGCAGGGTGTCCATGTGTCCCTGTCTGATCCCATCGACGGCATCGAGGATCACGACGTACTGTCCGAGGACGAGCACGAGATACATTCCGGACACACCGGGAAGCACCATGGCGGATCCGGCGGCGATGCCGGTGATCACGAGCATGATCAGGCTGCCCTGCTGGGCGGCGGTGGAGGCCTGTTCGGATTCGAGCGTCGCCAGGACGATCATGGCGATCAGACCCGAGACGATGCCCAGGACCGCGGCGGTGTTCGCGGGTCGAACCATCGACCAGAGCAGTGGAACACCTCCGAGGGTGAATCCGATGAAGAGGCTGTACATGACCCAGCGATGATCGATCACCAGATTCCGCATCGTTCCCGCACCGACGACGATGGTCAGCAGGGCGCAGGCCACGATGATCGCGAGGACGACCATCGATCTTCGACGGAAGCGGAAGGTGGTCACCTGGGCGACGGCATCGACGAACCGGCCGTAGACCCCGGTGGCCACGAGCATGGTGCCTCCCGAGACGCCCGGCACGAGATTGGCCAGCCCCATGAGAATGCCGCCGAAGCAGCTTCGGAGCATCACGCCTCCGTCGAGCCGTGATGATTCGGGATTGTCAGGAGAGGATGGAGGGTTCGCTGGCGGCATGGGAGTGGGGTCGCTGAAGTCCGCGTTTTCGTCCTTCGGTGGGACTGCAGTACGATACCACCGCATTCGACGTGTCGTCATCTACCGAACCATCCAGTGTCCTTGTCACCGGCGGAGCCGGCTACATCGGTTCGCACGCCGTCCTGGCTCTTCTCGAGGCGGGACATCGCGTCACCGTGGTGGACACGCTTGTCCGTGGACACCGTCGGGCGATCGATGTGCTGGCGGCGCACGGCGACGTGCATTTCGTCGAGGCCGACTGCGGCGACCGCGGTGTCGTTCTGCCTCTCCTTCGCGAGCGGGCGATCGATACCGTGCTGCATTTCGCAGCCTACTGCTACGTCGGCGAGTCCGTGCAGGAGCCTCTGAAGTACTACGCGAACAACACGGGCTCCTCGCTGCGGCTGCTGATGGCGGTCGCCGATTCCGACGTCTCCAGATTCATCTTCTCGAGCACCTGTTCGACCTACGGAGAACCCGGCGAGGACCGGCTTCCCATCGGCGAGGACTGTCCCCAGCGACCGATCAATCCATACGGCCGCTCGAAACTGCTGGTCGAGCAGGCGCTGTCCGGATTCGCCGCCCGACGTCGGGCCGAGGGTCGTCGGTTCGCCTGCGCCCGGCTCCGGTACTTCAACGTGGCCGGATCCGATCCGCACTGTCGGGTGGGTGAGGTGCACGATCCCGAGACGCACCTCGTGCCGATCTGCCTTCAGGCCGCCGCCGGTCTTCGGGATTCGGTGACGGTGTTCGGCACCGACTACGGGACTCCCGACGGCACCTGCATTCGTGACTACGTCCATGTGACCGATCTGGTCGACGCCCATCTCGCCGCGATGGCCGCCATCGAACCCGGTGGAGATCACGCCTGGAACGTCGGCACCGGGCGGGGGACCAGCGTGCGCGAGATCCTCGATTCGGTACGAAGAGTGACCGGAGTGGATGTTCCCGTCGAACAGGGGGCCCGGCGTCCGGGCGATCCGCCTTCGCTCTACTGCGATCCCTCGCGGATCCGCGACGATCTCGGCTGGACCGCCCGCCATCAGGAGCTCGACGACATCGTGCGGACCGCATGGGACTGGATGCAGTCGCATCCGAACGGGTACGACTGAATCGAAGCGGTGCCTTCCTTTGGAGCCGAATCCCCGATCAGGCCGATTCAAGGGGCTGGTCATGATGGTGCTCGTCACCATCCCCACCAGGTCAGGAAGACACCCCGGGCTCTCAATTCGGGGTGTCTTCTTGTCCTCCTTGCCAAGCCGTCCCGGACTGGTGAACATGGGACCATGGCTTCCGAACACAATCAGGGCACCAAGCTGCCGAACGCGCGTCAGACTCCCCGTTTCGCCGGGGTCACCACCTTCTGTCGATTTCCCCTGCTCGACGACGAGCACACCGACATCGATGCATTGGACTGGGTGATCTACGGGATTCCCTACGACGGCGGCGTCACGTTTCGGCCCGGAGCGAGGTTCGGCCCGCGGGCGATCCGCACCGCCTCGCAGTATGTGAAGCCCTATCACCTCGAACTCGACGTCGACATCGCCGAGCATCTGCACATGGCCGATGCGGGAGATGCACCCGTCCGTCCGTATTCGACCCGGGAGACCCTCGAGGGAGCGGCCGAGTTCGCTTCGACGCTGGGAAACCCGGATCGCACGAAGCTGCTCGCCGTCGGTGGAGATCACTCCATCGCGTACGCCAACATCAAGGCCACGTGGGAGCGGAGAGGCCGTCCCGAGGGCGGACTTCCACTGCTGCACTTCGATGCGCATCTCGATACGGCCGACACCGTGTGGGATGAGAAGTGGACCCATGCCTCCCCATTCATCCGTGCCATCGAGGATGGCCTGATCAATCCCCGCCGCATGCTCAGCGTCGGGATCCGAGGCCCCCTGAACACATCGACCGATCTGGACTACGGTCGTGCCCACGGAATCGAGATCATCACGTGTCGGCAATGGGAGTCCGGAGAAGGGCCGGACCGGATGGATGCGTTTCTCGAAACGCTGGGCGAGGACGAGGTCTATCTCACCTTCGACATCGACTGCCTCGATCCCGCCTTCGCCCCTGGAACCGGCACTCCCTGCCCCGGTGGATTCACGAGCAACGAAGCTCTGGAACTGATTCGCCGATGTGCAGGCGTCCGCCTCGCGGGAGCCGATCTCGTCGAAGTGCTCCCGGATCGGGATCCGACCGGCTCCACGGCGCTGCTTGCGTCCCATCTGCTGGCTGAAATTCTCGCCTTGGACGCGTTCAAGGCCGCTCAAAGCTGAGTAGGTCCGTTAATTGCGGCCCAGATGACATGATTTCGCTTGAGATTTGAGTGTTCTCGTGGTCAATTGTGGGGCTGAGCAGGACATCGTCGCACTTTGGAGCACAATGAGATTATGAAGAACAGAATCCGTATCGGAACGATGATGATCGCGGCCGGCCTGCTGAGCACATTCGCTGCTGCTCAGGGATCCGACACCACATGGAAATCCATGATGGAACTGGATCGCCCCGGTCCTGCGTGCGTGCTCAAGGGCATCGAACTCGGACCTCTGCACTCCATCGATCTCGCGCTGGAGCCATTCACCGTCATGGCCGACGATGCGAAGATCATCGTCCAGGGTGCGGATGGCGAGCGTCTTCTGGATCACGATCAGCTCGTGCATACCTATCGGGGCACGGTGGTCGGCGAGCAGGGCACCAGAGCCTTCGTCTCTGTGACGGAAGAGAAGATCAACGGTTTCATCAGCCGCGAGGACGGCCTGTACTGGATGACCACCGATCGGGCGGATCCGGCCGACGAACTGAAGCTCCATGTGATGCATGCCCGCGATGTTCCGGCGTGGAACAGGCCCGGCGTCGACTTCTGCGGAGTCGTCGACGGTGCAATCGACCAGAAGAAGATGCTCGGCCTCGGCGCGGACCGATCCGGAGCATCGTGCGTGGTCGTCGAGATCGCCTACGACTCGGACTACGAATACACCAGGGACTTCTTCAGTGGCGATGCGACCGCCTCCTCGGCCTACATGGTCACGCTGGGTTCGGCCGTCTCCACCATCTTCGACGACCAGCTCGGAGTGAAGCTCGTCATCAACTACACGCGGGTCTGGGAAGTCAACGAGGATCCCTACGATCCCACCGGCGACGACATGCTGTACCAGTTCCAGAACCACTGGAACAACAACATGGGATTCGTGGATCGGGACGTGGCCCACATCCTCAGTGGCCGTGACAACCTTCCCTACGGCGGAGTCGCGTTCGGAAGCACGCTGTGCAACGGCAACGCGGCCTATTCGGTCTCCGGATACCTCAATGGTTCGTTCCCGTCGCCCCTCGAGGACAACAACGGCGGCAACTGGGACCTGATCGTCCAGGCCCACGAGCTGGGGCACAATTTCGGCGCCTCCCACACGCACGACATCGGCATCGACAACTGCGCCGGTGGCGATTGCGACGATGCATTCGGTGCGACCATCATGAGCTACTGCCATCTCTGCCCCGGCGGCGTCGGCAACCAGGTGCTGGAGTTCCATCCCCAGATCAAGAATCAGATGAACAGCCTGCTCGGAGCCGTGTCCTGCGACGAGCCCGGCCTGCCTTCCGATGCGATCGACGACAACATCTTCACCGGCGTCAATCAGCCCATCGACTGCGACGTGCTTCTGAACGACATTGGCGCGAGCTGCGATCCCAGTCTCGTCGACATCTCGAGCTTCGAAGAGACGACGCCCAACGGCGGAACGATCACACTGGTGCCCGCGAGCCCCTTCTCCCCGCGTGATCAGCTTCGCTACACACCGTCGCTGGGCTTCTCCAGCATCGACACCTTCGGCTACGAACTCGCCAGCGGCCAGAGCGCAACCGTGATCGTGGCCGTCGGCTCCTCCGAGGACGTGCTGTTCGTCCCGGCCCAGTACCCCACGATCCAGTTGGCCATCGATGCAGCCAGGGACGGCGACGAGATCATCGTTGCTCCCGGCGTGTACACCGATGACGGCGACAGCATCGCCAAGTTCAACGGCAAGCAGATCTACCTGCATTCCAGCGACGGACCCGAGTTCACCATTCTGGACGGTGAGCGGCAGCGGCCTGTGATCGAACTGATCTTCTCCGAGGACGAGACGACCGTCGTCGAGGGCTTCACGATCATCCGCGGCTATTCGACCATCGGTGGCGGCCTCCGAATCGACGGGACGCCACGGATCATCGACTGCATCGTCCGTGACAACGACGCCCAGGGCCTGGCCGGCGGAATGGTCACGTCCGATCTCGTGGGTCCCGAACTGTACAACGTCCGGTTCTGCCACAACATCCTCGGGACCTCGATCAGTGCCCACACGTTCGGCAATTGGGTCAACGTCGACGGCGGTACCACCGAGGACGACTGGTGCGAGTGCCCCGGTGACGCCGACCGCAGCGGAGCGGTGACCATCGACGATCTCCTGACGGTTCTGCTGGGCTGGGGGTCGGACTGCCTCGGCTGCGACGAGGATCTGTACGTCGACGGCCGGATCGGCATCGAGGACCTGCTTCAGGTCCTCTCCGCCTGGGATCAGCCCTGCCCCTGAACGGGTTGAACCGTTGCGATCACAAACCGGTATTTCGAATTTCCTCCTCCTCCTCCTCCTCCTGAAGAAATAAGGTATTGCACATGCGTCTTCGAGACTTGCGCGTCCCCCTGATCGCCACGGGCGCCGTGTTGTGCGGTTGCCAATCCAGCACCATCGACAGTCGACTCATGGAGCCGGTGTCCCACGCTCCGACGTGGCCCGCGGGTTGGACCCCGACGGTACGCCATGAGCGGACCGAGCCGCTGCCGGAGATCCGCATCGACCGGCACGGAGACGTCGCACGGACCACGGTCAACCCGGTTGTCGTCGACACTCGTGCGTTTCCGGTTCAGGTGCAGCCGAACATCCCCTGGGATGGTCCGACCGCCCGCCCCGGAAAGCTGCTGCCCAAGCACACCCGTGACAAGTCGCTCGATGCGGGGCCGAATCTGCGGCTGCCGCTGGGGACGGTATCGAACGAGAGTCGCGTCAAGGTTGCTTCGCTGTTTCCGGGAATCTCCGCGACGCCCTGGACGCCGCCCGACCCCACGTTGGCCGTCGGTCCGGATCACGTGGTGACGACCGTCAACATGGCCATCGCCTTCTACGACAAGGAAGGGAACCAGCAGTTCTTCGCGAATCTCGATGAAACCGGATCGCCGGGGTTCTTCGAGGAGGTCGGCGCGGGCGGCTTCTGCTTCGACCCCAAGTGCTTCTACGACCACGATGCGGAGCGTTTCCTGGTGCTCGCTCTCGAGTACTACCCCGACGAATCATGGATCACCATCGCGGTCTCGGACGACAGCGACCCCAATGGCATCTGGTACAAGTACCGGACGCCGGCGATCGTGAGCATCGGTGATGCGACCTACTGGGTCGACTATCCCGGTCTCGGTTTCGACGACCAGGTCTTCACCGTCACCTCGAATCTCTTTCAGCTCGGAGGCAGCGGTCCGGGGTTCGGCGGAATTCTGTATCGCTGCTACAACAAGCTGCCGATGCTCAGCGGCAATCCCGTCACGTTCACCGATCTGACCGATGGTGGCGGCAGCGCGCAGTGTGCGCAGCAGCATGGCGAGTCGATCGGCCCCTTCTTCGTGTCCCTCGACAGCCAGTCGTCCATGCGCGTCCAGGCGATCCGCAATCCGATCATCCAGCCGCAGCTGTTCACCGCATCCGTCGCGGTCCCCTCGCACGGCGGCTCGCCTCCGGGCGCCCCGAATCCCGGCGGCTCCATCAACGCGCTCGACGGCCGACTCATGAATGTCCATTGGCGAAACGGGCAGCTGATCTTCGCGCACGCGATCGAATCCGACAACGTGAGCGAAGTCCGCTGGTACCACATCGACACCGGCGACTGGCCCGGTACGTTCGGCACGCCTCCGGCCGCTCCGGTGCTCGTCCAGGCCGGTGCCATCGATCTTCCCGCAAACCGGCACGGCTTCTATCCGGCGGTTGCGATGAACGTCTTCGGCGACATCGGAATGGTCTTCGGCCAGTGCGCTTCGGCGGAGACGCCGTCGGTCCGGGTCACCGGCCGCACGATCTCCGATGCTCCCGGAACGATGGGCGAGCCCCAGGTGGTCGTGGAAAGTCCGACCGGCGCCGACGGAAGGTGGGGTGACTACTTCGACCTCACCGTGGATCCGGCCGACGACACGACGTTCTGGTACGTCGGCGAATGGGCATCCTCCGATGGTTGGAAGACCTGGATCGGCAGCTTCGAGGTGACTCCGCCGGGTTGTCCGGGAGACACCAACGGCGACGGAACCACCAATGTGGCGGATCTGCTCGCCGTCATCGCGGCCTGGAACACGGACTGCTCGATTCAGCCCGCCGGGTGCGACGAGGATGTCAATGGAGACGGAACCGTCAACGTCACGGATCTGCTGGTCGTCATCGCGAACTGGAACTGTTCGCTCTGATCATCCACCGATCGCGGACATCGTCCTCTCGGGCTGCGTGAAATCGGCCTGGTCGATGCCGTGCCCCGCCTGCTTGGTCCAGACCATGTCGACGATGGCGTCCCCGATCGCCCGGTCGTCCTCGTCGCCGCGAAGCAGCGACCGCACGTCCCACTCCTCGTGACTGAACAGGCAGGGGCGGATGCGGCCCTCGGCGGTGACCCGAAGTCGGTTGCAGGCTCCGCAGAATGGTCGGCTGACCGGAGCGATCATGCCGATGCGTCCCGCGGCTCCGTCGGCGAAGGTCCAGTTGGTCGAGGTCGAATGGGCGGGGGCGTTCGGATCGTCCCGGAGTTCGAAGCGCGCCCTGATCGCGGCGATCATCTCGTCGGCGTCGACGACATGGTCACGATTCCATGCCCGGTTCGAATCCAGCGGCATGAACTCGATGAACCTGACGTCGAGATCCATGATGCGTGCGAGTTCGGCGAAGTCGCCGACCTCGTCGTCGTTGATGCCGCGGATGATCACGGCGTTGACCTTCGGTCGGGGGAATCCCGCCGAGCGGGCGAGCTCGATGGATTCGAGCACATGCGACACCGTCGTCCGGGATCGGGTGATCGTCTTCATCCGATCCTCTCGCAGCGTGTCGAGGCTGAAGGTCAGTCGGCGGAGTCCGTCGTCGAGCCAGCGTTCGAGGCGGCTTCGATCGAGGAGGGATCCGTTGGTGGTCATGGCGATGTCGTCGAGATCGCGTCCTCCGACGCCCTCGATCAGTTCATCGAGACGTGGATAGAGCGTCGGTTCGCCACCGGTGAGGCGGAGGGTGCGGATGCCCAGGTCGACGAGGATGTCGACGAGCCTGAGGTACTCGTCCAGATCCAGCAGTTCCATTTTGGGCAGGAAGCGGTCTTCCGGTTCCATGCAGTAGACGCATCGGAAGTTGCATCGATCCGTGATGCTCAGCCGCACGTCCCGGATCTGCCGGCCATGGCTGTCGATCAACCGTCCCTCGTGCCGGGCGCGGGCAGGGGCTTGATCCGGGCGGAGCGGATCGAGGTCCGGACGAAGAACAGGAAGAGTGAAACCCATGGGCATGCCCATGATAGGGGGTGAGGTATGCTTGAGATCATGCGAAATCACCCGATCCTGCTGCTCTCCCCGATCCTCCTCGCCGGCTGCGCCGCCTCCGATCTGCCGAGGACGTACGTGGCGGGTACGGTGAAGGTCCCCCCGGTGATCGACGGCAGTCTCGACGATCCGGCGTGGCGTGACGCTCCCTGGACCGCCGATTTCCAGGACATCGAAGGCGATTCGATGCCGACGCCCCGATTCAGGACCAGGGCCAAGATGGTCTGGGACGATGAGATGTTCTACGTGGCGGCCTGGATGGAGGAGCCCGATGTCTGGGGCACGCTTCAGGACCGCGATTCGATCATCTACAACGACAACGACTTCGAGGTGTTCATCGACCCGGATGGGGATTCGCACGACTACTACGAGCTCGAGGTCAATGCCCTGAACACCCAGTTCGATCTGATGCTCACACGGCCGTATCGCTGTGGGGGTACGTATGACATCGGATGGGACATCGATGGACTTCTCACGGCGGTGGATGTCGACGGCACGCTCAACATCCCTGATGAACAGGATGAAGCCTGGACCATGGAGATCGCCATCCCGTGGGCATCTGTGGCGTCGCATGCGAATCGAGCCGTTCCCCCTCTGGATGGGGATCAGTGGAGGGTGAACTTCTCCAGAGTCCAGTGGCAGCACATTCTGGTGGAGGGCGGGTACGCCAGAAAGCCGGGTCTGCGGGAGGACAACTGGGTGTGGTCGCAGCAGGGTGCCATCGACATGCATCGTCCCCAGTACTGGGGAAGGGTGATGTTCGTCGAGGATCCACCCGGGGTGCGTTGTTACGTTCCCGCAGGGGACGAGGCGGCCAGAACCTCGCTTCGCAGGGCTCATGAGGCGGTTCTTGCCTATTCCGCGGCCAATGGGACTCTTCCGGGCTCCATGGAAGATCTCGATGGGCTCTGGGATCCGGTCCATGCCCCTGGGCTCTTGGATCCGGTATTCAAGGCTGATGCCGATGGCTGGGTACTGGAAGTCTCCTGCCAGGTCGATGGCGAAGTCAGCAAGTCATGGTCCATAGGTCCTTCTTGCAAGGTCATCGAGTCCAAATAGGGCTTCTTCGTCGAATATAGGCACTACTTGGTGTAATTTAGCCAACGTAGGCCAATGTAAGCGACATATGACTTCATTGTGGCAAAATCACTTTAGATGCATTTAGAAACATATAGGGCCATGATCGAGACATTTCGATCATGAATACCTTTCGGGGCTCAAATAGACGCCCCTGGCATGATGGATTCATGCCAGGGGCGGGAAGTGGGGGTGCGGTCGTTTGACCGGAATGACGTAGTGGGGGGTTCTGGGGCAGAACCAGATCAGTCATGGATGCTCACCACTGATACCAACTACGGCATCCATTCTGATTTATGTGAGCTGTAGCGCGGATTTGGAGAAAGCATTTCACCTGCATATCAATGGGAATGCAATCATATCGATGCATGAACGATGCATGATCGATGCATTTGCTGCATGATCGAAGACGTTCGTTCTTGTTTATGGCAAATTGACATGCCGTTGCCAATACGGGGTAGCGGCAAATCATTTGATGAATAGTTTGAATGATGCTTCTAGGCCGCGAGTCTATCCACCACAAAGAGGAACTCCTTGTTCCTCGTATGGCTCACGGTGCCGACCTTCTTGCCCTTGTTGTTGTGGATGCCGATCTGGGCTCCGATGTACCGCTTGTAGTCATGCTCAAGCACGGTGACATCGCCACGATTGGAGAGCATTGCTTCCAGTTCTTCCCGGGGCAGATAGCCCTCGTTGCTGAATGAGACCACCATCGTGCGAGCTGACACCGAATCGATGACCTTCTGAAGGGCATCCTTGATCTCCCGTTTGCGATTGAACGGGCTTTTTCGGGTCTTGCAGTCGGTTCTCTTGCAGGCGATTCCATACACATCGGGCTTGTCCCACCTGATCAGGCTCTCCCAGACGTGGTAGTTGCCCAGGTAGGAGTGCTGGTTGTAGGGGGGGTCGAGGTAGGCCACATCCACATCGAACTGCTCGGCCGCCACTGCGGCATCGAGGCAGTGGGCCTGTCCCTTGCCGCTGCGGGCTCGAGGCAGGAAGTCGGGAACACGCAGTTGAAGGTCGTTCATGGCCCGTTTGGCCCACTTCTTCAGATAGGCCATCTGGACGCCGGTGGTCGAATCGACCCGATCCGCCGCCTCCATGAGCGAGACGAGCATCACCGACTTCAGTTCGGGCTCCAGATCCAGTGTCTGCAGATGTTCTCGGATCGCATCGATCCTGGCCCCGTTCTTCGGGTGGATGAATCGGCTCTGCAGGCAGAATGTGTCGGTGAACCAGCCGGCCTCGCCGGAGATCAGGTTGCACTCGTCGACCAGCTTCTGGACCCGGTCCAGCATCGTGCCACGATCGGCCTGGACGTAGCAGGTGGCCAGGGCGTGGGCGTACTCGTTGTGATCGTTCGCGATGACGCGATATCCGCGCTGCTTGAGGGCATGGCCCACACGGGAGGTGCCGGAGAAGAGATCGAGGACGCTGCGGCAGTTGGAAACGCTCTCGATCTGTTCAAGGATCGATGGAATGAGTTTTCGCTTTGATCCGAGGTACTTGATCATGATGTCCTGGGCCGTGCATCCGCACCGGTCGGTGAAGATGGTGCCGCTTCGGGGCACTTGTGCAGTCGGCTGCCTTCATGTCGATCATCGGCTTTTCACCATTTTCATCCGGAGTCGAATCGTGCGGCACTACGGTGCGGCACATGATGTTGAACTCACTGGTGTTGATGTGCATGGCTGCGACGCAGCAGGGCGAACTGCGTCCGGACGCGCAGGTGTTGCGCGTTCCGATGGAGTACGCGTCGGTGCAGGCTGCCGTCGACGCGGCCGTCGACGGCGATACGGTTCTGGTCTCACCTGGCCGGTACGTCGAATGCATCGATCTCCTGGGCAAGGCCATCGAGCTTCGCAGCGAATCCGGGGCCGACTGCACGACGCTCGCGGGCGATGGATGCGGATCGGTGGTCTGCATGATCAGCGGGGAAGACGCCTCGACGTCGGTCGAAGGCTTCACGATCACGGGTGGATGCGGGGACGTGGATTCCTCGGGAGTGCGGCGGGGGGGAGCCATTCGCATTCTCGGGGGATCACCCCGGGTCAGCCGGTGTCTGATCATGGGCAACGCCGCCGACGAAGGCTCGGCGATGCACATCGAGGACGGCGCACCGACCCTGCGCGACTGCTGGTTCTACCTCAATGTCGGCTGGCCGCAGGTGCGGTGCGACGGCTCCGAGCCCCGGTTGATCCGCTGCGGGTTCGAGGGGGATGGCATCGCCTGGAGCGATGTTGGAATGATCACGATCCGCGACGACTGCGGACCGGCCGGCGCATGCTGTCTTCGCGGGTACTGCGTCATGACGACGGTCGATGCCTGCGAAGACGCTGGTGGACAGTGGCGGGGTGAGCATGTGGCGTGTGCGGGCGACACGTGCCCTCCGCCCTGTCCCGCCGACGCCAGCGGCGACGGGGTCGTCAACATGACGGATCTGCTGCGGGTCCTGGACGCCTGGGGCTGGTGTCCGTGATCAGTCGCCGTAGCGTCCCAGCAGCGTGTCCATGCACGGGCCGATGCGGCGACGCATGTCTTGCTGCAGTCGTGTCCGCTGCGAATCGTCGAGCGTGCCGGGTCTGGCGCTGAGGCCGATGCCCTTGGTGTCGTACCACGACAGCGACTTCTCGCGATGGGCGTCGACGTCGAACGGATCGTCGTGGGCGATGCCCAGGAAGTCGAGCAGGCGTTCGACCTCGGCGAAGTCGTCCTTCATGTCCTCGTAGTAGAGGATCATCTTCTCGCCCTCGAAGGCGTCGTAGGCACGGACGTTCACCGCGTACCTCGACGGATTCCATTCGCTTCGAACCGCGTTGGCGTGGTAGTCGCGCACGAGCAGGATCATGCGAGGGAAGATCGGCGTGAACGGGATGCGGCATGCCCACATCGCCTGCCTGACGAAGCGGGGGTACCGACCCTGCTCGTAGAAGATGCAGTCGCTCGTCTCCGGGCCGCTGGTCTTCCTGACGTCGTGGGTACGGTAGAGCACCGGATCTCCTTCGGAGACCAGTTTGCCGAAGCCCGGAGTCGGGCGCTGCGAGAAGTGCTCGATGCAGTAGCGAAGCCAGTTGAGTCCGCTTCGTGGATGCGAAGCCAGGATGGTCTTGGTGCGATCCAGCTCCATCAGCCGACGCTGACGAGGATGTCCTCGCCCTCGATCTTCACCTCGTAGACCTTCAGCGGTTCGTCGGCGGGGGGTTCCATCGCGTGCCCGGTGCGGGCGTCGAAGGTGGCGTAGTGCAATGGGCACACGAGGCAGCCGTCCTCGATGTCGCCGTCGCACAGGTCTGCGTCGGCGTGCGTGCAGGTGCCGGAGACGGCGGAGATCTCGCCGTCGACGTTGCAGATGGCGACGCGTTCGCCGTCGACGTCGACTCCGTAGACCGTTCCCGACGGCACGTCGGTGAGCATCGCCACTCGCTTGAAATCGGACATGGTGCATCGGCCGCGTCAGTCGCGTGGCCGCTCCTTGCGATTGAAGGTGAGGGAGGTCGGCTTCTTGGCCGCGAACTTGGCGGGATCGAACTTGCCGGTGAAGTCCAGGTCCAGCTTGGCGGCTTCGGTCATCATCTGCGGTTCCCAGATCGGCTCCCAGGTCAACTCGACCGAGGCGCCCGAGACGCCTTCGACCGCGGCCACGGCCTGTTCGACCTGGCCGGGGATGACTTCGGCCATGGGGCAGTTGGGCGTGGTGAGGGTCATGACCACATGCACGCCGGACTGTTCGTCGATGCGGGCCTCGTAGATCAGTCCCAGATCGAAGATGTTCACCGGAATCTCCGGATCGTGCACGCTGCTGAGCGCCTTCCGGACGGCGTTGGCGAGCGGGTGGTCTGCGGGGGTGATGTTGGACATGATCGGATCCGTGTTCAGCCGAAGACTTCGATGACCCGCAGCAGCCGATCAGCGAACTCGTCGAGTTCATGGGTTGTGTTGTAGACGCCCATCGAGATCCTCGCCGTGGCGGGGACCCCGAACCGGTCCATCAGCGGCCACGCGCAGTGGTGTCCGGTGCGGATGGCGACACCGTGACGATCGAGGAACGTGCCGAGATCGTGCGGGTGGATGCCGTCGACGAGAAACGAGACCACCGCTGCCCGCTTGGGGGCGTTTCCGATGATGCGCACCCGGTCGATGTCCTCGAGCCGCTCCATCGCGTGCACCAGGAGATGCCGTTCGTGGGCGGCGATCGCCTCCATGCCGATCTCCCGGAGCCACGTCGCGGCGGCACCGAGTCCGATGGCCCCCGAGATGTTCGGAGTGCCGGCTTCGAACTTCCACGGCACGGCGTTGTAGGTGGTCTCCTCGAACGTGACCTTCTCGATCATGTCGCCGCCACCCTGCCAGGGGGGCATCGACTCGAGCAGTTCATGCCGGGCCCAGAGGCACCCGATGCCGGTCGGGGCGTACATCTTGTGCCCGGAGAACGCGATGGCGTCGCATCCGATCGCCTGCACGTCGACCGGAGCGTGGGGCATCGCCTGCGCGGCGTCGAGCAGCGTGACGATTCCCCGATCACGGGCGGCTCTGCAGACCGCGGCCACGTCGTTGATCGTGCCCAGGACGTTGCTCGTCCAGGTCATGGCCACGAGTCTGGTGCGGTCGTTGATGTGTTCGATGAACGTATCGAACGTGATGGTTCCGTCGTCCTCGACCGGCACCACGTTCAGCACGATGCCGAGTCGTTCCCGCAGCAGCTGCCAGGGCACGATGTTGGCGTGGTGTTCCATGACCGTGAGGAGGACCTCGTCGCCTTCCTTCAGATTGGCGACGCCCCAGGAGTTCGCGAACAGGTTGATCGCCTCGGTCGTGCCGCGCGTCCACACGATCTCCTCGTGCCGATTCGCGTTGATCAGCGATGCGATGCTCTTTCTCGCGCCTTCGTACGCGTCGGTCGCCTCGCCGCTGAGTTCGTGGACCGCCCGATGGACGTTGGCCGTGTACCGGGTCTCGAACCCCTGCACGGCATCGATCACCGGCTGCGGTCGAGGCGTGGTCGCCGCGTTGTCGAGGTAGATCAGCGGCTGATCATGCACACGCCGGTCCAGCAGCGGAAACTGGCTGCGGATGCGATCGAGGTCGAATGGATGTCCGGTTGCGGTGCTCATGGATGCACCTCTAGTCTACGCCGCCCATGGACCTGAGAAGGTCGCCGTGGGGAAGTCGTTCCAAAAGCAGCGATTCCATCATGCGTCGAAGGGGGAGAAGTTCGATGTCCTCGATGACTTCGTTGGCGAATGCGAAGGTCAGGAGGCTCTTTGCGGCCTCCTTGCCGATTCCACGGGCATGGAGGTAGAACATGGCCTGCTCGTCGAGCCGGCCGATGGTCGCTCCGTGGGTGCACTTCACGTCGTCGGCAAAGATCTCGAGCTGCGGCCTGGTTCGGACCTTGGCGTTCTCCGAAAGCAGCAGGTTCATGTTCGTCTGGACGGCGTCCGTCTTCTGGGCGTCCTCTTCGACGTAGATGCGTCCGGTGAACGCGGCGGATCCCTTGTCGGTGAGGATGTGCTTGAAGTATTCGCGGCTGTCGCACTCGGGCTTCATGTGGTTGACCCGGAGGAAGTTGTCGACGTGCCTGCTGCCGTCGACCACCGCGAGGCCGCGGAGATTCGCCATGCCTTCGGTGCCGTCGAGCGTTCCGGTCATTCCGTTGCGGATGATCTCTCCGTCGAGGGCCATGCAGCACGAGTTGACGTTGCTTCGATTGCCCTGGATCAGTCCGAAGCCGCCGATGTGCCAGGTCTTCTCGCCTTCACGGACGATCCGGTAGTGATCGACGTGCACATCGTCGCCGGCGACGATCTCGGTCACCGGGTTGACGAGGCAGGGGTCGTCGCCGAGGCCGCAGCAGGTCTCGACGCAGGTGGCCCGTCCGCCGTTCTCGACCACGATCAGGGTCCGGGGGTGCGACACGATCGGCTTGTCGCCGGATCGGGTCACGTGCAGGACGTGCACGGGATGCTCGAGATGGACGCCGGCGGGCACGTGCATCATCAGGCCGTCCTCGATGAACGCGGTGTTCAGGGCGTCGAACGCGTCGATCTTCCAGTCGATGGTGGTCCCGATGTGTCGGGTCACCATGTCGGGCTGCTCGGTGATCGCTTCGGCGAGCCGCATCACGGTCACGCCGTCGGGGATGGTGCCGATGTCCGAAAGCGTCTCGTCGAAGATGCCGTTGACGAAGACCAGCCGATGGCAGGGGACGCCGTCGAGCAGGTGCGGACGCAGCACGTCCATCGGCACTTCGGCCGCCGAAGCGGCCAGCTGGAGATCTGCTTCCGCGATGGGGCGGCAGTCGGTGTACCGGTAGGCCTCGCCACGGGTGGTGGGCCAGCCGAGTTCGACGAACCGCTCGTAGGCTTCGCGGCGAAGCTCCGCAAGCGGGCCGCCCGCTTCCGCGAGTCGGGTGAAGTCGGATTCGAACTGGCGTTGGTCGTTCATCGTTTCGGTGGTCATCGGTGTTCCGTTCAGGCGCCGTTGGCGACGTTGCTTTCCGCTTCGATTCCTGCGTAGCCTTCGGCTTCGAGCTGCTTCGCGAGGTCCTTGCCGCCGGTCCGGACGATCCGGCCGTTGAGGAGCACGTGCACGACGTCGGGAACGATGTAGTCGAGCAGTCGCTGGTAGTGGGTGATCACCAGGAAGCTGCGGTTGCCGTCGCGCAGGGCGTTGACGCCTTCCGAGACGACCTTCAGCGCGTCGATGTCGAGTCCGGAATCGGTCTCGTCCAGAACGCACATCTTCGGATCGAGCATGGCCATCTGGAAGATCTCGGCCCGCTTCTTCTCGCCGCCCGAGAAGCCTTCATTGACGGATCGATCGAGGAGGGAGGTGTCGAGGCCGAGGGCCTCCGCCTTCTCCTTGACCATCTGCAGGAACTCGTAGGCGTCGAGTTCACCGAGTTCGCGGTGGGCACGGACCGCGTTCACGGCCGCGCGAAGGAAGTACTTGGTGCTGACACCGGGAATCTCGACGGGGTACTGGAAGGCCATGAACAGCCCTTCGCACGCCCGGACGTCGGGATCCATGTCGAGAAGGTCTTCGCCATCGAGCGTGACCGAGCCTTCGGTCACCTCGTAGGCGTCCTCGCCCGCGAGGACGCGGGCCAGGGTGGACTTTCCGGAGCCGTTGGGTCCCATGATCGAGTGGACTTCGCCCGACGGGATGGTCAGGTCGATGCCACGGAGAATTTCGGTGCCCTCGACGGACGCATGGAGATTGGTGATCTGGAGCATGTCTCGTTCCTGGCGGGTTTCAGCCCACGCTCCCCTCGAGACTGACCTCGAGGAGCTTCTTCGCTTCGACGGCGAATTCCATGGGCAGTTCCGCGAGCACTTCGCGGCAGAACCCGTTGACGATCATTGAGACGGCATCCTCCGAGGAGATGCCACGCTGGTTGCAGTAGAAGATCTGGTCTTCGCCGATCTTCGAGGTCGATGCCTCGTGTTCCACCATCGCGGTGTCGTTGTCGGCTTCGATGTAGGGGAAGGTGTGTGCTCCGCATCGATCGCCCATCAGCATCGAATCGCACTGGGTGTAGTTGCGGGCGTTCGTGGCCTTGGGCCGGATCTTCACGAGGCCACGGTAGGTGTTCTGTCCGTGGCCGGCCGAGATCCCCTTGGAGACGATGTTGCTCCGGGTGTTGCGGCCGATGTGCACCATCTTGGTTCCGGTGTCCGCCTGCTGGCGGTTGTTGGTCAGTGCGACGGAGTAGAACTCGCCGATGGAATCGTCGCCCTTGAGGATGCAGGAGGGATACTTCCAGGTGATCGCCGAGCCGGTCTCGACCTGGGTCCAGGAGATGTGGCTGCGGTCGCCTTCGCACATGCCTCGCTTGGTGACGAAGTTGTAGATGCCGCCCTTGCCGTTCTCGTCGCCGGGATACCAGTTCTGGATCGTGGAGTACTTGATCGAGGCGTCGTCGAGGGCGATCAGTTCGACCACGGCGGCGTGGAGCTGGTTCTCGTCCCGCATCGGAGCGGTGCATCCTTCGAGGTAGCTCACCGATGCGCCTTCCTCGGCGATGATGAGGGTCCGCTCGAACTGTCCGGTGTTCAGGGAGTTGATCCGGAAGTAGGTGCTGAGTTCCATCGGGCAGGTGACGCCCTTGGGGATGTAGACGAATGAGCCGTCGGTGAACACCGCCGAGTTGAGGGCGGCGAAGAAGTTGTCGTTCGGGGGCACGATGCGTCCCAGATACTTCTTGACGAGCTCGGGATGATCACGGACTGCTTCGGAGATCGGGCAGAAGATCACGCCGGATTCGGCCAGCTTCTCGCGGTAGGTCGTGGCGACGGAGACGCTGTCGAAGACCGCGTCCACGGCGACGCCGGCGAGGGCGGCACGTTCCTCCAGGGGAATGCCGAGCTTCTCGTACGTCTCGAGCAGTTTCGGATCGACCTCGTCCAGACTCTTCGGGCGATCTTCATCGCTCTTGGGAGCGGAGTAGTAGCTGATCGCGTTGTAGTCGATCGGGCCCCAGGGTCGATCGGGGAAGTGGGCCCATTCGGGCTCCTTCATGGTCAACCAGTGCCTGTAGGCCTTGAGCCTCCACTCCAGAAGCCATTCCGGTTCCTGCTTGCGAGCCGAGATGGCGCGGACGACACCCTCGTCCAGTCCTGGGGGAAGGGTTTCGGACTCGATATCGGTCACGAAACCCCACTTGTAGTCGGATTGCTCTGCCCAGGCATCCAGAGTCTGGTTCGAGTCGCTGGCCATCGAATGGTTCCTTCGGGTTCGGTGGGAGGTGCCGGCACGAATCGTGTCGGGAGCCCACTATCAGTAGGGCTAGAAAGGGTAGTCTAGCCTCAATTCTGGAATGATTCTAGGGATTCGGAGGGTTACAAACTCGACTTGTGCAGCCTAGAATGAGGTGCTTGAACCGGGAGGGCTTCTCGGCCACTCCATTTTCCTGATTTCCGGAGATGCATCAATGCCTGTGACTGTGACCGACAACGCCGCCAGAGAGATCGCCTCGATCATCAAGCAGCAGGATCTCGATCCTCAGGCCATTCGACTTCGTGTCGGAGTCAAGGGTGGTGGTTGCAGCGGCTTCAGCTACCTGCTCGATCTCACCGAGAACTCGAAGGACAGCGACGAATCCTGGGAATACGAGTATTCCAAGGAGCAGCCCGAGGACAGCCAGGTCATCACCGTGGTCTGCGACCCCAAGAGCTATCTGTATCTCAACGGGACCGAAATCGACTTCAAGGACGAGGTGATGGGGCGTGGGTTCGTCTTCAACAACCCCAACGCGACCAACACCTGCGGCTGCGGAAGCAGTTTCAGCGCCTGATCGGAAATCGTTCGGCATGACGACATGCGCACCACTCGCCGTCGGCGAGCGGTGCAACGTTTCTGGATTCAAGCGTTCGGCTTCAGATGAAGATGGTGGCCACGATCCCGATCCAGGTGACGTAGATGGCCGTGTCGATCAGATTCACGCGCGTCGCCGTGGCGGCCTCCCCACTCAAGGTCGCCGGCTTTCCATCGTGCCGTTGCGATGTTCGGAACCACCCAGGGGTATCGTTCCTTCGGGGCGTGACATGGTGCATTCGGTCATCTCCAGTGGCGGTGCTGCCGCATCGACAAGCCCTTCCAATCAAGTTTCCTTTCGCATGGCGTCGTTATTTCTTCTCATCCGCTCTTTCCGCTCCGTGCGGGACCGATCCGGGGTGTGGGAGGGGGCTTGGGGAGGCGTGGGGAACCAGACAGGCCCGAAAACGGGTACCTTGTCACTCCTGAGCAAGTGTGTGCCATGTGGTTCACGCTCGAGCGAGGTCCGGGGCGGGAACGTCTCCGGAAACGACGATTTGACCCTTCGGCTATCCGCCGAAGCAGCAAGACATCGGGAAACACCCCCAGATACCGACGGAGACCGTCCATGTTCACGAGAATCATCCCTGCCGTACTCGCCATGACCGCTGCCGCATTCGCCGCTCCGGTCAACACCGTCTGTCCCCTGATGCCGGATGAGGCGATCACCGACTCGGACAACGTGATCGAATACGACGGCAAGGAGGTCGCCTTCTGCTGCGGGCGCTGCGTCCGCAAGTGGAACGGCATGGACGACGCCAAGCGTCAGGAGATGCTCGTGGCCGTGATGCCCGCCTCGACCGTTCCTGTCGTCGAAGCGCCCGAAACGCCCGAAGAGGTCGTGGTACCGATGGACCAGCTCGATCCGCTGGGCCTCTGCCCGAAGAGCGGTTCCGATGCAGGAGCCATGGGCAAGGCCACCCGCCGGGTCATCAATGGAGTGGACGTCACCTTCTGCTGTCCTCCCTGCATCAAGCCCTACGAGGACGACTACGCCGAGTATCGCCGGAAGATCGACGGCCAGATCGTGGTCCTTGAACTTCCGTACTATCCGACGGACAAGTGCATCGTGTCGGGCAAGGAACTCGGCAAGGAGACCACTCCGGTCAACTACGTGCTCGGCAACCGCCTGGTCCGCGTCGGAACGACCGAATGCATCGAGAAGCTCAAGGCCGATCCCGCGTCGTACAACCGCAAGCTCGATGAGATGATCATCAAGGCCGAACGCAAGGACTATCCCCTGACGACCTGCATCGTCGGTGGTCGCGAACTCGATCCCGACCGGAAGCCCTTCGAGGTCGTCGTCGGAAACAGGCTGATGAAGCTCTGCTGCGGCGGCTGCCAGGCGCAGATCCGCGAGACGCCGTACGTCTTCGTGAAGAAGATCAACGAGGCCTGGGCCGCCGAAGACGGTGACGAGTCCGGCTCCTGAGCCGCCCGTCCGATTTCAATCGCATTCGCCCCATGAGGCGATGACCGTCAGCAGATCGTCGACGGTGTAGGGGTCGTTCCAGCCGGCGATGATCGCGAGCAGATCGTCGACGTTCACCCTGCTGTCGCCGTTGATGTCGCCGTCGCACGGTTCGACTCCGTCGTCCTCGATGACGAAGTGGAACTCCGCGGCCATGTTGCCGTCGACGTCCACGTCACGCACCAGGACCTCGAGGTCCGGATGGTAGAAGGCGTCCGTCTCGTTCTCGGGAAGATCGGGGAAGTAGAGCTGGGTGGTCAGGGTGATTCCGCTGCCGCCGCGCACCTTGGCGTGGATGTGGCTCGTGCGTCCCGGATACATCCCCGGGACGACGGTCTGCAGGTGCCATTCGCCCTGGGCGTCGGTGAAGAGGTGCCCTCGGTAGCTCCAGCCGCCCTTGTCGTAGTCGCCTTCGTCGTCGGCATGCCAGATGTCGATCCAGGCGCCGGAGACCGGCAGGCAGTCGTCGCCGACGACCGTACCGACGAGATCGAGCAGCGGTCCGTCTCCTTCGATGCGGAGATCGCTTCGTTCCGGTGATCCGTCGAGCCAGTAGGGGCCCTCGACGTCGGGACGGGTGAGTACGCAGTCGTCGCCGGCGAACGCGGTACCGACGAGGACGAGTGCTGCAAGCAGATGCGGGATCATGGAAGTTCTCCTCGGAGATGTCATTCGGCCATGTGTTGCGGGAAGGACAACCCCGCATTCCGAGGAATGCGGGGTTGTGTGCGAAGGGGAAAGAAGATTGTCGATGGCATCAAGGCCACGCGTCGCCCCGCCCCTACTCACATGAGATCGATAGTGTTCCGTAGTCCTCATGCGGGTATTGAACTCCGTCGAAGCCGACGCGTATCAGGTAACTGGTGCCTGCCGTGACCTGGGTGTCCACGCGGGCCCCGAGGTAGCATTGCTCCCCGCCATCGCCGGGATAGTGTCCATTGCAGGCGATCTGCATCATGTCCTGGCATGTTCCTTCGTAGACGACGATGTCCGCGTTGAACCCCACCGCTCCGCAGAGGTCTGCGGTGAGCGTGCCGGTGCAGGTGGCTTCGTAGGCCCACCAGAGATCCTGCTCCATCCAGCCGAACGGACCGGGAATCTCGCAGTCGTAGGAGTACGGGTCGCTGCTGTCGGTTGCTTCGGTGATGGAGAAGTCGAACGATCCGTTTGACACGACGTGTGCATCGACGCACTCGTCGTTCAACGGTGGAATCGAACAGTCGGTGATGATGCAGTGCGATCCGGTTCCCCCGTGGTGGCCTCCCTCGGCCTCGCAGACGTCGGGCAGCAGTTGGGCGCACGAGTCGTCGTCCATGCAGCATGCTCCCGGTTGCGGGCAGCCCACGTAGCTGCAGAACGTATCGGAACCGTTCCAGATGCCGCCTGCTGCTTCGCAGTCGTACGCATCGGTGGCCATGCAGGTGCCGTCGGAAAGACAGCACGCTCCGGGTAGGTCGCAGGGCGAGTCCCAGTGCTCGATGACGTTCAGGAGATCGGCGACGTTGTATGGGTTGTCCCACCCGGAGATGATTGCGAGCAGATCCACCACGTCGACGGAGCGGTCGTAGTTCATGTCGCCCTCGCAGGAGATCTGCGGAGCATCGAAGGTGAGTGTGAGTACCGGTGCCAGATCGTCGGCGTTGCTTATGGTGATCAGGCTGCTCGAGTCGTTTCGGGCGACGACCATCAGCCGGCCGCCCGACGGCAGGGCGAACATCGAGAGGGGGGCGGTGTAGTTGAACGTCGTGCCGGACCAGAAGGCGGACGTCGCCGCATCCGGGTAGTACATGGTGGTGTATGCGCTGTCCGTGGAAAGTGCATCATCGCCGATCCATCTGAATCCGAGGCTTCCCCAGCCGGTCGCACTGACTGGATGATGCCCGGTGAGCCTGATCGACGTGAAGATCGTATCCGGCGGCAGTTGGGGGATTTCGAAGATCCAGGCTCCCGATTTCTGATTCCCCATGCAGTAGCTGCCCTGCACGTTGCAGGTCTTGGCGGTGATCTCGGATGGTTCCGCCGTCATGGTCTCGGGTGAGCAGCAGTAGAAGCCTGTCCCTGAGAATCCGGCGGATTCCACGCTTGAGAACGTGAGCGTCTGGACTGCTCCCGACGTCTGGGCTGCGGCGATCGCCACGAGGATTGCTGTGGCGAAGATGATTGATTTCATGAGTTGTTTCTCTTCGTGGAGATTGCTCAACGGTGCATTCGTCCGATGCGGCGTTCATGGCCGGTCGGTCATTCCGTCGAGTCGCATGAGACTTCAAGCGTACCGGTGCCGGCGGCGGACTCGTCCCAGCCGCCGAGGCGGATCAGGTAGTTGGTGCCCGATGTGACCGGAGTCTCCAGATAGGAGGTGTAGCCGGAGCAGATCGACGCGTCGCCGTTGCAGGCGATCTGCGTCATGTCGGAACAGGTGCCCTGGTAGACCACGAGATCGGTGTCGAACGATGCGCTGTCGCACGTGCTGACGACGAGCGTGCCGGTGCACGTGGCCTGGTAGCTGAACCAGAGGTCCTTGTTCATCGCGCCCAGGTAGGTTCCGGAGCATTGGTCCGAAAAGAGGTCGGTGCTGTTGGTCGCCTCGATGGTCGAGAACGCGGTCGATCCATTGTAGATCATCGTCGCGTCCACACACTCGTCGTTGTATTCGGCGATGGTGCAGTTGGTCGTCGAGCAGTCGGTGTCGCCACCGCGGAAACTGCCGCCGCCGTCCTTGCAGGCATCGGCAAGCTGCATCTCGCAGGTCTGGTCGTCCAGGCAGCAGGCGCCGTACTCGGGGCAGTCCGCGCTGCTGCAGAAGGTGCCCGTCCCGTTCCAGACGCCGCCGGCGTACTCGCAGCCGGTTTCGTCGGTGGATTCGCAGCCTCCGGTGGGCAGGCAGCATGCGCCCGGTTGTTCGCAGTCCGAATCCCAGTGCTCGATGACCTTCAGCAGGTCGGTCACGTTGTAGGGGTTGCCCCATTCTGCGATGACCGCAAGCAGGTCGACGACGTCGACGGAATCGTCATCGTTCATGTCGCCGTCGCAGGTCTGATCGGGCACGCCGATCACCATTCGGATCTTCGGTCGCAGTGTTCCGGAGTTGTTGAAGGTCATGTAGGTGCTTCGGTACGCGCTCAGCATCAGGTGGCCTGCGTCCCAGTCTCCGCCGTCCAAATCGATCGGAAGTGGAGCGGAGAAGTTGCCGCCACTGCTGCTGACGCTGTTGGTGAAGAAGGGATTGTTCCATCCCTCCAATGCTGTCGAGTAGCCGTACGAACCGGTTGTGAACCATTTGCCTCGGAGTGAAAAGGCCGCCCCGCCGGAGTGTCTTCCGTCGAACGAGATCGACAGCAGTTCGCTGCCCGGTTCCAGATCGGGCATCTGGAACATCCACGACGCCCTCTTCGTGCCGGACATGCAGTAGCCGCCCATTGTTCCGCAGGGCCCGACGGGAATCGACGCTTCGTTGGAGGCGAAGGAGTCTATGTCGCAGCAGTCCTGGAACGTGTAGTCGGCGTAGATCCGGCCGGAGCCGGTGGCTTCGATCTCGATGATCTGTTCGGCCCCGAACGTCGTCGCTGACATCGAGATGACAGCGGCCAGTGCGACAAATCCACTCATGGAGTGTGACAGCATTGTGTGGTTCCCTCCCCCGGGAAGCATTGTGTGGATGGTTCGAGAACGAATGAATCGCGCAGTTGGCGGTTCGCGGAAATGGTTGCTCTCAAGCATCTTCTGAAAGCCTGCTCAACCGTTGAACAGACAGGTCCTGGTCCTCGAGGAGGACCTCAGTGATTGCTGCGTGGACATGGGCCATCCCATCTGAAGACTCGTGCGTGGAGTCCTCGATCCTGCAGCACTCTTAGTAGATAGGGATGTCCCCCTTATTGCAAGGGCTATTCGAGCAAGTGTTGTGCGGTTTTTTCCAAGTGGCGTTCTATGGTCGTTCAGGGCTTTGAATAAGGCCTTATTTTTCATTGCCAAACGGCTGTCTTCAATTGAAACATGGATGTTCCGTGCTGAAATACGTCGGGCGTCGAATCACGGCGACCCGTTGATGTGTGATTTCACCTGGTGAGAGGGAGTCCGTATGCGTATTCCGAACACAGTGGCATGCCTGGCCGCCGCGATCATCCCGTCGTGGAGCCTCGGAGCCACGCCGCAGTATCAGGGCCGCGTGTGTCCGGCCGATGGCGGTGCTCGAATCGAAGTCGAGGTCGATTCGTCGATCGACGCGATTCTCGTCTATCCGATGCCATCGGGTGGAGGTTGGTACATGACGGAGGAGGCTCCGGGTCTGTTCGTCCATGTGGCGCAGGGCGTCGAGCCGGGGGGCGGTCTCTCGTTCAGCCTCATTCTTCAGGGGCCCCAGCAGTACCAGTTTCCTGAACATCAGATGACGCTCGCTTCGGAGTGCGTCGATTTCGAGAGGGACGACGTACTGGCTCCTCCGCCCCGTGGATTCCGTCAGGACGTCGTTGTCCGCGACGGGATGCCGTGGTTCACGTTCCATGCAGGCATGGCCGACCACTTCGTGGACGAGACGACCGAAGTCACCGCGACCTACCGGCTCGACGGCGATCTGCTCACCACCATCGTGCTCTCGAATCTCGGTGATGGCCGCTTCGAGACACCGGTGGCCGGCGCGGAACCCGGCCAGCGCATCGAGTACTGGTTCTCGCAGCAGATGGGCATCCAGCAGATGCATTCGGCGCTGATCGAACGGACCATCGGCGAGCCGGCACCGGAGTTCCAGTGGCCGGTCGTCTCCCGCCGTGTGGGTCGGTTCCGCGACCGCCATCCGAATGAATGGCGGTTCGACAACTACGTTCAGGAATACGGCCAGGGCCGGACCTTCGAGATCGAACTGACCGACTGGGGCAACCGCATCGACGTCCGCGTGACCGTCGCCGGCGACATCGATGTCGCGGACATGGATTTCAAGCGGTTCGTCTACAACGATCCCTATTCCGAGTCCTGCAACCGTCCGTTGACCGGTGTGAACCTCGTGATGGAGAAGGACGGCGATGCCTTCGTCAGCTCCATCGAGGACACCTCGCCCCATGCGACGATTGATTTCGACTTCACGTTCCGGGGAATTCCCACCGGCCCGGTGGGGCAGTACTACTCCGACTTCTTCTACTACCGCACCGGAGTCGGGCTGTTCGGCCCCGAACACCCCAATCCGCGACGGACACCGGTGGGCAATGCGGTCGCCACACGCGTCTACAGCCCTCGGTTCGGCTTCGCCCAGCATGCGGGCACCATGTCCCACGATGAACTCAAGGAGTTCCTCGGTGGAAAGATCTTCTTCGAGACCGACTACGCCAATGGTGCGTTGCTGAACTTCGGCACGCGATTCGACTGCTGCTCGGGTCCGCTGGGCGAGATCGCCCAGTCCAGTCCGGTGCACCAGAGCGGAGTGCTCGGACCTCGATTCAACTCGTCGTCCTGCATCACCTGCCACGCGATGGACGGCCGCGGAGCAACTCCGATGGAGGGTGTCGATCTGCACCAGCTGGTCGCACACGTCAGCGTGCCCGGCACCGATTCCGTCGGAGCGCCGCTCCCGCATCCCTACTACGGGAGCCAGCTCGGTACCGGCGGTGATTCCCCCGAGGGTCGGCTGCGGGTTCGGTACGAAGACGTCCAGGGGCAGTTCGACGACGGCACTCCCTGGACCCTGCGCAGGCCCGTCTACGATTTCCAGGACATGGAATCAGGTTCATTGGGAATCAATCTGCCGGATGTCGACGGCTCTCCCGGATGGAACGACGAGGCTGAGTTCTCGCCACGCATCGCCCCGATGCTCGCCGGGCTCGGCTTCCTCGAGGCCGTCGCCGACGAGACGATCCTTGCGATGGAGGATGCAGACGATGCCGACGGCGACGGCATCTCAGGCCGGGTCAACCGCGTCTGGGACGAGGCATCCGGAACGACGGTGCCCGGACGGTTCGGCTGGAAGTCGAATCAGCCCAGCCTTCGTCAGCAGGTGGCTTCGGCGTTCGTGCAGGATCTCGGCATCACCTCGCCGTTGTATCCGGTGGAGGACTGCGGTGACCTGCAGGACGATTGCGATCCGGGGTCGAGTCCCGAACTGGGTGGCTCCGACGTCATTGCGGTGGAACACTATCTGCAGGGACTGACCCTGCCGCCTCGGCGCAACTTCGATGATCCGCAGGCGATCGCCGGCATGCATCTCTTCAAGGCCGCGAACTGCCAGGCCTGCCATGTTCCGAAGCTGCAGACCGGTACCACGCATCCGATCGCGGCCTACCGCGACATCTCGATCGAGCCCTTCACGGATCTGCTTCTTCACGACATGGGCCCGGAACTCGCCGACGGCCGTCCGCATTTCGATGCCTCGGGAAGCGAGTGGCGCACGCCGCCGCTGTGGGGTCTGTCGTACGTCGGTCACGTCCTGGGTCTTCCCGATACGTGCGAGGATCCCGAGTCGGGAGGAGCCACTCCCAACTTCCTGCACGACGGTCGGGCCCGAAGTCTCATGGAGGCGATTCTCTGGCACGGCGGCGAGGCGGAATCCTCTCGCAACGTGGTGCTTGGAATGACCGCCACGGAGCGGGAGCAGCTGCTTGCGTACGTGGCGTATCCGTTCGACGATCCGATCTTCCGCGAAGGCGATTCGGAGCCGGTCTGTCCGCAGGATCTCGACGGCAGCGGCCGGGTGGATGTGGCGGATCTGCTGCTTCTGATCGCGAGTTGGGGTCAGCCCGGTCCGGCCGACTTCGACGGCAGTGGGACGGTGGGAGTCGATGACCTGCTGGTCATTCTCGCTCTGTGGGGGACCGAATGCTGAACGGATCACGGACCGGGAAGGTCTGACTCGTTCACCGCATCGGCCTCCGGGTCTCGGCCCGGGGGCCGGTCGTTTCAGGACTTGGGGCAGCTGCCCCATTCGCGAAGCACGATCAGCAGATCGAACACGTTGACGATCTCGTCGTTGTTGACATCGGCGATGCATTCGCCGGTGCAGCCCCATTCGTCGAGCACGATCAGGAGGTCGGCCGCGCCGACGGATCCGTTGTTGGTGATGTCGCCCGGGCATGGAATCGCCGGTGCGATGTTCACGCGGAAGATCCGGTTCGATGCGTACGTCTGCTGGTAGGTCTGATCCAGTCGGTTCTGCCCCGGTGAGACGATGCCGCCGTAGATGTAGGCGACATGCGTCGGTTCGGTGATGGTGTCGAGGTCGTAGATGTACTCGTCGTTGTCGATGACCGGCATCAGCGCCATCTCGCTGCCGAAGTGGTAGACGCGGCCGGATGCGGCATCGATGATCTCGGGGTACGAGCAGTCGGGGAAGTGCTGCGACCAGACGTCGTCGTCGTCGTCGAGCAGTTCACCCGGTGCGAAGCGGATCGCGAGGACCTCGTTGGAGTAGGGGACGGTGTAGTCCTCGAACAGTTCGCCCTCGTCGAGCACCTGGTACCCCATGCCTCCGAGGATGACCATCCAGTTCTCGGCCCGATCGGCCGACCAGAAGTTCATCGCGGCGGAATGATAGATGTTGAAGCCCTGCTTGAACGTATCGGGATCCGATGCGTCGGCCTGTTCCATCGTTCCGTCGGGGCGGATGGTGATCGGGACCGTCCAGATGCCGACTTCCTCGGTGAACACCCCCGCCAGTGCGACGGCGCCGCGATCGGCTTCGTCGTATCGGACCGGAAGAATGTTCAGGTCCCGCCGTCTCGCCCAGTCGGGGCGGTCCGGCGTTTCGCCGATGAAGACCGGTTCCGAGGCCGGGTCGTCGGGATCGAAGGAGAATCGGCGGATGCTCTTGGTGTATTCCTGCTGGGCTGGAGTGGGGCAGGGGCAGCCTGCGAACTCGTCGAGGTAGCCGCCTTCGTACATGTGCCCGAGACAGAGCCAGAACTCGTCCTCGACGAGCAGCATGGTGCCGCCGGTGACCTGGAAGAGATCGGTGTCCTCGCTCGGAGCCTCGATGAACCGGATGTGACTCGACAGCAGCGTCTTGTCGCCCTTGGTCCATCCGATGACGCCCGCCAGATCCGCCACCTTCATGGTGTCGTAGGTGAGAAAGCGGCTGTCGGTCGCCATGGGGCAGCCGCCCCAGGACCCGCCGGCGGGGGGGGCTTCGTTCTGATGGCCGTATCCGCCGACCATCACGAGGTGATTGTCGTCGTGGAAGAAGAGCTTGTTGGTCGAGGCCAGGTCCGCGTTCTGGAATTCGGTGAGATCACCTTCCGAGAGCTGACGCTGGTACACATGTTCGTTCTCGTAGTCGATGACGAAGATGGTGTCGTTGAACTCGGTGGGCAGGAAGTTGCCGTCGGCATCGCAGGTGAAGTCATGCACACCCGAGGTGCGACCGCCGATGAACACCAGGTGGTGACCGAATCTCGCGTAGGACGACGACTGGATCGTGGGCAGGGAGTCGCCGGCCCAGGGGACCTCTTCGATCGTCACGCGAAACGGGACGTCGCCGTTGACGATCGGACTGAAGGTCTTGGTCTGGTTGCCGCTCTCGGCGTACACGCTGGATGTGGCCAGTACGGTGCCTGTTACGAAGATGCCGATGGATCGCATGATGTTCCCTGTCCCCTTGCACTGCGGCCTCGCCACGAGGTCCTTGAAAAACCATTACAGCACAATGGTCGCGGATTTCAAGAAGAGTTTCGTTGGGTCCGAGAAACCGCCCCGAAGCACGCCTGCTCAGTCGCAGGAGTCCCATTGGGCGATCACCAGCAGCAGGTCGTCGACCGTGTACGGATTCTGCCAGGCGGCGATCACCGCGAGCAGGTCGTCCACGCCGACCTGTCCATCATCGTTGATGTCGCCCGGGCAGGCTGCGTCGATGCCGAGTGTTCCGCTGTCGTTGACGTTCTGCGCATGAAGCCCGTCGGCTCCATCCCGGTCGTCGACCCAGCAGGTCACCAGCATCTGATCACCCGGGCATGCCGTGAGGTCGGTCTTGGTGCCGCTTGCGTTCGAGATGGTGACCGGCGTCACCGGCCAGGCCGATGCGCCGGTCGCATCCAGTCCTGCTCCTGCGATGCGGTTGTCTCCGACCGTGGGGTCGATGATCCAGGAGCCGGTGGCCAACGTTCCGATCTGCACCGCATGCAGATCGAGACAGCCTGTGAACAGGGCGAGCGGCATCACGCTGACGCCGGTCTGTCCCCACAGTCGTGAACCGGTCATGTCGATGCGATTGGCCTGGATGCCCGAGCTGCTCTGGGAGCTGTTCTGACGAATCCAGAACACGGTGGCTTCGTTCGAGAGCGGATCGATGCAGACCCGGGGTCCGACGTGGACCATCGATGTCTCCGTGGTCACGGCCATTCCATTGGTGCCCATGAGAATCGTCCCATCCGAGTCGACCCACTGCATGCGAGCCATCAGCGACGAGCCGCCGGTGTCGTACCAGCTGAAGACGCCGCCTCCCTCCGTGTCGGCCACGAACTCCGGGTAGTTTCCGAACTGCAGCGATCCACTGGTGAAGATGTCGATGGGGACAAGGCCCCAGATCGCGGCCATGCTGCTGTTGTACTTCTGGGCCTTCAGTCGCTTGGGGCCGGTGAACCCCTCGTAGTGGACGAACGACGCGATGAACGAGCCGCCGCCGCTGGGCTGCAGATCGGCGGGAATGAGGGTGCCGCCGATGTCGAGCACCACCGCGGACCCGTAGGCCGCGCCGGTCACCGTGATGCGCTGGATGACGCTTCGATCGTCCTCGGCCCAGGCGAGGGCCATGAAGCCGGCCGGCAGCGGTGCAAGCTGCGCCTGCCCGAGGAAGGCGCCGCTGTCGCCGAACTCGTTGGTCCAGGCGATGGACCCGTCGATGTTGACGCAGGCGACCTCGATGCTGCTGTCGCCGGGCCACGCGAGGACGGCGCGACCGAGGGCGTCGGCGGTCAGTTCGAAATCCTGTACCGACGAGTTGGTCTGATCATCGACGAGCACGGGTTCGTCGAAGGTCGACACGCCTGTGGCGTCGAGATGCTGCAGCATCACATCGTATCCACTGGATGCGTCGTACCAGGCGACCCATGCGCCGCCGTCTCCGTCGGAGACCGAGTGCGTGACGGCCGGCGAGGTGCCGCCGTCGTCGACCGGCGTGTTCACATCCGAGTCGTTCGACCACTGGGCCGTTGCCAGGCCGCATGTGGCGAGAAGGCATGTTGATGCGAGCAGTCGGTGCATTGATGGTCCTCGGCTTGGGTGGAATCGTGGCATCGGCTCCATTTCAGCAGTTCACACGATCAATGCAAGCAGCATCTTGCAAATGTCGTCATGGGCCCGCTGAAGGGGGGCATGGACATCAATCGGAGCCGATGCCCTGCCAGATCACGATCGGCACATGGCCCAGTTCCATGCCCTTGGGTGGCGTGACGAAGAGGGCGGGGTCGAAGCTTGCCAGTTCGCCATCGCTGCCGGGAAGGTAGGTGCCGTCGATCGGCCAGGCGGCGTGCATCTTCTCGATCAAGGCCTGCAGGTCGTCGCGTGTC
>DEYK01000033.1:105261-106437 GCA_002364485.1 Phycisphaerales bacterium UBA3160
CCGTCGGCGAGGGTGGTCTCCATCGGACCGGCGGCGGGTCCGGGTTCGGCCCACGAGCCGTCGAGCGGCTCCGCGGAATACGGCTCCGGATTGGTCGGCGGTGACGGAAAGGTCGTCTTGCGCAGCGTGGTTTCCGGAGGCACGTCGGCGGCCGTGATGGATCGGCGGGTGTCGCCCTCGTCGCGGAAGAAGGTCGGGAACTTCGCCATGCCGTTCTCGACGGCGACGTCGTCGCTCCAGGTCAGACCGAACACGTCGCCGTCGAAGACGGTGGGCGTCGCCAGTTCGTTGATGCCGGTGATCTTCTTCTTGTTCTGCCGGTAGGTCACGGAGCCGGTGTGGATCTCGGGTCGTGCCATGCCGTCGGCCTCGAAGGCGCCGGTGGGCGCATCGCCGCCACGGCGCCAGGCGAGTACATCGTTCCAGATCGCGTCCTTGGAATACATGACGACATCACGCACGAGTACGGTGCGACCCGTGTCGTCGACGGGGAACTGCAGCTGGGGAATGCGGGTGTAGAGGGTGCCGTCGGCGTCCTCTGCGAGGAACTCGGGCACGGTGTTGATCTCCATCGAGCCGGCGACGGGGCCGGACGCAGGACGACTGTCGAGGCACCGCCCGTGGTCGAACGGGTAGTCGCGCGAGATGCGGCTCCAGCACTCGGGGAGGTAGTAGGCGAGTGGTCCCTTGAAGTTGGCGGCATCGAGAAAGAGCGTCCAGCTGTGCGTTCCGGTGGGTTGCGGTTCGTCGCGGGCGTCGGTCAGCGGCAGGGCCATGTAGGCGTAGCCGAGCAGTTCGCCCTTGGGCGTGCCCTTGAACGTCAGCCCGTCGGGAGGAATCAGCAGCCGGTTGCTCAGCTGCGCGATGCCGAGCATGTCGTCGGGCAGCGGATCGCTGCTTCGAAAGAACGGCCAGCCGGGCGACGCGACCTCGGTGCTGTAGCAGTTGGGGGTGGCGTTCATGCTGAACTTGGGTGGCCCGTAGTGGAAGCGGTTGCCGGCCCAGTAGCCCAGTCCACCTTCGACGGTCTGGAAGACGCTGCCGTAGGTCGGTCCTCGTTCGGGCCAGTTGTCTCGTGCGATGGTGCCGACGGGACACAGTGGTTCGGTGGTGTTGTCGGAGCTGTCGGGTGTGAGCCAGGTGGAGGGCAGGCCGATCTGGAACCCGCGGATGGGC
>DEYK01000063.1 GCA_002364485.1 Phycisphaerales bacterium UBA3160
CCGACGCCGACAAGGACACCGACGACGCGTCGTCCGAGTCCACCGGCGACACCGTCTCCAAGTCGACGCAGCTCGAAGCGAAGGTGCACGCGGCGAATCTCGCCGCCCAGCGTCTCGCCGCCGAAAGCCGTTGGCGACAGGCCGCCGACAAGTACGCCCAGGTTCTCAAGATGATGCCCGGCAACGAGCAGGCTCGCGAGGGATACCAGCAGGCGATGAACATGCTCAACGAAGGTTCCATGCTCCGCACCGGCAAGGGCGTCGGCATGGCATCCGTCGAGCAGCAGTTGAGCGAGCAGCGGCAGCGGGCCGTCGTCGAGTTCGACGAGGCCTACCAGGCCGCCCAGGATCAGATCGACAAGGAAGACTATTCCGGAGCGGATCGCACGATCCTCACCGCCCAGATCAAGCTGCGTCAGCGTCGTCAGTACCTCAGTGAGGGCGAGTACGACCGCATGAACTCGCAGGCGGAAGGCCTGATCACCCAGATCGGCCAGCTTCGCGTCAACGCACGCCTCCTCGAGGAGCAGTCGGTGCGTGAGGAAGCCGAGCAGGGACGCCAGGCCAGCGAGGACAAGAGCCAGCAGGAACGCAACAAGATCATCTCCGAGAACCTCCGCCGCGTGCGTCAGCTCCAGATGGAGCTCAAGTACCGCGAGGCGCTGCAGGTCATCAACGAGATCCTCTTCATCGATCCGCACAACCCCGCGGCACTGGCGCTCAAGGATGTCATCCAGCAGACCGAGCTCTACCGCGACTACAGCGATCTGCAGCGGAAGAAGAACCTCGCCTACGGACACGCCGAGGTGGAGAGCCAGCGTTCGCTGATCCCGCCGCACGAGAACATATCCGGTCCTGGCGACCGTTCCATCTCCGGCCTGATGGCCTACCCCGAGG
This sequence comes from Phycisphaerales bacterium UBA3160, assembly GCA_002364485.1. GTDB lineage: Bacteria > Planctomycetota > Phycisphaerae > Phycisphaerales > SM1A02 > UBA854. Next base: position 898 of record DEYK01000063.1, read on the forward strand.
ACTGGCCGCAGATCACGTATCGCCGCGGCATCGAGGGTGGCTACAACCCTCCCCCGGAGGACAAGCGGGTGCTCGCCAAGATCGAGGCCACGCGCATTCCGATCGACTTCAACAACTACACGTTCGAGCTCGTCTCGAACTTCTTCGAGCAGGTCTCGGGCATCAAGATGTACATCGACTGGCCGGCACTCGAACTGCTGGGCGTCGATCGCGAGACCACGATCCAGCTGCAGCTGGCCGAGGTGCCGATGTCGATCGCCCTCGATCGGGTGCTCGAGCAGCTGGGCGAAGAACCTGATCATCCATCCTGGGCCGTGCAGGACGGCATGCTGCTGGTCTCCTCCCGCGAGGCCCTGCAGGAGCGCAAGGTCCTGATCGTCTACGACGTGCGTGACATCATCATGCCCATTCCGGACTTCAACAACGCACCGACGCTCGATCTGGGCAACTTCGGTGGCGGTGGTGGCGGTCTCGGCGGCGGCGGCTTCGGTGGCGGCGGTGGCGTCGGTTCCGGCGGCGGCGGCGGCGGCGGTGGTGGCGGTCGCGGCGGCGGCTTCGGCGGCGGCGGCGGAGGTACCGGCGGCGGCGGTGGCGGCACCGGTGGCCCCGACTACGGTCAGCTCGAGGACGACAACCTCGACAAGCTCAAGCTCATCATCCGTGACAACGTCGATTCCGAGGGATGGCGTGAATACGGGGGCGACGTCAGCCGGATGGAGGACTTCAACAAGAACCTCGTCATCTCATCGACTCCCCGCAACCACATGGACATCGGAGCCCTGCTTCGGATGCTTCGTGAGGCACGTTCGGTCCTGATCAACGTCGAGGCCAGGTTCCTCGAGGTCGACACCGACTGGTACGAGGAGATCGGCGTCAATCTCGACCTCTACTTCAACACCAACAACGACATCTGGAACCGCGCCCAGCAGGCCGACCCCAATGCCCGTCTGAGCGACTTCTTCATCCCCGACAGCGGTGGACAGCTGAAGGATTCGATCGTCTACGGCACGGTCAACCAGGAGATCGGTCTGGTCGGAAATCCGATCAACACGATCAACACCGGTGCGAGTCGTGGAATCCCGGATCCGGCCCAGACGCCTCCGACGGACTTCACCTACATCGCCAACGGCGTTCCGGGTGCACCGATCCGTCTCGGGGCGGAGAACTCCGGCTGGAATCCGATCGGCATGGTGCAGAACTCGCTGAACATCCTGGAGACCGTCGCACCGTTGACGTCCTTCGGTTCGACGGTGGCTTCGCTCGCTCCCGCCCTCGGTGTGAACATCCAGTACATGGATGACATCCAGGTCGACCTGCTGATCAAGGCCACCCAGGCCGATTCGCGTTCGGTCACCCTGACCGCACCGCGGCTGACGTTCTACAACGGTCAGCAGGCGTGGATCTCGGTCAACACCCAGCAGTCCTACGTCGCCGGTCTGACTCCGGTGACCGGCGAGTCCTCAGGTGCGTTCCAGCCCGACATCGGCATCCTTGCGACCGGTTTCGTCCTGGACGTCAAGGGTTCGGTCTCGGCGGACCGCCGCTACGTCACCATGAACGTGCACTTCCAGCTGACCAAGCCGCTCGGTGTCGAGCGGACGGCGGTCACGGGTGCAGCCGGTGGTACGTTCGGTGGCGGCGAGTCGTCGACCTTCGGCGGCTTCGTCGAACTGCCCTCGATCATCACCAAGGACCTCTGGGTCACGACGTCGGTTCCCGACAAGGGCACGGCCCTGCTCGGTGGACAGCGGACGGTCGAGGAGTACGAGACCGAGGTCGGCGTTCCCGTCCTCTCCAAGATCCCGTACATCAACCGGTTCTTCACGAACCGCGTGACCAGCACCGAGGAAGTGACCCTGCTGATCCTGCTCAGGCCCGAGATCATCATCCAGGCGGAGAACGAGGACCTCCTCTTCCCCGGTCTGCTCGATGCGGTCGGTTCCGGCATGAACTACAACATGCCGTGATCCACGGCACGCACGGAAGAAGATCATGAGCAATCACGCGGCAATGCTTCAGATCCACGAGGACGACGGGCTGATCGAGGTTCGTCTGATGATGGACGCCATCGTCGACGAGGCGAACATCCAGTCCCTGGATCGTGAACTCAAGGCGGTCATCGACGATCGCGAGCGTCCGCTGATCGTGATCAACTTCGGCAACGTGCGTCACCTGTCCTCCTCGGCGCTCGGGACCCTCATCAGTTTCAACTCCGCCATCCAGGATCGCGAAGGGCAGCTTCGACTGGCCGAGATCAACGGGACGATCCTCGAGGTCTTCAAGATCACGAAGCTCGATCGGATCTTCGTGATCGAGGAAACGGCTCAGGATGCCCGGGCCAGCCTTCGTTGAGGCGTTTGTCCATGAGCGGACCGTCCAGATCTGAATCCGTCTTCAAGAACGAATGGACCATGGCATCCGCGCGGGAGGACATCGAGTCCGTCCTGCAGCAGGTCATGGTCATGCTCGGTGAGCACGGCTGGGACGAGACGTCGATCTTCGCGGTCCGTCTTTCGTTCGAGGAAGGGCTCAGCAACGCGATGCATCACGGCAACGGCGGTGATCCATCCCGCACCATCCAGTTCCATCTCACGGGCGGACACGACGGCCTGGCCGCCGTCATCGTCGACGAGGGCCCCGGCTACGATCCCGACAGCGTCCCCGACCCGACCGCCGAGGAGAACCTCACCGTCGCCTCCGGACGCGGTCTGACGCTCATCAGGGCCTTCATGACCGAGGTGACGGTCATCGCTCCCGGCAACCGCCTGGAGATGCGCTACGACCGTCC
>DEYK01000039.1 GCA_002364485.1 Phycisphaerales bacterium UBA3160
GGGTGAAATCAGCCCGGAATCCCGTGATTCGCCCCATCAGGGCCATTATGCGATGTTTTTGGCCCCAAAAATGGGCAAGGGCGGACCAAAGCCCCTCGGCTTCGATCTACGCCCTTGCCTGAGCCCCGTTCGTGAATGATCCAAGGCCTGAAAGCGATCGATGTGCATACCTACTACGCAGTTGCCGAGATGCAGTGTGGAGGAAATGCAAGGATTTGCGAATCATGCCCGGCACGGGTCTTTGTCGATGAAATCGCAGCCGAGGTCCATGCACGGGGAGGCGATCCTGCTCCACGGAGGGTGGCCTCCGATCCGCATGGGCCAATTTGGCTCGAAAACCACCTACCCAAGGGGATACGCGAATGTCCAGTGAAGGTTCCAACTGCTCATCTAGTCAAGGTTCCAGCTGCGGCTCGTCCGGTGGCTGCAAGATCTGGTACTACGTCTACGGCCTGTGCCAGCTGCTGGTACTGACCTGCATCGCGACATCGCTCTGGAACATCATCTGGGCGCTGGAAGCGGTCGCCGCTGCGATCAAGGCGGGCTGATTCAGGAGTCCGGATCGTTCGGCTTTCCGAAGCCGGCCCGATAGAGCAGGCCTGCGAAGGACGCGCCGACGATCGGCCCGACCCAGTAGACCCACTGCATGTGCCAGAAGTCCATTGCGATCGCCGGGCCGAGGCTGCGCGCAGGATTCATCGATGCCCCCGTCATCGGGCCGACGCACAGGATGTTCGCTGCGACGATCATTCCGACGGGAAGGCACATGAGCGTCGGGCTGTCCATTCCGCTTCGCTGATCGACGACGACCCCCATGATCGTGAACATCAGGAAGAAGGAGGCGACCGCTTCCAGGACCAGCACGCGGATCGCGCTGTCCAAGACGCCTTCGGTCGACGCCAGGTCGCTGAAGAGTCCGACCGTCAGGCCGATGTGCTCGACCGCCCCTTGATCCGTGGGCAGCACCGGAAGCGTCCAGTTGCCGATCATGACCCATGTCAGCAGGAACGACGCCAGGGTTGCGCCGGCGCACTGCGAGAGGATGAACAGGCCGCATCGCTTCCAGGTCTGCTTCCCGAGCAGCGTCACCGTGATGGAGACGGCGGGGTTGAACTGGGCCCCGGAGACGTGGAACAGGGCCGCCGTCATCAGTGCGACGGTCATTCCACTTGCCAGGGCGATCGCCAGCAGATTCTCTCCACCGGTGGCGATCACGGTCCCTCCGGCGATGAACATGAGCGTGAACACGCCGATGAACTCGGCGAGGAGTCCTCTGGGAAGATTCATCCCCCTGAGCATCGTCTTGTATCGACTGTCCATGAATGCTCCTCTCATCTTCCGCTGATCCTGCGGGCCCCGTCGATCCTACGTACAGGGTGGTAAAGCTTCGACAGGAAGTGTAATCTTCAACAGGATCGGAGTTGATCGTGTTCCCGGGGTGAATGGAGATTTCAATGGCAGGAAACGAGCACCTGATCGTCATCCTTCAGAAGCTGCTGGATTCCCACGAAGCCCAGGATCAGTGGCTTCGCGGCGACTCGGACTTCGACGACCAATCCAAGCGGATCATGGTCGAACTCGTGGCCGGGCAGAAGGCCTGTGCGGTCGAGTTCCTCGACTGGGTTCGAGGCCTCGAGATCGAACTGCCGATCTCGCTCGTCGCCGAGGAGGGGCAGCCCGAAGGCTGGTCGATGGAGTGGGATGGTTCGATGTGCGAAGGCATGTCCGAACGTGATTTCGACATGCTCGACGCGATCCGCTACATCGTCTTCAACGGCGAATCCTACCGTCCGGACAACGCGGTGATCGATCCGCTTCTGGGCAGAGGGATGCCCGGCCGGCTGCGCAAGGACGTCGAGCAGTCCTGATCAGTCTCCGCCGCGGTCGCAGCTCGACTGGATTTCGCGGGCGATGTCCAGAACCAGTTCGATGGTCGCGTCGCCGCTCGTGTTCCATTCGCTGCCGAGGGGTCCCTGGCCGGGAAGTTCCCGAAGCGAGTTGGGGACCTCGATGTCATCGAGATGCCCGGCCCACGCCACACCGTGTTCGCGAGCCGGATCGTCGGACCCGATCAGGATGTAGGTGGGTGGAGCGTGTTCGGGAAGACGTGCCAGCGGAGATCGCTGTTCGGCCTCCCGTTCATTGGGAGCGACGATCTCGGCGTACCAGGGGCGTTGCGTCCAGGCGTCCATCCGCAGGTCGAGCACCGGAAGGACAAGTACGACGAGAGAGAGATGGTCGACGTACCGACTGCAGATGGCGGCGGCCTGCGCTCCTCCGGAACCCTCGCCGATCAGGGTGATGCAGTCGGTTCTGCCGTTCCACCTTCCGATGTTCGCCGGGATCCAGTCGACGACCGATCCGATCTGGTCGAGTATCGTCGCCCAATCCGTCTCGGGCGCGGTGTCGGGCTCCGGAGTCACGACGATCGCGGGGGTTTCCGCGGCGATCGTCCTGGCGATGCGATCATGCGTCACGATGTCTCCGGCGACGAAGTCCGATGAGGGCAGCAGCAGGACCGTCGGCAGGGGGCCTTCGGCGCGGGGAATGAACAGTTGTATCGGGACCGGGCGGTCTCCGGCCATGACGACGCGTCGCTGGATCGTCGACATGGTCGCGATCACGTTGCTCGACCCGATCGATTCGATGCGGAGAGCCCGCCGATGATGTTCCGCGACGCCCTGCAGATCGCTTCTCTGCGTGGTGCAGCTCGACGTCGCGACCAGCGTTGCAATCAGGCCGCATGCGGCCTTGAGGATCGAACGTTTCGTCTTCGGGCGATCGCGTCGCATCAGTCCGCCGTCCACCAGGTTCGAATGCGTGGCCAGACGCTCTTCGGGCTCGCCATGCAGACGAGGGCGATGCCGGCGGCGATGAGGAAGATCCGCAGTTCGATCGCGGTTTCGTAGAACAGCAGTCCGACCGCGACGGCGGCCACTCCCGTCCAGCCCATCACGATTCGTTTGCGCTTGAGCATTGTATTCAGCATCGAAACGACCCCTGCTGTCCGAGCGGCTCACCGACACAGATGGTACACGGTCCGTATTCGACTGTGGGTTGGCCCGACGCCCCTGGGGGCGATCAGGGACGATCGTATTCAGAATTTCCGTACGACGTCGTAGAGCACCTGGGTCTGGACCGGCTTGCGGAACAGCGAGTGGTCGGAGAATTCGTCCTCGACGATTCCGAGATCGTCGTAGCCGGTGATGAAGACGAACGGAATGTCCATGCTCTTGAGCTGCTTGGCGATGGGAAACGACGTCTCCTTCCCGAGATTGATGTCGAGAATCGCCGCAGTGATCTTTTCCCGTTCGATGAGATGCATCGCCTTCTGCACGCTCGGGACCGGTCCGTGGACCTTCATGCCCATCGTTTCGAGATCCTGCTTCATCTGCATTCCAAGCAGGTAGGAGTCCTCCACGACGAGCATGCCGGGTATCGAGTTCTGTTCGTGGCTGCAAATCATGCTCGATCGCCCTGGAAGCACTTGTCGGGAATGGTGGCCGTGAACGAAATGCCGTCGGGGCCGAAGACGTGCTGCACGCTCCCGTCGAGTTCGTACGGGATCAGCGAGTTGAGCAGTTGGAATCCGAAGCTGGGCGAGCCGTTCGTGTCGATGTCGTGCTTCACATGCTCCGACCAGAGGAACACGACCTGTTCGTCGGCATGTGTCCATGTGATGGAGACCGAACCGGCTTCGTCGAGGAATGCGCCGTACTTCGCGGCATTCGTGGCGAGTTCGTTGATGATCACCGACATCGTCATGGCGGTGGTCGGCTTGAGATGGAGCTGCGGCCCCTGGATCGAGACCTGTTCATCGGTGTGGCGGTAGGGCTCGCACCCCTTGGCAACGAGTTCGTTCAGCGGAATGCCGTCGTCGCTCGTCGAACCGAACAGGTCGTGGATGGTGGACATGGCGAGGACGCGGTTGAGAAGGTCCTTGATGCAGCCCTGATCCGACGTGCTTCGTTCCATCGCCTGACGGCACATCACCACGATCTGACCGAGATTGTTCTTCACCCGATGGTCGAGCTCGCGCCGAAGGAGGATCTCCTGCTTCATCGATTCCTCGAGCTGCTTCTCACGAGCGAGCATTTCGGTGATGTCCCGGATCGTCGCGGTGAAGAGGCGCTGTCCTTCGTTGATCAGGGGGACGATCGCCAGTTCGATCGGGAAGACGTCCCCGTTCGCCCGCAATGCGGTGATCTGGATCCGCTGGTTCAGGACGGGGCCTTCGCCGGTTTCCTTGTACTTGGCCATTCCGGCCAGATGCGCCCCGCGAAGTTCCGGAGGGATGATCAGTTCGACCATCGGCTGGCCCACGACATCGCGCCGCTTGCGTCCAAACGTCGTTTCGGCGACCGAGTTGAACTCCACGATCAGGCCGGATTCGTCGATGGTGACCAGGGCGTCGAGGGCGGAGTCGAGAATGGATTGAAGGTAGTTGCTGGGCATGGGTGCTCGCACGCTGTCCGGAGCGTGGTGTTGGACAGAGTCTCCTCATCATATTGAACGGGGCGGGGCGAGTGAAGGTCGTCTTCGGGAAATGGTGAAGAGTCCGTCGAGCGGGATTTCAGGGGTGGCATCGCCGTCGTGGTTCAATCCGGCCATCTTTGGGGTCTTCGGCCGCCGATGCGGTCCGTTGGACTATCATGAGCGATGCTCATGGAGATGGAATCTTGTTCACTCGAAGCCTGACCGCATCACTCGTAATCATGACGTGCTCATCTTCAACGATGGGGCACGATCTGCATGGGGATCATCCCGACCACGACGTCAGTACGCCCTGGTTGCAGCCCGAGAAGTGGGATCATGCGGACCGGTTCCGTCAGCTCGACGAGCTGCTTCCGACTCCGGGTGATGTCCGGACGGCAAGCGGAGCTCCGGGGCCCGGCTACTGGCAGCAGCAGGTCGACTACACGATCGACGTCACGCTCGATGCCGAGCGGCATCGGTTGATCGGCTCGGAGCAGATCGTCTATCGGAACAACAGTCCCCACGAACTCTCCTATCTGTGGGTCCAGCTCGACCAGAACCGCTTCCGCGAGGACAGCACCGGTCGCCTTCGGGAGCCGGCCCCGGATCTCACCGGTTCCCAGTCGATCCGTTGGCTGAAGGGAATCCGTGATCGACAGTCCTTCGACGGCGGGGTGAAGATCAAGCGGGTCCTCGGATCCGACGGAAGCGATCTTTCGCACACCATCGTCGACACGATGATGCGCATCGATCTCGAAGCGCCGCTGGCCTCCGGCGCGACGGTGGAGTTCTCGATCGATTGGGAGGCCAACATCGTGCCGCACACGATCGGCGGTCGAGGCTGCTACGAGTGGTTCGACGAGGACGGCAACGCGATCTACGAGCTCGCCCGTTGGTTTCCCCGGATGTGCGCGTACACGGACTACGCCGGCTGGCAGAACAAGCAGTTCCTGGGTCGAGGCGAGTTCACCCTCGAGTTCGGTGACTACGAGGTCCTGATCACCGTTCCGGACACGTTCGTCGTGGCCGCCACCGGAGTCCTGCAGTCGCCCGAGACCCTGCTGACTCCGGAGCAGATGCGGCGATTCCGGGCGGCGAGAACGGCCGATCGTCCGATCCTGGTCATCACGCCCGAAGAGGCCCTCGAGAACGAACTTCGTGAGGCGACCGGGACGAAGACGTGGGTGTTCAAGGCCGAGAACGTCCGGGATTTCGCCTGGGCCGCATCACCCAAGTTCGCCTGGGACGCGTGGGGGGTGCCCGTACCGGATGCCGACCATGTGACCATGGCGATGTCGTTCTTTCCCGAGGAGGGGGAACCGCTGTGGTCGCGCTATTCCACGCAGGCCGTGGCCCAGACCATCGACACCTATTCGAGGCTGGCGGTGCCGTACCCGTACCCGGTCGCGATCTCCGTCAATGGCCCGGTCGGAGGCATGGAGTATCCGATGATCTGCTTCAACGGTCCCAGGCCCGAGGAGGACGACACCTACACCGAGCGCACGAAATACGGTCTGATCTCGGTGATCATCCACGAGGTCGGTCACAACTGGTTTCCGATGATCATCAACTCCGACGAGCGGCAGTGGACGTGGATGGACGAGGGGCTCAACACCTACTGCCAGTTCGTCACCGAATCTGAATGGGAGGAGGACTATCCTTCGCGGCGCGGGGAACCGGCGAGGATGACCCGCTACATGACCGATTTCCGTCAGGTTCCGATCATGACCAACAGCGAGTCCATCCTCCAGTTCGGCAACAACGCCTACGGAAAGCCCGCGACGGCGATGAACATCCTGCGGGAGACCGTCATGGGGCGGGAGTTGTTCGACCACGCATTCCGGACCTATTCGCAGCGATGGGCGTTCAAGCGTCCCGAGCCGGCGGATCTCTTCCGCACCATGGAGGACAGCAGCGGGATCGATCTGGACTGGTTCTGGCGAGGATGGTTCTACACCACCGACCACTGCGACATCGCCGTCGTTCGTCTGGAGCGGTTCACGCCACGGTCGATGAATCCGGACATCGACAATCCCCTCCGGATGGCGGAGCGTGACGACGAGCCCCTGAGCATCTCCGAACTGGAGAACAAGGGGATGGAGCGGCGCACGGATCGCTTTCCGGAACTGCTGGACTTCTACAACCAGTTCGACGAGCTCGAGGTCACCGCTTCGGATCGGCGTTCCTACGAGCGGTTCATCGAGGAGCTCGACGAGGGCGAGGCCGAACTGCTGGAGCTTCCCTGGACCTTCAACGTGGTGACGTTCGAGAACGTCGGCGGACTTCCGATGCCGATACCGCTGCGGATCACCTACGAGGACTCGACCGTCGAGGACATCATGCTTCCGGCCGAACTCTGGTCGCAGAACAACCCCCGGGTCAGCAAGCTGCTCGTGACCGAGCAGCCGATCGCATCCGTCGAGGTCGATCCGAGGCGTCGAATCGCCGATGCCGACACGTCGAACAACCGGTACCCGCAGGAGGTCGAGGACAGTCGCTTTCGCATCACCAAGTCGACTCCCGGTCGCAACCCGATGCAGCGGCAGTTGACCGAGGACGCGAGACGCGAGTCGAGCGGGGTCGCCGTCACGGTGGCCAGGGTGCTCCCCGGGGCATGGTGGATGCTGACCGAGGAGCGGGGCGATGCGACACCGTCCGAGATGTCGTCCGAACTGCTGGCGCACGAACGGATCGCGGATCTTCGTGATCCCTGGGATCAGCCGGTCACCATCGAATTGTCGGGTTCGGCGAGTCGGGACGACGACCCCGAAGTCACGGAGTTCTCGAGAGTCCGCAGCATCGGTCCCGACGGGACGCCGGGAACGGAGGACGACCTGCTCTGGGTCATCTATCTTGATGGTCACATCGCGGAAATGGAAACCGGCAAGGAATGATCGGGGACAAGGGACGATGAACGCAACGGCGACATCCGGTGATCAGGAGCAGTTGGCGATGCTGTGGTTCGTCGCCGCCAGGGCGATGGCCGTCGCCGACGGAACCGTGCCCGCGGTCAAGGAGGCGTCCGCCGGTCTCTACGCCCAGGCGATCCTCGGACTTTCCGAGGAGGCCTGCCGAGCGGCGAAGTCCCCCGAGCAGATCGGAAAGCTCACGCTGGTGGACTGCCTCGCCGGAGTCCACGGGATGCCGCGGGAACAGGCCGAGAAGATCATGACCGGGGTGCTGATGATCGCATTCGCGGACGGGTGCATGGAACCGCTCGAGGTCCGCTGGGCGTCGATGCTCGCCTCGGCTTGTGAAATGACCGACGAGGACTTCCAGCGGTGCTGCGCGTCCGCGAGGGTCATCGCCTCGATGTTCAATCCATCCGTGCCTTCGATCGAGGATGGAGGCGAGGCGTCGTGAGCGAAGATCATCAGAGCAACTTCGATTTCATGGACCGCTACGACCATCGGGTGTCGCATCTGGGGGGGCAGGCGGAGCAGTACGTCCATTCCGATCCGGAATCATGCCTCTTCAAGCTCCGACTCATGGTCGAGATGATGGCACGACGTCTGGTCGAGCTTCAGGCTCCCCGGCTGGCCGATCTGGATCTGATCGCGATCCTGCGTTCACTCGAGCAGTACGGGATGCTGCCCAAGAAGCAGGCCGATGGAATGCACGCCATTCGTCGCGACGGCAACGCCGCGGTCCACGGTTCGGAGACTCCGGTCCCGACCGCGATGCGGCGGCTTCGGGACGCGCATCGCATTTCCGCCTGGTACTGCTCGATGATCCAACGCGGCGTCAAGGTTCGCCCCTCGCAGTTCGTGCCCCCGCCCGGCCCCGCTCAGGCCGATGCCGACGCGCTCAAGATGCATCAGGCCGCCGAGGCTCTGGAGGATCAGATCGACACCCGCCGCAGGGCCACCCGGGAGGGGCTGCTGCTCTTCACCGAAGACGAGGATCTGCCGACCGAGGTGCAGCGGCTCGTTTCCGAACTGGAGGGGTTGGATCGCGTCGCTCAGGCCGCCGGCGAGCCTCTGGTCGACGCGGAGTTCGTCGCCGTGGTCATGGCCATGGAGATGGAGCAGCTGCTCGAGCATCCCACGCTGGGCCTCGATACCCGTGAAGCCAAGCGGGAGGCGGAGAAGCAGTATCAGCAGATCAAGGATGGATTCGAGCTGCGGGAGGCGATGTACGCCGAGGAGCGGCGGGCCCTCGTGCTCTACCACCAGCGTGAGCGGCAATCCCGTCACAAGCAGGGTTGACACGGTTTTTCGAGTCTTCGTCGACTCGATAGAATGCTCAGTTCACCGGAAGACGATGTCCACATGACCAGACAGGAGAAGCCAAATGTCCATCAAGCTCGGCTCGACCGCTCCCGACTTCAATCAGGATTCCACCGACGGCCCCATCTCGTTCCACGACTGGGCCGGTGACAGCTGGGTGATCCTGTTCTCGCATCCCAAGGACTACACCCCGGTCTGCACGACCGAACTCGGCACCGTCGCCCGCCTCAAGGGCGAGTTCGATCGCCGCAACGTCAAGTGCATGGGGCTGAGCGTCGATCCGGTCGACGACCACCATGGTTGGGCGAAGGACATCGAGGAGACCCAGGGGGTCGAACTCAACTTCCCGCTTCTGGCCGATGCCGATCGGACCGTTTCGAATCTGTACGGCATGATCCATCCGGATGCCGACGACACCTTCACGGTTCGCAGCGTGTTCATCATCGATCCGAACAAGAAGGTCCGACTCACGCTGACCTATCCGGCCAGCACCGGCCGCAACTTCGACGAACTGCTCCGGGTGATCGATTCACTGCAGCTGACCGACGAGCACAAGCTGGCGACTCCCGCCAACTGGCAGCACGGCGACGACTGCATCATCGTTCCGGCCGTCAGCAACGAGGAGGCCGACGAACTGTTTCCTGCGGGCTACACCGAAATCAAGCCCTACCTCCGTACGACCCCGCAGCCGACCAACTGAGCGTGGACGAATCGCCGCGAACCCTGACTTCGATGAGTTCCGAGGAGATCCGCGACGCGGTCTTCGAACGCTACGGGTGCGTCGCCACGTCGCCCGATCGAACGCACGGATTCCCCGTCGGTCGCGAATTCGCGGAGGCAGTCGGATACGAGTCCGATGCCCTGGATTCGCTGCCCCCGGCGTGCGCGTCGAGCTTCACCGGGGCCGGCAACCCGCAGGATGCCGTCGAACTCGCCGAAGGCGAGCGCCTGCTCGATCTGGGATGCGGGGCGGGACTTGATCTCTGCTGCTACGCCCGCCGGTTCGGTTCCCCCCAGCGGCTCGCCGGACTCGACGGCTCCCGTGACATGGCGGGGGCCGCCCGGGAAAATCTCTCCGAAGCCGGATTCCCCGAGACCGAGATCTTCTGCACCAGAGCGGAGACGATCCCGCTGCCGGACGATCGTCTCGACGTGGTGACGGCCAACGGCATCTTCAACCTCTCGCCCGACGAGCAGGGGGTCATGAAGGAGATCGCCAGAGTGCTTCGCCCCGGGGGAAGACTGGTCTTCGCCGAGATCGTGCTCAAGGAGGCCCTCGACGACGTGGTGCGAACGAGCATCGACGACTGGTTCCGATGCATCGGCGGCGCCATGCTGGAGACCCAACTCGTGTCCTCGCTTCGATCCCACGGATTCGAGTCGATTGAAATCGTTTCTGCGACCCGCAACGCCCGGACCGGGCATGCGTCGTCGCTGTGTGCCGTTGTACGCGCCCTGCGAGGAACCAACTGATGGAATGCGGAATCGTAGGTCTTCCGAACGTCGGCAAGAGCACGTTGTTCAACGCGTTGACCGCGGCGGGCATCGAAGCGCAGAACTACCCGTTCTGCACGATCGATCCCAATGTCGGCGTGGTCTCCATTCCCGATCCGCGCCTCGGCACCATCAATCGGTACGTGGAGACGCAGAAGATCATTCCTGCGTCGCTCCGTCTCGTGGACATCGCCGGTCTGGTCGCCGGGGCGTCGCAGGGAGAAGGGCTCGGCAACAAGTTTCTCGCGAACATCAGGGAGGTCGATGCGATCCTCCATGTCGTCCGCTGCTTCGAGGACGACGACATCACCCACGTCGATGGTTCGATCGATCCGATCCGCGACATCGAGGTGATCGAGCTCGAACTGCTTCTCAGCGACATGCAGCAGGTCGATACGTCGATCAAGAAGTCCGAGCGGGTCGCCCGCTCGGGCGATGCCGAGGCCAAGGCCAGGCTTTCGCTGCTCACCCGTTGCAAGGAGATCCTCGACGACGAGCGGCCCCTGCGCAGCGAGGAATGGTCGGTCGACGACCAGGCCATGATCAGAAGCTTCGGCTTCATCACCGCCAAGGACGTGCTCTACGTCTGCAACGTGGACGAGGACGATCTCAAGGGTGAAGGTGCCCACGTCGCCGCGGTGTCCGACTGGGTCGATCGCAACGGCGGCAGGCTCGTCATCGTCTGTGCCCGCATCGAATCCGAACTGGCCGAACTCGAGGAGGCCGATCGCGACGAGATGCTGGAATCGCTGGAGATGGCCGAGCCGGCGCTGGCCGTCGTGGCCCGGGGAGCCTACGACCTGCTTGGTCTGCAGAGCTACTTCACGGCGGGCGAGAAGGAGATCCGGGCCTGGACGATCCGCAAGAGTTCGACCGCGCCGCAGGCCGCCGGGGTGATCCACACCGATTTCGAGCGGGGGTTCATCCGCGCCGAGTGCTACCTCGTCGACGAACTCGACCACTACAAGAGCGAGAAGGCCATCCGCGAGGCGGGCAAGCTCCGCAGCGAGGGCAAGGACTACGTCATGCAGGACGGCGACATCGTGCACTTCCTCTTCAACGTGTGAGTCGCGGCCCAGTTCGGATTCCTGATGGTTCGGAGCCAGGGACATGAAGAAGATCCTCGAAGTCCGTGGGCAGCAGGCGCAGGACATCCTGTCGACGGGTGAGCCTCTTCTGCATACGGGCGATTCGATGGATCGAACGTCGGCCGACCGGCTCGTCCGAAGGGCCCGCGCTCAGTCGAACATGATGCTCGTGTGGATGGCGATCGGCTACCTGGTCGGTTTCATCGCCCTGGTCGTGATCCTGCTCCTCGAGGGGGCGTTCGACCGCTGGCCAGGCTCGCTCGGCGAGATCGCCAAACTGCTGGGGATCCTCTTCGTGGTTCCCATCATCTTCGTAATCGTCTTCGGCGTGGTCTTCAAACTTTCCGTCCATCGAAGTGCCGCGTGGCGATTCGATCATCACGTCAGTCAGACGACCGATGTGGACATGAAGTCCCTCTATCTTCTCGATGCCGTCGAGCAGGTCTCTGAAGGCGGCATGTCCGCGGACGATGCTGCTCTGGTTCAGCAGGAACTGCTGCTGGAACTTTCCAAATCGCAGAAGGCGGGGGCCGATTCGATGTGCCTGGCCGCCTACCTGCGCATGCTGCTCGAGGATCACCGATCCGGTTCGGCTCGAACCTTCACCGACGACGAATACCGACCGATGCTCGATCTCATCGCGGCGCTCGAGACGACCTGACCCTGTTTCGTCAGCTCTTCTTGAACTTGGCGGCCATCTTCTCGATCCGCTTCGCGTCGTCGGACGGTGCCGTGAACCAGCTCTTGATCTCGCTCTTGACGTAATTCGCGGCCATTCCAGGCGTGACGGCCGGAGGAATGAGCAGGGCGTCCGGATCGACGTGGCAGTCGACGACGACCGGTCCGTCGTGTGCGAACGCAGCTTCGATCGCCGGCAGGAGATCGTCGTATTCGCCGACCGAGATGCCCTTGCAGAAGCAGGCCTCGGCCAGAGCCGCGTAGTCGGGATTGAGGAACTTGGTGCCGGCCGCGACGTTGCCGTCATGACTCGCCTCTTCGAACTCGATGAAGCGGTAGCAGCCGTTGTTCAGGACGAAGCACTTGATGGGGCGTTCGTACATCGCGGCGGTCACGAGATCCTGAATGGACATCTGGAATCCGCCGTCGCCTGCGATCATCACGACCTGCGTGTCGGGAGCGGCGAAGGATGCGCCGATGGCCTGCGGCATGCCTCCTCCCAGCGTGGCGAGATTCGCGCTCCAGATGAATCGCTGCTTGCCGTTGAGTCGGGCGATGTTGTTGAACCAGATCGTCGTCGAGCCGGAGTCGCCGCAGACGATGGCGTCTTCGGACATCTGGGTGCTGATCGCGTGGACGACGGCGGCCGGGTGCACCGGCTTGCCGGGCTTCGTCTTCTTCGCCCTGAAGGTGAACTCGTCGATCATCTTCACGAGCGGCTTGCGCGACTTCACGAGGAACGAATCGTCCTCCCGGGCCGAGACGCGCGACATCAGGCCTTCGACCGACACCGATGCGTCGCCGAGAATCGGATGGTCCACGGGAATGTGGGTGGCGAGATGCACGGGGTTGCAATCGATCTTCACGATCGGCACGCCCTGGGGGTAGAACTGACGCCATGCGAAGTTGCACCCGACGACGATCAGCAGATCGCCCTCGTGCAGTGCGTGGTTCGAGGGATGGGCTCCCATGATGCCGATGCCGCCGAGCACGTTGGGATGGTGGTTGTCGATGATGTCCTTCGATCGAGTGGTGTGGATCAGCGGAGCCTGGAGCTTCTCCGACAGGGCCACCACCTGTTCCGCAGCGCCCCGCGCACCCTCTCCGTAGAGGATCATGGGTCGTTTGGCGGCCTCGATGACCTTCGCGGCCTCGTCGAGGGCGGAGTCGCCGGGCACGATGACCGCATCGTGATCGGTGACCGCGATCGGGAGCGGGAAGGGGACTTCCTTCTGAAGCATCACGTCGGACGGAATGGAGATGTGGGCGACGCCCCGATAGGTCATGGCCGCGTTGATCGCGATATGGAGCATCTCCATGAGATTCTCGGGAGTTCTCGCCTCCGCATTGAAGAGGGCGATGTCATCGAACAGCTTCAGCTGGCTCGACTCCTGAGGCATGCCGGAGCCGATGCGGTCGCTGTCGACCTGCCCGGTGATGGCAAGCACCGGGATCCGGTCTCCGGCGGCATCGGCGAGTCCGTTGAGCAGGTTGTTCGCCCCGGGGCCCTGGCAGGCGCAGACCACGGCGAGTTTGCCGGTGACGCGTGCCTGACCGGAGGCCATGAACGCCGCATTCTCCTCGTGTCGGCAGACGACGAACTCGACGTCGTCGTCCTTGCGGATGCTTTCCATGAGAGTGTCGATCGTGTCGCCGGGAATCCCGTAGATTCGATCGACATCAACAGCCTTGAGTGTGTCGAGTAGTTGGTCGCTGATGGTCCTGCTCATGGATACACCTCTTTTGATTTCTGATGTGCGCCCGGGCAGCCGATCGCCGCCACACGACCCGGACAGAATACCAACTCAGGCTCGGGGCTGGCGGTCGATCAGCTCTTTCTGGGGGCAGACTTGCCGAGGACGATCCAGACGCCGAGTCCGGCGGTCACGAGGAATCCGATCGCGTATCCGATCTTGAAGACCAGTGCATTCTCGCCGGGTTCGAACGAGGCCATGAACCCGAAGATGCAGAACAGGGCCATCAGTCCGAAGAGCAGTCCGAGGAGCGTCTTGGCGATCGGTGCAAGCGGAGTGTCTCCTCTTGAAATCATGGACAGGAGGATCGCTCCGAAGATCAGAAAGACGATGAATATGATCAGGACGATGGACATGGCGTCATGCTCCGAATGGCGGGATTTGCGGGCTGAAATCGTTCAGTATTTATGAATCATATTTTTGCATCTAGCCGATGGTACACCCTCTGTCTCCTCGGCTCGAATCCTTCGGGCGTCATCGAGGAAATCCAACGGCCATACTCATTGGAGCAACGAAATGTCAACCGAAAGCAATCTCAGAGAGCGGACGCAGATCATGGGAATCTTTGCCCAGATCCTATCGGGGATCGGATTTGCTCTGATCATCGTCGGGGCTGTCATCCTGATCATGGATCTGATCAAGGAGTTCTCCGGAGACGATGGTGCATTCGAACTGATGGTTGCAATCGAATCCGCCGAGATCATGGTCGCCGGCGTGATGTTCGCCGCGCTCGGTCAGGTGCTCGTCTGCCTTCGATCGATCGCCGTCAACTGCGAGAAGATGTCCTGCAAGGACTGACGCAGCTTCATCCAAGTGACTGATCACGAAGCCCTCGTCTCATGGCGGGGGCTTCGTTGCATCAACCCCCGACCGTCGAGGCATTGAGCAGGCCGGGGAACATCTCACCGAGCCCCCTGGCCATGTACTCGACACCCACGGCGAGCATCAGCAGTCCCATGATGCGGGTCACGATGTTCATGCCGGTACGCCCCAGCACGCTTGAAATCGTCCTTGCCGATTTCAGGAACAGCCAGAGCAGGATGCAGACGAAGAGGACGGCGAGGATGATCGCGATCCTGCCTTCGATGGCATTCGGGTACGACGCGGCGACGACCATGAGGCTGATCGCACCGGGGCCGGCGGTCACCGGAATGGCCATCGGGATCACGGCGATCGAGTCGCGATTCGATGCCTCCTCGGCCTCTTCGCTGGTCTGCCTCGTGCGGCTGATCCTGGCCTGAAGCATGGACCAGCCCATGGAGAGGATCACGATGCCTCCGGCGATTCGAAGCGCGGGAATGCTGACCGAGAACATCAGGAGGATCGTCTCGCCCGCGATGAACGCGATCACCATGATCACGAACGCCGCGAGCGCCGTCTTGAAGGGGATTCGCCGAAGGGCGTCGGGCTCCATGTCGGCGGTGAGTCCGAGATAGATCGGGACCGCCGCCAACGGGTTCATGAGTGCGAACACCGAGACGATGAAGGCGAGGTACGCGATCAATTCTTCCTGATTCATGGTGATTCCAGATCGGAGAAGGGGGGTTCGGTCCAATCCTATCCTCTTCGGACCGGTTCGCAATTTTCCCGCGCATGAGCGTCCTCCCCGGACCTTCCTTACGCAGGAAGTCCACTACGGGACTTCACAACCCGCGCAAGGGAGCATGATGATGAAAACCTGTCTGACGATGACCGTACTGGCCCTCTCCACGGCGGTGGTGGCCGGCCCCTCCTCCTCTCCAGCTCCCGACGAACGCTCGCCTTCGCTGGGTGGAGAGAACATGAAGACGGAATGCTGTCCGCACGACAAACTCGAACGCCCGCGATGCATCCCCGATCTCGAGATGCGTCCGGTCCAAGGATTCGTTGCGATGTCCGATCGTGGAGTCCGCGATGCCGGCGTCTGCGAACCGTTCGAGTTCTGGCCCACCGGAGGGATTCTCCACCGGGATCTGTACACGTCGAACTACGTCGATCTGGACACCTCGTCCGGTATCCTCGCGTTCGAGTGCACCGCCAACTCCTACGACGGACACCGGGGCAACGACACGATCGTACGGTCCTTCTCCGAGCAGATCGCGGGTGTTCCCATCTTCGCGGTCGACGACGGGATCGTCGTCAACGCCAATGACGGCGAAGCCGATCAGAACACGGAATGGGACGGTCAGACGGCGAACTTCGTCGTACTCGAGCATCCGTGCGGGCGTGTGACCAAGTACTGGCATCTTCGGAGGAACAGCGTGGTCGTCTCGATCGGCGACGAGGTCGTCAAGGGGCAGCAGATCGGATTGATGGGATCGAGCGGCGTCAGCACCTGGCCGCATCTGCACTTCCAGGTGGAGGAGGGCGGTACGCATGTGGAGCCGTACATGGGCGATTGCGGCCCGGCCAACAGCATGTGGGAAAGTCAGCCCGGCGTGAACTACAACAACTACGTCAGCGATGCGGCCTTCTGCCTCGAGGATCTGGATACCGTCGCCAACCTTCCGTGGCCGCAGCCCCGGACGGGGCACTTCAGCGTCGATGACGTGGAGATCAATCTCTGGACGCTGGTTCACAACCTTCCCGCCAACAGTTCCAGGGACTGGACCTTCATCGCCCCGGACGGATCGATCGCGACCACGATGGGGCCCTTCGAGTATGACAACACCACCGACTGGGGAACCCAGTACGGTCAGTACTGGTTCAACATCGCCGCGATCCCCGGCATGACCACCACACTCGGTACGTGGCGTCTGCAGCTGCGCATCAACGGGTTGCTCAAGATGGATCTTCCATTCGACATGGTCGAGGATCGCAGCGACATCTGGAATCGAAAGCCGGAACCGATCGGTGGCTGGATCTCGCCTTCGGAGCCGGGGATCGACAACGCGATCGTGGCGAACGTGAGCACGAATCTCCTCGGCGACGATCGCGACTACGACATGGTCAAGTACCGCTACATGTGGTACGTGAACGACGTGCTCGTGCGTGATGTCTTCAGTGCCGGGCAATCCGACATCCTTGCCCGGGATCAGACCGGGTCCGGTGACGAGGTCCTCTGCTGCATCATTCCCCACGACGGCAAGCAGTATGGAGACGACTGGCACTGCCTGGGCGCGACCGTCGCGATGGCCGGCGACGCCAACGGGGATCGGCTCGTCAATGTCAGCGATCTGCTTCTGGTGATCAACATGTGGGGTCCGTGTCCAGATCCGTTCCGGCCCTGCAGCGGCGATCTCGACCGGAATCGACGGGTCGACGTGCAGGATCTGCTGCTTGTGATCAGGGACTGGTCGGTCCGTTGAGCACGTTCCACCGTCCTGCAGGCGAATGCCGACCCGGGTCCTGCTGGCCCGGGTCGGTGCGCGTCACGGATCGGGACGCGCAACCGGCGTCGGCCTTCGACTGGCTCTGAATGAATCGACCGAGTAGGTGATCACCGCGATCCAGATCAGGATGAAGGCCACGAGCCGCTCGGTGCTGAACACTTCTCCGAACGCGAGTACGGCCAGCAGCAGCTGCCCGGTGGGTGCGATGTACTGCAGCAGGCCCACCGTGGCGAGTCGAAGTCGGCGTGCTCCACCGGTGAAGAGCAGCAGGGGAACGATGGTGACCGGTCCACCCAGCAGGAGCATCGTGGTCAGCCAGGGAGAGCCTGACGCGATTGCGGTTCCGTCGCCGGTGTGCACCATCGCCAGGATCACGACCATGACCGGCAGGAACAGAAGCATCTCCATCGCCAGTCCGGTCGGGGCATCGGCATCCACCTGCTTGCGGACGAGTCCGTAGAGCGCGAACGATCCGGCCAGCGACAACGAGATCCAGGGGATGCCGCCGATGGCGAGGGCGGAGATCACGACGCCCACGAGGGCGATCGCGACGGCCACCCATTGGGCCGGGCGCATCCGCTCTCCAAGAAAGAGCATGCCAAGGGCCACCGAGACGAGTGGATTGATGTAGTACCCCAGACTCGATTCGGCCAGACGGTCCGTGTCGACGGCCCAGATGAAGACGAACCAGTTGATTCCGATCAGCAGTGCGGACGTCACCAGTGCGAGCAGTACGCGGGGGCGTCCGAACACCGATCTGAAGACGGCCAGCCGTCCTGTCGCTCCGAGGATGAGCAGCATGACCGGAAGTCCGGCCACCACACGCCAGGCGATCAGTTCCAGAACCTCGACGTCCCGCAGCATGTGGTAGTAGACCGGGGTGATCGCTCCCCACCACAGGTACGCGCCCATCGCAAGCATGACGCCGGTCGTTGCCCGATCTCGGGATGACTCTCGGGCATCGTGTTCGCAGGTGCTCATGTCGATGTCATTCTTCGTGGTTCGCCGAGCTCAGAAAGACCTTGTGCTGGATCATCCATCGCCCGTCGATCCGCCTCCAGGTCAATGCATAGGAGCCGTGTTCGAGGATCTTGCTGTCATGCGGTCCGATGCGATATCGCCCCGTCTCGATGGCGCCGTCGTCATTCACCACATGGATGTCCTGCGGCTCCAGATCCATCCACGTCACCCCTTCGTCGAACCTGGATTGCAGCATCGCGCGGATCCTGTCGCGCCCCTGGATTGGAACCCCGTCTTCCGGAAGCACGACGGCATCGGCGGCATACGCATCCGCGATCCGATCCACATTCCCGGATTCGAAGCGGCGCATGTACTCGGCACGGCCCTGCGTCCTGACGGAGTCGACGATGTCCCTCGTGGCCCATGGAGACCCGTCGCGATGGTCCCCGGGAACGTTGCCTCTGCGGTGGGTGCCGAATCCGAACGGCGTCGGAGCCCACGGTGCGAGCATCGTGGCATCGAGCCCCTCTTCGGGAATTTCATGCTCCGAACCTGCGCACCACGTCACGCCGTTGAGCAGCAGTCTGCGCAGATCGCGGCTCGAGAAATCCGCAGCGGTTCCCATGGTCGTCGCCAGCACGCGCTGGGTTCCTCCATCGGGCAGGGGTCGCTCGCGTACCCAGGCGACCGGATGCATGGGGTCGTTCTTCGGGCCGGCGACGGGGGGGGCGTCCGGTGTCATCCCGGCAAGCACCGCACCGTCGAGCAGGATGGTGCTGTCGGAGGGCAGTTTGCGGATTCCGTAGACGTCGGTCGGCCCGAAGACGTCGGTCACTCCTCGCAGGACGGGATGCGCCTCGCTTCCATCATGCGGAATGCCCCGTGTCGCCTCGGTTCCGTGGTGACCATGGTGATTGACCCATGTCTCGCCGAGGATGTGGCCCCCGAATCCGCCGGGTGGATCCTGGCTGTTCCAGGTCCAGTTCGCATACGGACTGTCGGTGGCTTCGATGTAGTTGAACGCATGGGTCGAGGTCCGGATCCCAACGATCGGCTTGCCGGCCTCGACGTGATCGACGATGTGCTTCATGTCATCGTCGGGCAGTTCCCGAAATCGAAGCTGCAGCACAAGCACGTCGGCGTCATCGACGAGATGCAGTCCGGGAATGTGCGAGAGCTGCTCGGGATCGATCTCGCCGGTCTCGGGATCCTGACTGAAGAGCACGATGGTCTCGTAGCCGTGGCGGGCCAGCATGCGGCCGAGCATCGGAAGGGCCTCCTCGGATCGATACTCCTCATCGCCCGATACCAGCACGATTCGTCGGCCGTAGCCCGGGCCCAGCTCCGGATCACCGGCCCAGGCGAGCCAGCGGGGGTCCTGTTCGGTTGCCATCGGCAGGACCAGCAGTCCCGCCATCAGTGTGTCTATGAACATGCCCGCATCCTACCCCGCTCCGCTAGAGTGTGTGCATGAACGATTCCGAAGTCGCGACACTCACTCCGTTCCACCTTGCGTTTCCAGTCCACGATCTGGACAAGGCACGGTCCTTCTACGGCGATGTCATTGGCTGCAGGCAGGGTCGGAGCAGTGATCGTTGGACCGACTACGACTTCTTCGGACATCAGCTGGTCGCGCATCTCGTCGATGACGTCGCGGTCCAGAAGCAGCCGGCCGACAGCAACGCGGTCGACGGGCACGATGTTCCGGTGCCGCATTTCGGTGCGGTCCTGCCCTGGGAGCAGTGGCATGCTCTGGCCGATCGACTGCGGGCTTCAGGAATCGAGTTCGTGATCGAACCCTACATCCGCTTCAAGGATGAGCCCGGGGAGCAGGCCACGATGTTCCTGCTGGACCCTTCCGGGAACGCCTTGGAGTTCAAGGCGTTCCGGGATCCTGGACAACTCTTTGCAAACTGATTCACAAGGTATTGAAAGGAAGCCACATGGGCATGGACAAGCAGATGATCGAAGTGGAGCTCAAGGCGCCTCAGATCGAGTATCTCGAGGAGATGGCGAAGAAGTACGCCATCTCGGACATCGGCAAGGCACTTCGGTGTCTCGTCGATCATGCGCGAAGTGAACCCGATCAGGAACGATTCCTGTTCGAGGTCATTCGCTGCATCAACTGCTGATCACATGCTGCCCTTGCGGGGCTCCTTGAAGGTGGGTTTTCCGCCGACCCAGATTCCGCTGGCATCGACGATGAACAGGCCTTCGTCGTTCCGATCGCTTACGGTTCCCCGAACGACGATGTACTTCGCCGGCTCAAGGCCGCCTGCGCCGTTCGCATTCATGCGGATGGGTCGACCTTCGGCATCGACGATGCGAATGGTCGCCATGCCTTCTCGAAGCAGCTGCCCGTCCTCGCAGCAGTAGTCCCAGGGGACGGTGCAGTGATCGTCGTCGGAGATGATTTCACAGGATTTCAGCGATGGATCGGCGGCGACGAAGATCGCCTGGCTTTCGACGAACGGCTTGACCCGTCCACCGACTCTGGCCAGGAAGGTCACGTCGTCTCCGATCGCTGCGGTGTTCTTCACGGCAAGCAGATCCTGGGCGTCGGTCGGTCGGCTCGTCAGAAAGGTGTCGGCAGGTATCGCGACGGCGGCGGGTGCCGTCGTCTCGGCCGGCTCCTCGGAACGTTCGCCATCACATCCGAGCAGCATGCTGGATGCGAACAGTACGGTCATCAGGAATTTGAGCATGGTTGTTTCTCCAGAGAAATGTAGTGGGTTTTATTCGCCGGCCTTCAATGATTCAGCAATGGGTAGTCTCAGGCAGCGCCAGGCCGGCAGCGTGGCACCGATGAGTCCGAGGGCAAGTCCGGTCGCCAGCCCCCAGGCGATCACAGTGGCGTCGATTTGAAGTCCGAAGGCGCCCATCGAGAACTGGATGACGACCTCGTCCAGAAGCCATGCTCCGAGTCCGCATGCGATCAATGTTCCGATCGACGCGGCGAGAAGCGATTCCTGCATCAGGCTGATCGCGATGGCTTGTCTCGAGAATCCGAGCGTCTGCAGGGTTCCGATCTCGCGTACTCGGCTGGCGAAGGCCGCATAGGTGGTATTGAGTCCACCCAGCACGGCACCGATCGCGATCAGGGCCGCGGTCACGAGGACCATCAGTCCGATCGGCCTGAAGAACGCCGACAACTTCTCGTAGTACTCCACTTCCGGCATGGTGATGAGTTCCAGGTCGAGCCGGGTCGCGGCAAACGCCTCGAGGTCCGACGGGACGGCCTCGTCCATCGAAACCACCACGCACGAGATGCTGTCGCGCTGGCTGGTCGCCATCAGATCAGTCAGTGCCGTCCACAGTTCACCCTCGGCGACACCACCTGCGGCCTCGAGCACGCCCACGATCTCGTAGGGTTCCTCGTCGATCTGCAGCACGGATCCGATCGCATCCTCGGCGGGCGTGAATCCCATGCCGCGTGCGATGAGCTTTCCGGCAAGAAGTTCGTTCGCACCTTCGCGTGGTGGTCGGCCGGCAACGACTCGTACTTCCTCATGGACGAGAAACGCCGCTGGTTGCACTCCCCGGATGACGCTCATCGTCTCCTCGAGACCAAGTCCCTTGATCGGAATGGCGACATGGGCCTCCGGAGACACGGCATCGACTCCGGCTCGCCTGACGAGGCCGGACACGCTCGCCGCGACGATGCCTCCGGTCTGCATCGACACCTCGCTTCGTTCGATGCTCTCCTCGGATCCACTGCCCATGAGAATGATGTTCGCATCCCGTCCACTGGTGACGAACGCAGCCTGCATGCCGTTGACGAATCCCGCCGCCGTCAGCACCAGCAGCACGACAAGCGAGCTGCCTCCGACGGTCAGCAGCAGTCGGGCGGGACTGCGTCCGAGGTTTCGTACGGCGTATTCGAAGGGAAGGAGTCGCATGGCGTCAGATGGCTCCGAAACTCGACGCGATGCTGCGTCGTGACAGGCGTACGGCGGGAGCGACCCCGGCGAGCAGTCCGAGGGCGAGTGCAAGACCGGTGCCGATGATCGCCGTCCACACGCTGGTCGAGATCTCGATGCTGGTGCCTTCCATCGTCATGGCGAATCGTCCGTACTGGATGGTGAGCCAGGCCCCGAACGCCCCCAGCACGCCACCGGCGAGCCCGAGCATCGCGCCTTCGACAAGCACCATCCATCCGATCAGGGGACTGGTCCATCCCAGCGTCTGCATGATCGCGTGATCGCGTATTCGGTCACGCATCGCGAGCATGATTGCATTGGCGATGAGCGCGAACACGGCTGCGAGCGCACCCCAGCCGAGAATGCCCGCGAAGTCGGCGATGTCGACGATGTCTCTGGCTGCTCTGCCGATGAACGCCTTTTCGGGCCTGGTCGCAGTGGGGCGTTCATCGTGTTCGAACGCCTCGTCGATCTTCATTGCAATCTGCTCCATGTTCGACGGGTCATCCACCACCACGTTGAACTGGGTCACGAATCCACCGGTACCACCGCGCTGGATCGACTCCTGGAGGAAGGGGAGATGGACCCAGGCGGAGTTGCGATCCTGCATCTCCCCGCTGTCGACGATGCCCGAGACGAAGACGGTCACTCCGGCCGCGTCGAAGCGGTCTCCGACCCGGATGCCGCGTCGGGAAGCAAGGGCCTCACCGATGACCGCGGCGTCTCCACGAAGATTCCAGTCGGCGACCGACCCTTCGAGGAACGTTGCATCCGGCGAGAGGGACGAGTCGAGGCTGTTCTCCGGAACGCCCCGGAACGTCACGACGTCCAGTGATGCTCGACAGTTGGATACGAGGATCTGCATCGGAACCGCAGCCTGCACGCCTTCGATCCGCTCGATTCGGTCCGCGTACCACTCCGGCAGGCGGCTGGTGAACGGGCAGTACCGGTTTTCGCGGTAGACGACCAGCACGGAATCGCCGGCTCCGGCCTCGGTGGCGTCTCGTACGCCATTGCGCATCGACTCCACTCCGGTGAACAGGTACATCGCCATCGCGATGCCGGTGATGGTCAGTCCGCTGCGGATCGGACTTCTTCGAAGTGTCCGGAACACGACGGGTACGAGTCGAAGGAGGCGTCTCATGCCGGGTTCTCCACGTGCTCGAGCAGACGTCCCTTCTCGAGATGGAGAAGGGTGTCGGCCCATTTGGTGGTCGCGGGATCGTGGGTCACCATGACGATGGTCCGTCCTTCGTCCCGGTTCAGCCGCTGCAGCAGATCCATGATCGACGTCGCGGTTTCACGATCCAGATCGCCGGTCGGTTCGTCGCACAGGAGTAGGTCCGGTTCGGTGACGATCGCCCTTGCGATTGCAACCCGTTGCTCCTGTCCTCCTGACAGTTGCCGGGGATAGTGCTTGTGCCGATCGCCGATCCCCACGGCCTCCATTGCCGCACTGACGCGTCGGTGTCGCTCCGTACGCGTGATCGACTGCAGCAGCAGCGGTAGCTCGACGTTCTCGTAGGCGTTCAGGACGGGAACGAGGTTGTACAGCTGGAAGATGTAGCCGACGTGATCCGCTCTCCACGCCGCGAGTCGTCCGCGGGACAGGCTGTGCACCGGGGTGTCCCCGACGTGAAGTTCGCCATTGGTCGGTGAATCGATGCCGGCGAGCAGATTCAGCAGAGTGGTCTTTCCGGAACCCGATGGTCCCATCAAGGCGACGAATCGACCGCGATCGATGTCGAGATCGAGCTGGTCGAGCGGCTTGATGCGCTCTTCGCCCCTGGTGTAGATTCTCGTCAACTGCCGGCATCTGATGAACGGAACGCTCATGATCTGTCTCCTGTCATCTGCACGCGATCGCCTTCTCGAAGTCCTTGCGGCTGCAGGATCACGAAGTCGCCGGGCTGGAGACCATCGATCACCTCGATCCATCCGTCGTGTTCACTCGTTCCGGTCGTGACGGCCCGGCGGCCTGCGGTTCCCGACGTGCCGTTGCGTGACTCGATCACCCATGCAACGCCGTCGACGATCGCCTGTTCGGGTGCGAACGTCCTCGGAATCCGGATCGTGTCGATGCCTGCTTCCCGGTCGCGTGCAGGCAGAATGCGGACTCGTGCCAGCATGTCGGGTTTCAGCAGCGGTGACGGATCGATGATCCGCACCTTCGCCTCAACCGTGTTCTTCGACAGATCCGCCCGATGAACGAACCGTGTCACTTCGCCTCTGAACACCTTGCCCGGCATGATGTCCACGACGACATCCGCAGGCTGGCCTCGCCGCACCATCGCCGCGTTCGCAAGCGGAATGTCCGCTCGCACCTGAAGCTTCTCCGGCTGGTACAGGTGCACGATGTGAGACGAGTGTTCGCCGTTGCCGAACCGGATCACGCTTCCCGGGGATGTGAGTCGTTCGACGACGACACCGTCGATCGGACTGCGTACCGTCATCCGTTGAAGCGTGAGCATCGCATCATCCCGATCGGACTCGCCGACGGCCAGTTCGGCCTTGGCGTCCATCACTGCGGCATCCAGTCGCTTCTTCTCGACTTCCAGTTCCGCGATCGCCGCTTCAGCAGCTCGAACCCGTATCTTCAGTCGCTCCACGGGCCCTTCGGCCACGGCGCCCTGTTCGACGAGCGGCGTCTTGCGCCGGAT
Source organism: Phycisphaerales bacterium UBA3160 (assembly GCA_002364485.1). Lineage (GTDB taxonomy): Bacteria > Planctomycetota > Phycisphaerae > Phycisphaerales > SM1A02 > UBA854. The sequence goes on from DEYK01000039.1 coordinate 24,571, forward strand.
TTCATCCTCGAGCTCCGACAAGCGGGCTCTGGCCGCATCGAGTCGTGAGGGCAGCTGGTCGCGCGTCGCCTCGACCATCAGCATTTCCGCATGGAGATGCAGCACATTCGCCTTGGCTCTCTGCAGGGCGATTCGAGCTTCATCGTCGACGAGGGTGGCCACCGGCTGTCCGGTCTTGACCGGATCACCTTCCAGGACCAGCAGTTCCTTCACCACGCCTTCGACGAGCGCGCCGGCGTAGATTCCGTAGGGATCCGGTTCGACCCACCCCGGAGCCTGGACCACGGCTTCATCGACTGCTTGATCGTCACCGGCCGCGTCGAACGGTATCTCGACGTCACGCACGACGGTGGGGACCGCAGTGATTTCTCTGGCTGGAACGATGCTCGTCCAGAGCATGCTCAGAAGCAGCGCCGCGGCTGCGGCCAGCACCAGCACCGGAAGGCCGAACCGAAGCAGCCAACGTCGTGGCGGCATGGGAATTCTGGTATCGCCGTTCATGATGATTCCTCCTGCCCGGAGTCGGACGACTTCGCCTCGATTACGATGATCGGAGCCGCATCGAGCGTCGGATCGAAGCTGCCGCCGACCGAAGTGCGGAGTTCGCACATGGCCTCCATGGTCATCAGCTCCTGAAGCACGAGATTGCGTTCCACCGCGATCAGCTGCCGCTGTGTCATCAACAGGGTGTTCAGATCGACGACGCCTTCGCGGAATGCCGCATCGCTTCGCTGCTGGGCCGTTCTGGCGATCTTCAACTGCTGGGTTCGAATCAGCCTCGCGCGATCACGCGATTGCTCGTATCGACTCAGGCTGGTGAGCACGCCGGCCTGGGCGTTCTCGATCGTGGCCAGCAGTTCCATCAGTGCGGCATCGAGTCGAGCGGTCTGGATCGCGATCGCCGGGTCGCCGTTGTCGAGGATCGGGACGGTGATCTTCATCTCAGGCGACACGGACTTGCGATCACCTGCGTTACGCCTGTAGCCGAGGCCGATTCCGATCTCCGGAAACTTCTCGGTTTCCGCAAGGCCGAGTTCGGCCTGGATCTTCAGAACCGCTTCGCGAGCCGATGCGATGTCGAGCCGTCCCGTGATGGCCAGTTCCAGCAGCGTTCGTTCATCGTCGGGGATGTTCCAGACTGGGGGAAGTTCGCCGGCTGCGACCCATGACGTGGAGTCGGTCGGTCGTCCCATGGTTCCGAGCAGGGCGAGCTTCGCCTGCTCCAGCGAATATTCGCTGGCGACGACCGACTCGATGGCCTCCTGGTGCTCGAGTTGCGCCCGGTCGAGTTCGAGTGCGGGCAGTTCGCCGGCTTCGACCTGGGCTTCGACGAGTCGTACGGTCTGATCGGTGATGTCCGTGTACGTGAGGTCGTAGCGAAGCAGATCCTGGGCCGCCAGAACGGCGGCCATCTGGGTCCGGGTTCGCATCGTCACATCGACGCAGCCGAATGCCGCGTCGTAGACGGCGGCACGGAGTTCCGCTTCCGCGGCGGCGACGCGATGGGGATTCTTCCACAACCAGCTGAGCATCTGAAGGCCCTGGACCATCATGGGTGCGCCGCTCATGCCGTCGACGGCGATTCCAATGCCGAATCCGACGGTTGGATTCGGAGGCAGGCCTTCCTGGACGTACCAAGCTCGCCGTTCCACGACGACCGCAAGGTTGCGACGTATCCCGGGGTTGCCCTGTAGGGAGACCGCCACGGCAGCTTCGTAGGTGAGCGAATCCGCACCGTTCCAGGCCGGGCTTTCGCCTTCGACGGGAAGCGACCAGGCTTCGGCGGGATCGATGTTCTCCGAGACCCGCCGGGTGGCTTCCGCGGTCGCCTTGAGTTCCCGATCGGGATCGAGGCTTGCGCAGCCCGGACCCATCAGAAGGGCGAGCAGAACGGCATGGATTGTGACGAAGCGAGGAACGCTTCCGATGATTGAGATATGCATGATCATTGTTCCGATCAGTGGACACGACATGTCGTCGACGAGCCGGTTGCGGCGCGTCGATGCAGAGAGCGTGATGATCGGAAATCAGACCTGCAGAATCACATGACCCCGGAGTCGATCCGGATCACATGGTTTCGGTGGTGGGTCGGTGTCGTGGAGGCATCGTTCGCTGCGGACGTCCGACGACGGGTCGCACATGTCGACCAGAGTGAAGGATGGCATCGGGGTGCCGATCGTGTCGACCGGAGGCGACCAGTCGGAACCGATCGAAAGGGCCTTGAGGCAGCAGGAACAGCCGGCCTCGGCGCAGTGACTCGAATCCGTCGATTCCTCGACGGATTCGCTCTCGCAGCAGGCATGTTCGCAGGACGACCGTTCCACCTCGACGACGGGTACCGGAGCACAGCAGGATGCCCCCGAGGCGGTGCTGACGATGCAGCAGCACAGCGGCATCACGGCTGCGGTGAGCATCGCGATAAATCGGTGGGCTGGATGTCTTCGTCGAGTTGCCATCTACAGGCTCATACTACCTCACGTTCGGGAAGTGTCGATTGGAAAGATCGTTCCGTTTCGAGTCCGACATGAGTTCCAATGGGATTGAATCGACGTTTATCCGCCTTATTGCCGCTTGAGGGCCTGTTTATCGGAAGAGTATTTGCCTCCGATTGGCCGGTTGCCGCATGCATGGACGTGAGGGTAGAGTCGATTCATGTCGCCACTGAAGATATGCCATCGCCTGTCGAATGAGATGAACGGACTCGACTTCGCTCCGCCGACGGCGTTCGTCTACAACCCGCTGGACTATGCTCGCAAGTCGGTCGATCAGTATCTGAAGCGATGGGCCAATCCCGGAGTCGAGGTCATGTTCCTGGGAATGAATCCGGGTCCGTGGGGCATGGCGCAGACCGGCATCCCGTTCGGTGAAGTCAACGCAGTGCGGGATTTCCTTCGGATCGATGGAGCGATCGGAAAGCCGAATCGTGAACACCCGAAGCGTCCGATCCTCGGTTTCGACTGCCCTCGAAGCGAAGTCAGCGGACGCCGCGTATGGACCTGGGCTCGGGAGCGTTTCGGTACGGCCGACGCCTTCTTCAAGCGCTTCTTCGTATGGAACTACTGTCCGCTCGCATTTCTCGAGGAGGGGGGACGCAATCGGACCCCTGACAAGCTGCCGGTGGCGGAACGGGACGCGTTGTTCGAACCATGCAATCGAGCCCTGGTCGATCTCGTCTCGGTGCTGAAGCCGAAGAAAGTCGTCGGAGTCGGCGCGTTCGCGACCAAGCGGATCCAGTCGGTGCTTCCTGACGTGGATGTGGGAACGATCCTGCATCCCAGTCCCGCGTCGCCGGCGGCGAATCGGGGATGGGCTCCGCAGGCCGAGCGCCAGCTGCTGGACATGGGCATCTCGCTCCCGAAGTCCTCCACGTTGGACTGAGTGCCGGTGGATGTGATGGCCGGTCTCGTCTGTACCATGTGTGCATGGGTCCGGATATTCGAAACGTGATGCTGCTCGATGGAGCGACCGGTACGGAACTCGACCGTCGCGGGGTCGATGTCGGTCTGCCGCTGTGGTCGGCACGGGCGATGCTCGAAGCGCCGGATGTGCTCGAGTCCGTGCACCGCGACTATCTTTCGGCCGGTGCCGAAGCCGTCACGACAAACACGTTCCGAACCCATCGACGGTCGCTCGCGAAGGAGGGGTTCGGCGATCGCGCCGAGGCATTGACTCGAGAAGCCGTCTCGATCGCCTGTCGTGCACGTGATGCCGTCGCCCCGGAAGCGATGGTGCTGGGCAGTGTTGCTCCGCTTGAAGACTGCTACAGCCCGGAGCTTGCGCCGGATGCGGCCACCTGCCTCCGTGAGCACGGTGATCTGATGGCTCAGCTGGTCGACTCCGGAGTCGATCTGGTTCTGGTGCAGACCATGTCCTCTGCGCACGAGTCGTTGGCCGCTGCGCAGGCTGCGCAGGAACATGCCCCGGAATGCTGGGCGATCAGCTTCTGCCTTGCTGCTGGGGATCCTGGAATGCTCATGGACGGAACGCCTCTGTCGGATGTGGTCGATCGGCTGGATGGAGCGAGCTTCATCGGCATCAACTGCGTCGCGGCCACGGTCATGGAGGCGCAGATCCGCCACCTGCGCGGTCTCGTCGACGACGACGTGGTGATCGCCGCCTGCGGCAACGTGGGGTACGCCGACGATGTGAAGGGCTGGATCAACACCGACGCTATCGAGCCGGCGGTCTATGCGAGCCACACGAAGACGTGGATCGAGGCCGGGGCCGGGATCGTCGGTGGATGCTGCGGCACCACGCCGGATACGATCCGCGCGATGCGAACTCTTCTGCGGGATTGAGTCCGGTCAGGAGGCCGAGCCCATTCCGGCTACGCGTCTCCAGGCGCTGATCTGTCCGAGATGGAACGGGATGTGTCCGATCATCATGAAGGCCGCCACGCCGCCCATGGTCGGGAATCGATCTGCAAAGAAGGTCCCTTCGCTCGAGGCCATGAAGGCCGATTCGTCGAGCGATTCGAGGAACTCGGCGACCGTCTCGATCCGTTCATTGAAGGCCGCGATCGAGTCGGCCTTGTTCGGATACAGCGAGGAATCGTCGCTGCATTCCTTGCCGTGCTCGTACAGGGCCGCATCGTTGTCATCGAGTTCGATCTCGCCACCGAGCATCTGCATGCAGAAGCCTGCGTAGTAGGCGGTGTGCCCGAGAACGAAGGCCGGATGGTTGATGGTGGTGCCGCATCGATCGGCCCACTTGCTCTCGTCGATGTCGTTCATCAGCATGTCGGCGAAGGAGATCAGGAATCGAGTCGGTGCGGCGATCGCCATGGCGGTGGATGATGCGGTGCTGGTCATTGCAGGTGTCCTTTCGGTGGGTGTGTTCCGCCATGGTAGGCGAAAGTCATCGTCTCGATCATGGACCGGCCGGCATCATCCATCGCAGGGGACTCGACGTTCACGGTTCGAGTTCGTCCAGGATGGCGACCTGCCGGTCGGCCGGAAGCGACATGAAGGTCTCGAAGGCCTCGTAGAACTCCGACGTGTCCCGCATGCCGAGGTACCGGGGCAGGGCGGTCTTCCAGCCCATCTCTGCGACCATCGGGTAGAAGCGGTCGCGAAGGTCGTTCACGCTGCGGGTCGGTGACCGGTGCACGATGAAGGCGGTCGCCCACGCGCCCGAATCGTAGGCGAGGTCCATGTGGTGCTCGGCGACATGGGGAGGGGCGGTCTCGATCTCCTCCATGTCCGCGATGGTGAGGTTCGGATCGCCCATGCGTTTGGCACGTTCCAGGATCCGCTCCATGTTGAACTTCACATCGCGTCGACCGTCGACGGCCGGCAGCCACGACTCCGCGAAGACGGCACCACCCTCCATCATCCAGGTCGGCATCGGGCCGACCGAAAGCTGGAACACATGGGTGTACTCGTGGATGCCGCGAAGGACGGGATCGGGAATCGCGTCTTCGGGGTGGTGCCATTTGTGCACGTTGATGAAGACGAGTTCCGCCATGCGGAGTTCGGTCTCACGGACTTCCGAGAGGTAGGCTTCCGGTTCGCCTCCCTGGACGGGTTCGATGAACATGCGGTGGGCGTGCTCGAGGCAGAACTCGAGCGGGATGTCGGTGCCTTCGGTACGCCAGGTGCAGTACTCGTCGAGAAACCTCTGCTTCGCGACTTCGTCGAGGGTGCTGCCCTCGTCGATGCCGACGATCCACACATGGGTCGGGCCGTAGCTGCCCCAGTAGTCGATCGCCCGCTGGATGCCTTCCCGGAGCTGATCCACCCAGCGTTGGTCGTAGCCTTCAAGGACATGGAAGACCGGCCCGGTCTCGATGGGGATCAGTGGCTCGAGTCCATCCCATCGTGACGTGTCGTCGACGTTGGGTTGTTCCGGCGGGGTGATGGTGTCGCGTCTCGCATCGTCTCCGCAGCCCATGGGCATCGAGCACGCCACTGTGAGAACGAGCAGCATGCGAAGCGGTCTGTTCATGTGTGCTGCGTTGTGTGGAGTTGGTGCACGTGTTCGGCGACGTTGGATGCCGGACGGCAGATCAGGAGTGGTCGCCCCAGGC
>DEYK01000065.1 GCA_002364485.1 Phycisphaerales bacterium UBA3160
CGACCGGATGAAGGAGATGATGCGACGCGACGTCGAAGAACGCAGCCAGCAGCCCTCGAACGACTGCATGGAACTTCGTCGCAAACTCGGCGAAGCCGTCCGTGCCGGTGAGATGACCCGCGAGGAAGCCGGCGAAGTCTGGAGAAGCGAAGGCTGCTGATCCGCCTTCCCATCGAGTGCTACATCGAGTGCAGCCCCCGTCCGTTCGGCGGGGGCTGCCTTTTTCTGGCAATCAGGGCGCAAGCCAGGTGGCGACGGACTCGCCGGTCTCGTCGAAGGTGTACCGAACTCGATGATGACCATCGTGATGCAGGTCGAGCCATTCGATGCGATCGATGCTCGTAGCGAGCACCACGAAGGTGTCGGGAGGATCGTCGTCAGCGCCTGGAGGCGTCAGTGAGATCGCCCTTGCTTCGGGTGATTGATTCGAGACCCAGTGTTCCAGTTCGCTCGAGGGAGCGATCGGGGCCGCGTAGCAGACCCGGCTGTCGGGATGCACCGACCGCCAGGTCTCGATGGCGATCGGATCATCGGGCCCGCAGTGGATCCGGCAGGTGCCGCTGGCCCGTACCTGAATGCCGGAGGACGCCTCGTAGAACAACCAGGACACCCGATCACACGCCATGATCTCGGCCACCTTCGCGGCTCGACGATCGGTATGACAGCAGATGATTCGCTCCTCCCGATCCACACGCCGGAGGACGACGGTTCGAATCTGGGGAGCGCCCGACGAATCCGTGGTGGCGATCACCGGAGTGTGAAACGGGCTCCTGCGATCGGAACTGCCCGCCTCCAGCTTGGTCCACATGGATTCATAGATGGCCTGTGTGTCGGGTTCCATGCCGCGGATGATACCGCGCGTACGGCTCTCGACATCGGCATACCGCCGAATGCCCCACCCTCCTTCAGGATGTAGACTGACTACTTCCGATGGAAGCAACGGCACGATCCCATCTCGATCCTCGACAGCGATACCACGGCCTGGACGCCCTTCGCGCCTTTGCGATGCTGCTCGGCGTCGTACTCCACGTGGCACTCTACTTCCAGACATCGGAGGGGGATGCCATCTGGCCGATTCGGGACATCGAACGAAGCGAGCTCGCCGGCCCTCTGGTGCTCGTCATCCACATCTTCAGAATGCCGCTGTTCTTCATGATGGCCGGCTTCTTCGCAGCCATGATTCTCGAACGGCGGGGCTCGATGCGATTCATCGGCAATCGCACGCTCCGGATCGGCGTGCCCTTCGTGATCGGCTGGTTCATACTGTTTCCGATCGTGAAGTTCTCCTTCATCTTCGCGATGATCCATGAAGGGAATCCAGACGTCTCCGAATCGATCTCCACCGCGGCGAGCATGCTCGTGTACTCGGGCGCGTGGACCGATCCGGTGCCGATGCATCTCTGGTTCCTCTACTATCTTCTGATCCTCTATGCCGCCGTCCTGGGCTGCGGCCTGCTGGTCCAGGCGATCACGCCTCTGCGACGAACATGGGATGCGGCGACGAACTTCATCATCACCAGCCGATGGCGACTTCCGGTACTGATCGCAGCAACCTTCGGACTGCTGACCACCATGGACATGCCCGGAGCAGACACGCCCGTCGATTTCATTCCACACCTGCCCGTACTCCTCTACTACGGGTTCTTCCTGCTCGTGGGGTGGGCCCTGTGGAAACACCGCGAATGCGTCGCAGGACTGCATCGTGGATGCTGGCTTCGATTGCTGATCGGATTCGTGGGACTCGGCGGCAGCACGGTGCTCATGATCGCCTACTTCCTCGCCGCGTACGAACGGTACGGATTGGATTCGACCGAGGCCCGCCTCCTCTACTACCTCACGCAGGCCGCGATCGCGATCACCGTATGGATACTGATCCTCGGAAGCATCGGCGCGGCCGAACGCATCATGCGTCGTCATCATCCCGTCATCCGCTATCTGGTCGACGCTTCGTACTGGATCTACCTCGCCCATCTGCCGCTGTGCGTGTTCCTGCCCGCCCTGTTCCGAACCTGGGACGTGGACGGCACGCTCAAGATGCTGCTGATGATCGGATTGGTGACCACCCTGCTGCTGCTGGCCTGGCAGGCGATTCTGGGCATCGTCCCGAACCGCGCCGCCCGAAGGCCGGCGGCCGGGCAGGCGTGACCCAAGATCGACCGCTCTGAATCAGGTCATCTTCACGATGACGTACGTGACATCGTCGTCCTGGACCACTTCACCCCTGAACACGGCCACTTCCTCGCACAGGGCATCGCTCAACTGCTGAGAGTTCATCGATGCGTTCGATCTGAGGAAACCACGAAGCCGATCCAATCCGTACATCTCGCCGTCCTCGCGTCTCGCCTCCCAGATCCCGTCGGTCGCCACGAGCAGCAGCGAACCGGGAGGGAGCCCCTGATGGACGTACTCCTCGTATTCGGTCCCGGCGACGAGACCGAGCGGAAGGCTGGCCCCCTCCAGATCGACGAAGGCATCTTCGACCGGATCGTAGACCAGCGGAGCCCCGTGACCGGCGGACGACCAGCGAATTTCGCGGGTACGCCCGTTGACCGTCATCAGGAGCATCGTCATGAACCGGTAGCCACCCGTGTCGGGCACCAGCATCGAGTTCAGATGGACGAGGAAGTCCGAGAGGGAGCCACGCACCGAACACCGGCTGCGGAGAATGCCTCTCGCCGTGGCCATGAGCATGGCCGCGGCGACTCCGTGCCCCATCACGTCGCCGACCGCGATGACGGCCGAATCCTCGTCGGCGTCGATCACATCCAGGAAGTCGTAGTAGTCGCCGCCGGTCTCGTCGCAGTAGGTGCTGTGCCCGGTGATGTCCAATCCACGGAACGACGGGGACTCCGAGGGAAGAAGATTCCGCTGCACCTCCATCGCGAGCGAAAGCGACTTGCGCATGCGCATCCTGTCGCGAAGACCGATGGTCATCTCGTTGATCTCGTTCGCCAGCAGCGTGTACTCGGGCGCATGCATGATCTCGACTCTGGTCTCGAGATCGCCCTGCCCGATCCGCCGGACGGCCGACACGATCTTGACCAGCGGCTGGATGAGCCATCGTGCGGCAAGCATGCCGACCAGAATCGCCAGTATGACGGCGACGATGCTGGCGATGGAACTCCGGTTGAACTCACGATCGATCTCCGCCAGAAAGTCCCGCTCGGGCACCACGGTCGCCAGCGTCCAATCGAGCCCGAGCTCCTCGCCGACCCGGGAGACCTGCAGGAAGTTCGACTCGCCGTCGACTTCGATCTCCTTGCTGCCGACCAGCGTCGGCTGCCCCTTGCCGATGAACCGGCTGGTCGCCGTGATCATCGACTCTCCAGAATCGCCCACGAGCACCCGTTCCCCTTCCGAACTGACCACCGATTGCCCCGAAGAAGTCGCCACGAGACGTCCGTCGGACGTCGCAAGCACGGCGATGCCGTTCTTGCCGATGGACATCGATTCGAGATACAACCCGAGATCCCTGAGGGTGAGGTCCGCATCGACCACGCCGCGCAGTCCCCCGTCGACGTCGTACATCGGAATGCCGAAGGAGATCCCCAAGGTGCGGACATCGCTTTCTTCGGCTCCGACCCAGACGTATGGCTCGGTCCAGACCGGCGATCTCGAGTCGACCGGAGTCTTGAACCATGGCCGCGAATAGAGATCGAACTCGAAGGTGCTGGATGGATCGACATCCATGATCCCCTCGTCGTCGACGATCCATTCTGTCATGGTTCCACTCGATGGATCGTCCTTGATCGCCCAGTAGTAGGCACCGTCCTCGTACCGCCCGATCCAGGCCGCCCGGCCGTCGGCCGAACCCCACGTGATCGCACTGAGCATGTCGAATGCGAACAACTCGTCGATGAACGTCGTTCGCCATGACGGCAGATTGGACGGATCGAGGACACCGGCGATGACAAGCGATTCGTTCAGCTTGCAGATGCGGGGTGGAACCGACAGGAGATCGGTCACCTTGGCGGACACGATGTCGTGGATCTGCTGGATGTTCTGATCCGCGATCTCCATGACGGCCTGCCTCGACTGCAGGTTCCATCGCACGAGCAGTCCGACCCCGACCAGCAGCACCGGAACGCCGACGAGCAGCGGAGCCGAGAACTTGATTGGAAGTCTGGAGATCATGGAAAGCCAGTGTATACGGACCGCTATTCCGCGTTCTTCTGCTGCCTCGAGAGCTGCTTGCGCTTGTTCTCATCGAGCACCCGCTTGCGCAGGCGAATCGCGTCCGGCGTGATCTCGACCAGCTCATCGTCCTGGATGTACTCCAGCGAGGACTCCAACGTGATCTCACGGGAGGACTTGAGGACGACCGTGGCCTCCTTGTTGGACTCCCGGACGTTGGAGAAGGCCTTGCCCTTGGCGATGTTCACCCCGAGATCGTTGTCCCTGGCATTCTCGCCGACGATCTGGCCGGCGTAGACGATGTCCTGCGGCTCGACGAAGAGGATGCCGCGCTGGGAGAGGTTCATCATCGAGTAGGTCGCAGCCGGTCCATCCGCGGTCGCGACCATGACGCCGTTCGATCGTCGATACGACGTCGAACGCACCGGTGCATATCGGCTGAAGGTGTGGTACATGACCGCTTCTCCACCCGTTGCCGTCAGGAGATGACTGCGAAGCCCGATCAGACCACGAGCCGGAATCTCACATTCGATGTGCATCCGGTCAGCTCGCTGATCGAGCGTCTGCACCTCTCCGCCCCGCGATCCGAGGAGTTCCATCGCGGCTCCGACGTTGGGCTCGTCGACATCGATGGTCAGAAGTTCGATGGGCTCGCTGCGAACACCATCGATCATCTTCTCGATGACCTGAGGACGTCCCACCGTCAGTTCATAGCCCTCTCGACGCATGTTCTCGAGCAGGATGCCCAGATGCAGCAGACCGCGACCGGACACCTTGAACTCCTCGGCGCTGTCGCCGGGCTCGACCCGCAGCGCGAGATTGCTCCGGAGTTCCCGATCCAGCCGTTCGGCGATCTGTCGCGAGGTCACGTACTGTCCCGATCGACCGGCGTTCGGCGAGTCGTTGATCCGAAACAGCATGTGCAGCGTCGGCTCGTCGACCGCGATGCGGGCGATCGGATTGGGCTGGTCCGGACAGGCGATGGTGTCGCCGATCTCGAAGTCTCCGATGCCCTCGACGGCACAGAGGTCGCCGACGGACACGATGTCGGCGGGAACCCGCCCGAGATCCTTGAAGCGATAGACCTTCTGGGCCCTGGCGTGCCGCTGCTCGTGCTCGTGGCACACCATGACGGCCTGGCCGGCGGTCAATGCACCCGCGAACACCCGACCGACGGCGATTCGACCGGCGTACGGAGAATAGTCCTGGCTGGCGATCAGCATCTGCAGCGGCACGTCGGCGTATCCGACGGGTGCGGGCAGGTGCTCCATGACGGATTCCAGCAACGGCTGCATGTCGCCTTCGTGCACGCCCTCCTCCAGACTCGTCCAGCCGTCCCGTCCCGATGCGTACACGACCGGGAAGTCCAGCCGCTCATCGCTGGCTCCCAGAGCCACCAGGAGATCGAAGACCTCGTTCAGGACGGCATCCGGACGCGCATTGGGCCGATCGCACTTGTTGATCACCACGATGATCGGATGATCCAGCTCCAACGCCTTGCCGAGGACGAACCGCGTCTGGGGCATCGCCCCCTCGAACGCGTCGACCAGAAGAAGAACGCCGTCCGCCATGGTGAGCACGCGTTCGACCTCGCCTCCGAAATCGGCGTGCCCCGGCGTGTCGATGATGTTGATGCGGCAGGTCTTGCCCTCGTGGGTACCGCTCCGCGGACACCAGGTGACGGCGCAGTTCTTGGACGTGATGGTGATTCCACGTTCCTTCTCGAGAGGATCGGAATCAAGGACGCAGTCCGCCTCGTCCCTGTTCAGTTCCATGGATCCACAGTACGCGAGCAGGGAATCGACCAATGTGGTCTTTCCATGATCGACGTGCGCGATGATCGCGAGATTCCTGAGATCTGGGTCGGCGGTATGAAGCATCGGTTTCCCCGTATGAAGGCCGGGCATGGTATCCGAAACGGGCCTGAACCTGATTTCCGGGTCAAATACCGCCCTGATCCGCTTTGATCTTGACACCAGATCCTCGACTGGAAGAATGACACCATGAAATCGATCCTCCTCGCCTGCTCGCTCCTTCCGACCACGACGGCTGCAACGGCCCTCGCCGAAGTCATGCAGGTCCCTGAGGACTACCCGACCATCCAGGAGGCCATGAACGAAGCCTCTCCCGGGGATGTGATCGATCTTGCTCCGGGAATCTGGACGGATCAGATCGTCTGGGGGCTTTCCGGCGTGACCCTCCGCGGCCGCAACGGCGACGGCTCGACCGTGATCGACGGCAGCGAGCAGACCTGGAGCCCCGTGGTCTGCTACGGCGACCCCAGCACCATCGAGCACATCACCTTCCGCAACGGCAACGGGTCGAACGTGTTCGGGATCGTCAGGGGTGGCGCCATCTACGCCGAGTACTGCGATGTGACCATCACGGACTGCGACTTCGAATCGAATCGGATCGTCCTTGAGGAGTTCGACTTCACGACCTGGGGCGGGGCCATCGCCAGCTACGGTGCTCCGATGACCATCGAACGATGCACCTTCACCGGCAACAGCTCGGAAGGCGTCGGCGGTGCGATCTATGCGAACTACGCCCCCCTCACCGTCCGCGACTGCGAGTTCACGGACAACTCCGCGGTGCAGACCGGAGGCGGCATCTCCGGCGAATGGATCGATCTGACGATCGAAGACTGCGAGTTCCGGGGCAACGAAGCCGGGTGGCTCGGCGGAGGCATTCACCTCGCGACCTCGAAGGATCAGCCCGTCGGCACGGACAGCATCGTGACCAACTGCCGATTCGTCCGGAACAACGCCTCGTACGCCGGCTTCGGCATGGGCGGCGGCATCGCCATCCAGCACATCCAGACCGTCTCGGTCCATGGCTGCAGCTTCGAGGACAACTACGGCTACGTCGCCGGGGCCATCAAGGGCGGCGACCTGCCCAAGGTGGGTGTGGTCAACGTCTTCGACTCCGACTTCTGCGGCAACTCGCTGCCGGGAAACGACACGTGGGGCGAAGTGATCATCGACGAAGACTCGGTCTTCCTGACCAGCTGCCAATGTTCGGTGGACATCGACGGCGACGGCCGGGTGGGCGTCGACGATCTGCTTCGGCTCATCTCGTCATGGGGCGGCTTCGATCCCGATTCGGACGTCGACAACGACGGCACCATCGGAGTGGACGACCTGCTCGAGCTGATCGCCGCATGGGGCATGACCTGCGACTGATCGATCTCGCCACCGTGGATCAAGGCGATGCGACAGGAATCTCCCGACCGACCGGCTCCCGTTCGATGGACCAGTCGAGGGCAGATCGCAACCATGATTCGAGACCGTCGGTCTTCTCCGGATGCGGCGAGAAGAGCAGCACGCGACCTGATCCGAATCGACCGCGCACGATGGCCGGTGTGTCGACCATGACCTGGGGATCCGCCCCGTTCTCCCCCACTCCGGTCCGGAACCAGGCGAGCACCTCCGCCTCCTCGCGCCCGTCCAGTTCAACGCTGGATCGCATCAGTGGGCCCTGCCGGAACGAGATGTCCAGCGTGGAATCGCCTGCATCGAAGACCTCATGTCCCGACTCGGTCAGATCGATGCGAAGCATCGCCCGGCCACGTCGCCAGTGCTCCCGATCGAAACTGTCAAGGGCAAGCAGTTGCAGACTCCACGAGTAGTTGTCGAGTGCCAGGTACGCTCCCGCACAGACTCCGATGTACGCCCCACCATCCTTGACGAAGGAACGGACGGAATCCCGGCCGCTCTGCTGGATCGCCTTGGCCTGGCCGCTGCCGCTGCCGCCCGGGAAGATCACTGCGTCGAACTGGCCGAGGCAGCCGGCCCGGATGTCGGCGGGCCCGATCCGATCCACCCGGCAACCGGGCAACTGGGCCTCGAAGCGTCGCCCCTGACTTGCTCCGCCAGCACCTCCGCCGTCGTAGATCGCGATCGTCGGCCGTGCATCGTCCGGGCAGACCATCTGGTTCACGATGGATGCATCCTCGATCATGTCCAGGGCGACGAGGCGGGCGGCGACCATCGTTCGATGCTGTCGGCATCGACGGGACAATGGCTGCTTGGCGGTGGTCGTTTCGAAGATATGCCCCTCTGCGTCCAGTGAGACGGCAGCCCCCCGGGCCAGGCTCCCGGCGACGATGGTCCGAAGCGGGACGAACCGTCGCTCTGGATCCTCGATGCCGGTGTTGACCGCCTCGAGCATCGATGCCTGCGCTGCATCATCCGCGCGCCGGTGGGTGATGATGCTCGAACCGACGCTCTTGGAACCGGCGGCACGAAAACCGTACCCCTCGTGCAGATCGATGACCACGTCGGGTTCGACCGACACCACGAAGGACCAGAGGGACGGGGCGGCCGGGCCGGTGGGCGTGACGGTTCCGTCGATCACCGGAAAGTGCCGGTTCAGGTCGCCCGCATCCTCTTCAAGACCTGGAATACGGCGGGTGCGATCGGCCAGTGCTGGCGGATTCGCCGCGGGCACGACGATGATCCGTCCGCGATCGACGGACCAGGTCGCGATCTGGCTGGCGGCACGATGACCGGCGGGCTCGTCGCCGTGCATGCCGCCGACGATCAGCACCGTAGGACCATCCACTTCGCTGTCGTGGCTGTACCAACGGGTCGCGAACGGCGTCCCCTCGCCGACGATCCCCTGCTGCACGACGTGCCCGAGAACCGAGGTTCCCGGCAGAAGCACGGCCCAGAGGATGACGAGGATCAGCGGACGGAACATGGATGCGATGGTACCCCGGGGGGGACGATCAACCATTGAGATGAGTCGGAACGGCGTCCGGATCAGGCCATCGCCCCTGCAGGGATGCCTCCGAGCACGTCGTTGAGCGTGCGGCTGGGACGCATGGCGTTCGAGGCCTTGTCCTCGTCCGCCATGTAGTACCCCCCGACATCCATCGACGGTCCCTGCACGGCATTGAGTTCGGAGACGATGGTGGCCTCGTTGGCGGCCATGGCATCGGCCACACCCGAGAATCTGGCCGCGAGATCGGCATCATCGCTCTGCGAAGCCAACTCCTGGGCCCAGTACATCGCGAGGTAGAAGTGACTGCCGCGATTGTCGAGCTCGCCGCACTTTCGCGACGGTGACCTGTTCTCCATGAGGTAGCGGGTCGTCGCATCGTCGAGCGTCCTGGAGAGCACCTTCGCCTGGCCGAGGCCGTAGTGTTCGGACATGAAGTCGAACGAGGCGGCCAGAGCCATGAACTCACCCAGCGAGTCCCAGCGGAGGTGATTCTCCTTCTCGAACTGCTGGAC
>DEYK01000048.1 GCA_002364485.1 Phycisphaerales bacterium UBA3160
TGGTCCGACGACATGGACCCGCCGCCTCCGCTTCCGGTTCGACACTGATCAGGGAAGCCGCTTGAGCTCGATGTGCCTGAAGGACACCTCGTAGCCATGGCCGAGAAAGCCGATGTGTCCGCGCTCCCGCTCCAGTCCGGGATGCTCGCTTCCGTCGACCGTTCCGTTCTCGGTCACCTCGTCGAGATCGATGTCGAGAATCACGTGTCCGTTGAGCACGACTTCGACGCGTCGGCCGTCGACGGTCACCTGCTGGCGGTTCCACTCGCCGGCGGGAAGCTGGTGTCCACGCTTCGCAGCGGCGATGCCGTAGGCGGAGCCGTGGTACTGCCAGGGCCTGAGATTCGCCCACTGTTCGTGTTCGTTGTCGATGATCTGCAGCTCGATCCCCTCGTACGCCGCGTCGCCGGTCAGGGGCGCCCGGATTCCCAGGCCGTTGTTGGCTCCGGGTGAGAGCCTGAACTCGAATCGAAGGATGAAGTTCCCGTACTCGTCTTCGGTGTACAGGTTGCCGAGGGATTCACCCGCTTCGGGAACCCGTGCGGTCAGCTCGCCGTCCTTCACGGTGTATCCGGACGTGTCGCCCGTCCATCCATCGAGCGTGCGTCCATCGAAGAGGGGTTTGAATCCGGCATCGGGATTCGGACCTGTGCAGCCGGCGATCAAGAGAACCAATGCGGTCGTCACGAATCGAATCATGTATCAATAGTAGCCTTCTCGCGTGACGGATCCGGGACCACGCATGGCGGAAGTCCCGCCTTCCGCGTCTAAATCGCGGTCGTACGACCAAAACGCAGTTACGGGTCGGCCGCGTGATAGCCTGTGAGCAGGAAAGAGCAAAAGGAGCATTCCATGAACAAGCTGATCACTCTTGCGACCACCTTCATTCTCGCGGTACTTCTCGCGGCACCGGCCACGGTCGGGCAGGAAGGCGATCCGGTCGAACCCGCGATCGCGATCTACTCGGGAGGAATCGACGTCCTCCAGCAGAGTTCCAAGGACCGTGCGCTGCACGAGGCGATGCTCCTTCTTCAGCGAAACGGACTGCAGCTTCCCAGGGAGATGCTTCGCGAACTTCCGCCCGAAGGCAGGGAAGTCATCGATCTGCTGATGGATGTCTTCATGAGTCGGATGACGTTCACGCTCTCGTTCGACGACAAGATCATCCGAGAGCAGGTGGGCAACTACATGGGCGTGGTCGCCGGGGTGCAGTTGCAGGTGTCCGTCTTCGGCAACAGCGGGATGACTCCCGAATCACTCTTCGAACAGGTGAAGTCGGTGATCGAGAAGTCGAACGGTCCGCCCATGATGCCCGTGAAGGAGCATCCCGGACTGCATCTGCTGCAGGCTCCGCTTCCCGTCTACCTGGGTGTGCAGGAGATCAACGGCGAGTCGGCGATGGTGATCAGCCTCAATGCGATGCCACGATCGATCAAGATCGATCCCGGAGGCTTCGGCATCGGCGACGGCACGTTCGGCGCCGGATTCGTCGATTTCGATCGCATGTCGACGATTCTCCAGGCCACAATGACTCCCCCCGAGATGAAGCAGATGTGGACGCAGATGGGAATACTCGGTCCCGAGACGATCCGCATCGAGTGGAACGTCTCCGCGACGGACGAACTTGGAACCATGCAGTTTGCGATCCGGAACTTCAAGCAGCATTTCGGACATCTCTTCTCGGACGAGCCCGTGACCCGCGAGGATCTCGAGCTGGTGCCCGAAGATGCGAACGCGATGACGGTCAGCAAGTACCGGATGTCCCGGCTGTTCGACATGTTCCCCAGCGCAACCACGACCCCGGAGGGCCGCGCGGTCGATCCGACGCCGATGGACATGGCCATGGGCATGGCGAAGTCCGCGCTCGGCATCGATCTGCGGACGCAGTTCCTCGACTACATGGGCGACACGGTGATCGGATATCGATCGGATTCGACCGGCGGCGGTGGCCTGATGTCCACCGTGATGCTGGTGAAGCTCGACAACAGCCAGGGCATGGTCGACTCCGTCGACACGATGCGCGGGCATCTGAACCGCATGGCGGCCAATGAGGCCGACGGCCACGTGCATCTGGTCAAGTGGTCCGACGCCGAGTGCGGTGACATCACCACGCTCGCGTTTCCCGGGCTGCCGATTCCGATCGAACTGAGCATGGCGATCTGCGGCGACACCATGGTCTTCGGACTCTCGCCGCAGGCGGTCGTCGCGGCGGCGCGGCAGAAGCAGGAGAGCCGTTCGATTCTCAGCAACGGCGCCTTCCGTGGCGGCAAGGGGCCGACTGGAATCGGCAAGTCGATGGGAATCGATTTCTACGATGTACCGTCGCGTCTGGCCGACGGCTACGCGATCATGAACGCCGCGATGGCGGCGGTCTCGAACTTCTCGCGGTCCGTGGACGACCCCTCCCGCGGGGTCGGGATGATCCTCCCGACGTACATGGAGCTGTCCCGCGACGCGATCGCCAACGTCTCCCAGACATCGATGGACGGTGATGATCTGATCTACAGAACCACCGGAGATCCATCCTTCACCGTCCAGATGACGGGACTGATGTCCGAGCAGATCAGCCTGTTCCTTCCGGCCGCCATGTCGGCGGGAATGGTGTCGGGTGTGATGCTCCCGGCGATGGGGAATGCGCGGAAGGCCGCCAAGAGGACCAGGAGCATGGCTGACGTCCGCAACCTCATCAATTCCCTGAATCTCTACGCGGCGGACCATGATGGCGACATGCCCGACTCACTGGATGTCCTGGTCGCCCAGCACTACATCTCGAATGACCAGCTCTTCGACCTGCGCAACGGCCAGGAATGGGTCTACCGGAATCCCGGTCGAATTCATGATCTCAAGCAGCCATCAAGCACGCCGCTGATCCATGAAAGCCGGGCGAGCGATGGATCCATGATCGTCGGATTCTGCGATGGGCATGTACGGCTGGTGACCGATCCGAGCGAGTTTCCCTCAAGTTCCCATTTGGATACGGCGGACATCACGCCGCCGGTCGAGTCCGACTGAACGGGTACCATTCCCTCATGGAGCCTGACACCGTCCCCCCGACCGAGACCACCGAGGAAGGCGTCGCGTCGACCGATGACACAACGGCGGATGCGGCGACCTCCAAGGGTGGATCGAATCTGCAGTTTCTGGCGGCGCTGATCTTCCTTGCCTTCATCGTCGTGATCGTCATTCTCTGGGTGATGACCATGATGACGCCGGCGTGGTACGCACCTCCTGCCGCCGATGACGCCCCTGCGGCCGAGCTCGCCCAGAAGGCGGAGTTCGGGCTCGTCGAGAACATGCAGAAGATCCGGGAGCCCGGGGCGACCTGGAAGCTTCGAATCTCCGATGACGCGGTCAACGCCTGGCTTGCCACCCGCATGTCGAAGTGGCTTGCCCATGAAGGGCATCCCCCGTGGCCCGAGTATCTGGGGATCCCCCAGATCCATACCACGCCTTCGGGCATCATCATGGCCATCGAACTGGCATCCGATGGTGGTGCCAGCCGCATCCTGGGCCTGCAGATCGAACCCGAGATCGCCATCGAAGGGACGATGCGACTGGTGATCGTGGGCGGCCTGCTCGGCCGGCTTCCGGTTCCGGCTCCTCCCAGTTCCCTGCTCGAGATGGTCCGTGATGCGGCCACCGACGGCGACGAATCCTCGGCTCTTGCGGTGCAATATCTGCTTGATGGGGTCGATTTCTCGTCCTTGATGCCTCTGGTCGATGGCAGGCGGGTCCAGATCGATCAGGTCCAGCTGGAGAACGGCTCGTTCGTCCTGGTCGCAAGAACTCTGCCCCGCAGTTGAAAAACTGTGCTGCCGACCCCTCCGGGTCGTGCTACCATTTCCGCCTCTGATTGAAGGAGTCGAGGGCGCATGCCCAGCATCAGCATCAACGGCCGCGAATGCGAGTTCACCCCGGGACAGTCCATCCTGGAGGTGGCCCTGTCCCATCAGCACGAGATCCCGCACTACTGCTGGCATCCCGGGCTGTCGGTGGTGGCCAACTGCCGGATCTGCCTCGTCGAGCTGTGGGCCCCGAATCCACGCAACGACAACAAGCTGGAAGAGGTCCCCAAGCTGATGCCGTCGTGCCAGACCCCGGCCGCAGATGGTCAGGTGGTCTACACCGATTCACCGAAGGCGGTCGGCAATCAGCGTGCGGTCATGGAGTTCCTCCTGATCAACCACCCGGTCGACTGCCCGGTCTGCGACCAG
>DEYK01000008.1:0-31896 GCA_002364485.1 Phycisphaerales bacterium UBA3160
TCGAACAACACGCTGACGGGAAATCGTGGAGACAACCATATCGACGGCGGGCCGGGAACCGACACGGCGGTCTTCATCGGGCCCAGGGCCGATTATGAGATCACGGCCACCGATGAAGGTGTGATCATCGCGGATTCCGTCCAGAACAGGGACGGATCCGACACCCTCGTGTCCATTGAGCGGATCCGGTTCTCAGACAAGGCGATTTCCATGGAATCCAAGGCATCGGACCAGAGGATCGGAGATCCTCGCACGCCTTGAAATCCTCCTCAGGACCGGATTTTCACGACCAATAACCACGACGATTCGGGAGGCATTTCGATCTGAAACCTCCTGAGAAGCCAAAAAAGACGTCTGTGCCGGCACGGTCTTGTTTTTACCTTGTCGAATTCTTAACAAACCGTTGACATGCCCCCAGACCCGCGGCACCATACAAAGTGGCTGCTTTGCAGCGGCCGAGGGAAGACAATGGGCAGAGGGAAGAACTGACCCATACACAACTAAGACTCCTTCTCATGCGGTTTCTCAGCCGCACTCCACTTGGTGGGCTTCAAGCGTTCCACCACTCGTTTCAGGCTTGATCTTCAGGGACACATCGACAGGTTCCCACCGAAGAGATTGTTCGAACTAGTCATCCTTCAGATCACTGTCGAGATCCGGAAGGGAGAGAAGATATGAGGAGGTATTTGAAATGAATAGGTTTATGCTCAGTGCAGCCGGAGTTTCCGCTGCCGCTATCGGAGGTACCGTTAGCGCAGCAGTTCTTCAGTTCCACTACGACAAGTATGCTGGCGAAGCCGGCTGGTCGATCAGCGACTCGAGCGGCAATGTTGTCGCAACGGCTTCTGTCACCACCGTCACCGCCGCAGACCTCGTGAGCTCAGCGCTTTACTACTGGTCTGGAAGCGATAACACTGCTGGATACGCGTTCCTCGTGAACCTGGATCTCGCAGCTGGCGACTACTCCATCACCCTCACCGATACCTGGGCTGATGGATGGGCATGGGCACCCGTCGACGGAAGCGATGCTTTCGTGTACGGAAGCTACACCCTTGCCTTCACGAGCAGTCAGGGTTCCAGTGTCACTGGTTCCTTCACTGTCGTGCCTGCACCCGGTGCTCTGGCCCTTCTGGGTCTCGCCGGTCTCGCCGGTACCCGTCGTCGTCGCGCCTAATCGCGTTTCGACCACGAATAGAGTTACAAAGCAGGCCAGCCTCTCCAGGCTGGCCTGCTTCTTTTTTGGTGTCCGATGTCGTGATGCCGGACCGGCTCAGAGGTAGTCGCCGAGCATGTCGATCAGAGGACCGAGATGCTTCTCGTACCGCTTCCAACGCCCGGCCGAGGAGTTGTACATCTTCTTGTTGACCTGGTCGTAGCTGATGGTGCGCGCCACCCGGGTCGACTGGTGGAAGTTCAGGCAGTCCTCTTCCCACGGCACCTCGAGGAACTCGAGCAGTCGGCGCGTCTCGTGCTCCTGATTCGCCACGAGATTCTCGTAGTGCAGTTCGAGAATGGGCATGTCGAGCACGGTCGGCCAGTAGTCCTGAAGCCTGCGTCGCACGATCCACGTCCGGGCCAGCTGCTCGAGATCGCCGGCGTAGTGGTGACCGGCATTCGAAATCGATGTCGTGAAGCAGGAGACGCAGTTGTCCAGAGGATGCCGGCGAAGATTGATCGCCTTGGCCGCAGGCAGAATCCTCGAGAGAAACCCGAGCTGCTCCTGGAGCACCAGCGACTTGTTGGAGACCATCGCCGTGTCTGGAGCCAGACGAGCTCTTGCCTCGGCGTACATGGTCGCGAAGACATCTGCATCGGCGGCCCGCATGTCGTAGAGGCTGACCGGCCACTCGTGGAACGAATCCATCACATGGGCCGAGCGGGCCTGGATCAACGTCGTGATCGACATCTCTCCGCCATTGTCGATTTCCGGGTGCATGCCGAGTATCTGCTCGAGCAGACTCGTGCCGCTTCTCGGATTGCCGACGATGAAGATCGGCTTCTCGTCGGTCAAGGTGGAACAGGCGAGCCCTTCGACGGTTTCGCGATCCATGAAGTCCATGATCGACTGCGCCCTTCGCTCGTAGGCGGACATGTCCCATCCCCCACCCTCGAGCTGGTGCGCGGATTCGGCCGCAGCCCACGCCTTGTCGTACTCACCGGTCCGGTCGTAGATCTTCGCAAGCACGAAGTAGAGCTCGCCGCGGATCTTGTCGCTGCTCGAGTAGGAGGTCTGGTTCAGGATGGACATGATGAGGTCGATCGCCTCGTCGTACTTCTTCTGCTGTACGAGGATCCGGCAGGTGAAGTATTCGATGCCGGGACGATCGAGGCTGGTCCCGCCGGTGCGATTTCGCTGCAGTTCGGCGTAGGCCTCGTCGATCATGTTGTTGCGTTCGTAGATGTCGACCAGAAGCAGCGTGAGTTCGGGAGTGTTCCCGACCTTCTTCCGATAGTCCTCGGCGATCTTGAGGGCCAGATCGCGGTTTCCAGATCGCAATGCCGCCTGCGCGGCGAGACGATACACATCGAGCAGCTCGGGTTCGTCGCGAAGCAGCTGGAGGTACAGATCGAGCGACAGGGAGAAGTCGTGCAATTCCCAGTACACGCCGGCCAGAATCGTCTTGACATGGTTGTCGTCGGGGTGGGATTCGAGGTGCTCGAGGCACCGTTCCTCGGCCATGTTGACGAGCTTGCGCTGCTGCAGATCGTGCAGCGACTTGATGAATTGGGAATACTGGCGTTCATCCATATGTCATATAGTATAACTCCTGGGGTGCAGCATCGAAACGGCTGACTCCTTCCCGAACCACTGGACGGACACCCGATGACCGCAAATCCTCAGCAGATGCACAAATTACTTCTGGACCACGACACCCTCCAGATGGAGGCCACGGACGCCGGAAGGAACGCCAAGCGGATCTCGATGGTGATCCCCGCCCGTGAAGTCAAGCGCGTGCAGAAGAAGCTGAAGAAGATGAATCAGGATCCGGACGTGAAGGAACTCTCCGGTCGTCTTCAGAAGGAATGCCTCGAGTGGGCGATCTCCAAGGTCGAACCCAACTCCCTGTGGGGACCGCATCTGCCCGAGGGGGATTCGATCGCGGTCATCCAGAAGGAGAAGCCGCTCGCCTTCGCGGTCGTGATCGACGACATGCCCGAGATCCAATGGCCCGACTGGGCCGACATCAGCATCACCCGGCCTGTGAACGACATCACCCAGGAGATGCTGGATGCGGAGATGAACGAGCAGTGCCTGCTCGCTGGGACCCCCACACCGAGGCAGGGTTCCCCCCTTCCCGGCGACATGATCAAGTGCAATCTCAAGCTGGACATCGAAGGCGCCGCGGACCCGGCCTACCAGACCGATGGAATCCAGCTTCGAGTCCCGCAGACCGGCCAACCCGTCATCATCGAAGGACTGCCCGTCCCCGGATTCGAACAGCATCTGGAAGGCGTCTCGGCCGACGAAGTCGTCACCATCGACATCGTGATTCCCCAGGAGCACCCTGCTGCGGATCTGCGCGGCAAGACGGCCGTCCTTTCGCTCGAACTGCTCGAGATCAACGAGATCGTGCCCGCCACCGTGGAGGAGGTCGTGGCACGTTATGAAAGCCCCAGCGAGAAGGCGCTTCGAAACCAGATTCGAAGTTCACTTGAAGCCAAGGCCAGACGGGACCAGAACTTCACCCTGACCACCCAGCTCTTCGAACGGCTCATCGACATGACCGAAGTCGACATTCCGGACCATGTCCTCAACACGAAGCTCGAGAGGCGCATGAATCAGGAACGTCGCGAAGCCCACAACACGGCGATCACCGAAGAAGAACTCGAAGCACGCATCGCGGCGAGCCGGGACGAATGGATGGAGGAGATCAAGGCCAAGTCGCGCAAGCAGGCGATCTCGCTGCAACTGACCCGACATCTTCGCATCGGCATCAGCGAGACCCTCATCGCCAAGCAGATCAACGAGATGGCCCTCGATCTCGGCCAGAGGCCCGAGGACTTCCGCAAGCAGGTGATCGACGACGGCCAGATCAACTTCTTCGCCAATCTCGCACGTCAGTTCGAATGCCTGGACCACCTCAGGTCACAGGTGAGCATCGTCGACGTGCCGGCCGAAGAGTGGAGCGAGCAGCAGGAGGCGGGCTGAGCCCTAGTCTTCGAAGGCCGTCTCGCGACAGAACGGTATCGCGACGATCGAAATCACCGCAAGCACGACCAGGATTCCGCCCGGCGCGAGATCCGATCCGGTGACGTCGACCAGCCAGAATGCGAGCAGCGGCTGCGTACCGCCGGCGAGGGCGTAGCTGAAGTTGTAGGCGATGCCCGTTCCCGTGGCGCGAACCCGTTCGGGGAACTGCTCCACCAGAGCGACGGCCGTCCCCCCCTGCAGCATCGACAGGACCACCCCTCCCGCGACCGCCGCCGCCACGATCATCCCGGTCGAACTGACGTCGACCAGAGCGAGGATGGGAACGCCGAGCAACAGGGCCGCGATCGAACCCGTCATCATGATCGGCTTCCTGCCGTAGCGATCCGATGCCGCTCCGATCAGCGGTGTCAGCAGAATCGGAATTCCGGCGGCGATCGATCCCATCGCGCCGGCGAAGACCGCATCGACCTCGAGCCGATGATGAAGCAGCACCACGATGAACACCGTGACCGCGTAGCACCATGCGGCCGGCAACCCGAGGAACATCATGCTGCGGAGAATGGTCCGCCAGTGCTCCCGGATGCAGTCTCGGAGCGGCGACTCCTCCGCCGCCTCCTCCACGTAGCCCTGACTCTCGTCGGCGGTATGAAGCAGCAGCCAGACCGCGATTCCCATCAGCGAACCGAACCCGAAACCGAGCCGCCATCCCCACTCGCCCAGCGCGTCCGCGGACATCAGGGAACTCAGCAGCGTGTACATCAGCGACCCGAGCAGGATGCCCGCCATCGCCATGGCGACCGAGAATCCGGTCGCGAGTCCGCGCCGCCCCTGTCCCGCGAGTTCGGACAGGAAGACCAG
The DNA here is from genome assembly GCA_002364485.1 of Phycisphaerales bacterium UBA3160. GTDB lineage: Bacteria > Planctomycetota > Phycisphaerae > Phycisphaerales > SM1A02 > UBA854. The sequence goes on from DEYK01000008.1 coordinate 5,012, forward strand.
GGAGCCGGTGAACTCCCCTCCGACCGCGACACCCTGAAGCAGCCTCAACACGAGCAGCAGGACCCCCGACCACACTCCGATCTGCTGGTGGGTCGGCAGTACTGCGATGAGAAGGGTCGGGATGATGATTCCCATGACGCTCAGCAGCAGCGCCTTCTTGCGGCCGAATCGATCCGCGATGGACCCCAGGATCGCGCCGCCGAACGGACGGGCCAGGAATCCGACGGCGAAGATCGCCAGGGCCTCGAGCGTTCCTCCGCCCTCGCCGCTTCCCAGAAGCGCCGTACCGATCTCGACGGCGAAGAAGCCGTAGATCGTGAAATCGTACCACTCAAGAAGATTCCCGAGGACACCGGAGATCATCGATCGCAGTCGGTTGTCGGATGTGGTTGCCATCGTCCGTGAATCCTAGCACCATCCGAAGGGATGACGCGATGCTCGATGTGACTTCGAACCGCGTCAACCCATCGGAATCTGCATGAAGATCCACAGCAGCACCAGCAGGATCGCCGTGATGCCGATCGCGCCGAGCACGCTCGTGCGGATCGGACACGCGCTGGCCGGAGCCAGCCAACTGCCGAGCAGCCGCCGGCAGAGCGGCATCGAGATCCAGGAGACGCACGACACGGCGAGGATGTTTCCGATCAGAAGCTTGAGTGGGAACGGAAGATCGAGTCCGTTGGTGATCAGCAACGTGATCAGGAACACCGATGGATACAACGCGAGCACCACGGACATGGTCATCTTCCAGGTCGGAGGCCCGGAATGCCCCGGCGACTCGGACTCCGGGAACCATCCGAAGAATCCGGGCTCGATCTGCGACCTCGCGACGTTGCAGCACAGCGGCTCGACTTCATCCAGCAGCCCCTTCAACGACTCGGACTCGGTCCACGCGTCGAGCAGTTCCCTCGATTCGAATCGAAGCACGGTGGTGTGCCAGTCCTGCCCCTCCGGCAGCGGCGGGATGTCCTCGCGACTGATGAATCCGGGCACGGATCGCTCCACGTCGGAGACCTTCCGCACCCATTGCTCGTACGCCGTCTCGCTGCCGGGAAGGACTTTTCTCGTGATGACGAGAATGACCCCGCCAGCGGTTTCTTGGTCTGCCTGCTTCATGGGTTCATTATGACATTCTTTGAACAGGTACACTCTGCAGCGGGCCGAAACCGATGGGCAGCGTGCCGCGGCGGCCATGAATCCTCCATCCACCGATCTCCATCCCATGAACACCTCACCGGATCCAGGATCGTCATCGTCCGCATCGAAGGCTGCACCGGGTCGGATCACCGGACCGGACGAGGCCGTCGAAGCGCTCGTCCTTGGCAACGAACGCTTCCTCGCCGACTCCACCGACCACCCGAATCACGAAGCGGCCCGCCGCCGGGGAGCTGACGGACAGCACCCGTTCGCCGCGATCGTCCGCTGCGCCGACTCCCGCGTCGCCCCCGAACTGGTCTTCGACCGGACGCTGGGCGAACTGTTCGTCTGCGGCGTGGCCGGCAACGTCCCGACACCGGAAGTCGTCGCCAGCCTCGAGTACGCCGTCGAGATGCTCGAGACCCCCCTTGTCGTCGTCATGGGCCACAGCGGATGCGGAGCCGTGCAGGCGGCCATCGACCACGCCGAGAATCCCGATGGGCTTCCCGGACATCTGCCCGATCTGATTCGACAGGTGCTTCCCGCGTGCACCGAGACCGCCGCCGCCGCCGAGCATCTTTCCGCCGCCGTCGAACGCAATGTACGAAACGGCATGAAGCGGATCGCCGATCGGTCGACGCTGATCGCAGCCGCGGTCGAAGCCGGGCGATGCCGGATCGCAGGCGGAGTCTACGATCTCACCACCGGACGATTCGATTTCATTCGGGACTAGGGTTCAGGGCGATTGCATCGACAGGGTTCGATCGGCTTCCCCGGTCGTATCACTTCGGATGATCACCGTCGCGGTCGCCCCGCTGTGGTAGGAGCAACCCGGCGTCTCCTCGAGATAGATCCGCACCGGGAATCGCTGGGCCAGCCGCACCCAGTCCAGGGTGGGCGGGACGTCCGCCAGTGCATCCTTGGCCGCACCGACGACCTGATAGATGGCTCTTCCGACCCCCTGCACCGTGCCACGGACCGGATGCCCCGGACAGGACAGCAGCCAGACCTCGGCCACCATCCCGGGCTCGATGCGATCGAGGAGTGTTTCCCGGAAGTTGGCGAGGACGTACCACTGCGAATCGTCGACGAGCGCGAACACCTGCTCCCCCTGGTTCGCATAGGTTCCCCGCGCGATGTTCAGATTCGTGATGTAGCCGTCGACGGGTGCGCGGACGTAGCAGTATTCGATGTTCAATTCGGCGTCGGCCAGCACCGCCTCGGCCCTGCGACGCCGGACATTGATTCCCCCGTCATCACCGGTCAGTCGACGGGCACGCTGCAGGTCGGCCTCCGCACCCTCCACCGCGGCCGCGGCCGCCTTCGCCTTGGCGCGTTCACGCTGGACCTCGTCCGCGGTCACGAACTCGTCGGCCAGCAGGGGCTCGATTCTGGCGAGATGATCGATCGCGTATTCCGCCTCGGCCTGGGCCTCGAGGAGCGCAGCTTCGGCCGCCGTCACGGCCCGGCGATAGGCCTGGACATCGAGATCGACCATCGCCAGCTCGGCCTGGGCCTCGGCCAGCACCGCCTCGTAGGGACGGGGATCGACCACGAAGAGCAGATCACCCTGCTGCATCCGCTGGTTGTCGACGACATTGAGTTCCACGATGTTGCCGCTGACGTGCGGAGCAATGCCGACGATGTTGGCACGGACGAAGGCATCGGTCGTCCTCGGGTGCCGCGTCAACTCGAACCACACGATCACACTGGCGACGATCGCTCCCAGCACCACGGCCAGTGAAATCAGTCGGCCGACGGGACGTCGGGTCAGATCGGACCTCGAGGGCGGATTCGGTTCAGGAGGCATAGAGCACCAACCACGTGGTGAAGGTCAGGAGAACGAAGCACGAGAAGTAGACCAGCGGACGGGGCCAGAGATGTTCATCGACTCCCATCTTGAGAAACAGGATATGGAGAAGAATCGTCCCGAAGACCCCGCTGATGCCGGAAACCAGCCATGACGGGAAGTAGGCACCCTCGATGTTTATCAACGGATCACAGCCTGCCATCAGCAGACAGGGCATCAGAAAGCAGGTTTTCAGCGATGGTGGCATGGCAAGTGGTCTTCGATCTGGAGTGTTTGGGTCTTCACTGACGATATCGACAACTCGTGTTTCGCGCAATGACCATTTCGAGCATCACGCTGCTGGCGATCGCCGGCTGCAGTCGCCCCCACCCCCTGGCTGAATGGGATCCGGACGCCTACGCCCCGGAAAATCCCACCACCAGCTGGTCGGCGGACTGGTGGCCGGCCGCCCGGGATCAGGACGCTGCCCGTGAGCTGGCCGCAGACCGTGCCCTGGACCCGAATCAGCCGGAGACCATTCTTCGCGAACTCGGCCCACTCCCCGGCTCGACGGATCTGGCCGGAGCCGTGGACATCGCTCTCCTGCGAAATCCGGAGACCCGAATGGCCTGGGCGGCCGCCAAGATGCGTGCAGCCGAGTTCGCCATCTCCCGAAGCGACTGGTATCCGACCCTCGTCGCGATCTTCGATGCGACCTACGAGCAGTCGCTGGTCCCCTTCGGCGGACCGATCAACATCCAGGAGGATGTCCTGGCCCATCTCGGGGTCGGGCTCGAACTGAGCTGGACGCTGCTGGACTTCGGTCGTCGGAAGGCGGATGACGATGTCTTCAGCAATGCCCTGCTGGCATCGAACTTCATGTTCAACCGTTCCCTGCAGGACGTCGTCCACGCCGTGCAGGTCGACTACTTCGAACTCGAATCGGCGGATGGGCTCGTCAAGGCGACGGAGCAGGATCTGCTGCTGGCAGAATCGGTCCTCGCAAGCATCGAACAGAAGTACATCGTCGGACTCGCGACGCTTCCGGAGCTGCTCGTCGCACGACAGTCCCGCGAACTCGCCGGCTACGAACTGGAATCGGTCCGGGCGATGCGACATGAATCCAAGAGCGACCTCCTGATCGCAATGGGACTGATTCCCGGCGCCCCCATCGACTTCGAACTCGACTCCGGCGCCCCCCTGCCCGACGATCTGACCATCGGAGTCGAACGGCTGATCGAACTGTCGATGGCTTCCCGCCCCGATCTGGCCGCCGCAATGGCCACGCTCAAGCAGGCGGAGTCCGCCGTCGACTCGGCCGAAGCCCAACTCGCTCCGCAGATCGATCTCGTCGCCGACGTGAACTACAACTGGCTCGACTACTGGCTGACCCCGGCCTTCGAGGCTCCGGGCAGCGGAAGCGGTCAGAACCCGACCTGGTCGGTCGGCGTGGTCGGATCATGGGTGCTCTTCGACGGCGAGGAACGCACCAATCGAATCCGCGCGGCCCGAGCCCAGCAGATGCTTGCGATCGAACAACTGCAGCAGGCCAGACTGTCGGTCGCCGGCGAGGTGTGGGACGCCTACTTCCAGTGGCAGGCCGCCACCAAGCAGTTCAAGTGGGCGGAATCGCTCATGGAGAGCTCGGTGGCCAATCTGGACGCCACGCTCGCCTCCTATCAGGTCGGACTGAGAACGATGCCGCAGGTCCTGACCGCAAGGCGGGCGCTTGCCGATGCCAGAGAAGCCCTGATCACCAGCCGAGCCCAGGTGCTGGCATCGTCCGCGACCCTGATCCACGCCACCGGCGATCTCAGGATCGATGGCTGACCGGGGCATCCGGAGTCAACGACCGAACACCTCGAAGGTGTCCATCGCATCCGACTCGATCCGGGGCATGAGCTCGACGACTTCCTGGTAGTAGCCGACCTGCGTCCGGACCAGCAGACGCTCCGATTCATCGAGCGCGGGCATCGAATCGAGAATCGACTTGACCGCATCCAGGTGGGCGTCCAGCTCCGAGGGCGGCAGCGGCGTCCCGTACTGGACGAGTTCGGCGATCGCGTCCATTCGGTCCTCGATGGCCAGAAGCAGTTCATGGACGACGTCGAGTCGACCGATGTCCCTGACCCGTTCGTGCTCCAGACGATTGCGAACCACCGCGTGGATGCGGAGATTCATGGCCTGGAGCGAAACGCCCATCTTCAGAACCGGTGCATCCGCCGTCGGCAGAAGCTTGCGTTCGAAACGGGCCTCCTGCCGATAGCGATAGGCGTCCGCGAGGAGCCACGCGATCCGATAGCGGAAGCCGTTCAACGGCCTGACCAGCTCCTCCTCCTCCGCCGTCAGCAACCCACGCTGGAGGAACGAACCCATCAATCGCAGCGATTCGGCGATCGAGTACAGCAACTGGGTCGTTGCCCGCACCGGCCACAGCAGCCACATCACCGAGAAGGCGATCAGGATCCCCACGAAGATGCCGAACACGCGATCGATGCCCGGATAGATGTCGTCGGTCGGGAATGCGAAGGCCAGTGCGGTCACGGCGAACGCGAACCCGATCTGCATGCCGGCATAGGAAAGGTCCCACCGAGCCAGCATGATCCACTGCGAGATGAAGCCGATGCCCATCACCGCGAACAGAAGCACTCCGACGTCGATGGTGTTGGGCGCAAGCGCAGCGATGACGGCGATGCCCAGCACCGCTCCGACGATCGCTCCCCCCAGTCGCTGCAGCGACTTCGCGACCGACCCTCCGATCGTCGGCAGCATCACCAGGACGCACGTCACGATCGCCGTCGCGCCGACGGAAGTCCATCGCATCGACGCCACGATCAGCAGAGCGACCACCGAGGCGACGGTGGCCTTGACGGCGGTTCGGAACGCAAGCTGGTTGATGCGCTGGAACGGCTCGAAGATCGAACGATTGAGCCTGGCCTCGACGAGGGGGATCTCGCCCTCGAGGAACTTGGCCTCGACGAGTTTGCCGACGCACCACTGATCGAACACGTCAAGCAGATCCACCCCGTCCCCGAGACGACGGACCGACGAACAGAACGACAGCATGCGCGGATCGGTGCATCGATCCCGCACCTCGTCGATCTTCGCGATCGCATCGCGCACCCCCTGCTTGAGTTCCGGGGTCAGTCGATTGATCCGCCCTCGCCGTGTCTCCACCACCGCAGCAAGAAGACGATCCGTCGCGTCCAGGGTGTCCCGGATCGCACGCTGCGACTCCGAATCCATCTCGAGCACCTGCCGGCACAACCGACCGTCCTTCGATCCCAGCTCGAGGTTGATCTCCGCCGCCATGGAGGCGAGCCGATCCACCAGGGTGAGAAGGACCATCACCGTCTCCCGATGCTTCCCCACCAAGTGGGATTCCATCGAGGCGGCCTGGAACAGCGTCAACTGCTCCGCCAGCGCACTCTTCTCCGGCAGCAGCAGATCCTCCGGATCGATGGACCCTCCATCGAGCTGGGAGATCGAGGCGGCGATTCGGTTCCGTGCCCGCGTGATGCGGGTCAACATCGAATCGATCAGCTGGTCCTCGGCCTTGATCGGCCAGATGCAGGTCGCGCCGAACGTCACGCAGAGCACGCCCAGCATGGTGTTCTGGAACCGCTCCAGAGCGAGATCCTGCACCCCCAGTGGATCGTCCCATGCCGAGGTCGAAACGATGATCATCGTCACGACCACCATGAAGTAGGTGTACATCGACGTGATCATCGTCATGCTCAGATACAGTCCCGAGAAGAGCACCAGACTGAAGAAGATGATCATCAGGTTCGGCGATTGGGGAAACATCGCGATCATCGCCATTCCACCGAACGCACCGATCAGCGTTCCGAAGATTCGATTCCCCGCCTTTCTCCAGGTCGTCCCGACTTCGGGCATCGAGAGGATGAAGATCGTGATGAACGTCCATGCGACCTGTTCGAACTGCATGAGCAGCGACAGGAACACCGCGAGTGCGAGCACCAACGAAGTGCGGATCGATCGCCGCCAACGGGTCGGCGTCGACGGAAGAAGGATCGCATGCACGAATCCTGGCCAGCTCTGCGGGTCTGCGGGATTGTCGGAGTTGGTGACGATGCCTCGATCCTACCTGCTGAAAGATCACCACGAAGCCTTCGGAAGGGCCTCCTGCCCTCTCCACAGGTCCCGGGCACGCCTGCACCGGATCGCCGGTACCATCGAATCGATGTATGGACTCATAAACATCGCCATCAAGGATCTCGTCACCGAGGATTTCGGAGAGGAAGCGTGGCATCGGATCCTGAGCCGGGCCGGCCTCGAGGGCACCGAGTTCATTCTCATGGATCAATACGAGGACTCCGTGACCTACGACCTCGTCGGCGCGGCCGCCGAGGAGCTGGACGTTCCCGCGAGCCAGATCCTCCAGTCGTTCGGCGCCTACTGGACCAAGTACACGGCCGTGAAGGGATACGGCCCGCTGCTCGATTCGGCCGGCAAGACGTTTCCCGAGTTCCTCCAGAATCTCGATCTGATGCACACGCGGGTCGGCACGATGTTCCCCGACTTCGTGCCTCCTTCGTTCGAATGCCACAACATGACCGAGCACTCCCTCGACCTGCACTACATATCGGAACGGGAGGGCCTCGAGGATCTGGTCATCGGCCTGCTCCACGGACTCGCGGAACGCTTCGAGCTCACTCTTGAAATCATCCAGGACGAATCGAAGTCCGAACAGACCGGCGCGTCGATCTTCCATCTGAAATGGACCTGATCCATGATCGAGCCGCACATCTCGTTTGGCGATCTCGATGCGGCTCTTCCATTCCACGTGATCCTCGATGACGACCTGAAGATCGCCTCGGTCGGCCCCGCGCTCGCCAAGATGATTTCGGGGATCCAAGTCGGAGAATCGTTCTTCGACCGCTTCACCATCGCACGCCCGCACGATGAAGCCTCGTCCAGCGAGGCGATCGGAAAGATCGATGGACGCCTCGTGCTCGTGCAGCCCAACGACCATCCGGTCCAGCTTCGGGGCGCCTTCCATCGACTCGAAGGCGGAAATGGATTCCTCTTCACCTCCTCACCTCTGATGAACAAGGCGGAGGACATCGAGCGACTCGGGCTGCTCATCAACGACTTCGCAGCCCACGATCCGATCACCGACTTCCTCTTCGCCATCCGGGCCCGGGATGTGACACTCGATGAACTGAGAGGATCCATCAAGAGACAGCGACTGCTCACGCAGGAACTCGACCACCGGGTGAAGAACACCCTGTCCGCGATTCTGGCGCTGGTATCGCTCACCAAGGGCGACGTCGACCATGTCGAACAGTTCACGGACCAACTCGAAGGCAGAGTGCATGCCATGGCGATGGCTCATGAACTGCTCGCAACCACGGGATGGAAGAAGGTCAACCTGTCGACGCTGATCCTGACCGTCCTCGGAGGCTTCACTCAGCGTGACGTCCGGATCCTCGAAGTCGAGGGCCCGAACGCGACCATCGACACGCACCAGGCCGGCCCCCTCTCGATGGCGATGCACGAGATGGGCATGAACGCCCTCAAGTACGGCGCCTGGTCGAAGAAGTCGGGAAGCGTTTCCATCGGCTGGACGGTCGATGACGACATGATCCGCATGCAATGGACCGAAACCGGAGGTCCGCCCATCGCCACCGAACCGAAACAGGGCGTCGGCCTCGGACTGGTCAACGGATTCGTCAACTACGAACTCAGAGGCGAGATCGAACTGGACTTCCAGCAAGACGGACTCGTCACCCGAATCAGCATTCCCAGATCGACCGATTGCTGAACCCCCCGAGGCAAATCGTCGAACGGTTTCGGTGTACGGTATGCCCATGATCTCAACCTTGATCGTCACGATCGCGATGCTCAGTGCCCAACCGGTGCAAAGCCGTCCACCGAACGTGGTGCTCATCATGGCCGACGACCTGGGGTGGAACGAGGTCGGCGCGTATGGCCAGAAGAAGATCCGGACTCCGAACATCGATCGCCTCGCCGAGGAGGGGATCCGCTTCACCGATCACTACTCGGGAAGCACCGTGTGCGCACCGTCCAGATGCGTTCTGATGACGGGAAAGCACACCGGACACTCCGCGGTACGTGCGAATTCGGAGAACGGCGGCTGGGGCGAGGATGACCCCGAAGGCCAGTACCCCCTTCCCGACGAGGAGGTCACCATCGCCGAGGCCCTCAAGCGGGCCGGATACGCCACTGGTTGCTACGGAAAATGGGGACTCGGTGGTCCCGAGACCGAAGGGCATCCGAATCGGCAGGGCTTCGACGAGTTCGTCGGCTACCTCTGCCAGCGCAAGGCCCACAACTTCTATCCGACCCACTTGTGGAGGAATCAGGAGAAGCTTCCGCTCGGCAATCCGTACCACAACGGGCACGAGAAGATCGCCGAGCCGCTGGAATCGGAATCCGACTACACCGAACGCTGGTCCTCGGGCACCTATTCGTGCGACGTGATGCGTGACGCCGCCGTCGAGTTCATCCACGAACATGCCGACCGGCCGTTCTTCCTCTACTACCCGAGCCTCATCCCCCACGTCGCGATCCAGGTTCCCGACGAGGAGACCGACGCCTACCCCCACGAGTGGGACACCGAACACTATCTCGGACAGAAGGGCTACCTTCCCCACGCCAGACCCAATGCCGCCTATGCGGGCATGATCAGCCGGCTCGATCGCGAGATCGGGCAGCTCATGGACGCTCTCGAACAGGAAGGCATTGCCGACGACACGATCGTCATCGTCACCAGCGACAACGGAACGACCTGGGCCGGCGGCGTCGACGCCGAGTTCTTCGACTCGACGGGACCATGGCGAGGCCTCAAGGGAAGCCTCTACGAAGGCGGCATCCGCGTACCGATGATCGCGAGATGGCCGGGGCGGATCCCGGCCGGTTCGACCTCGGACGTCCCCTCCTCCTTCCAGGATCATCTGCCGACGCTGTGCGCGGCGGCCGGAGTCGATGCCCCCGCCGGTCACGACGGCCGTGATCTGATGCCCGTTCTCACCGGCCGAAGCGACACCGTGGATCGCGAGCACCTCTACTGGGAGTACATCAACAAGCAGGCCGTCCGCAAGGGAAGATGGAAGGGCCTGCGGCTGAAACTGAAGCAGGGAGACGAGGACATCGTGCTCTACGATCTCCAGACCGATCCCGGCGAAACGACCGACGTCGCCGACCGGCATCCTGAGATCGTCGCCGACATGAAACGCATCCTTGCCTTCGAACATCAGGCCAACGAGGCGTTTCCCCTGCCCACCATCGACCTCCCCCCCCCGGGAGCCGAGGGACGATGAACATCGTTGCGGGAATGCTGCTTGTGATGCTCGGCGGCGCCGTGGGTGCGTTGTCTCGATTCGGCTGCCAGAAGGCCGCGGAACGATGGACCCGTCTGCCGGGCTGGATGGCGATCTTCTTCGTGAACATCCTCGGAAGCTTCCTGATCGGACTCAGCTTCGGATGGCTCACCGGTCTTGAATACATCGACAAGCATACGAAGAGCCTCTCGGCGCTGGATCACTTCAAGGACACCCAGGACCTCGGCATGGCCATCGGACTGGTCGTCGTAGGCTTCTGCGGCGGGTTCACCACCTTCAGCACGTTCAGCCTCGACAACCTGTTCCTGTTCTACCGGCAACCGGCGAAGCTCGGTTTCAACATCGTGGCAAGCGTGCTCTTCGCGACGCTCGCCGCCTGGGGCGGACTCTCGCTCGGAGGCGTGCTGGCATGATGCGACTGACCTCCATCCTCTTCTGCATCGCCATCGGCGGCGGCTTCGGAGCCCTCGCCAGAGAAGGCACGATGTCCCTGATGCATGGCGTGGTCGGACTTCCGGCGTTCGTATCGCTGGCGATCGTGAACGTGCTCGGCTCACTGGTCATCGGCTTCGTGTTCGGCCGGCTCGAGGGCTCGCTCAACCGCAGAGGGAGCAGCCGTCTTTCCCAACTTCCCCATTCGAAGCATCTCGAAGATCGCTCCTGGTGGCCCGACGGAGATCCAACCCTCCCGGCGGTCGACCTGCTGCGGTTCGACATCGCATTGCAGCTGGCATCCGCCCTGCTGATCACCGGATTCCTCGGCGCCTACACCACGTTCAGTGCATTCTGCCTGCTCACCGTGCAACTGCTCGAAGACGACCCCGCTCAGATGCTCAACGCGATCCTGAGCGTGGTCGGCTCGGTCGTCCTCGGGCTCGCGGCCGTATGGATCGGCGTGCACATCGGATGCAGGTCCTCGCGCCGAAGCTGAACCGCCTTGCGGCGATCACTCGGCCGAGTCGTCCTTGATCGGAACATATCGCATTTCGATGAAGGGGATCTGGCCGCCGTCGGGCATCACCACGGCGAGCTTGATCGTCCTTTCACCGTCGTCCGAAATCCGTTCGATACCACGGGTCCGTACGGGCTTCCCCGTCTTCACATCGATCGAGACGGACTCCCACTTGATCATGTCGCCTTCACGCATCCCCTTGATGTTGATGCTGCCGGGAGTGTTGGTGTCGACCGCCGTGGAGAAGTAGTGCTTCGCGTACTCGTTGTAGCCCATGATCGCCATGGATTCGAACTCGGAACCGGCGATCATTCCGGTCATGTGCTCCTGAATGAATCGACCACCCATGATCGGCTTGACGACGGCTCGAAGCGTGCTCTTCGCATCGGGCCCCTTCATCATCAGTACGTGGGCGTGGACCTCGAATTCGCCGACGATGCGTTCGAGCCACTTCATCTCGGCGGAAGCCGCGGGCATCGAATCACCGGCATCCGCCCGCTCGGCGACGAGGTAGGCGCTTCCGGCGGTGGTGAACAGCAGGGCTGCGACGAGTCCGATCATGAGGCGTGGATGCATTGGGGTGGAATCCTACATGGGGCATGAAGCCGAACGAAATCGTCCACCGGCAGGCGGCGAACGGCAATTTGATCAGAGCACTATACAACCCCAGACTGAAATCCCGATCCTCCGACGCAGCCGGTGTCATTTCCGCTTCGCTCTGTTCGACTCATCCGATTTACTGCATCAAGTCGGCCTGCTTTCTATATACTGAGCGTGGGGTAGGGGTGGAGACACCCGATGCTGGCTACATGCTTCATTCTGTCACTGCTCGCAGGCACCACGGACGTCCCGGTGAAGCATCTCGGTGCGCCCCCTTCGGATCTCGATCGCGGCTGGCTCGTCGAACCCGATCCACGCGAGCACGGAACCCGATCCCATCATTCAGTCCACGAGGCGATCTTCGTCGACGGGCTCGCGACCATTCGAATCGAGGTTCCCCGAGGCGGCATGCTGAAACTGCTTTCCGCGGGAACGGGCTCGGAGACCTGGACCATCGAAGCGATCGCGCCCGGCGGTGCAAGCCACTCCGGAGACGGAACGATCTCGAAGATCCGACGCGGCTCCATGGTTCCCGGCGGCGATGCGACCGCCCAGCGACTGGACATCCGCGACCCGGAACCGGGCGTCTGGACCGTCAACGTCCGCGGCGGTGAACGCGATCGATCCATGACGCTGCTCGTCGAGGACGGATCCCCGATCCGTCTGCGGGCATGGCTCGACGACTATTCGAATCTCGCCGGCGACACGGTGACCGTCCACGCCGGATGCTCGTTCCCCGATGACATCTCCATCAACGGAGACGTCGCGATGAGCAACGCCACCGCCGCCGGCGCGACGATGCTGTCGATGTCCGCCCGGCTCCTGCACGAGGACGGGACATCGAGCGGCCTGGCCGCACGCAGCAACCGCCTGCAGCTCCATTCGATGGACGCGGGCATCCATACGGTCATCATCGACGCGACCATCGACGATGGCGTGGGCGGACTCCTTCATCGGACCGCGACGCTGCCGATCGCGGTCGAGCACGACGCCCCCGTCCTCAGCGGAACCGCCAAGGTCGAACCCATGGACGCCTCGAGGCGGCGGATCGAACTCGGACTCGCCGGGCAACCGGATCGGGATCGCGTGCTCGCCGGAGCGGAGATCTGGGCCACCTCGTCCGACGGACACCGGCCACGATGCTGGATCGGCGGAATCACCCCGATCGACGACGGCTCGGTCAGCCTCGTGCTCGATGCCGACTGGCTGCACGGATGCGATGCCGACACCGTCGAGATCCGATCCCTTCGTCTCGCCGACGTGGACACCTTCGTCGCGCTGACCAGACTCGATCGACTCCCGCTCGAGGGAGTGGTCATTCCCGCGACGCGTGCCTCCGGCCTGCGTACCGATCGGATGCATATGGGCGTGCTGGGCCCGGACCGGTTCGTCACCTCGCGGACGATGCATGAATCCGCTCCCCCCCTGCGATCCGCCCAGCCCGGGGGACACAACCTGATGCTCGTCCATGGCTACTGCGAGGACGGCGACGCCTGGCCGCTGAACCAGTTCACCGGCGACTTCACCGAGTACGAGAACCTTTCCCAGAACTTCAGTCACGATCAGTTCGCACTGGACATCCGATCCTTCGGCAACCAGTACAAGAGCTACTCGATCGTCGCGCACAGCCAGGGTGGCAACGCCGGACTCCATCTGTACACCTTCTACTGGAGCGGGCTGGACTGGTCGACGGGAATTCGAAAGGTCCAGGCCCTCGGCACGCCGCTGCAGGGCACCCCGTTGGCGGGCAGCATCGCCGATCTCGGAGCGATCTTCGGCATCCAGTGCGGGTCGAACTACGACATGACCTACGACGGGGCCGCCCAGTGGGCGTCGTTCATCCCCAGTTGGGCCCGGGCCAGCACGTGGGTGTGGTCGACGACGTTCGAGGACGGCTGGTTCTACGACTACTGCAACATCGGCAGCGATCTGCTGCTCTCCGATCCGGAGGATGGCGTCGTTGAGGTGTCGGGAGCCCACTTGAACGGGACCAACGACATGGGAACCAAGGAGGGCTGGTGCCACATCCAGGGCATGGCCGATCCCGCACAGACGCTCGACACCAATCGAAACGATGAAATGGACTCGGAGGGCGCTCGATGATCCGCCTGGCAATCATTCCACTCGTACTCGTCGCCGCCGCGGCGACGGCCCAGGACCACTGCGGTACCGGGTCCGCGAACATTCCCGACGGTTCGTCCTCGACCGTGTGGAGCATCGACGTCCCCGGTTCGGACGACATCATCGCCGGCATCACGCTGCGGACGTCGATCGACCATCCCTGGGTCGGCGATCTCTCGCTGCGACTGACCGCACCCGATGGAACCACCGCCCTGCTGCTTGATCGACCCGGCATTCCCGACGTCGGCGGCCTCGGCCCCTGGGGTTGCGGCGGCGACGATCTGGACTGCACGTTCGACGACGGCGCCTCCTCGGACGCCGAAGCCACCTGCTCGCTCACGTCGACTCCGGTCCTGACCGGATCGCTCGCTCCCCTGCAATCCATGGACGCATTCGTGGGAACCGACCCCTCGGGAATCTGGACGATCGAGATCGTCGACCACTCCTTCATCGATGCCGGAACCGTCCAGCAGATCTGCCTGACGCTGGATACGGCTCCCGACTGCAATGGAAACGGCCTGCCCGACGCCACCGACATCGATGGCGGAGGCAGCAACGATGCCGACGACAACGGTGTGCCAGACGAATGCCAATGCCAGGGCGACACCAACGGCGATCTCACGGTCGACGTGGTCGATCTCCTGAGTGTGCTCGAACAATGGGGCTGCAGCGTCGAATGCACGGCCGATCTCGATGGAGATTCGAATGTGAATGTGACCGATCTGCTGGCCGTCATCGCCAGCTGGGGATCCTGCCGGTAGTGGACGCACTGCTCCGGGGGTATGATGCCCCCAATGCAGATCAAGCACCTCATCCCGACTCTGGTCGCCCTCCTCCTGCTTCAGGTGGGTTGTGGCCCGTCCAACGAGTTCGTACCCCCACCACCACCGACCGTGACCGTCTCCGAACCGATGGTCCGGGACGTGACGTCGTACATGACGTTCACCGGGCAGACCGCGCCGCTCGAAACGGTCGACGTCCGCAGTCGAGTCAGCGGCTTCCTCAAGTCGGTCGAATACACCGACGGTGACCGCGTCGAGGCGGGCGACCTCCTGTACGTGATCGATCAGGAACCGTTCATCGCGGCCCTGAACGCCGCAACCGCCTCCCTTCGGAGCTCGACCGCGGAACGCGATCTGCAGAAGGCGCTGCTGGAGCGACTGACCGACGCGATTCAGCGCGGTGCGGGCAGCCAGGTCGAACTCCTGGAGACGCAGGCCCGCTACGACGGCACGCTCGCCGCGGTGGACAAGGCCAACGCGGAACTCGACAAGGCGCGACTCGATCTGGGGTACACCGAGATCCAGGCCGCCATGGGTGGCCGGCTCTCCCGCAACCTGGTCAGCCAGGGCAACCTCGTCAATGCGAACGAGACGCTCCTGACCACCCTCATCGAACTCGAACCGATCCGCGTCTACTTCGAGGTCAACGAACGCGATCTCGTCCGGATGATCAAGCGGGAACGCGACGAGGGCCACGAGCGGCGGCGTGAAGACATCGTCGTCGAACTGGAACTCACCGACGGCAGCAGGTTCGAGGAGACCGGCCTGCTCGACTTCGTCGACAACACCGTCGATGCCCGCACCGGAACCATGAAGATCCGAGCGACCTTCCCCAACGAACGCCACGTGCTGGTCCCCGGACTCTTCGTGAGGGTGATGATCCCGATGACGACCGCCGAATCGGTGCTCGTACCGGAGATCGCCCTGCAACGGGACGTGGTCGGCTCCTACGCCCTCGTCGTCGATGAGAAGGGAATCGTCCAGCGTCGCGACGTCGAACTCGGAGCCAAGGACGGAAAGGACCGCGTGATCGCGTCCGGACTCGACTCGAGTGAACGGGTGATCGTCAACGGACTGCAGCGGGCCCAGCCCGGCAATCCCGTCCAGGCCGTCCAGGCCGGTTCCTGACCGGGGTCGCTTCATGTTCAGCCGCATCTTCATCGAACGCCCGATCTTCGCCTCGGTGATCTCGATCACCATCGTCCTGCTGGGCGTGGTGTCGATCGGCAAGCTTCCGATCGCGCGATATCCGCAGATCGCGCCGCCCACGATCAACGTCGAAGCCGTCTATCCCGGCGCCAACGCGACCACCATCGCCGAGACCGTCGCCGCCCCCATCGAGGAGCAGGTCAACGGCGTCGAGAACATGCTCTACATGACGAGCACGAGCAGCGACGACGGCACGATGAATCTCAGCATCGTGTTCGAGATCGGAACCGATCTCGACATGGCCACCGTGCTGGTGCAGAACCGGGTCGCCGCGGCCGAGCCGGGGCTTCCCGAGGACGTCAAGCGACAGGGCGTCGAGACCAAGAAGAAGTCGAGCGAGACGACGCTCTTCATCTCCATCTACTCGCCGGGCGAGAAGCTCGATGCGCTCTTTCTGCAGAACTTCGCGACGCTGCAGCTGACCGACCCGATCAAACGGGTCACCGGCGTCGGCGACGTCACGATCTTCGGCGTCGGCGACTACGGCATGCGCATCTGGCTCGATCCGGACCGGATCGTCGGCCTGGGCCTGTCGATCGACCAGGTCCTGCAGGCGGTCAGGGAACAGAACGTCGAGGTCGCCGCGGGCCAGATCGGACAGCCCCCGGTGCCGGCCGGCCAGGCGTTCCAGTACAGCGTCACCACCAAGGGACGGCTGCTGACCCCCGACGAGTTCTCCGACATCGTCATCAAGATCGGCAACGACGGCACCGTGGTCCGGCTCGGCGACGTCGCCCGGGTCGAACAGGGCTCGAGCAACTACAAGATGATCTCGAGCTACAACGGCGAGCCGTGCGCGGTCATCGCCGTCTACCAGCTCCCCGGCGCGAACGCCATCGAGGTGGTCGACGGAATCAAGAAGACCCTGGTGGACCTGTCCTCCGGATTCCCCGAGGGACTCGACTACTCGATCAGCTACGACTCGACCGATGTCATCCGCGCTTCGATCAAGGAAGTCGTGATCACCCTCATGATCACCGTGCTGCTGGTCATCCTGACGGTCTACGTCTTCCTGCAGAACTTCCGCGCGACGTTGATTCCGGCCGTCACCATTCCGGTGTCGCTGATCGGCACCTTCGCGGTGATGCTCGTGTTCGGATTCTCGATCAACCAGATATCGTTGTTCGGACTCGTGCTGGCGATCGGCATCGTCGTCGACGATGCGATCGTGGTCGTCGAGAACGTCACCCGCCACCTGGACGAGGACGGATGCACACCGAAGGAGGCCGCGCTTCGTTCGATGAAGGAGGTCAGCGGTCCCGTCATCGCCACCACGCTCGTGCTGCTGGCGGTCTTCGTGCCGACGGCGTTCATGCCCGGCATCGCCGGCCAGCTCTTCCAGCAGTTCGCCCTGACGATCGCGATCGCCACCGTCTTCAGCAGCATCAACGCCCTGACGATGAGCCCGGCTCTCGCCGGCATCCTGCTCCGCCCCTCCTCGAAGAAGAAGCAGTTCATCGTCTGGAGATGGTTCAACGGCGCGCTCGATTCCACCACCCGGGTCTACACGTTCCTGGTCAAGACGCTGCTCCGGCTCGCCGTCGTCGGGGTGATCGCCTTCGTGGGCATCGTCCTCGTCTCGGTGTACGGCTTCGGCCAGCTTCCCACCGGCTTCGTACCGCAGGAGGACGAGGGCTGGTGCCTGGTGAACGTGCAGCTTCCGGACGCCGCCGCGCTGGAACGCACCGCCGCCGTCTCCAATCGAGTGACCGATATCGCCATGGCGACTCCGGGCGTCGAGGAGGTCATCAACATCACCGGCTACTCGCTGATGAACGGATCGGGAGCCTCCAACGGAGCGACCATCCTGGTCATGTTCGAGAACTGGGACGACCGGACCGAACCCGATGTCTCGCAGTCGGCGATCATCGGATCGCTCAACCGTGAGTTCTCCCAGATCCAGGAAGGCATCGTGATGGCGTTCGCCATGCCGTCGCTGCCGGGTCTCGGCACCTCGGGCGGCCTTGCCATGCAGATCCAGGACACCGGCGGCGCCGGACTGTCGATGCTGGAGGCCGTCGCCAACAACATGGTCGACGACGGGCGGACGCAGACCTCGCTCTCCAACTTCTACTCGGGCTTCCGGGCGAACGTTCCGCAGCTCTTCGTCGACATCGATCGCGATCAGGCCATCTCCAAGAACGTCAGCCTCGACAGCGTCTTCAGGACGCTGCAGACCTACCTCGGCTCCGCCTACGTCAACGACTTCACCTACCTCGGCCGGACCTTCCAGGTGAAGGCCCAGGCCGAAGGTCGATTCCGCAACCAGCCCGAGGACATCGCTCGTCTGCAGGTGCAGTCGCGGGACGGGAAGATGGTCCCGCTCGGTGCGTTCGTGGATGTCCGCGAGGTCCTGGGACCGCAGACGGTCTACCGGCACAACGTCTATCCCGCGGCCAAGATCGTCGCCCGACCCGCCCCCGGGTTCACCTCCGGCGACTCGATCGAAGTCATGGAGGGCATGGCCGATCGACTCCTTCCCTCCTCGATGAAGTACGAATGGACGGAGATCGCCTTCCAGCAGCAGTCGTCCGGATCGCCGATCGGCATCTTCATGTTCGCCATCCTGCTCGTGTATCTGGTGCTTGCCGCCCAGTACGAGAGCTGGTCGATTCCGATTTCGGTCTGCTTCGCGGTACCGACCGCCCTGCTGGGAGCGGTGGCCGCGCTGATGGTCCGGGACATGGACAACAACCTCTATACGCAGATCGGGATCGTGCTGCTGATCGGCCTTGCCGCCAAGAGCGCGATCCTCATCGTCGAGTTCGCCCGTGAACGGCGGGCGAGCGGCGCATCGATCAAGGAAGCGGCCATCGATGCCGCGAAACTCCGCTTCCGGGCGGTCCTGATGACCGCATTCAGCTTCATCCTCGGCGTGATCCCCCTGCTGATCGCGGTCGGAGCCGGCGCCGAGAGCCGCAAGGTGATGGGCACCACCGTCTTCGGCGGCATGCTCGTGGCCACGGTCATCAGTCTCCTCGCAGTCCCCATGCTCTACATGGTCGTGCAGTGGACGAGCGAGAAGCTTCGAGGCGTCAAGGACGCACCTGCTCCCGAAGGGGAATGAATCCGTGCCCGACACCACGCAACTCGACATCGCGCTGCTGACCCAGGCTGTCGGATCGATCGGCATGTTCGGTGCGATCTGGCTGGTGCAGCTGGCCCACTACCCGCTGCAGATCTTCGTCGATCGCGAACAGTTCATCGAGTACCAGCAGGCCCACATGCGGCGGATCACCTACGTCGTCGGACCGCTGATGCTGCTTGAAGTCGCCGCCGCGGCCTGGCTCCTCTTTCTCGACATGCCCGCTCCCGGCCCGCTGCTTGCGTGGATCGGCATGGGACTCGTCTTCGTGCTGTGGATCTCGACGCTCGTCCTGCAGGTCCCCTGCCACTGGAAACTCGAACAAGGCTGGGACGAACCTGCCTACCGCAGACTCGTCGCCACGAACTGGCTGCGAACCGCAGCCTGGACGGGTCGTGCAGTCATCGCCGTCTGGATGCTGCTGCTGTACGGCTGATTCACCGTCTCGTCCATCTTCACTGGACGCAACGAGAGCCCCAACTGCCATTTGGCCGTTCAGACCCTGTGGTACGACACTTGTCGTATCATGAGAATGAGCCGGCACCCCGCAAGAGAAGCGGCAACCACTGCCAGCCTGGAAGGAACCGATCATGCAAATCGCCCCCCTCACCCTTGTTCGACGCTGCGCACTCGGATGCGCCATCGCCGCCGGCCTTTTGGCATCCACGATGTCGGCACACGCGAGCCAGAACTCGAAGCCCCGCCTTGCGATCACCAAGATCACGGCCACCGACGCGGTGAAGCAGCAGGCGAGAGCCGACGGCGACAGTTCCACTCTGAACCAGATCATCGAGGGAAGCGACGGCCAGCTGGGCGTCTCCTTCATGAACACCAGCAAGTTCGACATGGTCGCCCGCAGCGATCTGAATGCGATCCTCAAGGAACAGGACCTCGCCGCCTCCGGCCTGGTGAATCCGGCCGACCCCCAGACCGCCCGGCAGTTCGAACTGGCCGGCGTCAAGTACGTTGCGACCGTCTCCATCGACAACTTCCAGGACATCACCGCTCGAGCGAAGCTCGAAGGCCAGTTCGGATCCACCGACGCCGAACGACGCACCATCCAGCTGCAGGCGGTCGTGAGGATCTACGACACCACGACCGGCACCATGCTGGGGGCCACCAACGTGCGGCTCGACAAGTCGACGGTCAACGAGATCCTGCCCGGTGCCACCGAGCAGGGACGCAAGACCAACATGCTCCTTGGCGATGTGACCACGATGTTCGCCCGGCAGGCCGCCAACGCGATCACCAACACGCTGAGTCCCCCCCGGGTGATGGCCTACACCATGGGCGTGATCACCTTCAACCGCACCGCTGCGAGCGGTGTGCAGTCGGGAGAGGTCTGGGAAGTCTTCGCACCCGGCGAGGAACTGATCGATCCGGACACCGGCGAATCCCTCGGCGCCGAGGAGATCAGCATCGGCTGGGCCCGCGTCACCGATGCGGGCGAGAAGTTCTCCAAGGCGAGAGTCATCGAGGACTACGGCATCGAGAAGGGCAGCATCATGCGGCCGAGCCTCGGCGGACTGCCCGATCACGTCGATCCCGACGGCCGCCCCACCGGTTCGGCCCCTCGAAGCGGCGGCAGCACCAGAGCCGCCGGAACGCCCCCCCGCGACCGCGGCGGTGACCGGACGGATCGCGGCGTCCGGAACGCAACCGGAACCGATGCCCCTGCCGCCATGCGCAAGATGGCCATCTTCGTACGCAACAACGCATCGAACGTCTCCGACGACACGGTCAGGATGCTCGAGGACCAGGTGACGTCGCAGCTGAACGGATCGGGCGTCGAACTCATCAGTCGATCGATCGTGCTCAACGCCGTCAGCGACATGGCCGGCTCCGGCGCCAATCGCGGCACCGGCGATCCGATGAACACCGCGGCCGAACGTCTGCTCTCGGACGAGGCCTCGGCGAGCAGCCTTGCCTCGACCCTCGGGGCCGACGGGCTCCTCGTGGTCTCCATCGCCAGCTACGACACCGACACCCGCGAGTTCAGGGACGACGACCTGGGCGTCGATCGCGTGACGACCTTCTACATGCTGGACGTCGCCTGGAGCCTGCTCGGTTCCGACGGCGGCACGCTTGCATCGGACATGGCCAGCGCCCGCACCGGCATCCAGCAGTCCGAAACGCTCCGTCGCGACTACGACCCCTTGAACCAGTTGATGAAGGACGACGCCCGCCTGATCGGCGACGGCGTGGCCGCCGCGATGAACTCGCAGCGACTTGCCGCCGAAGGCGGCGAGGCGGACATGGTCGAGGTCGACATCTCGATCGTGCTGGCCGATCTGAGCATTCCCGAGATCGTCGAGAACGAGAACGGCGACTGGGTGGTGACCGCCAACCAGTACCGGTTGAGTCCGATGAACGCCACGGTGATGGTCGACGGCTTCATCGTCGGCTCCGCTCCGGGGCCGATCGCCATGAGCTCCGGACAGCACCGTCTGACGATCGAACGGCCGATGCTCGAGACGATCGATCGCTTCGTGGTCGCCCGCAAGGACATGTCGCTGGTGATCCCGATGCAGCTCTCCGAGGAGGGTCGCCGCCAGTGGATGGAGACCGCAGCCTTCATCGAGGGACTCAAGAACGGAGCCGTCCTCCGCGCGGTCGAACTCGAGAAGGCCCAGGGCCTCGCCGAGTTCATGCGAAACTCGCGGATCACGCTCGACACCTCCAACGTCAGGAACCTCTCGGTGGGCTCGCGTCTGCTGTGGGGCCAGCTCATCGAAGACTGATCCATGCCGCGCACCATCGTCCATCTCGCGACCGCCCTGCTCCTGTCGACGATCTTCGTCTCGATGGGATGCCAGAGCGCGTATCGATCGGACGCCAAGGTGCTCACGCGGCACTGGGACCGGGGCGACTACTCCGGCGCGGCCCGGTCGGGAACCACCGCCGCGACCGCGAACCGCAACGACGACATCGATCGCGTCGTCTACAACCTCGAGGCCGGCCGCACCGCCCAGGCCGCCGGCGACATCGAGACGAGCATCACGTTCTACGACCTCGCGTACCAGGACGTGCGTCCGTATCTGGACACCGACGCCGAGGACACCGTCTCGGAGGCCGTGGTCACCACCGCGGTCAACCAGACGATGGCCACCTATCGCGGGACGCCCAACGAGCGGATCCTCATGAGCACCCTCCAGGCGCTCAACTACATGGAACTCGACGACATGGAGTCGGCGCGGATCGAACTGAACCGAGCCCACGACTGGCAGCAGGACGCCGAACGCCGCTACGCCAAGGAGATCGAGCGCGAGCAGCAGGCTGCCCGTGAAGAGGCCGAGGAGGAGGAGGTCGAACTCGACGACGACCGCGGAAACGCACTGCCCTCGAGCGTCGCGTCCCACTACGCATACCTGCAGGATCTCCGCGGCTACGGCGCCTACCGGAACCCGTTCCCGAGTCACCTCCGGGGCATCTTCCTGCTGGCCCGCGGCGCCGATGTCGGCGACCTGGCCAACGCCCGGACCGATCTGAACGAGGTCGCCGGCATGTCCCCGGACGCCATGCCCATGCTGGAGGCCGATCTGGCCCTGGCCGACCGCCCCCCCAACACCGCGATGCCCCCGATCACCTGGATCTACTTCCTGCCCGGTCGTTCTCCTCACAAGGAGGAGTTGCGGCTCGACATCCCGATCCCGGTCGGCAAGGTCAACTACGTCTCGGCCGCGTTCCCGCGTCTGGTGCACAACCGGAACCACCACGAGACGCTGCAGGTCCAGGGCAGCGACATCGAGACGGTCACCACCCTCGAGATCGCCGACAACGACCGCATCGTCGCCAGCGAGTTCAACGAACGCCTGCCGACCATCGTCACCCAGGAGATCGTCTCGTCGGCCGGCAAGGCCGCGGCGACCTGGGCGCTGAGCGAGTCGGCCGGCTCCTACGGCCAGATCGCCGGCATCATCTACCAGGCCGCGTCGACCTCGGCCGACACCCGATCGTGGCGGACCATGCCCGCGGCCATCGAGGTCGCCAGGGTCCCCACCCCCGCCGACGGCACGCTCGATCTGGTGGTGGACGGCCGCGACCTGGGCCAGGCCCGGGTGACGCCCGGCGAATGCAACATCCTCATCGTGACGCACCCGTCGGTCAACGCGACCAGTGCGTCGATCATGAACATCCAGTTGACCGGAGAACGAACCCAATGGACGGAAGAAGAAGCAGAACCTTCGTCAACGCCGCCGGCATCCTGATGCTGACGACCCTGCTGGCCGGCTGCGGCTCGGTCAACACGGTCAGCACCCGCACCGCCCCGGCCGAGGACAGCCTGTCGCACGTCAACGTGCAGGTCAACGACGTCCTGACGGACATCTTCCTGCACAGCACCGACGTCAGGATGTTCCGGACCCGCGGCGGGCCCTACGAGGCCCAGGTCGACGTGGCCAACGACGGGTTCACCCAGCGCAACTTCGCCTACCGGTTCAGCTGGCTCTCCCCGGCCGGCAACGTCGTTCCGTCGCAGATGTCGACCTGGAAGTCGGCCTCGATCCCCTCCGGCGGCGCAAGCACCATCCGATCCATCGCTCCCAACGAAACCGCATCCGATTTCCGCCTGGAGATCCGCCGATCCGACTGAGGATCATGAAGGAGAAGACCATGAAGCGCACCCCCCTCTTTACCGGCACCCTCATCGCATTCGCACTCCTGCTGGGAGCCTGCGGACAGAAGGCCAGATACATCGAGACCGGCGGCACCGAATCGGTCGTCAGTGTCGGCGAGGTCGACATCCAGGACATCCAGGTCGCCGCCTCGGGCATGCTCGAGTCGCTGCTGGAGACGGGCATTCTCAAGCGCGCCCCGCATGAACCGGCCAGACTGGTGCTGGACCGGGTCGTCAACGACACCAGCAGCCGCTTCGACGTCGGTGAACTGCTGTACCGGATGCGAGAGCAGCTCGTGAACTCCGGTCAGGCGGAAGTGATCACGACGTGGGGCGACAACCCCGAATCGAAGGAGGCCCAGGGCATCGCCAAGCGCGAGGCGTTCCTCAACGGAACCACCGGCCAGGCCTCGGCCGAACCCGACTTCACCCTCACCGGCAAGGTGACCCAGATCAAGCGGTCCGCGGGCAACGTCCGTCAGACCACCTACACCTTCCGGCTGACGCTCACCAACGTCAACACCGGCCGCGAGGCGTGGACCAAGACGGTCGACATGACCAAGCAGGGAACCAAGTCCGGCGTCGGTTTCTGAGTCACCGTTCCAGCAGCATCTTCGACGAGGGCATCGCGAACGCGGTGCCCTCGTTTCGCATGGACTCAGCCGATGATCCGCCGCTTCTGCTGCAGGTAGTCCCACAGCACGAACCGGTCCAGATCCTCGCCCGCGGTGAAGAACACCCGTCCGCGGGTGCATTCGGCGAGCCGATGGGCGAAGGCGATGTCCTCGGAGTTCTGGCTCCAGCTGGGCACCAGGAAGATGTTGATCGTGATGTCCTCGCGTGCGCAGAGGTTGGCCTCGCGCATCGTCGCCTCCTCGGTCAGCGGATCGGGCGGGTACAGCAGGAAGAGCTCCTCGCCCTCGTAGTGCGCGGTGGGCAGCCCGTCGGTGATCAGCATGATCTGCCGGTTGGGCGTGTCCTGCGCCGAGAGCAGTCGCCGCGACATGGCCAGCGACGCCTGGATGTTCGTGAAGTGCGGATGCACCATCATCTCCGACACCTCGGGGTCCGACATGTCGATGCGGAGCCGGACCCACGGGTCGTGGATGGTGACCGGCTTGGGCATCATCCCGGGCAGCTCCGACACGTGCCGCTGCCTGGCGAAGCTGTACATCTCGATCAGCGACAGATGGTCACCGGGATACTCCCGGCGGATCAGACCGTCGAGCGCAAGGGCCATCTTCTTGCAGGCGATGTACTGGCCGCCGTGACGCATCGACCCGGACATGTCCATGATCAGTGCGCTGGCCGCCTTGGGGTTGTTCCGCGTCTGGTGGATCTCGATGTCGTCGGATCGGACCTGGAAGCCGCCGTCCCGGCCGCGGCTTCTGATGGCGGCATTGACGAGCGTCTGCGGCAGGTTGAGGTTCGCCCCGGAATCGCCGAACTCGTACGGGCGGGTCCGTTCCATCTCGACCGCGCCGTCGCCCGCGATCGGACCGGTGTGCCGACCGGATCGCGACGCGTCCAGTTCGCTGAAGATCTCCTCCAGCAGCGTCCCCTGCACCGAACGAAGCGCCTTGGGACCGAGCTGGTAGCCGTCGGCGGTCTGCTCGAGTCCGGCCGCTTCGGCCTGCTGGCGGACCAGTTCGCGAATGGTGGACTCCATCTCCCGGAGCTGGTCGATCTCGGCATCCTCGACGAACTCCCGCAGCGCATCCATGTCGATGATGCCGATCTGCGCCGTCTCCCGGGCCCGGCGGAGTTCCTTGAGCAGGCGATCGATCGTCTCCAGCTCGTCCTTGATCTCGAGGGCCTCCTCCGGAGTGGTCGACTCCCTTCCGGTGAAGTCGTAGCGGTTGTCGAGCTGCTCGATCTGCAGCCGGTCGGTCAGTGCGCCGATGATCCGCATGAGCCGGCCGGCCATGGTGCCGCCCTGCCGCTCGACCCGGTACCAGAGCTCCTCGAGCTTGGGCACCGACTGCATGCGGGCGAGAAACTCGAGCTGCTCCTGGAGATCGGGAGGTGATTCGTCGTGCAGGACCGCGAACGCGTCGGTGAAGACGGATCGGGCCTCGGTCATCGCCGAGTCGACTTCGTAGGTCGCGAGGATGATCCGCCTTCGCTCCTCGAGCATCGCGATCAGCGAGTCGATGCTCGGGCCCAGGCCGGCGATCTGCGAAGGATCGAGCTTGATGGCGTTGGCCAGCTGCTCCTCGGTCAACGGCTGCCGGTTGCCGTGGTGAAGCAGATGCTCGAACGCCGCATCGGCCATGCCGCTTTCCTGCGGGGCGCGCGGCGGCGGAAACTGCTCGGGGTCGTACCCGAGGTAGCTGTGGACGACGCCTCCGGGGCGATCGGAACCACCGGCATCAGAGGACATACTGCACCTTGCCGTGGGTCTCGCCGCGGCTGATGCGATCGGTGGCCCACAGTCCGGCGAGCACGAACTCGACGCAGCTGGCCCGCACCGCGATGTCCTCGGCCGGATTGACCTCGAAGGCCTTGTGCCAGGCCGGGGGCACCTGCTTCAGCAGTTCGGCGTAGTGCGAACTCGGAAGCATGTCCCCCACTTCGATCCGGATGCCCTTGGCGAAGAGTTCGGAGATCTCCTCGAGACCGTGTTCGTCGACGTACTCGTTGAAGACGTGCGAGATCGCCTCGGCCAGAATCGCATCGAGCACCTGGGCTTCGGTCATCTGGTGGGTGCCCATCATGTCGAGTTCGAGCTTGCCGATGGCCGAGCCGTGGAAATGCGCAAGGTCGCTGATGCGGGGGATCGCCGGAGTCGGCTCGCCTTCCTGGGCGAGGAGGATCGCCCGCCGGCGTGCGCTGGAGATCATGGTCTTGTAGTTGGCGATGCTGAACCGGGCGGAGACGCCGGAATCCTGGTCGACCCACTTGCTGCGGCGGGCCTGCAGCGACATCTGCTCGACGATCTCGGCCATGAACCGCGGCACCCGGACGGGGAAGTCGTGATCCAGGTCGGCGATGCCGTCCTCGACCGCCTGCTCGTGGGTGATCTGCATGCCGAGTTCGCGTTCACGCGGATAGTGCGTCACGACGGTCGTGCCGATGCGGTCCTTGAGCTGGGGAATGACCTTGCCGGAACGGTTGTAGGTCGAGGGGTTCGCGCTGAAGAGCACGCACACGTCGATGTCGAACGACACCGGGTAGCCGCGGATCTGCACGTCGCGTTCCTCGAGGATGTTGAAGAGGCCGACCTGCACCAGATCATCGAGGTCGGGAAGTTCGTTCATCGCGAAG
>DEYK01000008.1:32211-34886 GCA_002364485.1 Phycisphaerales bacterium UBA3160
CGGGAAGTTCGTTCATCGCGAAGATGCCCCGGTGCATGCGGGGAATGAGTCCGAAGCTGAGCGACGCCTCGGTGTTCAGACCGGCGCCGGCCGAAAGCACCTTGGCGGGATCGATCTCGCCGATCAGGTCGGCGAACTTCGTGCCGGGAGCGAGCCGCTCCGCGTAGCGGTCGTTTCGATGCCACCAGGCGATGGGCACGTCGGATTCGTCGTGGTCGGCGATCATCGCCTTACCGGGACCGGTGATCGGATCGAACGGATCCTCATGGACCGGACAGTCGGGCAGATCGAGATAGGGAACCCACTCGTCGAGGAACTCGACGAGGCAACGCATGAGCCTGCTCTTGGCCTGCCCCTTCTCACCCAGAAACAGCAGATCGTGCCCGGCGAGAATGCCGTTGACGATCTCGGGAATCACGGTGTCCTCGTAGCCGAGGATTCCGGGAAAGAGCGTGCGATGCTCCTTGAGGGCAGCGACGAGGTTGTGCTGCAGTTCGGATTTGACGCTTCGGCTGCGCCAGCCCGATTCACGGAGCTCGGCCAGGGTGGCGGGTCGGGACTGGGTCATGGTGTGCGGCATGATGATTGGACCTTCCTTTGAATCTGGTACCAGATAGTAGGACCATGGATTTGAAAAAGTGCTCTCCGATGCCCCGGATTTGATATCCAGTGGCGATCCCGGATCGCCTTTTTCATGGAATCGGACCGCGATTTCGAGGACAATCGAGTTGTCTGGAGAATCGCGGCGCACGAAGCCGGCCGCCGCCGCTCTCTTTGTGGAGGCCCCGAAGGAGGGCCCGATACAGGACCAGATGAGAGACCTCGCCATGAAACCCCTCACGACCACCGTTGCCGGAAGCCTGCTCGCCCTCGCCGGGGCCGGATACACCCTGGCCGATTCGACGCCTGTCCCCCACTGGACGGTGAACACGCTTTCAGAGGACGACTACAACGACTTCAAGGTCACCGCGCTCAACGGCGACGGCCTGATGTGCGGCTACGCAAGCGTGCCGGGTGAATCGTGGTCGGTCCAGAAGGGTTTCATCACCGACGGGACAACCCACACCTTCTTCGAGACCGGAGAGGCCCAGTACTACCCGATGGTGATCAACGACGCCGGCGTCGCCGCCGGCTACAGCAACGGCAGCGAGCAGCTTGTCCGCTTCGAGATCGTCGACGGGGTTCCGACCTTCACCGACCTCGGAGACCTGGGATCGGGCGGCTTCACCCCACAGATCCTGAAGATCAACGAGGCCGGCATGATCACCGGTCGGGTCCCCCAGGGCTCGGGCGTGTACCGGGCCTTTCAGTGGGCCCCCGAATCCGGCCTGCTTGATGTCATGACCGGAACCGGCGTCGAAGTGACGGACATGAACGAGGCCGGCGAGATCGTCGGCACCACGCCCGAGGGGGCGTTCCACTGGTTCGAAGGTGAGCTGCAGCTGCTTCCCGGGGATGACGCCCTGTCGATCGACGATGCGGGCCGAGTCGTCCTCCAAACAGCGTCCGAATCGGAAACCTCGTTTCATCAGTACGAACTCGCCGGCGGCGGACTTCAGGAGATCTTCACGATCGACAGCGGCAACGAAGTGCAGCTGATGACCAACGACGCCGGACAGGCCCTGGTCATCTGGCACATCGCCGACCCGGATGATCCCTTTGAAACCGAGCCCCGGATGGCCAACTGGCACGCCGAGACCGGCCTCGAGCAGATCGAACTGCCTTCGAGTCTGCTGCAGCTTTCCTGCTTCGGCTTCAACGGTTCGGGCATGGGACTCTTCGTCGGGCTCGATGTCGAATACAACTGGCAGCTCTTCTTCTCACGCGGTCTTCACAACAACGGGGCGTTCACGGACCTGTCGCACCGCGTCTTCGACCTGTGCGATCAGGATCTCTACTCGGTCGTGGGCATCAACGACGCGGGCCAGATCGCCCTGCAGCTGGATGTCGACTTCAACCTCGAACACAGCGCCCTGCTGGACATGGCCCGCCCGGGCGACGTCGACGGCGACGGCTCCGTGGGCGTGAACGACCTGCTGGGAGTGATCGCGGCCTGGAACGAGCAGCACACCGACGACTGCGGCCAGGCGACGATGCCGGACCTCGACGGCGACCGGCTGGTGAACGTCAACGACCTGCTGATCTGCATCGGGGACTGGGACTGATCCCACCCCCCCTGCCATCAGCTTCTGGCGAGGGTACCGCTCAGGCGGTACCCTCGTCTGCATGAAGAAGTACCTGCTGATCGTTCTCGCCCTCTTCGTGATCGCTGTCATCCTCAGCCTGGCGTCATGCACCGTGTCGTATCCGAATCGGAATCCAGTCGGCGAAACCTTCCCCGTGGTCTCGGGCAAGTCGCTGCACGACGACGTGGTGGATCTGCCGGCGGCCGTCTCGGGTGCTCCGGCCATTCTCATGGTCGGCTACGAGCAGAACACGCAGTTCGATCTTGATCGCTGGACGATCGGGTTCTCCATGGCCGACGCGAAGGTGAAGGTCGTGGAGGTGCCGGTGATTCCGGCGTGGTTCCCGTCGATGTTCCTCACCGGCATCATCGACAACGGCATGCGCAAGGGCATTCCCCAGGAGGACTGGGGCAGCGTGGTGACGCTGTACGGAAGCGAGGCCAAGAAGGTGGCCGAGTTCACCGGCACCCAGAACGGCCGCAACGGCCG
>DEYK01000046.1 GCA_002364485.1 Phycisphaerales bacterium UBA3160
CGGTTCGGATCGACCCCCTCGAAGACGATCATGTTCTCGATGAGCCGATCGTAGAACGCGTCGATGTGCCCCTGATGCCAGAGATTCCAGGTGTTGGTGGGAGCCCGGGGTGCCAGATAGACACCCTCCTCCGGCGTGTAGAGCTTCTTCTGGTTGTCCCACTGCTGGTCGTTGACCTCGGCCGGAGCGCCGCCTCCACCGTGCATCGAGATGTACAGACTGCGTTCGCCCTCGGGAGCATCTCCGTAGGTCGTGTACCAGAACGGCATCTCGTGACCATCGATCTTCAGGACTCGGGCGTCGTGCTCGGCCCGCCGCGTGCGTCGGATCCGTTCTTCGTGCTCGGAACGAAGACGCTTCGACTCCTCTTGGGCCTGCTCCCGGGTCAGTGGTTCGGACTCGTCCCGCCGCGGCATCTTCATCGTGACGAGCTGTTCGTCTCGCGCAACCGTGAACTCCATCGCGTTGGAGCCGTCGCCGAATTCAGCCGACACGGTCGCCCCGATCGGCAGCATCGCTTCGGCATGGTCGTTGGAATCGAACCGCTCGTCGCGGGAAAGGAACTCGAGCGGCTCGACCTCTGCACCGCTGATACGAACGGCGGACTGCATGCGGCGAGCTTCGTCGTCGAGCACCCGGAATCGGACCCTGGCCATTCCTTCCGGAACGGGCTGCCGGTCGACGGTGTATCGATCGGTGACGTCGATGCCCCCGACGGACGTGTCATGAAGACGCCAACTCATCGGAAAGTTGATCGGACTGTCCTGCCACGTCACGGCGTAGATCGCATTCATCGGATCCTCCCGGAACGCCGTGGCGGCCCGGCCGGTGAACCAGGCCTTGTCCAGCTCCATTCCGGTCGGCTCCGCCGCACCGGTGAAATGCCATGCCCCGTCGTCCCAGACCTCGACCCACGAATGATTGCCGCTTTCGTCGCTCCACAGCGGTGTCCCGACGAATCTGGCGGGCACGCCGACCGAACGGCAGGCGTCGACGAGAATCACGCTCAATCCCGTGCACGACGCCATCCCCGCATCGATGCTTTCATGCGGACTCTGATCCGCCTTCGGACGCTTCGTCGAATACACCACACCGACCTGGGGAAACACCCGGTTGTTGAGGATCGCCGCAGCCTCGCCGGGCGAAGCCGCATCGGCGACCAGCGGACTGAACTGCTCCCGGAATCCGGTTCGCCAGTCCTCTCTTCGTTCGTTGACACTCGCATACGGAAGAATGGTGTCGACGAACAGGGCTTCATCGATCTCGTCGTGCCAGGGAGCGGATCGCCATGCCTCGTACGCCTGATCGCAGTTGACGAGCAGGAAGTCGGACGTGAGCGACTGGAGATCCTGCGGCGGCATGTGCGCGATCAACCATCGCATTCCCCGCCGCTGATCGGCGGGCACCTCCTTCAGGGCACGCTCGATGTGGGATCGGTTCTGGCCTGCGATCTCGAGGGAGGCGTCCAGCCTCGCATCCGACACGTCGACGGACGCACGGGCGGAAGGGACGGAAGCAAGGATCAGCAGCGCGACGATGGGAGCGAATCGGATCATGGCTCCATCATTTCAGGAAGAAGCGGGCGACGCCACCCCGAAGCCGTAGCATGTGGACATGATTCAACCCGTCCTGATCGCGATGCTTCTTCTCACGCCGCCCCCTCCTGCTGCCGCACCTGCGGTCCGGGCCGACCCCGATCGACTGGGCATCGGGCGACTTCCCGAAGATGCCCCTGCTTCATGGGGACGGAATGGATTCACCAAGTACACGGAAGTCATGGCCCCGAACGGACGAGCGATCCGGATCATCGCCCAGGGTGGCGTCCGGGACATCGCCGTGGCGAGAGCCCGGAATCTTCTGACGTTCTTTCTCACCGACGTTCCTGATTCAAGGTTCGGATCGGACAAATCGGCGATCGCCAACGCGATGGCCGACAACGGCGCGATGCTGATGATGCCCGAAGGAGCCCACGAGGAGGGACGGGAGCCCGATCTGCCGGCCCAGCCCCTGTACGAGGACGAGACTCCGGTCGACGGCTCACGGTGGTATCTGGAGAACGACTGGGAGCATCGGGATGCCGCGTTCGAGGAGATCTTCCATCTCGTCCACGACGCCGGCATCGGCACGTTCATGCCGGGCGCCTGCCCCGCATACCAGCGCGAACTGAAGAAGGAGGCGATCACCGCCATCGAGGACGGCAGGTGGGCCATCCCCGTCGATCCGGAAGTACGCAGCTGGATTCGCGAACTCGCCGCGGAGGACAGTCTCGCCCAGGAGTACATCGCCTCGGTGCTCGACACCTACTACGGGCTCTGGTCGGCATTCGACGAACGCCCCGGCGGCATGTGGGGAATCTACATCGCCAAGACCCGCGCGGAACTCGATCGGACGGATCCCCGCGGGCGATCGCTGCTGGAGGACTTCCTGCCTTCGATGATGATCGGCTACGAAGCGCTGATCGATCCGGAGTTCGAAGGAGAGTTCACCCTGACCCATGATCCCGCCCGTCCCTGGACGGCCAAGTCCAGGTGGTACGTCGACGCCAGACTCACCGGCACGAAGTCGAGCCGGCTGATCGGCAATGCTTCGAACAACACGCTGACGGGAAAT
>DEYK01000009.1 GCA_002364485.1 Phycisphaerales bacterium UBA3160
ATCAAGTCGATGAACTCCGTCACCAAGCAGGTGCTCGACGGAACGATCACCAACGGCATGGGTGTCGACATGGCCATCGGCAAGGCCATGGCTCCCGGAGGCGGCGGCCCCGGTCGTCCCTGAGACTCAGACCTCGTCCAATGAATCCAGAACCGCCCGGGCCGCATCGCGGACCATCGGATCCGTCCCCTCGACCGTCAGAGCCTCGACGGCCGTTCGCAACTGCGGATCGTCGTGTTCACGCAGGCTGTTGCCGGCCGCGATCACCGCATTGCGTCGCATCATCTCGAGCTTCGCACGCTTCATCGACGACCCCTTGAAGGCCGCGCGGCGGGTGGTCTCGTCCCATCCCAGTACGGACAGGAGCCGGAACGCCGCCCCGTCCTCCCGACGCCCGCCCGCTTCCGCCTCGACGGGACCATCGTGTGATTCGTGTCGAATCGCCGCACGGGTCCGGGCGGTGGGTTCGTTGTGCGGACAGACCTCCTGGCAGATGTCGCATCCGAAGATCCAGTCCCCCATCCCCTCGTGGAACGTCTCGTCGATGGGCTGACGGTGCTCGATGGTCATCGCGCTGACGCAGCGGCGGGCGTCGAGCGACCAGGGCGTGATCGCATCGGTCGGACATGCATCGATGCATCGCGTGCAGGTTCCGCAGGGGTCATGATCCGCATCGTGTCCGGTGCGATCCAGTTCGAGCGTGGTCACGATCGCCCCGATCAGCAGCCAGCTGCCGAGGCCCGGTTCGATCAGCAGCGTGTGCTTGCCGATGCTGCCGAGTCCGGCCCTGGCCGCGACCTCACGCTCCAGAAGCGGTGCCGTGTCCACGCAGGCCCTGAACACATGATCTGGTGCACGCTCTCTCAGTCGATCGCAGACGGCATGCAGCCGCGACTTCATCACCACGTGGTAGTCGCGTCCCCGCGCGTAGCGGGCGACACGTCCCCATCCGGGTTCGATCGCATCCGGAGTTCCGTCTGCGTACCGATCGAGCACGCAGATGATGGACCGGGCTCCCTCGACCAGTTCCCCGGGGTCCGCGCGGACGTCCAGGTGCTCTGCCATCCACGCCATGCTTCCGTGACGACCGTCGCGGATCCACGCCTCGAGTTCTTCGCGACGCGTCGTCGGATCGGCGGATGCGATTCCTGCGCGGGCGAACCCCTGCTCGAGGCAGATCGAACGGATCTCTTCGGAACTCCAGAGTGGATGCGGCATCTCAACCTCAGATGGGGATGTCGATCCCCTCCCAGGGATGTTCATCGGGACTGACGATCTCGAGGTTGGCCTGGGCCACCAGCAGCGTGCGGTGCCCGTACTCGACGAACTCGATCGTCGCGGTGGTGCCGCGGGGGCGAGGCACGACGCGACGAATCATGCCGAGCCCGAAGGTCGGATGCCGCACCGTGGCTCCCACCTGCCAGTCGGCCACGGAGACGCCCTTCACGCCGGTGGACCCCCATGGATCCGTGGTGTCCTGACGATCCATCGATTCAGCTGGCAGTTCATCGAGGAACTGACTCGCCATCGTCCGCTCGGTGATGCCCCGGACCGTCCTTCGGTGGGCGTAGGAGAGCCGCAGGATCCGACGCGCCCTGGTCATGCCGACGTAGAAGAGGCGACGCTCCTCCTCACGCTCGACGTCATCCTCCAGCGCACGTGAATGCGGCAGCAGCCCCTGTTCGAGTCCGGCGATGGCGACGACGTCGAACTCGAGGCCCTTCGCCGCGTGCAGGCTCATCAGCGTGACCGTTCCATTTTCCGGATCGACCATGTCGGCATCGCTCACGAGGGCGATCGATTCGAGCCAGGCGGCGATCTGCTGGAGGATGGTCAGCGGCTCGGCCTCCTCGGATTCATCCTCGCTGGGAGGCGTCCATTCCGCAGCGGCGGTGACCAGTTCGTCGAGGTTCTCGAGCCGGGCGATGTCCTCCTCGGAGGAACTCGTCCGGAAGGCCTTCTCGAGACCGGACTCCTTGATGACCTTGGAGACGAAGTCGGGCAGATCCAGAACGAGGCTCCCGCCATCGGCATCGAATCGCCACCGGGCCACCATCTCGATGAAACGCTTCATCGAAGTCCGGGCCCGGGCCGTCAACGACGGAACCTCCTCGACCTGATCCAGCGCCTCGCCGAGACCGAGTCGATTGAGGATCGCATGCTTCTCGAGTCGATCGAGCGAGGTCTTGCCGATGCCGCGAGGCGGCGTGTTGATCACACGACGCATGGCGACGTCGTCGCGTGGATTGACCACCATCCGGAGATAGGAAAGCGCATCCTTGATCTCGGCCCGTTCGTAGAACGCCGTGCCACGTGCCACCACGTACGGAATCTGCGCGTCGCGGAACTTCTGCTCGAGCACGCGGCTCATCGAGTTGATTCGATACAGCACGGCCATCTCCCGCCACGGCGTCCCCTCGATGAACCGCTGGCGGAATCCGTGCACGATCTCCTGCGCCTCCTCGTGCTCGTCGACCGAACCGGCGACGGCGACCTTCTCTCCCTCGCCGAGCTCCGTGTGCAGCGTGCGTTCCCGGTGGGACGTGTTCCGTTGGATCAGATTCGCCGATGCATCGACGATGTGACCGGTGCTCCTGAAGTTCCGCCCCAGGGAGACCACCTTCGCCGACTGGAACTGGTCCTCGAAGTCGAGGATGTTGGTGATGTCGGCCCCCCGCCAGCCGTAGATCGACTGGTCCGGATCCCCCACCACGCAGATGTTCCGCTGCGGTCCCACCAGAGCGGAGGCGATGACGAACTGCGCCTGGTTGGTGTCCTGGTACTCGTCGATCATCAGGTACTGGAAGCGTTCCTGAAGACTCGTCCGGACCGCTTCGTTGTCCCGGAGCATCAACGCGACCTTCAGAAGCAGATCGTCGAAGTCCACCGCATCGTTGCGGGTGAGGATCGTCTGGTACTCCTTGTACACGCGACCGATGCTTCGCGTGTAGAAGTCCCCCGATCCCGAATCATGCGTCTCCGCCGTCATCAGCTGGTTCTTGCAGTTGCTGATGGCCTCGCCGACCGACGCGGGCGTCCAGTTGCTTGAATCGAGACCGGCATTGCGCACCGCCTGCTTCAGCGCTGCGCGACGATCGGTCGTGTCGTAGATGGTGAAGTTCGGAGAGACGTTCGCGTCTTCGGCATGCTGTCTGAGCAGCCGCGCGCAGAAGCCATGGAACGTCATGATCGTCAGACCACGCTGATCCTGTCCCGTCTCCGACAACAGCGACTGCACACGATCGCGCATCTCGCCGGCCGCCTTGTTGGTGAACGTCAACGCAAGCAGCTGCCAGGACGGGATGCCCTGCGCGAGCAGCCATGCGATGCGTCGGGTCACGACGGTCGTCTTGCCCGAGCCCGGGCCGGCGAGGACCAGAAGCGGTCCGGATGTCGTGGTCACGGCTTCGATCTGCGCTTCGGTCAGATCACGTGTCAGTTCTTGCATCGATTCTTCCATCTGGTCCATCGTATTCTTGATTTGATTCTCGACCATGGCCCCACCCCGGTTTGCCCCCCCGCAAGCTGCATCCCCCAGCCATCCACCGCTTCCGACAAGGTGTCCACCAGCCGCCCCTAGACCCCCTGAGGGCCTCTAAGGGGCATAAACAGGCGATCTGTACGTATTTACAGATTTACAGACAAAAACTCAAGATAGTGTGTTGGCGTTTGTTGCAGACCCAACATGTAGTAGTACGATAGCACCCCTAGGACGTCGATAAAGGCCCTTTTTGGCACTATCAACCTCCTGGTCAGGTCTCCAAGATGACCTCAACACAAGCCATTTCGGCTTGAAATCAAGGGTCTGGTGTCCCCCTCCAGACGAGATTGAGATGTTGAAGGGCCTGATGAAACGACTGTGGGGGGTGAGGGTGATCGGGAAAGGCCCGGTCGCGGGGAAGAAATGGACTCGGGCTTCATGGGAAGAAGCTCGTCGAACCGGGAAGCGGACCAAGAACCGCCGAACAGTTCACAGACTGGAGATGAATCCACCATGGCCGTCCTGTGCGATTCACAAATCCAGAAACTGATCGGGATCGAGCCCTTCAGCACCAGCGAACACCGACCGGATACCGTTTCGTACGGCGTTTCCAGTTACGGGTACGACGTGCGGGTGGGAACTCGATTCAAGATCTTCACGAACACCACCAGCGGTGGAATCTCGGTCGTCGACCCGAAGGCGTTCACGGATGATCTCTTCATCACCGTGGACACCCAGGAGACCGGCCGGGATCACGTGATCATTCCTCCCAACAGTTTCGCATTGGCCGAAACCGTCGAGTGGATGGACATCCCCCGCGACGTCATGGTGGTCTGCGTGGGCAAGAGCACCTACGCACGCTGCGGATTGATCGTCAACGTCACTCCGCTGGAACCGGAATGGCGGGGCAAGGTCACGCTGGAGATCAGCAACACGACCCCCCTGCCGGCAAAGGTGTATGCCAACGAGGGAATCGCACAGATGGTCTTCCTGAAGGCCGACCAGATCTGTCAACAGAGCTACGCCGACAAGAGTGGAAAGTATCAGGATCAAGAGGGACTCACCCTGCCGAAGGTGGATTGACAGCGGGAGCATGAAGCTCCCCGTCACGGGTGTGTCGGAGCGGAAACAATGGCCACGGGACGTTTGGTCCCGGCAGAGCGACTCAGGGAACGAGATGCACGTACAACGACGATTTACGACCAAGGGACAGGACGTCTTCAATACAGTCGAATGGGAACAGCGATCCAGCCGGATCACGAACGCCGATGGTTCCATCGTGTTCGAGATGAACGACGCATGGATCCCCTCCCAATGGAGCCAGTTGGCCACCGACATCATGGTCAGCAAGTACTTCCGCAAGGCGGGGGTACCCCAGTTCAACGACGACGGAACCCCGATCACCGCCGATGACGGAACGCCCGTGACCGGGCCGGAACGATCCGCCCGTCAGGTGATCCATCGCCTCGTCGGATGCTGGCGAGCCTGGGGCGAGAAGCACGGATACTTCAGCAGCACCGAGGACGCGGATGCGTTCTACGACGAGCTCTGCTGGATGATGATCCATCAGGCCGCCGCTCCGAACAGCCCCCAGTGGTTCAACACCGGACTGCATTGGGCCTACGGCATCTCCGGCCCCGCCCAGGGACACTGGGTCAACGACCCGACCACCGGCGACGCCATGCTCGCGCACGATGCGTACTCGCATCCGCAGCCCCATGCGTGCTTCATCCAGTCCATCGACGACGATCTCGTCGGCGAAGGCGGCATCATGGACCTCTGGACCCGCGAGGCCCGGCTCTTCAAGTACGGATCCGGCACCGGAACCAACTTCTCCAACATCCGCGGCGACGGCGAGTCGCTCTCGGGTGGTGGCAAGAGTTCCGGCCTGATGAGCTTCCTGAAGATCGGCGACCGTGCGGCGGGCGCCATCAAGTCCGGCGGCACCACACGGCGTGCGGCGAAGATGGTCTGCCTCGATGCCGATCATCCGGACATCGAGGCCTTCGTGAACTGGAAGGTCCGCGAGGAACTGAAGGTCGGAGCCCTCGTCGAGGGAATCAAGCAGCTGTCTCCCGAGCAGCAGGAACTTGCCGAACGACTCGATCTCAATCTCGACTACGACTTCAACGGAGAGGCCTACCAGACCGTCTCCGGGCAGAACTCCAACAACTCGATCCGACTGACCAGCGACTTCTTCAGAGCAGTCGACACGAACTCCGATTGGGACCTGATCCGACGGACCGACGGCGACATCGCCAAGTCGCTTCCCGCCCGGGATCTCTGGGACCAGATCTGCACGGCCGCCTGGCAGTGCGCGGATCCCGGCGTGCAGTACGACTCGACGATCAATCAGTGGCACACCTGCCCGCAGTCCGGTCGCATCAACGCATCGAATCCGTGCAGCGAGTACATGTTCCTCGACGACACGGCGTGCAACCTCGCCTCGATCAACCTTCTGAAGTTCTACAACTCGGAAACCAGTCAGTTCGATGCCGAAGGCTACGCCCACTCGATCGACCTCTGGACCATGGTCCTCGAGATCTCGGTCCTCATGGCCGCCTTCCCTTCGCGGCACATCGCCGAACTCAGCTATCGGTTCAGAACGCTCGGACTCGGATTCGCCAACCTCGGTGCCATGCTCATGCAGGCGGGCATTCCCTACGACTCCGACGACGGTCGTGCCATCTGCGGTTCGATCTCCGCCGTGCTCACCGGTCGCTCCTATGCGATGAGTGCGAGAATGGCCGGCGAACTGGGCGCCTTCCCGGGCTACGACGACAACCAGGAAGACATGCTCCGCGTCATCCGGAACCACCGCCGCGCCGCCCACGGCGTCGCCCGTGATGCCGAGGAATGGGAGCAGTTGGACATCCGCCCCGTCCCGATCGAGCACGAACGGTTCGACACGGAGACGATGGGCATCAAGAACGCCGACGAGATCCTCAAGCTCGCCACCTCCAGTTGGGACGAGGCGTACGAACTCGGACAGGAGCACGGCTACCGAAACGCCCAGGTGACGGTCATCGCCCCCACGGGAACCATCGGACTGCTGATGGACTGCGACACGACCGGCGTCGAGCCGGATTTCGCCCTCTCCAAGTTCAAGAAGCTTGCCGGCGGCGGATACTTCAAGATCGCCAACCAGTCGTTGCGACCGGCTCTGCGGGCGTTGGGCTACGACGAGGACAGCACCCGCCTGATCATGAGCTACGTGATGGGCACGCTCTCCCTCGATGTCCCGATGCCGGAAGGCGTCTCGGACGACGCGGACACCCAGCTGTTCCGCGACTTCCTTCGTTCCAAGGGGTATACCCAGGATGATCTGACTGCGGTCGTCGACCAGTTGCCCATGGTGTTCGAGATCGGATTCGCGTTCACGGCATGGAACATGCCGGAACACGTACTCGAATCATGCGGCGTCGACATCGAGGCGGCACGAAGCGACAGCAGCTTCGACGGCCTCATGCTGCTCGGACTCACGCGAAGCCAGATCAGCGAGCTCAACACGATCATCTGCGGCACGCAGACGATCGAAGGCGCTCCCGGACTGCTCGAGGAACACCTTCCCGTGTTCGACTGTGCCAACAAATGCGGCCCCAACGGCCGCAGGTACATCGCCTCCTCCGGACACATCCGCATGATGGCCGCCTCACAGCCCTTCATCTCGGGTGCGATCTCGAAGACCATCAACCTGCCCAATGAAGCGACGATGGAGAACATCGCCGATTCCTACTGGCAGAGCTGGGAGCTCGGTCTCAAGGCCAACGCCCTGTACAGGGATGGCTGCAAACTCAGCCAGCCGCTGAACACGTCGTCGACCACCGCGGAACTCGACGACGAGGCCACCGAAGATGAACTGGAACTCTCCTCGGCCACCAGCGAGGTCGCAGGCGACGTCGCCGAAGCGGCCCGTCGGATCACCTCCGGCGAGGTCGAACAGACCGTCGTGGAACGTGTCGTGGAGCGGATCATCGAACGCCCGATGCGTCGCCGCCTCGACGACACGCGTCGCAGCCTCACGCACCACTTCAATGTCGCCGGACACGAGGGATACCTCACCGTCGGCATGTACGAGGACGGTGCTCCCGGCGAACTCTTCATCACCATGTCCAAGGAAGGGTCCACCATCGGCGGACTCATGGACAGCCTCGGTACGGCCATCAGCGTGGCGCTGCAGTACGGCGTCCCCGTCGAAAGCCTGGTGACCAAGTTCGCCCACCAGCGATTCGAGCCGCAGGGCATGACGACGAACCGGGAGATCCCGTTCGCCAAGAGCCTCGTCGACTACATCTTCCGCTGGATGGGAATGGAGTTCGTCGAAGGCTACCGGGAAGCAAACTCCTCGCAGCCACGATCGGTGCCCGCACCGCCCACCGCACGCGTCGAGACCAAGGACCGAACGCAGATCAAGGAGGATCGCGAATGCACGGACGTGGATTCCAGTACGACACGCATGTCGGGTACGACGACGGAACCGGGCGACCGCGCCTCGGGGAGGACCGGAGGCCCGGCAATGATCGATACGGCTGCGAGCAACCATGCCGCCGTCGTCGCCCGGGAGACGGACGCCGCCACATCACCGGAACAGACCGGCGATGCGGGGACGGCGACTTCGACCTACGGACTGAACCAGTCCACAGCGGTACTCATGGGCGATGCACCACCCTGCGACGGGTGTGGTGCGATCACCGTCCGCAACGGCACCTGCTACAAGTGCATGAACTGCGGTAACTCGATGGGGTGCAGTTGACACCCCGATGGACTCGACTCCCGCTCCCTCACGGGAGTCGGAAAATGAATCGGACAAGGAAACAGGAGGACATTGCAAACGGGATCGCTGAAAGGATTTCTGGCGATCTCCGATGAGGACAAGGGATCTGTCCTTCGATCTGGACTCCAAGATCGATCCTCCCACCTCTCCTCCCGATTCGAAGTGAACGCCAAGGTTCACGGATGACCTTAGCACCTGGGGAAGCCCGCCTTCTTCCCAAAGGCATACAAGGGCTTCTCTCTTCCCTCCCCCCCGGAACGGTTCCCACCACCGTTTCGGGGGTTTTTCATTCCGCCCCCCGAGCGACACGCTCGAATGATGCACGCTAGAATGCATGCGATGACCTCCCTTCCGCTTGTACTGGCCTCCGGGCTGACCGACTACCTGCCCATCGCGATCCTCGTGATCATGGCGATCATCTTCGCCGTGGTGAACATCATCGGGGCAGGAATCCTCGGTCCCAAGGTGCACGGCGAGGCCAAGGAGCAGTCGTACGAATCCGGCATGAAGCCGGTCGGTACGGCTCGCAAGCGGTTCAACATCCGCTTCTACATCCTGGCCATGACGTTCCTGGTGTTCGACATCGAGATCATC
Organism: Phycisphaerales bacterium UBA3160; assembly: GCA_002364485.1. Taxonomy (GTDB): domain Bacteria; phylum Planctomycetota; class Phycisphaerae; order Phycisphaerales; family SM1A02; genus UBA854. The sequence continues at coordinate 8,850 of DEYK01000009.1, forward strand.
TTCCTCTACCCGTGGGCGGTCGATTTCACGCAGCTGGAACCCCAGAGCGAGGAGTCGATGATCTTCTTCGGCCGGATCCTGTTCTTCATCCTGACCTCGATCGTCGCCTACATCTACGCCTGGAAAAAAGGCGTGTTCCGCTGGGACTGATCCCAAGGAGTGAACCATGTGCTGTCTTGTGGCCCTCGGTGGCCTGCTGTTCCCACGTGTCGCACTCTTCCTGGTCTGGCTCTTCAATCAGAGCTTCATCAACGACGCCTATCCCAACCTGGCGGTGCCGATCCTCGGCTTCATCTTCCTGCCGCTGACCACGCTGGCCTACGCCTGGACGTTCACCTTCGAAGGCGGCCCCAGCAGCGGCGCCGGAGTGATCGTCATCGTCATCGCCGTGCTGATCGACATCGGAAGCTGGGGCGGCGGCGCAACACGGCGACCCGCCTCGGGAAGATCCTGATTCCGATTGCCGCAGATCGACTTGGACGCCAGATCGATATCGCAACCCGAGGCGGCTGCACGAAGAATCGTTCCTGCCACACAGCGGACTGAAATACGAGTGACTGCCCCTGCCCCCTTCTTCCACCTACATGAGGGGTGGCGACGTCGATGAAATCTGCAAATGTCGCAGATCACATCACATCGCCGATTCAGTTCAACTAATCTAAGTTGGTGTCCGTGGGGAATTTGTGGGGCACTGGTCTTCCCAGACCCGCTGGGAAGCGGCGATCTTCGCCTGCATCGACGCACATTGCCATGAACCGGTCCCGGCCCTCTGATGTGTCGGGACCCAAACAGTGCCTGGCACCTCTGCATCCGCAGGGCCGGGTGGGGAGATCAATCAGATGAGAAATTGGAAACAAGTGCCACTAGTTCTTGCGACGAGTGCAACTGCAATTCTGGCATGCACAGACAATACGCAAGCAGATACTCCTGTTACGGTCAAAGTTGAAATCGGCCCTAACTCCGGGGCACAGGCCAATGAAATCACTATCTGGATGCAGGAACAAAACGGTTCGACATGGAATAATCTAAGTGCGGCAGTGAACACCGACGTGCCCATCGGGAGTGGTGGATACGAGTTCACGTTCGATACTGCCGTCTCCGGGCGAATGTATGTCGTATACAACAAAGGCGGAGGAGATGGAATGGTTGCTCTATGCAATGCTGACATCGCCAATGCCGAATGCACCGCAATGAGTGATTTTACGGAGTGCCCAAAATTCTTCGCTGAAAGCGGCTGCCAAAGCATGCTGCTTCCATACGCACTGGTCGAGATGACCTTGGCACCCAATGCCAACTCTGGAGACGCGAACCTTTCTGATGTTGACCAGCATGGAATCGAGGTTTCGATGGAGGTCACCACAGGCACGGACACGAGTCGCCACAACTACAACACCTCAAATGCCAATGTGCTCAACGGATTGAAGGCACTTCTCCCGACCGACAGCAAGGCGGTTGTCACAAATAACAGCGGTGACATCGTAAGAGTCATCAACCCAAGCCATTTACCTGCCAGCGCCAACTATGCAGAGATACCTCAAGAATATCCATCCTTCAAAAGCTATGTGGACTCATTGGGAGCAGACTGGTCGGCACAGATATCGTCCAAGGTCGAGGATCAGGAAGCATGCCCAGGTGCCGTCGGATCATTCGACATGGTTGCAACAAAGAGCTCTTACAAAGGTACGCCGTATATCCTGATTTCCGGAACTGCAACGTGGGGCGGGGCAACCACCTCCATGGATATCTACGTCAAGAATGATTCCACCGCTGACACAATGACCCAACTTGTGTACCAGGGAGACCCAGGGCAATATGACAATGATCGTCTATTCGTCAAAATTGGCAGCACCACAACTCAAGGCCAGGACTGGGCGACTGCTTTTGGTGCGGACCAGCTCACCGTCATGATGAGCATCATTCGTGACTTCTCCTGCGGATTCTCCTTTGGATGGTTTGGCAGCACGTGCATGGTCACAAAAGCGCCGGGAGGAGTCCAGTGCGGTCAGCCAAGTTGGGTGAAAGCAAGCTCAGGAGAAGGGGTCATGTTGTCCACACTGACGACTGCCGAGATGGCTCTTTGCACTCTTGCTTACACAGATGCGAGGTGCAACGCCGACGAAAAGACGTATCTGGACGAATTTGGATCCGTCGTCGATAACGCTAGTAATGGCGGGGTCTATGGATCACCCTACAGCGATGCGTGGCATGGCAACACTGGCGGCCCGTTGCTGAAGATTGTACCTGGCAGCACAATCACTCTCACAGTTCAGGATGTGGCAAGTTCATCCAATGACAGTGATACCAACAACGATGGCGTCA
>DEYK01000040.1 GCA_002364485.1 Phycisphaerales bacterium UBA3160
TCCGGGCAGTGTCTCAGTCCCGATACTGCGGGTCATGCTCTCACACCCGCTACCCGTCTTAGGCTTGGTGAGCTATTACCTCACCAACTACCTGATAGGACGTTCCTCGCTCCATAGGCGACCGAAGTCTTTGGTCCGGAGACATCATCGAGTATTACTCCCAGTTTCCCGGGGCTATCCTCGACCTAAGGGTACGTAGGAACGCGTTACTAGTCCTTACGCCACTTCATATACCCCCGAAGGGGTTTTCATCGTTCGACTTGCATGTTTTAGCCATGCCGCCAGCGTTCAATCTGAGCCAGGATCAAACTCTTCAATTGAATGATTGTCGCCACCCGAAGGTGACGGAATCTTCCGAAGAAGAAATTTGCCTTGGCATTCGACCGGGTCGAAACCCGGCCTAATGGTCTGCATCAAGTTCAGTCCTTGATGACAGGGTGTCGGCTAAGGCACCCTGATTTATTTCAAACATCATCACCTTTGCCATCCGAAATGAATGGCGATGATCATGCCTACTGAATCGACGTGATTCAAGGTTCACTAGAGAATGTTTGAGGAGCCTCACGCTGTGAGTGAGACCCCTTCAGGATCCAAAATGCATCGTCGCTAGTGAGACTTTGCAGATTGGTCACATCCTCGTGGCTTACCAAACTGTTCACTTTTCAAGGAGCTCGACTGCGCGCAAGAAGCACGCGTTCATGCCCGAGAATTGGGCAAGGAGGGGATTCTACCTCATTTCCACACCTCGTCAAGGCGTTCAGAGGGGGTATCTGTGCATATTTTACTCTTCTTGCCCACCGCACGCGGGCCAGGAGGGTTCACTGACGGCGAGAACGGCCAGCAGAACTCGAGACGGACCCATCTTTTGTAGGCATTCTGCAGCGGTTCTCGCTGTTCTGCCGGTCGTCAGCACATCGTCGACAAGCACGACATCAAGCCCCTCCAGGCTCCGTTCCGAGGCCCACTTTCTGCGAATCCTCATCTCTCCCCCACCTCCTGCAGCCTTGCTGACCCGCTCAGTTCTTCTCAAGCCCACCTGTTGCACTCCATCCGCCCTGGAGAGCACCTGTCGACACCGACAACCCATCTGCCTGGCCATCGATGCCGCCAACAACCAGGTGTGATCGATCCCCCTCAGAAACCTACGCACCGGAGGCATGGGGATCGGAACCACCAAAGTGGCTCGCAGGCGACCGTTCCGAGGCCTGTCTTCCGAGGCATTGAGCACCCCATCCTGAAATCGCATCCCGAGTGCTTTTCCCAGCGGCCCCGCATGCTCCCACCGACGGTGATATTTCAATGACATCACCCGATCCCTCAGCTCACCCTGATAGCTGCCCAGTCGCAGCACGCCATCGAATGGTGGTGATTGCTTCGAGCAACGCCTGCACCCCTCGGCACCGGACCATTCGGACACGCCCAGCCCACATCGCTGGCACCATTCCAGCACGGAATCGACGCGCAGCGAATCCTCTCGAACCGGCGGCTGCGACCAGCCGATCCACGCATCGAACCAGTCGTCGACTCCATTTCGAATCCGATTCATGACATCTCTCATGAATGCATCATCACCTCAATACACCCTCGAGGCCGATGAATTGACCTTCTGGCCGCTGCACAGGAGCATGTCGACGTGAAGAGCACCTCGATTCAAACCTGGAAATGGCTGCGCAGCCCCGATGCCGCGGACCTGCTTGCTGCAGCCGAGGGGATCTCCTCAGGTGAACTGCAGGCGATTGCACGCCTGCGAAAACGCTGGAATGCCGAGCAGGTCGGCACCGCGATCGAACTGCTTGGAGCACGACAACGTGCCCAGGCGAAGTTCCCATCGCATCCTCCCGACGTCTGCGATCGCTCCGGGATCGAACAGGCCACTCCGGAAATGATCGCCGAATACAAGGCGAGCAGAATCCACGAGACGGTCGGCTCCACAGGCCATGTGGCGGATCTGGCCTGCGGGATCGGCGGAGATGCCATGTCGCTTGCAAGGCGGATGAAGGTCACGGGCATCGACACGGATCCAGTTCGCTGCTGGATGACCGGTGTGAACGCAGGATGCGAGGTCGCCAACGTCGACGCCACGAGCTTCGATGCCCGGGTCGATGTGTTCCACCTCGACCCCGGTCGACGCGATGAACGGACCGGTCGCCGGTTTCGATCACCGGATACGTGGAATCCACCGCTGCACAGCATCGGATCGATCGGTGCCGGCCACGAAGGAGGTGTGGTCAAGCTCGGACCTGGAATCGCACTCGATGACGTCCCCATGCTGGAGGAGGCCGAGTTGGAGTTCGTCAGCATCGGCGCCCAGCTCTCGCAAGCCCATCTCTGGATGGGCTCGCTGACCTCGCATCCCGGCCAGCGGAGAGCCACCCTGCTGCCGCATGGATTGACAGAATGCGGAACCCCCTCGTTTCCCGAACTGCATCCGGAGGGGACGTTCGACGGACTCCTCTGCATCCCGAACCCCGCTCTTGAACGCAGTGGACTCCACGGACCGGTCGGCAGCCGTTTCGAGCTGCTGGAACCGGTCGCCGGCCTGGGCATCCTCACCGGAGACACCAGACCGGATTCTCCATGGTTCACTTCGTTCGAGGTGGATGCGATCATGCCATGGCGTGAGCAGAAGGTCAGATCCTGGCTTCGTGCCAACGACACGTCGCACGTCGAGATCAAGACGCGTGATCAGACCGTTGATCCCGACGCGCTTCAGAAACTGCTTTCGGGCGAAGGTTCGATCCCACGCACGGTCTTCGTGCTCAGGATGGGCAGGCCCGTCGTGGCGATCATGACTCGACGGGTGGACACTGCATCCGCCTCGATCGAACCGAATCATGACGAGGACGATCGGTAGCACCGCCGATCCAGTCGAGCGCGATCAGTGCCAACGCATCCATGCACTGTTGACGCGGGTCGTCGAGCAGCCCATGCAGTTCGAGCGGTGTGAGTTCGAGGTCCTCTGCACACTCGACGAAAAGGACCGTCGCCATCAACCTGGCGAGACCGGGGCCGTCCTCGCGGCAACTGGTCTCCCGGGCCGTTTCGATCTGGTTTCTGATGCGTTCGCCGATGCAACGGCATTGAGCAGGTGTGCATTGGCGTATCCACTGCAGTACGAGATTCTTCTGATTCATGCTTGCCTCACTGGTCGGGTCCATACGCACGCCGCATCGGGGCGCCGTCGACCTGACAAGCCGCATGCAAGCGACTGCCTTTCATCGAATTACGACCGCAGCACACCGAGCTCCCTTTCCAATCCAGTGCCGATGAAATCGGCGTTTATGACACCGTGAGGGCCGGTCCCATCCGGAAATATCGGAAATACCCGCGAAGGCCGAAAGGAATCATCCGCTCGTCGATTGTCCTGATGAAGACCAATCCTGCGAGGACTCGATGATGGACCCAAGGGCACAGCACGTACCCAACAACTCGGAAAGAGGCTTCTGGCTCCCACCGGATCCCCGAATGACCGAGTCGATCGAATCCACATCGCAGGACATCCCCAACCCCTCATCGACGATTGCGGACCGTGGGCACGATGCTGCCACCATCGGTTCGAAGTCCGTCGCTTGAATCAGACTTCGGAACCACCAATGAAGACGATGATTCTTGAACTCTTCGAAAGTCACTACGAGGAACTCTACTGTCACATCAGAAGGTTCTCGCCACCGCGGGAATCGGAAGATCTCTGCCAGCAGGCCTTCCTTGAACTGTGCAATAGATCGGATTTTGAAAACTTTCCCCTGGGAAGGGATTCTCTGTTCAGTACCGCGGAAACGCTGCTTCACAGGAAGTATCGCCCCCTTCAGCGGATACACAGCGCGTTGAGGAAACAGACTCACGACAGAGACGAAGAACATGATTTGAGAAACAGGATTTCATCGACGACCCGCAGACTCCGAAAAGTGTCCAGGGAACTGTCGGAACTTCCTTCAGACATACGCCAATCCGTCCGGCTCGTCGTAGCCGAGCGGAACTCACTACAGGAAGCTGCTGAAAGGATGGGAGTAACTTCCGGACTGGTCGAATCATGGACGATGACCGGGCTTGAAATGCTTACAAAAAGGATGTGCAACTATGACAACAATGCATGATTACCGTTCTGGAATGCAGGAAGAGGCGCGTCGTAGCAAGGAACGCGTACGCCAACTCCTCGCAATACAAATCGAAGCCCAGATCGCCCAGGAAGGCGACCTCGACGACTGTTCGAGCACGACCTTCCTCGACGTATCGCGAACAGGGGAGTACGAATCGATCGGAGCGTGAACGACACTCCGAACTGCTTCGAAGAAGACCATGACCGTCTTCTCCGAAGCAGCTCGAGTGATGTTTCAATCACTCCCCTGCCGGGTTCATTCCGACGCCATGCGTCGCAGCACCGTGTGCAGGATGCCGCCGTTCTTGAGATAGTCGATCTCGACCGGCGTATCGGCCCGGCAGGTGACCTCGAACTCGACCTCCGTGCCGTCGGACCTGGTCGCCTTGGCCGAGACCGATTGACGAGGCTGAAGCGAATCATCAATCATGATGTCGAACGACTCCGTCCCATCGAGCCCGAGGGTGCCGGCGTTGACGCCGTCGGCGAACTGGAGCGGCACGACGCCCATGCCGACGAGGTTGCTGCGGTGGATCCGCTCGTAGCTCTCGGCGATGACGGCCTTGACGCCCAGCAGGAATGTCCCCTTCGCAGCCCAGTCGCGGGACGATCCCATTCCGTAGTCCTTGCCGGCCAGGACCACCAGCGGCGTACCGGCGGCCTTGTAGTTGGAACTGGCCTCGAAGATGGACTTGACCTTGCCGTCGGTGAAGTCGGTCGTCCACCCGCCTTCCGTTCCCGGGGCGAGCAGGTTGCGCACCCGGATGTTGCCGAAGGTGCCCCTGGTCATCACCAGGTCGTTGCCACGACGCGAGCCGAAGCTGTTGAACATGCTGAGGGGCACTCCGTGCTCCTGCAGCCAGAGACCGGCCGGGGAATCCGAACCGATGGCTCCTGCGGGCGAGATGTGGTCCGTGGTGACGGAATCACCGAGCAGGCAGAGCACCCTCGCGTCCGCGACCGGGACGATCCCGGGAAGCGTCGAGGTCATGCCGTCGAAGAACGGCGGTCGGTGGATGTAGGTGCTCTCGTCGGACCAGCCGAAGACCTCGCCTCCGGCGGTCTGGATCGCCTTCCACTCGTCCGAGCCTGAATACACGTCGGCATACTGTTCGATGAACTGATCACGCCCGAGATTCGCATGCACGACCGAATCGATCTCCTCCTGCGTCGGCCAGATGTCCTTGAGATAGACCTCCTGACCGTCCGAGCCGATGCCCAGAGGCTCCTGCGTGAGATCCATGTCGACCGAGCCGGCCAGCGCGTAGGCGACGACCAGCGGCGGCGATGCGAGATAGTTCGCACGGACATCGGGGCTGATTCGACCCTCGAAGTTCCGATTTCCACTCAGCACCGAGGTCGCGACCAGGTCGTGCTCGTTGATCGCATCGTGGATCGGCCCCGGGAGCGGGCCCGAGTTTCCGATGCAGGTCGTGCATCCGTACCCGACGAGATAGAACCCGACCGCCTGCAGGTCGTCGATGAGACCGCTGCGTTCGAGGTATTCGGTGACGACCTTGGATCCGGGGGCGAGCGAGGTCTTCACCCAGGGCTTCCGGTCCAACCCCTTCTCTCTCGCCTTTCGTGCGAGCAGACCGGCCGCCATCATGACGGACGGATTGCTCGTGTTCGTACAACTCGTGATCGCCGCGATCACCACATCGCCGTCGCCCAGTTCGAACTGCTCGCCATCGAAGTCGACATCCGCAGATGCCCCGGTCGGACGATCGGGAGCGAGCGACGCCTCCATGTCGCGATGCCACTGCGACTGCATGTCGGACAGGACGATGCGGTCCTGCGGCCGCTTGGGGCCCGCCATGGCCGGCACGACGGTCGACAGATCGAGTTCCAGCTCGGAGGTGTAGACGACGTCCGCATCCGGCTCGTGCCACAACCCCTGGGCCTGCGTGTACTGGCGGACCGTGTCGATCAGCTTCATGTCCCGCCCGGTCAGTTCCATGTACTTCAGCGTCTGATCATCGACGGGGAAGTAGCCCATCGTCGCCCCGTACTCGGGAGCCATGTTCGCGATCGTGGCCCGGTTGGCCAGCGGCATGGAGGCCAGGCCGGGACCGAAGAACTCGACGAACTTGCCGACGACGCCGTGCGCACGGAGCATCTCGGTCACCCGCAGCACGAGGTCGGTGGCCGTCGCGCCTTCCGGAAGCGATCCGGTGAACTTGAATCCGACCACTTCGGGCACGAGCATGTAGATGGGCTGCCCCAGCATGCACGCTTCCGCTTCGATTCCTCCGACTCCCCACCCGAGGACGCCGAGGCCGTTGATCATGGTGGTGTGCGAATCGGTTCCGACCAGTGAATCCGGATACAGCTCGGTGCCGCTGTCCCAACTGACCTTCGCGAGGTATTCGAGATTGACCTGATGGATGATGCCGGTGGCCGGCGGAACCACCTGGAAGTTGTCGAAGGCGGACTGGCCCCACTTGAGGAACTCGTACCGCTCCTGATTGCGTTCGAACTCCTTGTTGGAGTTGATCGTGAGGGCGGAGGCCGAGTTGAACGCGTCCACCTGCACGGAGTGGTCGATGACCAGATCGCAGCGGACCAGCGGGTTGACCTTCGAGGCGGACCCCGGGTCTCCGGTCATGTCGACGATCGCCGATCGCATCGCGGCGAGATCCACGATGGCCGGAACTCCGGTGAAGTCCTGAAGAACCACGCGACTGGGAATGAAGGGAATCTCCACCGGCTGCACATCGCTGGCGTCGTAGCGTCCGAGCGTCTCCACGTCCTGCTCGGTGACGATGTGTCCGTCGCAATGCCTGAGGCACGCCTCGAGCAGCACCTTGATCGAATACGGGATCCTGGACAGATCACTCGTGCGACCGGTGGCCTGCAGGGCCGCCAGAGAACAGATTTCACGACTCCCCAGAGGAGTGTCGATGGATTGGCGGACGCTGAACGGATCGTGCTTCGACATGAGTACCCCTTTTGTGCTCAAAGAACGGGAGCCCATCTTATCGCGGCATCAGAGCGGCCGGTGCGTTATTGCGAGTTCAACCCGCGATCACGCAGCGTAATTTCCACCAACGGTGCCTGCACCACGTGGTTTCGGGGGACCGACTGGACCAGAAAGACGCCGCCATTGACCACGGAGCCGGCCCCGATCACGGTATCCCCACCGAGAATGGTCGCTCCGGCGTAGACCGTCACGTCGTCCTCGAGCGTGGGATGACGCTTGACGCCCCGCTTGAGACGCCCCCGCTCGTCCTTCGGAAAACTCTTGGCTCCGAGCGTGACCCCCTGGTAGACCTTGCATCCACGTCCGATGACCGTGGTCTCGCCGATGACCACTCCGGTGCCGTGGTCGATGAAGAACGATTCGCCGATGGTCGCTCCGGGATGGATGTCGATTCCCGTCTCCGCGTGAGCCCACTCCTGCATGATCCTGGGAATCAGCGGCACCTCGAACTTCAGCAGTTCATGGGCGATCCGATGCACGGTCACCGCCCTGACCCCCGGGTAGCAGAGCACGGCTTCGTCGGTGTGCCGTGCCGCCGGATCACCGTCGTAGGCCGCCTGCACGTCGAGACTGAGCAGCCGACGGATCTCGGGAAGTCGATCGAGAAACGCACCGGTGATGTCGCGGGCCCGGGCCGGCGTTTCATCGTGGTACCGCAGCGCTCCGGCGATCTGTGATTCCAGATCACCACGCACCTCCTCGAGCAGCCCGTGCATGTGCTCCCGCAGATTCTCCTCGGTGAGATCACGGGCGCCGAAGAAGCCGGGGAACAGCACTCCATGGAGCTGCTCGAGCACCCAGAGCACGACGTCCCGATTCGGCAGATGGGTCGACGACAGATGCTGGATGCGGTCATGCTCGACGCTCGACGCGGCCAGCCTGTCCACCAGATTCGAGATGTCTGATTCGCCTTCTCGGGCCATGGATGAGATGATACGGTTTCCACAGAAGGAGACCCACCATGTCCGCCCGAACGATTCAGGTCGACGCCAGACTCCACGACTGGCTTGTCACCCACTCCCTTCGCGACACCGACGCCCACCGAACCCTCCGAGAGCACAATCTCACCCTCGAGGACGGCGGAATGCAGACTTCGCCCGAACAGTCCCAGTTCATGACGTTCCTCGCCCGCTCGATCCGATCGGTCCGGGCCATCGAGATCGGCGTCTACACCGGAGCCAGCGCCATGGCCATTGCGACCGCCCTTCCGCCCGCGGGCCGGCTCGTCGCTTGCGACATCAGCGATGAACACCTCGAGACGGCGAGAGCGACGTGGAAGGCCGCCGGAGTCGACGATCGCATCGAATCCCGCATCGGACCCGCCGTCGAGACGCTTGCCGCGATGCTCGACGAGCCCGAGGCCGGCCACTACGACTTCATGTACGTCGACGCCGACAAGGAAAACAGCCTCAACTACTACGAACACGGACTGAAGCTGCTGCGCCCGGGCGGCATCATCGCCATCGACAACATGTTCCGTGGCGGCGATGTGGTCGACCCGGCCGTCCAGGACGAGTCCACCGTCGCGACGCGCGAACTCGCCAGGTTCCTGATCGAAGACGAACGCATCGACTACAGCCTCGTCCCCATCGGCGACGGGCTGGCCCTGGCCCGAATCGCCTGAGATCGCGATGCAGTCGCCCTCTTCGCAGCCGGTATGCTGATGGCATGACCATCTCGACCACCATCCAGACCGACCCCAGGATCCTCGCCGGCGAACTCTCCAATCAGAACATCATCGACGGAGCACTCGTTCCGGCGATCTCCGGACGCACCTTCGAGGTGATCGACCCCGCGACGATGACCGTCATCGGCGAAGCCCCGTTCAGCGAGCAGGCCGACGTCGACGCGGCCGTCGCCGCGGCCAACGCCGCCCGACACGAATGGGCGAAGACCCCCGCCACCGAACGCGGTCGCATGATCACCGAGTGCGGACGACGGCTCGAGGCGCACGCCGAGGAGATGGCCAATCTGATCACGTTGGAGACGGGCAAGGCCCTCCGGACGGAAAGTCGCGTCGAAGCGAACCTCCTTCGCGAGGTCTGGGAATTCCACGGTGGACTCGGAAGCGAACTCAAGGGCGAGACCATTCCCTACAAGTCCGGGATGCTGCCGCTCACCATCCGCGAACCACTGGGAGTGGTCGGGGCCATCATTCCCTGGAACGTACCCGCCTACCTCATGGGCCTGAAGATCTGCCCCGCTCTGGTCGCCGGCAACACCGTCGTGCTGAAATCCGCCGAGGAAGCGCCGCTGTGCATTCTCCGGGCGGCCCAGATCATGTCCGAAGTCCTCCCCCCGGGCGTCCTGAATCTGCTCGCCGGCTACGGCCCTGAGTGCGGCGCCCCCATCGCGGCCCATCCGGACGTGCACAAGGTGTCGTTCACCGGATCCGTCGAGGCCGGCCGAAGCGTCTACGGAAACGCAGCCGCCCATCTTGCTCCCGTGGTCCTGGAACTCGGCGGCAAGAGTCCGATGATCGTCTACGAGGACGCCGACATCGAACGGGCCGTCGCCGGCGCCGTGACCGGCATGCGATTCACCAGACAGGGCCAGTCCTGCTCGGCCTCGAGCCGCATGTTCGTCCACGCGTCGCTGCACGACGAGTTCATCGAACGGATGGCGGCGGCGGTCGATGCGATGGTGATGGGCGACCCGTTCGACGAGGCGACCGACATGGGCTCGATCATCTCCCCGCAGCAGTTCGAGACCGTCCAGCGCTACATCGATCTGGCCCGCGCACTCCCCCACGCGACGCTGCAGGAGTGCAGCGCCCTGCCGACGGATCCCCGACTTGCCGACGGACTGTTCCTGAGGCCCGTCATCCTGTCCGGCGTGACCAACGACGACATCGTCTGCCGCGAGGAGATCTTCGGTCCGGTGGCCTCGGTGATCAGCTGGACGGACGAGGCGTCCGTGCTCGAGCAGGCCAACGACACCGAGTACGGCCTCTGCGGCACGGTCTGGACCCGCGACATCGGACGGGCCATGCAGGCCGTCGAGCGGATCGATGCCGGGTTCGTGCAGATCAACCAGAATCTCGTCGTGCAGCCCGGGCTGCCCTACGGCGGCTTCCGCAACTCCGGCCTGGGGCAGGAGGCGTGCCGGGAGGCGATGCTGGAGCACTGCACGAAGCGGAAGACCATCATCATCAACACCGAGTAGCCCGCCCTTCGGCGTAGTCTTCCTGTAGAATGTCCCGCTTGAGGACAGGTGGCGGAGCGGTTGAACGCGCTGGTCTCGAAAACCAGTATGGCCTCCGGGTCATCGTGGGTTCGAATCCCACCCTGTCCGTTTCGGTACCGGCGACCATGAAACGTCGCCGACACGCACTGCAGGGGACGTCCCGGGAACGGGACTGAAAGGGGTGAAGCATGGGATTCATCGATGAAGTCGTCTTCGATGTGATCTGGGACGGGGCCCAGTATTTCTACTTCAAGATCAAGAACAACAAGCGGGCCAAGACATTCGCCGCCTACGCCGCCAAGAACGACCTCTCGTTCAGCGCGAAGATTGCCGACTACCACGGCGAGATCATGGAGATGCACCCCCCATCCTCCGCCGACCTGAAGGCCCAGGGCAAGAAGAAGCTGAGTCGAAAGGCTCGGCGTGCAAGCCGCTGGTTCGGAGATTCCACCTTCCAGACCCACCTCTGGGCCTTCGTGACCAACCGCTACCGCGGCAGCTTCCAGTCGAACTTCAACATCATGGAGGGAACCTGGAAGGGGCATCTGATGACCACCTTCGACACCCTCTGGTTCGAAACCTTCAACGGGACGGACAAGGAAGGCGAGTACTCCTCGATCTTCGCCCACTGCAAGGGGAACCTGCCTCAGGTGGTCATCACTCCCACCGGCCTGATCTCGATGTTCAAGCGGGTGGAGGAAAGCCAGATTCTCAACAGCGGATACCACCGCCAGGACTTCGAATCCACCGCCTTCAACAAGGCCTGGCGGGTCGCCTCGGTCGACTCCCGTCTGGCCAGCGACTTCATCTCGCAGAATCTGATGGAGTACCTGCTTGATCACAAGAACGAGAAGTGGCACATCGAACTGAGTCCCGGCGGCGTGCTGATCTCGACCGTGTACGCACTCAGTCCGGCCAAGGTCGAACAGGCCATGGACTTCCTCGCCGGCTTCATCGAGCACGTGGACGAGGATCTTCTGGCAAGCGGCGGGTGAAAGGCACCGCCGCTCCCTCGGATACTGCCGGTAATCACCCCCACTGCGACCATTAACCGGGCCTCGGGCTCACCGGCAGCGGTTTTTCCTTGCATCTGAACCGCGATGACCTAGCCTGAATGCTAGGTATCAGGGGAGGATTTCCGATGCACCATCGAACCATCATGGCCATGGCCGTATTCGCCAGCGTTTCCATCACACTCGCGGAGACCCACGAGATCGAGTTGTACTCGACGTCGTTCGTCCCGTCCGCCGTCGATGCCCTGCCGGGCGACACGATTCGCTGGACATTCGTGACCGGCTACCCGCATACCGTCGATTCGGGCACGGGCTGCGTTCCCGACGGACTCTTCAGTGCATCGCTCAGTTCACCCGACCAGGTCTTCGAGTGGACCGTCCCCGAGGACGCCCCCACCCAGATCCCGTTCTTCTGCGACCCACACTGCGGCAACGGAATGTCGGGCGTGATCAACGTGCTGCCGTCGACGGAGCCGGGGCGACTCATGTTCGGAATCATCGACGTATCGAGCGGCAACATCCAGATGGAAATCGATGAAGAGCTTGGCCAGGGCTTCCTCTTGGTCGATGCACTGGACGGCAGCTTCGCATTCGGCTTCGAGGTCGAGAACGGCGACGTCGACGTCAACTTCATCTCCTCAAGCAACGCGTACAAGACGGACGCAGCCGGAACCACGGCCATCACGGACGGCATCACGACCTTGTCGGAAGGCTCGCGATTCGTCGTACACGGCGAGGCCGGATCGGATTTCTCCATGGCCTGGGCGGAGGAATTCGGATCGGAGCCCGCGCTCATCGGCATCGACTGCGGCGAGTGCTCGATGAACGTCAACGGCGACATGAGTTCGTTTCGCTATACCGGACCGTTCTACGCAACCCTTGACTTCAGAGGTGGAGGCGAGATACCGATGTCCGTCATCGGCGATGTCGAAAGCGCGACACTGACCCTCCCGGGATTCGGTGAAGAGGCGGACGTCGTCCTGCCGGCCGGCGAACACACCATCGTGCTCGGGCCCGACTCCGGTAGTGACGACATCGCCTGGCTGCTGGTCGGATCAGGCGGCGGCGGCGACAAGCCCGGCGGCTGCCCGGAGGACATCGATGGCAGCGGCACGGTGGATGTGGGCGATCTGCTCGCGGTGATCGCTGCGTGGGGCAGCATCTGCCCGTAAGTTCAAGCCAGACTTGGAATGCCCCAACCATCTGCCCGCACGTGCTTTACGAAAGCATGGCGAAGCGGCATTCCAAATACTTCTCGAGATGCCGCTGTACACCAGACCTGCCATCGGTAGATTGAAAATGTGGGGACGGGGTTGCACAAACAGCTTGTCAACTCCAGAACCCCGAGGTGAACCATGATTGATTCGTTGATTCGAATCTGTTTCCCCGCCGCCTGCGTCACCATGTTCGCGACGCACATTTCCGCTTCGACCAACACGAACTGCCTGGAAATCGTCGAACTGACGTCGGACCCTTCGTTCGTCTCGTCGGGCATGAACGACCAGGGCATGATCGTCGGAACCTGGAACAACCAGATGGCCGTCCACGTCGATGGACAGCTCGAAGTCATCACGACGCTTCAACAGAGCGAAGGCGGGGTGATCAATGAATCCGGACAGGCCGTGGGGACCGGCAGCGTCGGGGTGGGGCTGGACGACCGGCTGATCAGACGCAACGCCGACGGCAGCGTCCAGATCATCGCGATCGTCACCGGCAGCGGCGGCTGGTCGTATCTGACGGGAATGAACGAATCCGGTTCGATCGTGGGCAACTACTCCAAGGGCAGCGGATCCAGTCAATGGACCGCCTTCATGTGGACCGAAGATGCAGGTCTGGAGTTCATCGCTCCCGACCTGGACTTCAGCTACATCACCGCCATCGACGCCGACGGGCGTGCATGCGGATACGTCCAGGGCAACGAAACATTCACCGCGGCCACCTGGACCGACGGGGTCATGACGACCTACGAACACCTCCAGGACATGGATGGATTCTCCAGAGCGGTCGCCTTCGCCGACGATGGGCGGATTCTCATGTCCGCACGGCCCGACGATGCGTTCATCTACTTCTGGTACGACCAGCAGAGCGGCGAACGGCAGGACGTCCACGAGTTTCCAAGCCAGAGCTTCAGCATCCTCAACACCGTATCCGGCAACGGCAACGTCGCCTTCAGCTGGAGCGACGGGTCGGGCACGCCTCATGCAGGACGCTGGACGCCGGAATCCGGCTTCGAACAGTTCACATTCGATCCACTTGAAACCATCACCTTCGATGCCACGGGCATCAACGACGACGGGCTGGTCATCGGCACCACCTTCGACTCGCCTTTGTTCACCCGGCGGGCAAAGATCTGGCGGCCATCGACCCTGCCGACCACCCTCGAAACCGGCATCGAAACCATCTTTGACTCGAGCATCGCGAGATTCATCAACCGGTCCGGACAGATCCAGGTCGATACGACCTTCGCGATACTGCTTCTCGATCCACGGTGCCTCGGCGACGTCGACGGAGACGGGGCCGTCGGCGTGGAGGACCTCCTTCAGGTCGTCGCCGACTGGGGAACCGACGGCGATGGCCCGTGCGGCAGCGATGGAAACGACGATGGAACGGTCGGTGTCGACGATCTGCTGGATGTGATCGCCAACTGGAACGGCTGCGGCTGACCGACGACCACCCCCAGTCGTTGATCGGTACCGGATCATGCCGCAGGCGGAGCCGTCTTTCTGCACCATCTCGATGTTGCGACTACCCTGACGAGTATCTTGCCGGATCGAGACACCATCGCCGAGTCCATGTTCTTCATCGTGGGTGTGCCCCGCTCGGGCACCACGCTGGTGCAGTCGATCTGCTCGGCCCACTCGAACCTGCACGTCCCGCCGGAAACGGCGTTCTTCTTCAAGCATCGGCCCCCGGCGGGGTCGGCGACCGACGACGCGGCCTGGCGACGTTGGCAGCAGGAACTGGCCGAGGCCGAGGAGTGGACCGATCAGGATCTCGATCACGCGGAGTTCATCCGCCGGATCGACGCCACCGACCGCTCGGCCCGCTCCGTCTTCCTGACGCTGATGCAGATGCAGGCCGAGGCAAGCGGCAAGAACCGGCTGGGCGAGAAGAGCCCCCACCATCTCAAGTGCGTCGATGAACTCGCGACGATGTTTCCGGACGCGAAGTTCGTCCACATCATGCGCGACCCGAGGGACGTGATCGCCTCGCAGCTTCGCATGCCCTGGATCAACGACTGCTACCTGCTCAGGGCCAGAAGCTGGCGCAGGCTGATCCAGACCGCGGGCCGGCACCGACGCGATCTCGGCGACGGGCGATGGCTCGATCTGAAGTACGAGGATCTGGTCGCCGACCCGGAACCGCACGTCCGGACCCTGAGCGGCTTCCTCGGCGAGGCCTTCGAACCGGGCATGCTGGACTTCCACAAGCGATCGTCGCAGGGATTCGAGGACCGCGAACAGTCCTGGAAGGGACGCACCCTCCAGCCGATCGACCAGGTGCGGGTGGACCGCTGGAAGCACGATCTGCGGCGAAGACGGGTTCGGGGCATCGAGCGTGAAACCGCTACCTGCATGGCTTCCAAGGGCTATCGACCCTCGGGACTGTGCGATCGCCCCGACTGGCGACTTCTGGATGCGGCCGAACTGGGCGGATCCAGATTGCAGCGGATCGGACGAAGCATCCGCAAGCGGATCCTGCCCTGATCGCGTTCGCACGCTACAGTAGAAGCATGAAGAAGCTCCTGATGATCTCAAGCGTTTCCATGCTCATGCTCGGTTGCGATTCCGGACCGATGGATGGCGATCTGCCCACGGCGTACCAGACGCCCTCGAATGCGGCCTACACCCAGCATCAGCTGGAACAGGCCCAGGAATCGGGCGAACCGAGCTTCATGCTGCCCGATCAATAAATCGGTCACTGACGCATTCAATGCCTTGATGAAGAACACATCGTCGTCGACGATGCGCTGTTTCATGCAGACCGAAGGATGACGACGGAAATGAAGAGTCCAAAAATGGACAACCCCCCAGCCTTTCGGCTGAGGGGTTGCAAGTGTCGGCAACGACCTACTTTCCCGCGTTGCAGTATCATCGGCGGCCCGGACTTTACTTCTGAGTTCGGGATGGGATCAGGTGTGACCCCGGACCTATGATCACCGACAAATCCAGCGAGCGCCTTTCAGCGCTCGCTGGGTGATGACAGTTTTGTGATTCGTCTGTACAGACCAAAGCCTTCGAATAGACATGGCTTCCAGCCTGATTGCTCCGCATGTCGCGGAGGACCAGGTGGATGACCAGGCCTCGACCATTAGTACCGCTTCGCTGAAGGCATTTCTGCCCTTACACGTGCGGCCTATCAACCCGGTGGTCTTCCGGGGGTCTCTCATTCAAAATGAACGTGCATTACTCATCTTCCAGAGGGCTTCCCGCTTAGATGCTTTCAGCGGTTATCCCTGCCCCACTTAGCTACCCAGCGGTGGACCGAGCGGTCCAGCTGGCACACCAGGGGTGAGTCCCTCCCAATCCTCTCGTACTAGGGAGAAATCTGGTCAATAATGCAGCGCCCACAGCAGATAGGGACCGA
>DEYK01000035.1 GCA_002364485.1 Phycisphaerales bacterium UBA3160
GGTGTGGGCGAGGCGGGCCTTCGCATACTCGTTCTCACGTTCGAGATACTCGATGACCTCCGGATTCTCCTTCTCACGAAGCCAGCCGTACTCGTCGACGCGGACGTCGCCGTGCGTCGTCGTCTCGACCGGGCGTTCGGGGGCGTCGGGCGCTGGTGGGACCGCCATGGTGGAACCTCCAAGAAGAAGTGGAAATGCGATCATCGAGAGCGGTATTGCGAACATGCGGGACTCCAGTGGGTGGCAATCGGTCCATTGTGGTCCTCGGGGTGGATAACGCAACCCTGCTACAGTGCCGTTCGATGCGAATCCTCACCTGGAACGTGAACGGACTGCGTGCAGCGCTGCGAAAGGGGTACGAATCCCACGTGGAGCGACTGGACGCCGATGCGTGCATGCTTCAGGAGATCCGGGTGCTTCCCGAGCAGCTGCCCGACGAGTGGAATCCACCCCCCGGGTGGCACGTCCACTGGCATCCCGCCGAGCGGAAGGGATATTCCGGTACCGCGACGCTGGCGAGGACCCCCCTCAAGATGGTGGGAACGGGAATCGACGGCGAGGACGATCCCGAGGGCCGCGTGCTGGTCACCCGACTCGAGGACATCGACCTCGTGAACATCTATCTCCCCGCCGGAGCTTCGAGTCCGGAGGCCCAGAAGCGCAAGGACGCCTGGATCGCACGGTTCAAGCCGTGGGCCGAGACCCTGAGACGAAGACGGAGACCAGTGCTGCTCGCCGGGGATTTCAACATCGCCCGCAGCGAGCGCGACATCTTCCACTGGAAGTCGAATCGTCGAACCTCCGGATTTCTTCCCCACGAACGGACCTGGATGAACGATCTGGTCGACTCGGGATGGAGCGACGTCGTTCGCGAGGAGGCCGGCGACGTCGACGGACCGTACACGTGGTGGTCCAACCGGGGACAGGCCCGCGTTCTTGATCGGGGTTGGCGCATCGACTACGTTCTGCTCAACCGTGCGGCCCGGAAGCGGCTTCGAAGCGTGCACGTCGACCGCGAAGCGGCGCTTGAAGTCTCCGACCATGGACCGGTGCTCGTCGAACTGGAGTGATCCCATGCAGAAACTGGTACTCATACGACACGGACAGAGCCTCTGGAACAAGGCCAATCGGTTCACCGGATGGGTGGATGTCGACCTGAGCGAGCAGGGGCTCACCGAGGCCCGATCGGCCGGTCGCCTGCTCTCCGAACATGGATTCGACTTCGACGTCGTGCACACCTCGCTCCTGAAACGGGCGATCAGGACGATGTGGATCTCACTCGATGAACTCGACCGCATGTGGCTGCCCGTGCACAGGTCATGGCGGCTCAACGAGCGGCACTACGGTGCGCTGCAGGGGCTGAACAAGGCCGAGACGGTCGAACAGCACGGCGCCGAGCAGGTGCTGATCTGGCGAAGGAGCTACGACACCCCGCCCCCGCCGATGGATCGGAATGATCCGGAGTGGGCCGGAAGGGAACCCCGCTACGCCGAGGTGCCCGCCGACGAGATCCCATGCTCCGAATCGCTGTCGAACACGGTGGACCGGGTGCTGCCCTACTGGAACGATGTGATCCGACCGCAGGTCGCGGACGGGAAGCGGGTGCTCGTCGTCGCACACGGCAACTCGCTGCGGGCCCTGATCAAGCACTTCGACGGAATCTCGGACGAGGAGATCGTGGGACTCAACCTGCCCACCGGAGTTCCGATCGTCTACGACATCGATGAATCCGGCGCTCCGGTCAATCGCGAGTTCCTCGGAGACGCCGACGCCATCGCCGCCGCGATGGAGGCGGTCAAGAACCAGGGCAAGAACTGAACAACGACGATCAGGACAGTCCGGCGAACAGCAGTTCCGTGTAGGAGGGAAGCGGCCAGAGATCAGCCGGCACCAGGCCCTCGAGGCTGTCCGACGCCGAACGGCCCCGCTCCATCGCCGGAAGCAGCGTGTCGCGAATCGCGACGGACCGGTCCTTCACGCATGAGCACGACTCGTTCAGGAACGAATCGATGTCGCCGCAGGCCGAGTGGAGCGTACCGGTCAATGCGACGATCTCCTCCAGGCGGCTCTTGAGAGCGGGCGATTCCACTCCCGCCACCGCAGCCGCCGCAACGGATTCGGCGAGTTCGGACTGGTATCGGACGACCGCGGGCATGACCATCGTGTTGAGCATCATGAGCTGGGTCCGGGCCTCGATCTCGCACACGCTGACGTAGCTTTCGTAGAGGACTTCGACGCGGGCATCGAGCTCGCTTTCCGAGAGCACGCTGTATGCGTCGAACAGGGCCTTTGCCTTGTTGGTCTCGAGAGCCGGCAGCGCATCGGGCGTGGTACGAAGATTGGGAAGCCCCCGCCGGTCCGCCTCGCTCTTCCACTCGTCGGAATAGTTGTCGCCGTTGAAGACCACCTTCTGGTGATCCTTCATGGTCCCCTGAAGGACCGACATCATGGCCGCATCACGATCGGATTCGTTCATGCCCTCGTCCACGACCGTCTCCATCTTCGTGGCGATGTGATCGAGCGACTCGGCGATGATCGTGTTCAACACCGTGTTGGGCCAGGCGACGGAGGCCTGCGAGCCCACCGCCCGGAACTCGAACCGGTTGCCGATGAAGGCGAACGGGCTGGTCCGATTGCGGTCGCCGGCGTGGCGTTCGAGCTTGGGAAGCGACTCGGAGCCCAGCTCCATGACCGAACCCTCGGCCTTCTTGATCGTCTTGCCCTCGACGAGTTCGTCGATCATGAACTGGAGCAGGTGGCCGGCGAAGATCGAGATGATCGCCGGAGGCGCCTCGTTCGCACCGAGCCGAAGATCGTTGGCCGCATTGGCGACGGTCGCACGCAGCATGTCCGCGTGCAGATCGATGGCCCGAACCACCGCCGTGACGAATGCGAGGAACTGGAGATTGGAGTGGCTTTCCGACTTCGGCGAGAGCAGATTGCGTCCCAGGTCCGTCGAAAGCGACCAGTTGTTGTGCTTGCCCGAACCGTTGACGCCGGCGAACGGCTTCTCGTGGATCAGGCAGACCATTCCGTGTTCGCGAGCGACCTTCTTGAGGACGCTCATGGTGAGCATCTGGTGATCGCAGGCGAGATTCGTCGTCTCGAAGAGCGGAGCCAGTTCGAACTGCCCGGGGGCGACCTCGTTGTGACGGGTCTTGGCGGGAATGCCGAGGCGATACAGTCGCTCCTCGGAATCTCCCATGAAGGCCAGCACCCGATGTGGAATCGAGCCGAAGTAGTGATCATCCAGCTGATGCCCCTTGGGTGAATCGGCGCCGAGCAGCGTGCGCCCGCAGAGCATCAGGTCCGGTCGGTCCGCCCAGGCCTCCTCGTCCACCAGAAAGTATTCCTGCTCGCACCCGAGGGTGGAGGTCACGCGATTGACGCCTTCGTCGGATCCGAATGCCCTGAGGATTCTCATCGCGTGGGTGTTGAGCGCTTCGATCGACCGCAGCAGCGGCGTCTTCTGGTCGAGCGATTCGCCCGTCCAGGACACGAAGACGGTCGGAATGCAGAGCGTCGCCTCGCCGCCGTTGATGGTGATGAATGCAGGACTCGTCGGATCCCATGCCGTGTAGCCGCGCGCTTCGAACGTGTCTCGGATGTTTCCCGTGGGGAAGGAACTCGCGTCGGGCTCGCCGCGGATCAGGCTCTCCCCCGTGAACTCCGCGATCACGCCGTCGTGTCCGTCGAAGTTCAGGAACGAGTCGTGCTTCTCTGCGGTCGTACCCGTCAATGGCTGGAACCAGTGGCAGTAGTGCGTGCAACCGTTCTCGATCGCCCAGTCCTTCATGGCCGCGGCGACCTCGTCGGCGATCTCCGGATCGAGCTTGGTGCCGAAACGGGTCGTGCGCTCCAGCTTGTCCATCACCTGTGGCGACAGACGGCGTCGGATCACGTTGCCCGAGAAGATACGAGACCCGTAGTCGTCGCCGAATTCGCGGGATACATCCCGCGGCGTGTACGAAGCATTGCTGCCATTCATCGCCCGGTACCTTCCAAAGTTGTCTAAATCCAGTTCAAGCGTCTGGTGGGATCGCGTGGTGGTGCTCATGGAGGCACATGATACCGGCTGCAGGATTCGATCGCTTCATCAGCGAGGCATTTCACCGGTGGAAAGGAGTCGCTCTTGAGAAGCAAGATCCGACCCCGCCCAGTTAGCCGCTAGGATGGAAATGACTACTTCATCCACGGGAGATGCACATGAAACGACTACCGCGACTTCTTTGGATCCACGTCGCCCTCGCGTCTCTGATCGCGGTTCTGATCGTGGAACGAGCGCCCGCACAGGGAACCGGAGGCGTCTTCCCGGAACCCCTCGACTGGCAGGCCTTCAATGAAATGTCGAGCCCGCTCGCACTGACGGACGAGCAGAAGTCCGCGATCGAGCCGGTCCACGGAGCGTACCTGCAGGAGATGCTGGAACTGCGGGACGGTCCGATCTCCGAATTCCTCGAGATGGAATCCTCGGACGTCTTCTACGAATCCGACGACACGGCGGAAGAAGTGGATGCGAAATTGGACGACTTCAGGAGGATCTCCAAGCGGTTCGATTCCATCGAACGCGGATTCTTCGACTCGATCGAACCGGCCCTGGGACCGAACCAGCTGCAGCGAATGGAAATCGTCCGGTCATGGCGAGAGCGGCATCGCATGCTGAACACGAGTTGGCCCCGAATGCTGGAAATCGGAAGCATCCGGCCGGAACTTCGATCCATGATCTCCTGGCAGCAGCTGGATGCCGCGGACGTCGCTGCGATCGAGGCGAGCCTCTTCGAATGGGAGCAGACCCGGACACGATTGATACGTACCTTCTCGAAGAAACGCATGGAAGGCCTGAAGCAGCAGCAGAAGCTGAGAAGCGAGCTCGGCCCGGTCCAGTTGCAGCGTGTAGCGCCCGAGGGGGAGGATCGATGGCTCAACTACGAGCGGGAACGATTTGCCCGATACCGCATGGCGTTCAAGGAGGCCATTGAGACCGTCGAGCAGATTCAACAGCATGGACACCGGGGCCTTCGGACCATCACCGCCCTCCTGCCGGATCGCCAGGCCAGAGATCTGCACTGGAAGTACTTGAAGCGGTTGTACTACCGCGGCAGTGGTGTCGATATCCGCGGAGCGCTCTCCGGCGAGATCGATTCACCGCCTGACGATGTGGACGTGGAGGCCCTGGAACTCCTTCTGCGCGAACATGATCTTGCCGTTCGTCCGCATCTCGAGAAGATCATGGAGCTGACGGATGACAACGAGAACGATTCCGAGACCTTCTTCCCGGTGACCTCCGAGGATGATCCGATCTCCTCGCATCGCAAGGCCATCCGCGAACGCATGGTGACGACCGCACGCCGCATGCAGGATCTGCTCGGCGGCCATTTTCCCAAGACGATGTCCATGTGGCTGGAGAGCATCGACAATCCCATCGAAGAGGATCTGACAGCCGTCGCGGTGGTGATGGACCTCGAAACCACCGGTGAAGACGACTTGATGGAGGGGGAGGTGGACGCCGTGGCGGTCATCGACCTAGAAGAAGTCGGCGGGGCGACGGAAAGCATGGACATGCTCGGACGTGCGCCGGATCCGATGGCACCTGAACAGATCGAACTGCTGATCTCGGATCTCGGAGTCGACGAAGACGGCCGGGACGTGATCGAGGTCCTCTTCGAGACCTACACGCGGAATGCACGGAAGATCGAAAGCGATTTCAAGAACGGCCAGCTCAATCTGATGATGAAGATGGCTGGAAACTCGCGTGCCATGGATGACCCCGAATCATCCCAGAAGATGTTCGTGGAGATGTCCACGGCGATCGGGACGCTTCAGGAAGCAGCGATGCAATCGATGGAGACGATCGATTCGCAGCTCTTCGCCGACCTCGTCCTTGCCGTCGAACAGGCGGAGGACCAGCAGGTCCTTGGTTGGCACAGGCAAGCGAGGCAGCGCGAGTTCTCCTTCAGTTCACGTGGCTTGATGTCCAGCGTCATGGACATGACCGGCAGTGAACCGAATGTTGGATGGAAGATCGACCTCATGCTCGACCTGGGCGCTGCCGAGCTGCCGATCGAGTCGAGAAGGATCGTGATGGAGACGCTTCGTGACTGGCATGGACCAACGACCACGACCGTGCTCGATCAGGCCGAACACGAAGCCGAGATCGGCGTGATCATGCAGCGGCTCGCTCAGATGCACATGGAATCCGGATCGTCGGGGATGAATCCCGACGACCCCGACTTCAGGGAGCAGCTGGATGAGGAGATGAAGATCGTCGGTCGCATGGAGGAGCTGCAGCAATCGGTGATCGATCTTCGCGAGCAGCAGCGACGGTTGAACGAACTCTACGTGGCCAGACTCGTCGAAGCGCTTCCCGTCGAGGGTGGTTCCCGGATCAACAAGGCGTTCAAGATCGCTTCGTATCCCATGGTCTACACCGATCACCATGCGATGATCGACAAGCTGATCGCGGCATCCATGCTCGAGGACCTCGATGATCCGACGCGCGGTTCGATCCATGAACTCCAGACGAAGTACGAAATCGAGTACTACGGATACTGCGACGAACTGACGACCCTCTTCGAATCGATGCCCGCAGCCCGTGGCGTCGGCTTCTCGATGGAGAACATCGAACAGCGGAAGACGGACCTCCAGACGGCAAATCGCATCCGGTTCCAGAGGGACGACCATTCGGACAAGACGAGGGATCGACTTCAAAATCTGCTCACAACGGATCAGATCGAGGCCATTGGAGGCCTTGAGAAGGCGAAGGGGCTCAATATCCACTGGCCGAATTTCTGAATGCAGCCTCTCGTGTAGAATGGAACGTTGCGATGAATGAACATCCCTTCGAATCCAAACCAGTCCCCCCCACCGGCCACGGCACCACGCTGCAGACCCTGCGGAGGTTCGTGCGCGATGGCGACACCTTCGCCTGCCTGACCTGCTACGACGCCACGACCGCCCGCTGGCTCCAGAGAGCAGGCGTGCCGCTGCTGCTCGTCGGAGACACCGCGGCGGAGATGATTCTCGGTGAACCGGGAACGATCCATGCCCCGTTGGAGTTCATGCTGCTGCTGACCGCCGCCGTCAAACGTGGCGCTCCCAACACATTCATCATGGGCGACATGCCCTTCGGTTCCTACCAGTGCGACGACGCCGAAGCCATCCGCAATGCAGGCCGGTTCCTCACCGAGGGGCGAGCCGATGCGGTGAAGCTCGAAGTGGACGACCGGTTCATACCGCTGGTCGAGAAGCTGGCCCGCGCCGGTGTGCCCGTGGTGGCCCATCTGGGTTCACGCCCACAGGCGGCGAAGCAGGAAGGCGGCTATCGAGCTGCAGGCCGAACCCAGGACGCACTCCAGCGGATCGTGCGCGATGCGATCGCCATGGAGAAGGCCGGCGCCGTCATGCTGCTGCTCGAGGCGGTCCCCAATGAAGTGGCCCAGGCCGTCGTCGACTCGACCTCCATTCCGGTCATCGGATGCGGCGCCGGAACGGCTTGTCACGGTCAGATCGTGGTCACCCAGGACATCCTCGGACTGACCGACTGGCAGCCCGCCTTCGCCCGTCCGATCTGCGAACTCGGCGATACCCTCATGGATGCCGCCCGGGAGTGGATGCGGCGGGTGTCCTCCGATGAACTCGGAGAGCACCCCTATCGGATGAAGGGTGTGGATTCGGAAAAATCCACCCCTGCGAAGCAGGATCCCGATGTCCGGGAATCGGCACCTTCCTGAGCCGTCACCACTCCACCGCATCCCATGATGATCGGGGAAAATCCGCTCTGAGGACGTGATTCGAGCGTATGCTCAGGGTGGAGAATCTCCTCATGCAAAGAACGCTTCGGTTCGTACTGGCATACCTTGCGCCCACTCTGGTGGCGCTCGCCCTGATCATTCCCGCGCTCGTCCTGATCCCTCGAATGAATCGGGAAGTCCGTCATCAGCAGACGTTGACCACCGTCCGAGAGGCCGGACTTCGTCTCAACGCGCTGCCTGGAACCGACGCGGCCCCGGAACGCGAAGGCGTCCTCGCCGAGCTCAGCCGGGCGACCACCGACATCGCCGACTTCGTTCGGCCATCGGTCGTCCACATCACGGGGCTCAAGGTGATCGACGGCGTGCCCGTCCCGATGTCGACGGGCAGCGGTTGGATCTACGACGAAGCCGGTCACATCGTGACCAATCTCCATGTGGTCGAAGGCGGAGACGGATTCGAGGTCCAGTTCTTCGACGGAGAACTGCGATCCGCCGAGTTCACCGGCGGCGATCCCACCACCGACATCGCAGTCCTCTCCGTGCGGCCCGGCAACCTGATCCCCTCCACACGACGTTCCGAGAGTCGACAGGTCCGTCAGGGCGAACTCTGCTTCGCATTCGGATCGCCGTTCGACTTCCGATTCTCCATGTCCAGCGGCATCGTGTCGGGGCTTGGTCGGTTCGTCGGCATGTTCTGGCGATCCGGACGCAGCATCGGCTTCGAGAACTTCATTCAGGTGGATGCCGCGATCAATCCGGGGAACTCCGGTGGCCCGTTGACCGATCACAAGGGACATGTCATCGGAATGAACACCGCGATCGCGACCAACGACGCCGAAGGGCAGTTCGCGGGAATCGGTCTCGCCATCCCACTCGACATGATCGAATCGGCCGTCGACCAGCTGATCGACAGCGGAGTCGTCCGCAAGGGATTCCTCGGCGTCAGCGTGCTCGATCAGAACAACATGCTCGCACGAACCGTGGGTGTGCCGGAACGGTTCAGGGGAACCGGTGTGCTCGTCGTCGATGTCGAGGACGGGCACCCCGCCGCGATCGCGGGACTGATGGCCGGAGACGTGATCACCAAGTACGACGAAGTTGCCCTGACGGACAGCGAGGACCTCGACGACGCGGTCGAGAACGACGAGGACCAGCGGATGTCGCTTCGAATCTGGCGGTTCGCAGAGGAGGATTCCGTCTGGGTCGATCTCGAGGTGGAACGGTCCGGTTCGAAGGCCCTGGCCGGGCTTCATGTCCTGGCGCTGCACAACCGAATCGGTGATCTGCATCGCGCCAGAGGCTATACCCGGCGCGGCGTCATGATCTCGCAGCCCCAGGACGACATGCCGGCCCAGCGAGCCGGGATGCTCGCCGGCGATGTGGTCTGCCGTGTCAACGGTGTCGAGGTCAGCACGGTCCGCCAGCTTCAGTCGACGATCTCCTCGATCCCTCCCGGACGGACCGTGGAAATAGAGGCATGGAGATACGATCTCGATGAAGAACGCTGGTCCCAGAAGAAGTTCGCGGTCGAACTCTCGCAGTGGCAGTAGGAATTGGGTACAAGGTGGTCGAGGCGGACCACCATGACCGATCCCGAACAGTCCAATCCGATGCTGCTCGAAGTCGAAGACCTCGAGGTGCGATTCCCGGGAAGCGACGCTCCGGTGGTCGATGGAGTCTCGTTCTCCCTCGCTGCAGGCAGAACCCTCGGTCTGGTCGGATCCAGCGGCTGCGGCAAGACCACTCTGGCCAGAGCGATCCTTCGACTGATCCCGGCTCGGCGGGGCCGGATCGGCTTCGATGGAACTTCGATCCTCGACCTCTCCCCGAAGGCCCTCAAATCGTTCCGCCGCAGAATGCAGATCGTCTTTCAGGACCCCGGAGGATCCCTCAACGGTCGCATGCGTGTGGGAGAGATCGTCGGGGAGCCGCTGCTGGTTCACGAGAAGATCCGGGGACGAGTCCTGCAGGAACGCGTCGAATCGCTTCTGCAACGATGCGGAATCGATCCGGATACCGCCTCGCGGTATCCGCATGAGTTCTCGGGTGGCCAGAAGCAGCGTATCGCCATCGCCCGCGCCATTGCGCTCACGCCGGCTCTCGTGGTCTGCGACGAACCCACTTCGGCACTGGACGTCTCCGTACAGGCCAGGATTCTCCACCTGCTCGAAACGCTGCAGACGGAATACGGCATCGCATTTCTCTTCATCACCCACGACATGGCCGTGGTCAGGCACATCTGCCACGAAGTGGCCGTGATGGATTCGGGACGGATCGTGGAATCGGGCCCCGTGGACCGGGTACTCGAGCATCCGGAGCACCAGATCACCAGGCAGCTTCTGGACGCCGTTCCCCGCTCCTGCGGTATACGATAGGACCATGCAGGCGTACCTCGATCTACTCAGGGATGTACGAGACACCGGCGCCGAGAAGGCCGACCGGACCGGAACCGGTACGCGCAGCGTCTTCGGCCGTCAGCTCCGCTTCGATCTCGAAGAGGGATTTCCCCTGGTGACGACGAAGAAGGTCCACCTGCGATCGATCATCCACGAACTGCTGTGGTTCCTTCGGGGAGAGACGAACATCAAGTCGCTCAACGAGGCAGGTGTCCGCATCTGGGACGAGTGGGCCGACGAGAACGGCGACCTCGGTCCCGTCTACGGGCACCAGTGGCGATCCTGGCCGGCACCGGACGGCGGAAAGATCGATCAGGTCCGGAACCTCATCGACCAGCTCCGCACGAACCCTGATTCGCGCCGGCTCATCATCAGCGCGTGGAACGTGGGAGACCTCGACCGCATGGCCCTCGCGCCGTGCCACGCGTTCTTCCAGTTCTACGTGGTCGACGGCAGGCTCTCGTGCCAGCTCTACCAGCGCAGTGCGGATCTGTTCCTCGGCGTGCCCTTCAACATCGCCTCGTACGCCCTGCTGACCATGATGATCGCCCAGGTCGTGGATCTGAAGCCAGGCGACTTCGTCCACACGTTCGGCGATGCGCACATCTACATGAATCATCTCGAGCAGGTCGACACGCAGTTGGAACGCGAACCGCGTTCCCTGCCGACGATGCGGCTCGACGGGACGGTGGACGATCTGTTCGACTTCACGTTCGAGCACTTCGAACTGCTCGACTACGATCCGCATCCGCACATCTCCGCTCCCGTCGCGGTCTGAGGACTGATTGCGCCATGACCATTTCCCTGATCGTCGCCGCCGCGGAAAACAATGTGATCGGACGAGATGGGGATCTTCCGTGGCATCTGCCGGCGGACCTGAAGTTCTTCAAGAAGACCACCATGGGAAATCCGGTGATCATGGGGCGACGCACCTGGGAATCGTTCGAGGGCGGACTGCCGGGACGAGACTGCATCGTCGTGACGAGAAATCCGAATCTGGTCATCGAGGAGGCCGCAGTCGTCTCGTCGCTGGAATCGGCGATCGCCGAGGCTGGAGATGCGACGGAGATCTTCATCGCCGGAGGCGGTGAGATCTATCGGCTGGCGATGCCGCTGGCCGACCGGATCGTCCTGACACGCATCCATGCGAGTCCGGACGGCGACGCGACGTTTCCCCCGCTCGACGAGGAGGCATGGCATCGCACATCGTCGGATCGTCGAGAAGCCGACGATCGAAACGCCCACGCCTGCACGTTCGAGATCTGGCAGCGGCGGTAAGACCGACGTGCGCCAAATCGCGTTTCACTGAAATCGAGTCGTCGATCCTCTTCCACCTCGTGGCCGCGGCATGATGTGGTGCGCGGGAAGATCATTCATTCACGGGCCACGGCCCGGAGGGGGAAGCCAATGTTGCTGAAGTCGATTGTTCTACTGCCGTTGTTGACGACATCGGGACTGACGATCTCGTCGTGCGAGATCCAGGAGCCGTACCTTGGACCGGCGGGCGTGGGGGCGAAGTCCATCAAGGTCTACGGCGGAGACAGCGTCGACAAGGACTGCATCCTGATGCGATTCGAAGACGAACAGTATGTCTACATCGTGGTCGATCAGGAATGCGACGGACAACCCGACTATGTCCAGCGGACCCCGCACGGGCGGCGGTACATGACGAGGCCGGGGCATCGCGACATGAACCGCGGCACGAACCAGCCGGTCGCCCTGCAGCTGGAGATGCTGGTCGACGATTCACTGCACATCGAGGGAGAACTCGAATCGCCGTTCGCGACCACGACACCGTTGCGGTGGATGCACCGGAACGGACTTCACGATGTCGAAGCCGGCGAGGCCTTCGTGCGACCGCTCCGGATCCACTCGCTTTCGACCGAATCGGGCCAGGCCGATGTGACGATCGGGATGACATCGGACATGATGCTTCCCCGATTCGATCACTTCGATCTCCGGTATGCGTGGTTCACCGCGGTGGAACCGGTTTCGGAACTCGAATGCTGGAGCGTCCGGGTCCAGGGAGAACTGTCGCAGGTCGTCCGATGGCTCGACGCCTGCAACGTGACGGAGCTCGTCTTCGACGCCGATGGCAGTCGATGGACGTTCGTCTGGAACACGGAACTCGATGCGATCGAAGTCCGACGGGACGGAGCCCTTCGCGAGACGATTCCGATTTGACGAAAGGCTATTCCAGCGAACCGCTGCGGATCGCGACGAAGCCCATCAGGGGCTGATCCTCGCCCGACTGGATCTCGACCAGTCGGACCGGGGTCGGCTGCCTGGTGCGCAGCGGACCGCCCGCATTGAACTCCTCGCCGAGATCGTTGCGGAAGTCGACCAGGTGGAACGTCACCCGCTCTCCCGGGGCGAGTCCATCGAGTTCGTGGGCGTACTGCTGGTTGACCCAGATCGTCGATGGCCCCCAACCGGTATCGGTGGAGTTGACGATTTCGAGACGCGTGCCGTCACGGAACACCTGAACGGGCATGGTGTTCGTGGTGTGCAGTTCGAATGGATACGGTCTTGTCGCGTAGGCTGGATCGTAATTCGGACGGTTGCACCCGGCACAGGCCAGGGCGGTGAGCAGCAGCAGGATGCAGCGATCTCGTGACATGACTGCATTGTACGAGTTCATGGGCGTTCGGGTTCCGGAGCTCCGGGAGCATCGACCTGAGCGGGTGCGATGGTGATTCGCCCCATGCAGGACTGGGAAACGGCGATGCAGACGAGTCCCAGCAGGGCCGACTCCATCCCCCCTCCCCACTCGACGATCAGCAGCATCCCCGCGATCGGAATCCGATAGGCGGCGCTGAGCAGGCATGCAGCCCCGACGAGCGGAAGAAACAGTTCATCGGGCGTCCCCATCAACGAGGAGGTGATGCAGCCGACCAGTGCTCCGGTCGCGGCCAGGGAGGTGAAGACGCCGCCGCCTCCACCACCGAAGACGCAGATGATGGTGGCCGCCGCGTGCAGCAGGAGCATGGCCAGAAGCATCAGGATTGCGCGCGGCGTGTCCATCGCCCAGTCGAACATGGCGTGGCCGGTGCCCAGCGTCAGCCACGAACCGGTCCAGAACCAGACGCAGATCGCGATCGACGCCAGCGCGAGACTGCCGGTTGCGACACCGATCCAGGGACGAACCCGCTTGCGCCACCCGCGAGCCAGATTCGCGATGGATGCGAACGCCCTGGCGGAGAATCCGCAGACGAGTGCGAGCAGCAGAGCGGTCCAGACGAGTCGGGAATCGAGATGGACGTTGACGTCGACGAAGGGAATCAGCGGATCCAGGCCGACCGTCAGATACCGCACGGTGAACGCCGCGACCGCGGCCAGCGTGGCCTGCACGATCGGCCTTGCATCGAATCCCCTGCGGTAGGAGACCTCCATTCCATACACGGCACCGACACCGGGGGACGAGAAGATCGTCGCGATCGCGGCGCTCGCCCCCGCCTTCATCAGGAGGCCCCGTTCCCGGGGAGCCAGCGATCGACCGAAGAAGCGTTCGAACAGAATGCCGATGCCCGCCCCGAGCGAGGCCGATGGCGACTCCATGCCCTGGGCGCCGCCGCAGGCGACGGTGACGCCGCCGGCGAGCACCCGACCGGGAATCTGCCGCAACGGCATCCGCCTGCCGTCGTCGACGTTGCTGTGGATGATGTAGAACTCGTTCGTCGAAGGGGTCAGGGTTCCGGCGACGAACCGCATCGACAGGACGCTCAACGGAAGCGCAGCGAGAAGGACGAGGGCGGTCCACGGCGACGCCGACCCGATCAGACGGTCCAGCAACTGGGACTCGAACAGCCACGACAGTCCCGAGACGAACAGGCCGATCAGAGACCCGAGCATGATCGGAACGACCAGCAGCCAGGCGATTCGCCCGCCGATCCAGCCTTCACTCGAGATCTCGGGAACCGATGTCGACACGCTCAAACCCCGTTTCATGCCAAGGAGGCCCTGCGCGCATCGACCAGGGGTCGATGATGCGCCTCCCCTATTGTACGAGTTCGAACTCCATGGGACACTGGAGCGTCATGTCCGTGGAAATGGAACCATCGGGAATCGTCGATCACGAAGCAAAACGCTCCGTCGAGGACATCGCGCGCTCGGTGCGGCAGGATGAACGGATCGAAGCGCTGGTTCCCGGATTCGACGCCCCCTTCTTCCAGGCCGGACTGGCCGGATATTCCGACGGCGCAATGCGTCTGGTCGCCAGACGGAACGGATGCCCCTTCTGCATCACCGAGGCGCTGCTCGACATCACGCTGCTCAACGGAGGCAAGGGCCGGACGCGTGAAGACCCGGATCTGCTGGCCGAGGAGTGCGGACTCGGTGATCCGCACGAGAACCGTCTGGCGGGATTCGACGATCACCCCATCGCCGGCCAGGTCATGGGGACCGAGCCGGAACAGATGGCCCGGGCCGCATCCATGCTCGCGGGAATGAACTACGACGTCATCGACGTCAATCTCGCGTGCCCCGTGAAGAAGATCCGACGACGCAAGCGCGGTGGCCACTTCCTGCTCGCCCCCGAGGAGGCGATCGAAGTGCTCGCGGCGGTGCGGGATGCCGTCCCGTCCGAGATTCCGGTCACCGTCAAGCTGCGACGTGGATTCGACGAGGGCCCGGAACTCGAAGAGGCCTTCTACCGCATCTTCGAAGGTGCCTACGACCTCGGTTGCGCCTGGACGACCGTGCACTGCAGGACCGTCGCCCAGAAATACAAGGGCCCGGGAAGATGGGCGTTTCTCAAGCAGCTCGTCGAGCGGTATCCGGATCGACTGATCTTCGGAAGCGGCGACATCTGGAACGTCGAGGACATCTTCCTGATGCTCGAGGTCACCGGAGTCCACGCGGTGTCGGTGGCCCGCGGATGCATCGGCAATCCATGGATCTTCCAACAGGCCCGACAGCTCATGGCCGGCGAGCGCCCGGCTTCACCGACCCTGGACCAGCAGCGGCGCACCCTGCTCGACCACTTCGATCTCGTCATCGCGCTCCATGGAGAACGGGGCGGCGCACGCATGATGCGGAAGTTCGGAATCAAGTTCTCGACCCACCACCCGGATCCGGAACCGGTTCGACGGGAGTTCATCACCGTCTCGACGATCGAGGACTGGAGGCGGGTCGTGGATACGTACTACGGGGAATCCGTCAATCCAGGATCGAACGACGGGCCGCGGCACGCTGACCCGGAGTGAGCAGGGTCTCCAGCCGTTCCACGGTCCTCGACTCCAGAAGACGAAGCTCTCCCGTCAACCGAAGATGCGCTGCGCGAAGTTCCGCGGATTCCGGATCCTTCTCGAGCACGCTCGCGCCGAGCATCACGTTCCGATCATTTCGTGCGGACAGCAGCAGCGTCTCGAACTCGACCCGGAGGACCTCCCGCGTCGGCTCGTAGTCGTCGAGGATCGCACGGGCCTTCTCCTGCTGTTCCGGTCCACCGTTGCGGACAATCCATCCGGCGATCAGTTCGACCTGGTCGGAACGGTGCAGCCAGGGAAACCTGGTCTCTCGGGCCAGTCGTCGCCACCGGGAGACGGCTTCGACGTCGCCCCGGGCGTCCAGCACGTACGCGACCGAGTCGATGGCCCATTGGTTCATGGCGTTGAGCGTCTTCCAGCGTTCGACCCGCTTGCGCATCAGTTCCAGAGCAACCTCGTCGTCCTTCGTGATCTTCGCGACCCGCTCCTTGATGATCGAAGCCCGGTCCAGACGCGCATTGCGCACGACGATCTCGTTCATGCGATCGGTGTACTGCCGGCGCACGTCGTCGAGCGACGGATCCGTCTCGATTCCGAGTTGTTCGATCAGGACGACCACGTCCAGGCCGTCGCCCGCGTACGTCCGATCCTGCTCCCCCATGCGGACCGACTCGAGCACGACGAACCGGGTCAGCTCGCCGCCCGCCTCGACGACGGCGTCCGACGTCGGATCGATCGACAGCGACGCGGTGTCCGAGATCAGATCGTCGAACAGACGATCGACGACCGGCCAGTTCTCCGCATAGGACTCCTGGACGGCGATTCGCGTCGAACGGATCTCGTCGGACTTCATGAAGCCCCTGCCCTTGTAGGCCTCCTCCAGTCGTTCGGCCCCGGCCTCGACGGCACGTGCTCTCGAGATCTCCTGAAGATCGACGAGCTGCTGCACGTAGTCCTCGTAGAAGAGATTGGCGATCTCCCGCTGATCGGAATCGATGCCGATCTGCGTGCAGTACGACTGATAGACGTCGCGCTTCACGAACGGCTGGATGAAATGCTCCGCCGCCAGCGGGTTGCCCGTGGCCTGAAGGCTCAGAAGGAGTATGAGGCTGTATGCAAGTCTTCGCATCGACCCTTCATCATACCCACCACGGATGGCAATCGAGGGATCACGGCCTTGGATGGTGCGTCTGGACCACCTGACGCAGATGGGAATGATCGACATGGGTGTAGATCTGGGTGGTTCCGATGTCCTCATGGCCGAGAAGCTCCTGCACCACCCTGAGATCGGCTCCACCGACCAGCATGTGCGTCGCGAAGCTGTGGCGAAGCATGTGGGGATGCGCCTGCTCGATTCCGGCCCTGCGAGCGAGCTTTCTGACGATCTGCCAGACCGCGACCCGCTCGAGAGGACGACCGGTGTTCGAAAGAAGCAGCTTTCCATCGTCACGACCATCCTCGAATCTGGTCAACGTCGGACGCAGTTCGGAAAGATAGCTGCCCACGGCATGGCGAGCGGGATCGCCGATGGGCACGAGCCGCTCCTTGCTGCCCTTGCCCATGACTCGAAGCACGGCGATTCGATCGTCGTATCCGTCCAACTGCAATCCCGCGACTTCCGAAGCCCGAAGGCCGGCGGCGTACATCAACTCGAGCATCGCCCGATCACGACGCCAGAGGCGACCCGATGTCTCGTCCGCCGCATCGAGCAGGGACTTCATCTGCTTGGGCGTGAGCACACCCGGCAATCGCTTCCATCTGGTCGGGGTGGACAAGGGAGCCGTCGGATTGGCTTCGATCCGTGCGGAGCCTTCGAGAAACCGGAAGAACATCCGCATGGTGGAGAGATGCCTGGCGATGCTGCTGGGCTGAAGTCCCCGCTCGCGATGGAGGAACTGGACGTGTTCCGCCAGATCACGTGGGTCGACATCGGCCGGAGAACGGACTCCACGTTCCTCGAGGAAAAGGACCATCCCAGCCAGATCCGAGGTGTAGGCGGAAAGCGTGGCTGCAGCCAGACCGGCTTCCACCTGGACGTAGGCTAGAAAATCACGAACCGGTTGGTCGAAGCCGCTCAAGGATCTCATGCCGTTTCAGGGTGATGATGACGGGCGTGGGCTGCGCAGGCTCGGAACGGGTGCTCGATTGAAGATCCCAGTGCACCGAGCAGGAACGGTAGTTTCCGACACAGGTCCGCATGGCCTGATCGAGTTTGTTGAGGGTGAATCGAGCGCTGCATTGAAAATGGTTGCCATTGATGAAGGGACAGCAGTCCCTGTCGGTTTCCATCGATTCATGCGTTTGTCGAACCATCGATCCGGCCTCCATGGGCCCATGAGAATGGCTTCCACTCGACTCCTGCTATCGGTCACTCGACGTGTTCATTGCCAAAATCGATCATCGGGAGGCGTCCCGGTGGTCGGCATTTTTTGCGCCCATGCGCCGAACTGCGCGAGATCCCGACCCGCAAATCTGTACAGGGAAGCCGCCAGAAGGGTTCTGCCTCCGGCACGGGACTTGCGATGAGAAGTCCATCACCCTCTCTCACAGGGCAAGGAGGCCCAGATGCGGGACCACAGAGCAATCAACACCGAACGATCACACCGGGCCATGGCCATCGATCCCGATCCGAATCAACCGCAGCGGGATCCCGGCGCGGAGATGATCCGAAAGGCTCGAATCGCCACGGCGATCCACATGGCCTTGAGAGCCCGCGCGATCGCCGGGCAGTGTGAAACCCGATGAATTACGGCCTCTACCAGTCCGCCGGAGGGGTTCTGTCGAACCTGCACGAGTTCCAGGTGATCTCGAACAATCTGGCGAATACGCAGACGACCGGTTTCAAGGCCGATCTCGCTCTCGCCCAGCAGCGACTTCCCGAACGACTCGAGTCCGGTACGCCGGTCGACCCGCAGCTTCTTCTCGAGCGACTGGGTGGCGGGCAGCTCGCGACGCCCACGATGATCGAGTTCATCCAGGGCAGCCTGGCCCAGACCGGATCCTCGACCGACGTGGCCATCGATGGCAAGGGCCTCTTCGTCGTCGGACCGGAACGTGGTGCGACCGAGGAAAGCTCGGCCTTGACCCGGGACGGCCGCTTCTCGCTCAACGCCGACAACCAGCTTGTGATGTCCGCAACCGGATGGAACCTGCTGGACGACCGCAACCAGCCGATCGAACTCGATCAAGGCGCGTTCGAGATCGACGAGAACGGAACCATTCATCAGGGTGGTGAAGAGGTCGCGACCATCGCCATGCGTCGGGTCGAACATCCGGATGCCCTCGAGAAGCTCGGGGACGGACTGCTTCGCGCGACCTCCGAGAGCGGACCCGCCACGGCCGACACCACTTCGACGGTGCGGCAGGGCTACCTCGAGGACAGCACGGTGAATCCGATCATCGCAATGAAGGACCTCATGGAACTCAGCCGCGCGCTGGAGGCCAACGTCCGGATGATGCAGTACCAGGATCTTCTCATGGGACAGGCTGCCGGCACGCTCGGCAAGGTGACCTGAACACGGAACACGAACTGATAGGGAGCCGATACACATGGCCTTTACAGCAATGAACGCCTCGTCCACCGGACTGTCCGCACTGTCGACCTCGCTCGAGGTGATCGCGAACAACCTTGCCAACACCAACACCGACGGGTTCAAGGCGACCAGGGTGAACTTCCAGGACCTTCTCTACATGGAGCAGCGTCAGCCCGGGATCGAGAACGACATCGGCGACATCTCACCGACGGGTCTGTACGTCGGTGTCGGTACCAGGGTCTCCGGCACCCAGACCGACTTCGCCCAGGGATCGGCGATCCCCACCGGCGGGCCGCTCGACGTCGCCATCAACGGCAACGGCTTCTTCGTCGTCGAGGTCGAAGACACCTGGACGGACGGTCTCGCCTATTCACGTGCGGGCAACTTCGCTCTCAACGCCGAACGCGAACTGGTGATGGCCAACCAGAACGGCCGTCGCGTCGTTCCGAACATCACCGTCCCGTACGACGTGCCGGAATCGGCGATCGTGATCACCGACGACGGACAGGTCCAGATCTCCCGCGGCGCCGAGTTCGAGCAGATCGGACAGCTGGAACTCGCCTACTTCGCGAACAACGCAGGCCTGCAGCCCATCGGCGAGAACCTCTATGTGGAGACCATCGCATCCGGGGAGGTCTCGGCCGGAATACCCACCGAGAACGGGCTGGGCAATCTGATCCAGTTCCACCTCGAGTCCTCCAACGTCAATCCCGTCACCGAACTCGTGTCGCTCATCGAGACGCAGCGAGCCTTCGAGATGAACAGCCAGGCCCTCAAGACCGCGGATGAGATGCTGCAAAGCGTGACCAACCTGCGTCGCTTCTGATTTGGAACCGAATCGATGATGACCCGAAAACTACTGATCGTCGCCCCGATGCTCCTCGCCGCAGCCGGCGCTGTCGGAGACACCATCACGCTTCGCGGATCGGTCCGACTGACCGGAAGCGAGACCGTGCGCCTCCAGGACATCGCCGTGCTCGACGGCGAGTACGCGAAGTCGCTGGCCGCCGTCGAGGTCGCCGTGCTCGACGGCGACACCACGTCCCCGCTGGAAGTCCGCGTCTCGGAGATCCGCAGAACGCTGGACGAACACGGCGTGCACTGGGGCAGGATCGAACTGCACGGCCATCGAGCCATCGTGCGTTCCAGAAGCGGCGCGGGCATCGAGCCTCCGCTCGCGATGCGTCCGATCGATCTGAGCGCGGTCGGTGAGACGGCCGGACCGCAGCGACGGGCGATGGATCGTGTCGTCGCGGACACCATCGTCGACACGCAGACGTTCCGCGGCTGGCTCGCCCGTTCGATCATGAACACCCTGGGAGTCGAAGCCGCCGATCTGCGTCTGGACTTCCCCAGAAGCCACGCCGAACTGCTCGACACCCCCCTGTCGTCCGAACGGTTCGAGATTCGACCCCTCAACGTCGCCGAACACAGTGAGCGGCTGGACTTCGAGGTCCGCCGATGGAGAGGCGGCCGGCCGGCGGGACGCGAACTTGTTTCGGTGGAGCCGTTGATCCAGACGAAGGTCGCACGACTGCGCATCGATGTGCAGCGGGGACGGGCGGTACTTCCCGAGCACGTCGAACACGTCGAGCAGTGGATGACCCCGATGCAGCGGACCGGACGGATCGATCCCGATGCACTCGACGGGCAGGCCGCAGGCGTCAGGCTCCGAGCCGGAACCATCCTGCGAAACCGGGATCTCAAGAAGGCCGTACTCGTCAAGCGAGGCGACGAGATCCGCGTCAGCTGCCTCGTGGGCGGCGCGGTCCTCACCCTCAGGGCCACAGCCGAGTCCGGTGGATCCGCCGGAGAGACGATCATGCTCCGAAAGGGGCGGGAACGAGAGACATTCAGTGCCCGGATCACGGCGCGCGGTGAAGCCGTGCTCGATCTGGCAGGACCCGCGACCGTGACGGTCGCCGACGCAACCGGTGGAGACAACCGATGAAGACGACCCTCATGATCTGCAGCGCCTCGATGTTCCTCGCCGCCGGCGCAATCGGAAACATCTCCGGAGGCATCCATGCCGGCTCGGGCCACATGACCGCAAGCAGCCATCACCTCGGAAACGCGGGGGTGAACCAGCTGTCGCTGGGCGCCGGAAACCTGAACGCCTCGCTGAACGGCGGGCTCGGACTGATGCAGGCCAACATGAACGGCAGCATGAACTCGTTCGGAGGTGGTTTCGGATGGGGTGGATTCGGCGGCTGGAACACCATGCCGATGATGATGCCGATGTACCAGACGATGCCCATGAACACCATGATGCCGATGAACAACATGATGCCGGTCGCACCGATCGCGGCGACCCAGCTGTCCCCGCTCGCCTCCGCACCGGTGATGCCGATGTCGCCGCTGCCATCGGCTCCGATCCCCACGCCCACGATGTCGTACATGTCGCAGACCATCAACGGACCCTGGGGCTCGGTGATGCTGGACGACGAGGGCCTTCCGATCACGAATCAACTCGAATCGACGAGCCTGTTCGCATTCGCTCCCCAGAAGCCACGACTCTTCAAGGAGCACGATCTCGTGCAGATCGTCGTTCGGGAGGCCACCCGCATCGCATCGTTCCAGGGCCTCGAGACCGAGAAGGAATACGGATTGGTCGGTGGAGTCGAATACTTCCCCGGTCTCAACAACGAGGATCTCCTGAACTACACCGAGGTCGAACTCGTGGGCGAGAAGGAGTTCGAAGGTGAAGGCGAGTATGCACGCGAAGACGATCTGACCACGCGACTGACCGCGGAGGTCATCGAGATCCTTCCCAACGGAAACCTCGTGCTCGAAGCGAGAACCCGCATCAAGACCGACGACGAGGAGATGTTCACGCAGTTGACCGGAGTATGCCGGCCCGA
This sequence comes from Phycisphaerales bacterium UBA3160, assembly GCA_002364485.1. Lineage (GTDB taxonomy): Bacteria > Planctomycetota > Phycisphaerae > Phycisphaerales > SM1A02 > UBA854. The sequence continues at coordinate 21,749 of DEYK01000035.1, forward strand.
CGACGTGACCGCATCGAACACGATCCTCTCGAACCAGATCTTCAATCTGGAGATCGAGAAGATGCATTACGGACAGGTGCGCGAAGCCGCCAACAAGGGCATCCTCGCCCGCGTCCTGGACGCGATCTTCGCATTCTGATCAGGACAGCTCGATCGTACGATCGAAGAATCTGAGCGACGCGGCGTCCTTCGCCATCGCGAGCGTCTCCTCGGCGATGACGTTGGCCTTGCGGCTGCCTTCCATCAGGATCTCCAGCACGACATCGTCGCTTGCGTAGCGTTCGCGACGTTCGCGCATCGGCTCGAGCAGTTCGTTGATCGCGTCGACGACCGCCATCTTGACTTCACCGTCGCCGATGTTGTCGCCGCGGGCGTACCGATCACGCAGCTCCACGACGCGATCGGGATCGGCGATGAAGGTCTCGACGTACTGGAACAGCGGGTTCTTCGCGGGGTCGATCTCACCCGGATCGTCGGGCTGGCGACTGTCCTGCCCCGTGTAGATCTTGCCGATCTTCTTCTTCACCTGCTTGGCGGTGTCGCGGATCTCCACGGAGTTGCCCAGCGACTTGCTCATCTTGTTCTGCCCGTCGATGCCGACCAGGCGACCGACCTCCCCCACGTCCGCGACGGGAATCGGGAAGACGCCGCCCAGCGACTCGTGCTCCTCGTCCGGAGCCTTGTCGGGAACGCCGCAGTACATCTTGTTGAAGCGACGGGCCACCTCGCGGGTGAGTTCGATGTGCGGGACCTGATCCTCGCCGACCGGTACGGCGTGCGCCCGGAACGCGAGAATGTCCGCGGTCTGCCCCACCGTGTAGAGCGGGAATCCGAACGAGTAGTTGTCCTTGAGCCCCTTGATCTCCAGCTCGTCCTTGAGGGTCGGATTCCGCATCACCCTGTTGTAGGGAAGCAGCATCGCGAAGAGGTAGGTGAGTTCGGCGATCGCCGGCACCTCGGTCTGCAGGAACATGGCACTGCGTTCGGGATCGATTCCCATGCACAGCGCGTCCCTGGCCACCTCGATGCAGTCACGTCGGATGTCCGAGGCCTTGTCGGCTCTGGTGGTGAATGCGTGCATGTTCGCGACGAGGAAGTAGCACTCGTGCGTGTCCTGCATCTGGACCCGGCGCTTCACCGAACCGACCCAATGGCCGAGGTGCAGATTGCCCGTGGGCGTGTCGCCCGTCAAAACCCGCATTCCTGTGCCCTGAGTGGTCATGTGAGCCAGTGTAGCGGGTCACCTAGAGGAAGGAGGCCAGCAGGATGTTCCAGGCATTGAATCCGGCGTGCATGACGATCGGCGTGATCAGACGTCCGGTCCGGGCGAACGCCCAACCGAGCCCCAGCGACAGGACGAACAGGCTGACCAGTCCCTCGATGGAGGTCACCCCGCCATGCATGACGGTGAAGATGACGCTGGCGATCGTGATCGCCAGCCATGACGAGCCGTTGGTCAGGGTCCGATGCCTTCGAAGCGATTCCTGCAGCAACCCCCGGTAGATCGTCTCCTCGACGACCGGAACCATGAGGATGATCATGGCCACGAGGGCCCATCTCCAGCCGGATGCATCGGAATCGCTGAGCATCAGCAGGGTGTCGTGCGCAATCTCGGAAGGAGGCTCACCGGTGATCGATGTGCGGATCATCGAGGACACCAGCAGGATCGACTGGACGATCGGCCAGAAGATCGCGAGGGCGAACAATCCGAATACGGCGCAGAAGCCGAAGCCGGGTCGCGTGTCCTCCTGGCCGGGAGCACGCCGGGACCACCATCCGGGCATGCACAGGAGCACCGCCCCCTGGCAGGACAACGAGACCATGGTCACGATCGTCAGGATTCGAATGGCATCGGTCGACTCCTCCGATGGCTGCCCGGTGAAGGCCAGCGCGATCTGGGCGCCGATCGCTCCGACGATGATGGACAGGAGCACGAAGCTGTAGCCGACTCCGGGGCGGAAGTTCCAGGGTTGTCGAGGGAGGCGGGTCAATCTCGAACTGCGGGATGCACAGAACAGGACCAGCAGGATCGCTCCGATCGGAATCATCCACCACCCGCCCTGCAACCACGACGCGGGCCCGGCGGAATCCGGTGCGGGCGATGACGCGGTCTCGGCGATCTCGTTGTAGGCTGTCGCTGAAGTCGTACACACGAGCGGGACGATGCCCATGCCCATCACTCTCGAAGCCATTGCGGAACGTACCCGCGAAACAGTCGATGCCTCCAGGCGGGAGCGTCCGCTGTCGGTGCTGCAGGACGAGGTCCTGGTCGCACCGGAGCCGCGCCCGTTCTTCGAAGCGATGACTCGTGATGACGGACGTGTCCATGTGATTGCGGAATGCAAGAGACGAAGCCCCTCGGCTGGCACGATTCGCGACGACTTCGATCCCGTCGACATCGCCCTACAGTACGAAAATGCCGGTGCCGTTGCGATTTCATGCCTGACGGACGAGCCGTTCTTCGGCGGTTCCCTGGCGGATCTGTCGGAAATACGCGGGAAATCGACTCTGCCGATCCTTCGCAAGGACTTCCTCGTCGATGCCTACCAGGTCTGGGAAGCCAGAGCCGCCGGAGCCGACGCGATCCTGCTCATCTCCGAACTCCTCGAATCGGATCAGCTCGGGGAACTGGTCGGACTTGCGGACGAACTCGGCATGGCCTCGCTGATCGAACTGCATGGTGCCGAGCAACTCGATTCGGTCCTCGCCCACGCGGGACAGGGGCACCTGCTCGGGGTGAACAACCGGAATCTGCGGACGATGACCACCGATACGAATCACATACTCGGCATGCTGGACGATCTGCAGCCGCATCTGGACAGCGTCGTATGCGAGTCCGGAATCCGGACGCACGAGGACATCGTGAGGCTGCAGGAGCATGGACTTCGAAACTACCTCGTCGGCGAGTCCCTCCTGCGAAAGCCGAGACCGGGGGCCGCGCTCCGTACGCTGATCGGCGGTTCGGATTAATCCGACATGACCAACGGATCGAAGAAACTGTCGCGTCGATGCCGACGGCTCCTGAAATTCGTGTTCAGCCCTGCGAAGCGGTACGGTTCCTCACCGCGAAAGCGATCCTCGGAACAGGCGATGCTGGCCACGCTGCCGCTGAGCCTGCTGCTGATGTTCGCCTCGACCGAATACTGCTCGGTGCTGCCGGCGGGCCAAGGGGAGGCCGTGGTGCTTCGCGACACCATGGGCGGAACGTCCCGGCTCGTACTCGATGCTCCGGATCGATCGGGAATCCCGGTCGGATCGGTGATGTGGACGGCCTCGTTCCGGCAATGTGGATGGCCGTTTCCACTGTTGAGACAGGCCCTTCCGATCGAGGCCTCCTGGACGCTCGACGATCCGCCGGAGACCGTGAGCACGAAATCCACCGTCCCACCCGACCATCCGATCGCAGGGGCGTTGAACGAAGGAATCGCCTCCTCGGCATTCCCCCGCTGGTATGCGGACTCGAGGAGTTCGGACCGGGGAACCCCGGGAACAATGGATCTGCTCTGGTGGAACTGCCTGTTCACCCTCGGAGGGATCTGGGCGATCCTCTATGTGGTGGCCAGAATCCTGCTCGTGGTGGCAAGGGCGTCGATGGGACTGCGAAGACGGATGATCTCCCGGATCGAAGTCCGTCGTGGCCGGCGGAGGCGGTGCCTTCAATGCGGCTACAGCCTGATCGGCCTCGACATGGCGGAACGATGTCCGGAATGCGGAACCCTGCTCTGGTAGCCGTGACGCGGTACCCTGTTGCTCAATGAGCGACACCGTACAACTTGCCGTCGACCGGGGAATCGCCCGGCTGGAACTTGATCGGCCCGACAAGCGAAATGCATTGTCGATCGGCCTGATCAATGCATTGAACGATGCGATCGGTTCGATCGAACGCGATGCGGAGATCAGATCCGTCATCCTCGGTGGTCGGGGTCGATCCTTCTGCGCCGGCATGGATCTGCAGGGCGTGCTTGACGACGCTCCCGCCATGTCGGAGATGCTGATGGGACTCTCCATCGCCATGCGGCGACTTCGTCGTCTTCCCGTCCCGGTGATCGCGAGAATCCAGGGCGCCGCCGTCGGCGGCGGATGCGGACTGTGTGTCGTCGCTGATTTCGCCATCACCCACCCGGAAGCCAAACTCGGATATCCGGAGGTCGGCCTCGGCGTCTGCCCGGCGGTCGTGGCACCCTGGCTCGTGCGTCGAATCGGAGCTGGACCGGCCCGCGAGATGCTTCTGGCCGGAGGCACCATGTCCGGGGAAGAGGCACTCCGGAGAGGACTGGTGACCAGCCTGTGTCCTCAGGACGAGTTGGACGGCACGGTGATGGAACTGGCCGAACACCTCGGCAGAGGGGGCCGGAATGCCATTGCGGTCACCAAACACTGGCTCAACGAGCTCGATGGCTCCCTCGATGACGGCCCACTCGATCGGGCGGCGGAGCTTTCCGCCGAAGTCATCGCCACCGAAGAGGCCCGTCAGAGGCTCCAATCCATCTTCAATGGATGACCGGACCTCTTGTAGGGCCTGTTCAGGGCTCCCAGGGGGGGTAAGCCTTACCCAAATAGCACATTAGGGGCCGGGATACGCTAGAATGAGACGTTCAGGATCTGTTGCGAGTCTCGACTCGCAGACCGTGCTCAGGCAGACCAAATCCGTCTGAAACACGTTCAAAGCAGATCCTCCGTGGTCCCCTAAAGCTCAGGGAGTTCCCACGGCTTGAACACCACCAATGTGCCCTGCATCTGGGCCATCTCCTCCCTCGGAGCCGACGTGAATCCTCCCATGAACACCGCACTGACCTCCACTCCGCTGCCATGCACGCGATCCGAGGAGGGCATCGTGTCCATTCATCTCGCCACGACGGACCGACCCGTGGTGATTCTCGACATGGCTCTGCTTCGAAAACTGGAAACCACCCTCGAAGCCATTCACGCCGCATCGCGGGAAACCCCCCTGCGAGGCGTCGTCCTGCGAAGCGACTGCACACGAGTGTTCGTGGCCGGAGCGGATCTGGTCGAAATCGACGGGCTCGATGATCAGGACCTTCTGCACTATCTCGCCGAGGGCAGCCGGATCCTGTCGATGATCGCCACACTGCCCTGCCCCACCGTTGCCGCCGTGGATGGTGCGACCCTCGGGGGTGGACTCGAGATCGCGATGCACTGCGACGCACTGATCGCAACCAGAACATCCGGTTCGGGCAAGCCCTACCCGATCGGGCTTCCCGAGTGCTCCCTTGGACTCTGCCCGGGCTGGGGAGGCACCCAGATGCTTCCCGCCCGAATCGATCCTTCGACCGCGATTCGCATGACCACATCCGGTGTCGCCGCGACATCCGAGGACATTCCGGAAGGACTGGTCGATCGTTTCGTCGACGACTCCGGCGAACTCGCTGCCGCGTGCAGGGAATGGATCGAGGCATCCGAAACACCGGATCGATCCTCGGGAACACCTCGTTGTCTCGACCAGAAGCATCCCGGAACGATCCAGGCCGCCATCGAGCATGCTCGAGGCGAACTCGAGGACACAGCCGAGACCAGAGCCGTCCTCGATTGTCTGGAGATCGGACTCCGGGACGGATGGAATGCGGCGATCGAAGCCGAACAGAATCACCTCGTATCACTGCGTGGATCCGAATCGACGCGAAAGAAACTTGATGCCTTCTTCAGCAAGCAACGCTGAACACTGGAGTACGTACACGTGGCAAACAACGAACTTGTCGACAAGCTGAAGAACGTCTCCGCCGAGGATCGCAAGCAGATCGAACAGGCGCAGGAAATGCTCGGACCCGATCCGGACACCATGGGCTTCATCAAGAACCTCTTCTGGGGAAACGTGCGGGAGGAACTCGTTCTTCCCTTCCCCGCCGAACCGGAAGACGAACGTGCCCGCTGCGACGAACTCCTCTCGAGACTCGATGCCTACCTCAAGAACGAGCATCCGAGCATGCTCATCGATCAGGAGGAGGAGATCCCGGGCTGGGCGATCCGCAAGCTGTTCGACCTCGGCGTGATGGGAATGATCATTCCACAGAACTTCGGTGGCGGCGGATTCGGAATCACGAGCTACAACCGGGTCCTGGAACGCATCGGCCAGAGCTGCGGCTCGACCGCCGTGCTCGTATCGGCCCACCAGTCGATCGGATGCGGGGCCATCAATCTGTTCGGTACCGAGGAGCAGAAGCAGTACTGGCTGCCGAAGATGTCCGAAGGCACGCTCAGTGCCTTCTGCCTTTCCGAACCGAACGTGGGTTGCGATGCGGGCGGGCAGGAGACCAACTGCGTCGAATCGGAATGCGGCGAGTACTACATCATCAACGGCGAGAAGAAGTGGGCGACCTCGGGAGCCCTGTCCGGCATGTTCACCGTGATGTGCCAGCACGATCTCGTCGACCCGAAATCGGGCAAGAAGAAGACCAAGGTCACCGCCCTCATCTGCACGCCGGACATGGACGGCATCGACATCTTCAGCCGCAACCGATCCAAGTGCGGCATCCGGGGAACCTGGCAGGCTCGAGTCCGCTTCAACGACGTCAAGGTGCCCAAGGCCAATCTCCTACACAAGGAGGGACGCGGACTGAACGTCGCACTGACGTGCCTGAACTACGGCCGTTGCACCCTGTCGGCCGGAATGGTCGGAGCCGGACGTGCGGCGTGGCTCCAGGCCCTGAAGTGGTCCGAGACCCGATACCAGTTCGATCGGCCGCTCGGCAAGTTCGAACTCGTCAGGGACAAGTTGGCGACCATGTCGGCCTACGTCTACGCGATGGATGCGATGCTCTACTGGACGACGGGGATCGTCGACCGCGAGGACGAGGACATCATGCTCGAAACGGCGATCTGCAAGGTCTTCTGTTCCGAGATGGGATTCCGCTGCACGAACCACGCCATGCAGATCATGGGCGGCGAAGGCTACATGACCGAGAACGAGCTCGAACGACTCTGGCGAGACTCCCGGATCAACACGATCGTCGAGGGCGCGAACGAGGTGATGCACGCCTTCGTCTTCGCATACGGATCGAAGCAGCTCGGCGAATACATGCTGGCGACCAAGGCCAATCCGCTGAAGCGGCCCCTGGCCGCCCTGAAGATCGCCGCGGAACTCTTCCTGGGAGTGCGACGACCCGCTCCGAAGATCGAGCACTTCCATCCCTCGCTCCGCGAGCACGCAAGGAGCCTCGAAGGACTGGTGCGGGAATTCAGCCACCAGGTCAAGCTCATGTTCAAGGAGCACGAGGAAGGGATCCTCACGAACCAGATGATCCAGATGCGACTGAGCTCGATGGTCATCTGGATGCACGCGATGTTCTGCAGCCTGGGCCGGCACGACCGGGACATCCGCAGCGGGATGGATGCGGAGACCCTGAAGCGGGACCGGGCCATCGTCGACCACATCTGCGCCATCGGACGACATACGTTCAAGGAAACGCTCGGCAATCTTCGCAGCAACACGGATGCATCCATGCGGGTCGCCGCCGACGCCACGTGGTCCCTGCTCGATTCGATGCCGCATTCCGACTACATTGTGCCTGAAAAGACCCCCGTGGAGTCCGCACTCGGCAACGGACGAACGGTCGACCAGAACCTGATCCAGCAATTCGGCGAGGGGTCCATAGCGGACGAACTCGAGCAGCAGCGTCTGGATTCACACGTCACCGCGAACTGATACGGCGGAAGGAACCCCATGAATCTCATTGAGGAAATGATGACCCGAGGCCATGAACGCGTCTGCGTTCACCATGACCCGGATTCCGGACTGCGAGCCATCATCGCGGTGCACTCCACGGCGCTCGGCAACGCCCTGGGCGGCACGCGTCGCTGGCACTACGACTCGTACGACGCCGCACTGCTCGATGTGCTGCGACTGTCGCGAGGCATGACCTACAAGGCCGCCTGCGCCGGTCTCGACATGGGCGGCGCAAAGAGCGTGATCCTGCTCGACTCTCCCCGCGCCGAGTACACCGAAGCCCAGGCGAAGGCCATGGGACGTTTCGTCGATTCGTTCAACGGAGACTACATCGCGGCCGAGGACGTGGGCGTCGACGAACAGTTCGTCGACCTGATGTCCACGGAAACCAACCATGCCATGGGCGGCACCGGTGAGGGCCAGGGCGGAGACCCCTCCCCCCACACCGCACTGGGTGTGTTCCGCGGCATGCAGGCCTGCCTTCGACACCGCGGCATCGACCAGTTCGCCGGCATGACGGTCGCCATCCAGGGCGTCGGCAGCGTCGGAGTCCATCTGGCCCGGATGCTCCATGAGCACGGTGCCGATCTGATCGTCGCCGACATCCATGAATCCAGCGTCGATCACGCCGTGAAGAACTTCGGGGCCCGCGTCGTCGGTACGGACGAGATCGTCGGCGTCGAATGCGACATCCTCGCTCCGTGTGCTCTGGGAGGAGTGATCGGACCTTCAAACATCGATTCCATCAAGGCCGGCGTCATCTGCGGCGCGGCGAACAACCAGCTCGTCGATCACGACCGTGAAGCGACCGTGCTCCAGGAACGGGGCATCCTCTACGCTCCCGACTTCATCGTGAACGCCGGCGGCCTGATCCATCTCGCCGGACTCTACCTGGGCCTCACGCCCGCGGAACTCCAGCAGAAGATCGACGACATCGAGGGAACCACGCTCAACGTCTTCGAACTCGCCTCCCAGCACGGCTCGACCGCACATGCCGCGGTCGCCCTCGCGGAGCAGCGAATAGCCGGGGGACGATCCCGGGAGGAAAGCCATGCCGGTTGAACCCGTATTCGAAACCCGCATCGACCGACTCACCATCCTCGACGAGCATGGTCGATTCGACGAGGAACTCGGGGCCGGACTCATCCCCGACGAGGATGTCGTCGCGCTCTATCGCCACATGGTCATCTGTCGACACCTCGATGAGATCGCATTCAAGCTGCAGCGCAGTGGACGAATGGGAACCTATCCGGAGAATCGCGGGCAGGAAGCCACCTCCCTCGGCGCAGCGTACGCTCTGCAGAAGAAGGACTGGCTCGTCACGTGCTATCGCGAGAACGCCGGCCTCTTCTGGCGCGGTCTTCCCATGGAACTCGTCCTGCTCCACTGGATGGGCGACGAACGCGGCAACGAGATCCCCGAGGGCCTGAACGTCACGCCCCTGGCCATTCCCATCGGCACGCAGATGCTGCACGCCACAGGCCTCGGCTGGGCGAGCAAGTATCGCGGCGACGACGGCATCGCCTGCACCTTCTTCGGCGATGGAGCCACCAGCGAAGGCGACTTCCACGAGGCGATGAACTTCGCGGCGAACCTCGATCTGCCGGTGATCTTCTTCTGTCAGAACAACTCCTGGGCCATCTCGGTTCCGACGCGGATCCAGTGCTCCGCTCCGACCATCGCCCAGCGCGGCCTGGCCTACGGAATGGACTGCATCCAGGTCGATGGAAACGACATCTTCGCGGTCGTCAAGGCCGTGCGCGACGCGGCCGAACGGGCGAGGACGAACCAGCGACCCACGTTCATCGAAGCCGTCACCTATCGACTCGGCGACCACACCACCGCCGACGATGCGAGACGCTACAGGGACGACGAGGAACTCGAGATGTGGAAGCTCAGGGATCCGATGATCCGGCTCCGCGGATGGCTCGACGCCCGGGGACTCTGGGACGATTCGAAGCAGGCCTCCCTGCAAGAGGAGGCGGAGGCGCACATCGCAGCCGCCGTGCAGCGGGCCAGCGACATCGAGGCGCTTCCCCCCACCGAGTTCTTCAAGAACATGTACAAGACGATGCCCCCGAATCTGCAGCAGCAGATGAGCACCATGCGCACCAGCAGCCTGGGGCGAAACCCAGAGACCGCCGACCAGTCGGCCGTCTCCTGATCGAGATCCCGGAGTCACCTTCCCATGGCCAACCTCACACTCGTTCAAGCAATCAACCTCGCGCTCATCCAGGAGATGGAGCGGGACGATCGCGTCATGATCATGGGCGAGGACGTCGGACTCAACGGCGGCGTCTTCCGGGTCACCGAAGGCTTGCACAAGCGTTTCGGAGAGAAGCGCGTCGTCGACACTCCTCTGGCGGAATCCGGCATCATCGGCACATCCGTCGGACTCGCCATGGCGGGACTTCGTCCGATCGCCGAGATCCAATTCGAGGGGTTCCTCGGTCCGGCCTACGACCAGATCTGCACGCATGCCGCACGCATGCGTACCCGGACCCGCGGCGCACTCACCGTGCCCCTGGTCATCCGTGTTCCCGTGGGGGGCGGCATTCACGCACCTGAGCTCCACAGCGACAGCCCGGAGGCGATCTACACCCACAACCCGGGACTCAAGGTCGTGATGCCCAGTTCGCCCCGAGACGCCAAGGGCCTTCTGATCAGCGCCATCCGGGATCCGGATCCGGTGATCTTCTTCGAACCCAAGCGGATCTACCGTGCGTTCAGGGAAGAGGTTCCCGAGGACGAGTACACCGTCCCGATCGGCAAGGCGAGAGTCGTCCGTGAAGGCTCGGAACTGACGATGGTCTCCTGGGGCGCTTCGGTGATCCAGTGCATGAACGCCATCGAGACCTCGGGGCGCGACATCGAACTCATCGACCTCCGGACCATCAGCCCGTTCGACATGGAGACGGTCTCCGAATCCGTCCGTCGCACCGGACGGGCCATCGTCGTCCACGAAGCCCCCCTCTCCTGCGGTCTCGGAAGCGAGATCGCATCGAGGATCATGGAAGAATGCTTCCTCCAGCTGGAGGCTCCCGTACAGCGGGTGACCGGCTTCGATACCATCATGCCCTACTACAAACTCGAACTGGAATACCTGCCCGATGCGGAACGCATCGGCCAGGCCATCGACGAAATCGTCGCCTACTGAACCACGTTTCCACGCGGAATCCCCATGGTCATCAAGCAACCCGAAGACAAGTCCCATTTCATCCTTCCCGATCTCGGAGAAGGTGTCCACGAAGCGGAGCTGATCCGCTGGCTCGTCGCCCCCGGCGACAACGTGGCCGAACACCAGACGCTCGCCGAGATGGAGACCGACAAGGCTCTCGTCGAAGTGCCCAGTCCATGGACCGGGACCATCAAGGAGCTCCACGGGAGCGAAGGCGAGATCCTCAACGTCGGCAATCCCCTCGTGAGCTACGAGATCGCCGGAGCATCGCCGAAGCCCGCCTCGCCGGAGCCGGCCAATGCCGCCTCCGAGGCCGAGGAGGAAGACGCCGGAACGGTCGTCGGGAGCGTTGACGCGACACTTTCGATCCCGGCATCCTTCGCCAGAAGCGAAGTGGTCGAGCCGGCCCGGGTCGGCAAGGCTCTTGCCACTCCGGCCATCCGCCGCATCGCTCGGGACATGGCCGTCGACATCAACTCCGTCCCGGGTACCGGACGCGGAGGACGAGTCACCGCCAGTGACGTGCACAATCATGCGGGTGGAGCCCGGACTGCACCGGTATCGACCCCGGCACCGGCACCGATGGCAGCACCCCCTGCTCCGATGCACGCCCAGGTCGGCCAGAATCTGCCGGTCGAGAATGCTCCCATGCCCGCATCCGAACTCGCGACCCCGGTCGCTCTGCCGCTGGAAGGGGTGGCCGAGCGGATCCCCTTCCGTGGAGTCCGCCGCAAGATCGCCCAGTCGCTGCTGCATTCGGTACAGACCACGGTCCACTTCACCGTCGTGGACGAAGTCGACGTCACCGAACTCCAGAAGAAGCGGCAGGGACTCGAGCAGCTCCTTGGTCGGGGCCTGAGCCTGCTTCCGTTCCTGATGACCGCCGTCTGCACCGCGTTGAAGCAGCATCCGATGCTCAATGCGAACGTCGACGACTTCGTCGAGGAGATCCACGTCAAGAACGTGATCAATCTCGGCTGCGCCGTCGA
>DEYK01000003.1:0-24494 GCA_002364485.1 Phycisphaerales bacterium UBA3160
GTCCGCAGCCGCAGGGCCGCGGGCAGCACGATCATGCAGGCCAGCCAGGTGATGGCCAGGCCGGTGACCATGACGATGCTCAGCGAGCGGATGCCCCGGTGTTCGGCGACGAGCATGGCTCCGAAGCCGATGATGGTCGTGGCCATGGTCAGCGTGATCGCCTGACCGGTGCCGCCGACGAGGCCGGCCGGCATGCCGTCGGGGCGTTCCCGCCAGCGATGCACCACGTGTACGCCGGCGTCGACGCCGATGCCGAAGATCAGCGGCAGGACCATCAGGTTCGCGAAGTTGACCTGCATCCCGACCACGCCCATCACGCCGAAGACGCCGATGAATCCGATGAACACCGGGGTGATCGCGAGGGCGGCGTCGATGACGGATCGGAAGTCCAGAAGCAGGATGACCACGACGGCGATCAACGCGTACAGCGCGGCCATCCGGTAGGCGGTCGTGATCAGCCGGGACGATTCGAGGATCTGCACCGGCGGACCGAGGACGTCCGGGGCCGCGGTCCGGACCGATTCGACGAACGTCGCGAGTCGTGTCGGTTCGAGAATCGAGTCCTCGCCCGGAAGCGGCTCGACCCGCAGGAGCCACTGGCCGTCTGCGCCGATCCACGATTCGCGGAGCACCGGAGGGAGTTCATCCGGCCCCGGCATGCCGGGCGTCATGGCCAGTTCGACCGCCATGCGCAGTTGGCCGGCGCCGGTCCGCCAGGCGCGGGTCATCGACTCCATGCGATCGGTGCGGGCGTCATCGCCGACGTCGTTCCACGATGCGAGCGACCGGGTGATGTCGTCGGCCAGTTCCGCCGCCTGCGGGTTGTCGCCGCCGCGGGCACGCAGCCCGTCGGCGATGAGCCCGAGCGTCGTGATCAGGCTCGTCTGCGGATCGTCGGGTTCGACCGCAACGGGGGGCCGGTCACGCACCTGCTGGAGGCGGTGTTCGCGGTCGTCGGCGTCCGGAGGAAAGAGCATGCCCATCCCGCTCACGCCGCCGACGCCCTCGACGCCGCGGAGCGATTCGATCATGCCTTCGGCTTCGGCCGGGGTCGTCAGGACAAGCCCGCTCCAGATGTTGGCTCCCGCATCCTGCTCGAGGCGATGCTGCCATCTGACGGATTCGAGTCCTTCCGGCTGGAGATTCAGGATGTTCGAGTCGTAGCTGACCCGGCTCATCGGAACGAGCAGGGCGGCGATGCCGAGCACGGTGAGTCCGAGCACCAGCCACGGCCTGCGATTCGACCAGCCGAGCGCCCGATGGATCGACTCGTCGTCCCAGGTCCTGACCCGCTCGATGCGCTGTCGCCAGCGGCCGCCCACGGCCAGGGCGGCGGGGAAGACGCACAGCATCGCGACAAGCAGCAGGATCACGCCGCCGCCCGCGATCACGCCCATTTCGGCGACCCCCTTGAAGTCGGTCAGGGAGGTTGCGGCGAAGGCGAGGGCCGTGGTGGTCGCTCCGGTGATGAGTCCCGGTCCGGCGTCGCGGAAGCTGCGGGCCATCGCCTCGGGCAGCGTGTCGTATTCGGTGTGCACCACGCGAAGCCGCGCGAGCAGATGCAGGACGAAATCGATGCCGAGTCCGATGAGGATGGCGGAGAAGACGACCGAAAGCAGTTGAAGGTGTCCGACCGAAAGGACGACCCAGCCGAAGCTCCAGGCCATGCCGACAAGCAGCGACCCGGCTGCGAGCAGGGGAAGCGTGATGCGCTTGAAGATCAGCAGCATCATGAGCGTCACGAGGACGAAGGCGATGATCGACGCGGCGGTGGAGTCCTTGATGGCCTGCGTGGTCTCGTCGGCTTCAAGGGCCGGCAGACCTGTTGCGCCCCAGTTGGTTCCGGGCGCCAACTCCTCGACGACGTCCGCCGCGAGTTTGCGCACGAGCGCGAGGTCCTCGCCCACCGCCTCGATCCCGCCGACATCGGAGCGGTCCATGTGCACCAGCACCGTCCGGATCGATCCGGTTCCCGTGGTCAGCGACTGCCAGGTCTCCTTCATCGGTGCGAGCAGGTCGAAGGTGGCGGGCCGTCCTTCCAGACCATCGAGCACGGGGCGTACGAAGGTGTCGAGCCCCTCGGTCATGCTGGACTGATGTTCGTATCCGGGCAGGCTCGTGGCGAACTGCGCCAACGCCTCGGCCGGATTCCGCTGCGCGGCGACGACGCGGGCATGCCCGAACCAGGCCAGCGCCTGCTCGAACTCGTTCTCATCGGCCACCTTCCACATGCGTGGTCCGGCTTCCGTGGCCAGGAACCCCGCATCGGCGGATGCCACCCGCTGCTCGGCGTCGAGCCGCCGGGCGACCTCGCGGGCGAGTTCGTCGATGCGGAAGTCGGAGGGATCGCCCTCGAAGCAGAGGACCAGATCGTCCCACCGCCGGAAGTCCTGGCGATACTCGGCGTACCGCCTGCTCCAATCCAGTTCACCGGAGACCAGGTCGCTTCGATCGGCGTGCAATTCCAGCGACGTGATCGCGAGCACCACCGAGCCGGCGGCGATCGCCAGGCAGATCGCGAGGGTGATCAGCGGGTGGCGGGTCACCCCGTGTCCCCATCGGGTCAGAAATCGTTCTCGAATCGTCATTGGTGATGGGAAGGGTACCTGTTCACGGTCCGAATGATCGAAACGACGCGGTTTTCGGACCCTCAGGGGGTACGCATCCCTGCGCAGCCCGCACAGACGGAATCCGGCGGTGGATTTGAACCATCGTTTGATGATGTTCGTACCAGTCGGGGGCCTCGCTCGTCGACATCTAGATCACCAACGGAGGGCACACCCAATGGAACTCAGACTCGGAACAATCCTCGTCGAACAGGGCATACTCGCGGAAGATCAGGTCAAGGCGGTGTTGAACGTACAGCATCGAACCGGCCAGCCATTCGGCTTGATCTGCGAACAGATGTACGACATTCCCCCCACGGTCATCGAGACGGCCTGGGCGCACCAGTATGCGCAGCGGACGACATCCGTCGACCCTCGCCTCCTCATGCCGCAGCCGGACGCCATCGATGCGATCTCACGTCGCCAGGCATGGCAGTTCAGCGTGCTGCCGGTTCAATGGGACGGCCGCGAACTGATGATGGCCACCACCCAGAAGCATCTCTGCCGGGCACTGCGCTTCGCCACGAATGTGCTGGGGACGCCGGCGTACTTCGTGATCTGCGAACCGACCGAACTGCAGGAGGCGATGCAGATGCACTACCCGATGCCGGGGACGACCCTGAACGGTCGCCGCAAGGTCGCCTGACCCACACGAACTCATCATCCAAATTGACGACCCCCCCGTCTTGCGACGGGGGGGTCGTCAAATGGCGAGACCCGGACTTGAACCGGGGACACCGGCATTTTCAATGCCGTGCTCTACCAACTGAGCTACCTCGCCCTTGAGGTGGAACGATACGGCACCACGCGGTCCTGTCAAGCCGGATCCGACTTCTTGACTTCGATGGAGCCGAGGAAGGCCCCATTGAGGTCGTCGTGGCATCGAAACTCGTTCCGCCAGTCGCCGACCTGCTTCGGATCGATCTCGGCCTGGAGGATCCCCGGACCGGTTCCGCCGTCGACGAGGATCTCGCCGGTGGGGGAGACGATCATCGATCCGCCGGCATAGTCCAGGTGCGGATCCGAACCGCATCGGTTGCATGCGAAGACGAAGGCCTGGTTCTCGATGGCTCGGGCCACCAGGAGCGATCTCCAGTGTTCGGCCCGCGCCGCGGGCCAACTCGCTCCGATCGCGAAGGCTTCGGCTCCGGCCATCCGGGCCAGTCTCCAGAGTTCTGGAAATCGAAGGTCGTAGCAGATCATCGGGCAGACGATCAGCCCGCCGATGTCGACCAGCTGCAGCAAGTTTCCCCCTGCATAGTGCTCGCTTTCACGTCCGTGCGAGAACGGATGGATCTTGTCGTAGGTTCCCCGGATCACGCCGTCGGGATCGACGACATGGGCCCGGTTCAGCCCGAGGCCGTCGGGGCCGCGACGGGCTTCGCCGTACTGGATCCAGCACCGGTCGCGCATGGCGCGTTCGCGGGCCCAGTCGGTGGTTCGATCGTCGACGATGGCATCCAGATTCAGCGAGAATCCGACGTCGCAGAGTTCGGGGACCAGGACGAATCCATGCTCGTGGGGAGGGGATTCGTCGAGCATCGCATTCATCTGCAGCTGGGAGGCGTGCTTGTCCTCCCAGATGATGTCGTACTGGACGATCGTGATCTGCATGCACACACCGTAGCCGATGGCCTGCCGATTCGGGGGATGCGGCCCACCGCGCCGACCGGGCGGTGGCGAGATGGGCCGCGTCATGGGCAGATGTGCTCCCGTTCATTCAGCCTCTTCGTCGGCGTGCCGCGACGGCGGCGAGCCCGAGCAGGGCCAATGCGCCCGGAGCCGGAACGGTGGTGTACATGAAGCTCGGGCCGAGGTTTCCAGGCTGCCCTTCGAGGTGCTGCACGGTACTGAAGATCGATCCTTCGGAGGTCTGGGAGTAGTTGAGCCACTCGATGTCGTCGCTGAAGTTCACCGAGTCCCAGCCGTAGTTGTAGCTGTCCTCGCTCCAGTTGTCGGCGAGGATGTAGTAAGTCTCATCCTTCTGCAACGTCGTGAGATCGACTGCGTTGTAGATCACGGAATCGGCGAAGACGTCGCCGACGAGTCCGTTGCTGATGGTGGTGGAGATCATCAGATCGCCAGCGGAGTTGAAGATGCCGACGGTATGCCGGTCCTGAAGACCGGCTTCTCCGAGATCCAGAACACCCAGATGCGTGACCGTGAGATCGTTCTTGGCGGTGAACTGCCAGCCGATGGCCGTGTTCCAGTTCTTGTCCGTTCCTCCTCCGTTCCAGGTGGCGGCCTCGACGACTTCGGCCTCGGCCATTGGATTCATCCCTGCGATGGCTGCGATTGCGAAGGCTGCGATCAGTGTCGATTGATGGATCATGGTGCTGCTCCCTTGCTTGGGCCGGAACATCCCGGCTATTCAAGAAAGCGTCCGCATGCCTCGCCATGCGCGGATTTCCGGTAAATCCTCCTGCCGCCCCGGCCGGAAGCCGCAAATGCAGTCTTTGTGCGGTATCCGGATTTTCACACTACGCTGCAGGCCGGTGAATCGAATGCGTCGCTGCATACTGATCCTGTCCCTTGCGATCGTCGTCGGCGTGTCGACGTGGGTGGTGGGCACGCTGCTGACGGCACTGATAATCACCCCCTGGCACCCAGACGGCGACTATTCGTACTGGCACGTCGATTACGACGGTTGGCTGGGCATGATCCGGTTCTGGTGGCACGAACCGGCCTACTGGCTGAATGTCGGCGTGCTGGTGCCGATGATCGTCGGGTCACAGGTGTTGTTTCTTCTCCCGATCGTTCCGATGCGAATGAGCCCCGGACGTCCGTCGTCACTCACGTCGAGCATCTTCATCGCAGGCTTCGTCGCCGGCATCCTCACCCTCGGTCTGGCCATGGGCATGATCTCGCTGGTCCAGCTGATCGGGGGAGGGCTCGACAGTTCATCGCTCTCAGTCTTTCCCTACGTCGGTCCGTATGGAGCGGCCTTTCTGGATGCGGATGCCTGGGAATCTGCGGAATATCTGATTCCAGTGTCGTTCCTCGTCGTCTCCTGGCTGCTCTGGTGCATTCCGATCTCCCGATTCCTCAGAAGGGGTCAGCCGCTGGATCGGTTCGGTCGCCTGACCGGGCTCCTCTTCGCCGGCACACTGCTTGAACTGCTGTTGTTGATTCCGTTGGAGGCGATGGTGCGGCGAAGGGCTGACTGCTACTGCGGAACCGGAAGTTTCCAGGCACTCGTAGGAGCGGTGCTCGCGGCGATCTGGCTGCTCGGCCCCGGAATCTTCCTGCTTTTGGCCAGACGGCATCCGGCGTGGTGGAAGACCCACTGCCAGCGGTGCGGCTACACGCGGGCTCGAGGGGCCGCTTCTCGATGTTCCGAATGCGGCTGGAACTGGTCTGAATGACCGAAAAACGCCCCCCCGGAGGCTCCGGAGAGGCGTTTTTGACGAAAGGGCGACCGACGGGACTCGAACCCGCGACGTCCAGGATCACAACCCGGTGCTCTACCAACTGAGCTACGGTCGCCGCTGCAGCGCGAAGCGTACCGTCCCATGGGTGGGTGGGTCAACGGTTCCCAGAAGGAAGACGCGTTATTTCACCGGAAAGACGATGGGCTTTCGACCGATAAGGTTGTACACTTCCCCGCTTCTGTGATGAATGGAGTCATTCTGAGCGGGCAAATACGGACCCTGAACCGGAAGCCGGAACCTCCGGCGAGGAGGCGAAGATGACCATGTCGACCTCGACCGACATGCTCACGTTTGATACCACGACGGTGCACCGCAACATCGGTACCGCCAGACTCGTGGAAATGGCCCTGGAGCGGGGTGAGGGTGTCCTCGCCGCCAACGGGGCCCTTGCGTGTGACACTGGCAAGCACACCGGTCGGAGTCCCAAGGACAAGTTCCTTGAGGACACCCCCGGAATCCACGACAACATCGCGTGGGGCAATGTGAACCGCCCCGTGTCTCCCGAGACATTCGCGTTGCTTGAGGAACGGGCGAAGAACTATCTCTCCGAGAAGGACCAGCTCTTCCGATTCGACGGGTTCGCCGGAGCCGACGAGCGATATCGTCTCGGCGTCTCGGTCGTGACCGAGGAGGCCTGGCACTGCCTGTTCGCCTCGACGCTCTTCATTCGGAGCAATGCCGAGGAGGCGGCTTCGTTCGATCCGGATTGGCGGATCCTCAACGCCTGCAATCTGAAGATCGACGACTTCGAGGCGCTTGGACTCAACTCCGAGGCCTGCGTCATCCAGTCGCTCGAGCAGAAGAAGGTCCTGATCTTCGGAACCCGCTACGCCGGTGAGATCAAGAAGTCGATCTTCTACGCGATGAACTACGACATGCCCGACTGCGACGTGTTCCCGATGCACTGCTCGGCGAACGTCGATGCCGATGACGACACCAACGTCGCCCTGTTCTTCGGTCTTTCCGGTACCGGCAAGACCACGCTCTCGGCCGATCCCGATCGTCCGCTGATCGGCGACGACGAGCACGGATGGTCCGATCAGGGCGTCTTCAACTTCGAGGGTGGGTGCTACGCGAAGTGCATCAAGCTCACCGAGGAGACCGAGCCGCAGATCTGGAACGCGATTCGATTCGGTTCCGTGCTCGAGAACACCGTCCTCGACGAGACGACCAGGGTTCCCGACTACGACGACGGCTCCAAGACCGAGAACACGCGGGTGACCTATCCGGTCAGCTACATTCCCGGTGCCCGGATGCCCTCCGTCGGCAGCCATCCCAAGAACGTCATCTTCCTCGCGGCCGATGCGTTCGGCGTCCTGCCCCCGGTGAGCAAGCTCACCCGCGAGCAGGCCATGTACTACTTCATCAACGGGTACACCTCGAAGCTTGCGGGCACCGAGGCCGGGGTCACCGAACCCCAGCCGAACTTCAGCCCCTGCTACGGCGGTCCGTTCCTGCCCCGCGAGCCGATGGTCTACGCCGACTGGCTGTCCAAGCGGATCGACGAGCATGCCGTCGACGTCTGGCTGCTGAACACCGGCTGGACCGGTGGCCCGTACGGAACGGGGGAGCGGTTCAGTCTCAAGTACACCCGTGCCTTCGTCACGGCCATCCTCAATGGGACGCTTCGGAACGTCGATTTCATCGATGATCCGATCTTCGGTCTGTGGATGCCCAAGTCCGCTCCGAACGTCCCCAGCGACATCCTGCATCCTCGTTCGACCTGGTCGGATGTCGAGGCGTATGACGTGCAGGCCAGGAAGCTGGCGGGGCTGTTCCGGGACAACGACAACAAATATTCCCTCGCCGAAGAGGTCAGGGCGGCCGGCCCCCAGGGCTGATGGTCCGATAAAGAGCTTTTTTGAGCCACACCCCCCTCGTTTCAGGGGGGTGTGGCTCCTTTTCGTGCCCAAGGTCCGATGAAATCGAATACGCGGGTGAAGAGGCCCCTCGTTTCTCCCGATGTCCCAGATGGTGGCAGGTCGCACAAGGCACCCGCCCGATTGATTGACTCGTAATGAGGGACCTGGGGATGCATGTCTTCGAGAAAGATGTATTGACGACCGGCGAAGTTGCAAAGATCTGCAATGTCGCTTCTCGCACGGTCAGCAAGTGGTTCGATTCCGGTCAGATCCAGGGGTATCGAATCCCGGGATCCAAGGATCGCCGCATACCGGTCGCCAGTCTGGTGACCTTCATGAAGGAACACGGAATTCCGATGGACGGCCTGATGTCGGGCAATCCTCGCGTTCTGATCGTCGATCAGGAAGCCGAGGTGCTCAATACGCTGCAGTCCATTCTCCGCAACGAAACAAGCTACGAGGTCCGTACCGCGGACTCGACGTTCTCGGCCGGCATGGAATGCGAGCGGTTCCGTCCGCACGTGCTGCTGATGGACATCCAGATGGATGAGTCCAACTCGCGTCGTTTCTGCAACTGGATCCGCAGCAGCGAGGATCACGCGGGTACGCGGATCATCGCCATGAGCAGTCGGTTGAACGACGGCCAGGCGACCCAGCTCGCTCAGCAGGGCTACGACGCTTCGCTCAAGAAGCCGTTCAGCGTCCGGCAGCTGATCGACAGCATCGAGCAGGTCAACGCGATCGTCTACTGATCCGCGGCCACGGGGCTCCGGCTCCGAACTCGAACGACATCCCCCACGACCCGCTGTCCCGACCGGGAGAGCGGGTCGTCGCGTCGATCGGCTCCCGGGGGCCTACAATCATCCCATGCGAATCGCTCTGGCCCAACTCGATCCGGTCATCGGAGATCTCGACGCCAACGTCGATGCCATCCTTGCGGCCGTGGCCGAGGCCCACGCGGCATCGGCCGATGTGCTGCTCTGCGCGGAACTCGCCGTCTGCGGATATCCCCCGAGGGACCTTCTGCTTCGCGAAGGCTTCGTCGAGGCCTGCGAACGTGCGGTGCATCGCATCGCGATCGAATCGGGCGACTGCTGCACGATCGTCGGTGCTCCGCGCCGACTCGAGTCCGGCGGACTCGCCAACAGCGCCTTCGTCTGCCGGGACGGTGCGGTGCAGGCGGTTGCCGACAAGCAGCTGCTTCCGGGATACGACGTGTTCGACGAGGATCGGTACTTCCGGCCCGGGCAGCGGGCGTGCGAATGCCGTCTCGACGGCGTGCATCTGGGGGTCCTGCTCTGCGAGGATGCCTGGCAGGCCCGGGACATCGGGGGAGACCCCGACCGGTACCCGGTCAATCCGGTCGCGGATCTGGCCGCCGCCGGCGTGGAGCTCCTGCTGGTTCCGAGCGCCTCGCCGTTCGTGGTCGGCAAGCACGCCAGGCACGCATCGGAACTCGTCCGCCTCGCGTCACGTCATGAACTTTCCGTCGCGGTCGTGAACCAGCGGGGAGCCAACGACGATCTGATCTTCAACGGCGAGGCCTTCGTGGTCGATGCCCAGGGGCGAACCCGGTTCGCCCGGGGCGAGTTCGATTCGCGTCGATCGACGATCGATGTGATCGACCTCGACGATGCAGCGGAGGTCGAGGTGGCCGAACTCGTCGACGACGAGGCCCGAAGCAGGGCCCTGGTCGAGTCGGTGGATGGATACGTCCGAAAGACCGGCCACAGCGAGATCGTCATCGGGCTCAGCGGCGGCATCGATTCCGCTCTCGCGGCCACGATCGCCGCCGCGGCGATCGGCGGGGAACGGGTGACCGGCGTGCTCATGCCTTCCAGATTCTCGTCGCAGGGTTCGCTCGACGATGCCAGATCGCTTGCGGCCAACCTCGGACTCGGTGATGTCCTGGAGCTTCCCATCGGGGCGCTGCACGACGAGGTGCTCCGTTCGCTCGGTGATCAGGACGCCACGGGCGTCACCGATCAGAACATCCAGGCCCGCCTGCGGGGGCTGCTCCTGATGGCCATCGCCAACGAGCGCGGCGCACTGGTGGTGGCGACCGGAAACAAGTCCGAACTGGGGGTCGGATACTCGACGCTCTACGGCGACATGAACGGAGCGTTGGCGGTGCTCGGCGACATCTACAAGACCGACGCCTATTCGATGGCGGAGTGGATCAACGCCAATCCGGAATCGATCGGACTGGCTTCGCCGCCGATTCCCGTCGAATCGATCACCAAGCCGCCATCCGCCGAACTCGCCGAGGACCAGCTCGACGAGGACAGCCTGCCTCCCTACGAGGTGCTCGACGACGTGCTTCGTCGTCTGGTCGACGACGAACGCAGCGTGGCGGAGGTGATCACCGACGTCGACCACGAACCTGCGATCGTGCATCGGATCGCACGGATGCTCGATCTCGCACAATTCAAGCGTGAACAGGCCGCCGTGATCCCGAAGACCACCCCGCGTGCATTCGGTCGGGGACGACCGTGGCCGATCGTCTCCCGGGACGGTTCGAGGATTCAGGAGCAGGCGGCCCGGCCGAGCCCCGACCCCTCCCTATAATCCGACCATGCCCATCCGTCCGCTCTCCACCCTGCTCATCAACCAGATCGCGGCCGGTGAAGTGGTCGAACGACCTGCGAACGTCGCCAAGGAGCTGATCGAGAACGCGATCGATGCCGGTGCGACCCGCATCGAGGTGCTCGTCGACGGGGGAGGACGGGAACGACTTCGTGTGATCGACGACGGCTGCGGCATTCCGGTCGATGAACTGGCGCTGGCGATCTCCCCGCACGCGACGAGCAAGATCGATGCGCTGGAGGATCTCGACGCCATCGCCACGATGGGCTTCAGGGGCGAAGCGCTCGCCTCGATCGGCGCAGTCAGCCGGATGATTCTCACCAGTCGCACCCACGATTCGAACGAGGGCGGTCGCATCACGGTCGAGGGCGATCACGTGGAAGGCCCGGCGCCCGCGGGATGTCCGCCCGGAACGACGGTCGATGTCCATCAACTGTTCGCCAGGACGCCCGCGCGTCGCAAGTTCCTCAAGTCGGACGGTGCCGAGACGAGGCGGGTCCGCGAGCTCATGCTCCGACTGGCTCTTTCGAATCCATCGATCGCATTCGCGCTGGTCTCGGGCGATCGGACGCTGCTCGACCTTTCTGCCACGACGGATCCCCGTCGGCGGGTCCTCGACGTGCTGGGAGGGGAACTCGACGATCAGCTGATCGAGGTCGACTGCACCGACGAGGAGGCTTCGATCGGAATCTGGGGTCTGGTGGGCCGTCCCGCCGTGGCTCGTCCGACCACGCGTCATCTGCATCTGTTCCTGAACGGACGACCGATCGTCGACCGGTCCCTGTCGCATGCGATTCGAGAGGCCTACCGGGGGCTCATCGATCCCGGGCGGACGCCGACCGCGGTGGTCTTCCTCGAGCTCGACCCCGGTCGCGTGGACGTCAACGTGCATCCGACGAAGACCGAAGTGCGTCTTCGTGACGACCGGCTCGTCTATTCGAGACTTCGTCACGCGATCATCGATGCGTTGTCCGAACACGATCTCACGGCCGCCGTCCACGTCGCGGATCCGCAGGATCGCAGCACCCCGCCGGCCCAGCGCGAGTTCGGCGCCCGTCGGGTCGCCGAGCCGCCGCTGCCGCTGCGACCATCCGGTTCGAAGGGGTTCGATGCACGGTCCGCCCGCGAAGCCATGGACGTTCCCGAGGCGCCGGCGCCGTCGCTGCTCGCGGTGACCGGTTCGATTCCCGTGATGCAGGTGCATGGCAGCTACATCGTGGCCGAGGACGACGACGGCGTGGTGATCATCGATCAGCACGCGCTGCATGAACGCATCATGTTCTCGACGCTTCTGGAACGCGTGCTCGAGGGGCCGCTCGATTCACAGCGGCTGCTCGCCCCCGCGATGGTCGATGCCGACTCCGAACAGCTCGACGGGCTGGAGCGGATCGGTCCGCTGCTGGCGAAACTCGGAATCGAAGCCGAGGCGATGGGGCCCGCCGCGGTGGGGATCCATGCGATTCCCGTCCTGCTTCTGGAACGCAAGGTCGACATCGTCGAGTTCATGGCGGAACTGCTGGCCAAGGCGGGCGGCGGTTCGCTCCCTCCCGACGAGGAGGCTGCGCTGCAGGAGGTGCTCGACATGATGTCCTGTCGAGCCGCGGTCAAGGCCGGCGAGCAGCTCAACGAATCGGAGATGGCCGAGTTGATGCGACAGCGTGATCTCGTCGAGCGGTCGAGTCGCTGTCCCCACGGTCGTCCGACCACGCTTCGATTGAGTCTCGAGGATCTCGAGAAGCAGTTCGGTCGCCGCTAGCCGCCGCTGACCGGACTGATCAGCGCCATGACATCACCGTCTTCGAGGATGCGGGAGCGATCCGCGTACCGTTCGTTGATCGCGATCGCGAGGGTGTCCGCGCGGGATTCGACGGCGGGGTGGAGCCGGGCCAGGGACGTCATCGCCTGCGTGACGTCGGATCCGCCCGGAAGTTCCAGTTCGATCCTGCCGGATCCCAACCGTTCGGCGAGTTCCGCGAAGCTCAGCACCGTGATGTGGATCGGGTCGTTCATGGCCAGGCGAGAAAGGGGACCTGCGTTCGGGCGGGAACCGGATCGTCCTGCATCGGCAGAGCGACGAGCCCGTCCGTGGTCGCGGTGTGGGCGAGATCGCCGGAACCCTGCCAGTCCGGGACGACCGCATGTCCGGACGAATCGATCGAGGTCGGGCGGAACTGGGTGCGCGACCGATTGGGTCTGACCTCCCGGGCGAGCGTGGTCGTGTTCCACGGCAGCGGATCCGTGCATCCCTGCATCGTCCTGAGAATCGGCCACAGAAAGAGGCAGGCGGTGGCGAGCACCGATACCGGATTTCCGGGAAGCGACACCACCATCGTCCCGGATTCGTGGCGGCCGACCCTGATGGGCCGGCCGGGTTGGATCGCCGCGCCGGCGAGCAGGGTGTCCACGCCGAGCGACTCGAGCATCGGCGGGACGAAGTCGCGATCGCCGGCGCTGATGCCGCCGACGGTGACGACCACGTCGGCCGTCTCCAATGCGGCGCCCAGCGCTTCCCGCACTTCGTCGGGATCGTCGGGCATGTGGTGGTGCGCTTCGAGGATGGCGTCCATTCCGGTCAGGAGTCCGGCCAGCATCGGTCCGTTGCTGTTGCGGACCTGATGGGGCAGCGGGGCGACGTTCCGATCGACGACCTCGTCCCCGCTGGTCAGCAGGTGGATCACGGGGCGTGGGGTGACCGGCAGCCGGTCGAGTCCGACGGTGGCGGCCAGTCCGAGGTGGGCCGGGGTGATTCTCGTTCCCGCCTCGACGAGCACGTCACCCTCTCCGGCGTCGGCGCCGCGTGGATGGATCGCATTGCCCCGGGCGATGTCGGCGGCTTCGAATCGGACGGGTCTTCCGTCGCGATCGCCACGGTCGGTGCGTTCGTGGGGAACGACCGTGTCGAGGTGGGGCGGCACCGGTGCCCCGGTGGCGATGGCCGCGCAGCTACCGGCCGGAACCTCGATGTCGCCCGGTCGTCCCGCCGGGATGGTGCCCGAGACCGGCAGGGGCACGGACTCCAGAAGGTCGGTGTGCCGCATGGCGTAGCCGTCGAGCGCTGCACGATCGAATGGGGGCAGATCGCGATCGGATCGAATCGGTGTCGCGAGCAGCCGACCCATCGCCTCCGCCAGTCCGGCGTCATCCGTCCCGGGAAGCTGCGGCACGTTGGGCAGCACCGAATCGAGGGCCGTTTCGTATGAGGGAAGTGGGGGCATGTGCGGAGTGTAGGGGGAGCCGGCGATCACCGGGGGTCGTAGGCCTGATCACCCTCGGAGAGGAAGCCGTTGTCGGGAAACGCGAGCAGTGAACTGATCGATTCGGGAAGGGCCTCGAAGTGCCGGCCACGCTGCGGAGCCCGGTCGGACCCCACATGCCCGTCGATGAAGGCCACGTTCGTGCGTCCGCCGTGCCGGTAGGCCTGGGCACCGCCGTAGGCGAGCTCGAGTTCCTGCACGGGTGATCGCATGAACTTGTTCGCGCCCAGTCGGTATCCGCCTTCTCCGAAGAGGGCGGTGGTTCCGCTCCGTCTGCACTGTGCGAGCGTGAGTTGCGTCGCCTTCCTTCGGGATCCGGAATCGGCCAGGGTCGTCTTGGGAAGCAGCAGATCCCAGCATCCCACGCCCTCCACGCCCTGCGAGGAACTCATCGCGGCGACGAACACCACGTTGTAGTTGTATCCGGTCGGCAATCGGGGTCCACCCCAGTTCGCATCACCATCGAAGGCCGGGCATTGCAGCACCGTGTCCGGGTCCGAGGTGTACTCCCACAGCAGACCGGGCCGGACGAAGGTGTCGTCGTCGGTTCGTGTCCACCAATCCCAGGATCGGACGTCGCCGCTGGTCGAGTCGGATTCGGTTCCGGTGAGCAGTCCGGGCGGGAATCGACCGTCGTGATCGATCGTCCAGCTTCTCGCGGCCTGCCCCATGGTGCGAAGATTGGTCTGTCCCTGCATGCGTCGCGAGGAGGCTCCGACGTCGTCGACGATCGGGATCAGCACACCGAGCAGCACGGAGGCCACGGCGATCACCACGAGGAGTTCCACGAGCGTGAACGCACGTCTCACCACGGACGAGCTCCCCATCCGGCGAGCACGACGAGCAGGTCGCCGATCTCAACGAGGCCGCTGCCGTTCGCATCGGACCATGTTCCCGACTGGTTCCAGTTCGAAATCACCATCAGCAGATCGCCGATGTCGATGAATCCATCCAGATTCACGTCGCCGGGGCGATTGGGGACGACGTCTGCGACGGCATCGACTTCGGGGGAGAAGAAGGCGTCGGACGCGACGCTGACGCGGACGTAACGGATCGACTCGAGGCCCAGTGGAGCCAGGTCGATGCCCACGCCGCCACCGGAACCGTCGTAGTGCTCGACCAGCGCGTCGTAGTCCGCCCCGATCAGATCATCAGGTCCGAGGGAGGGATCGATCGGTCGGACGAAGGATGTCGGCTGGTTGCCGCCGATGAATCCGTATGCCGGTGAATCCATGAAGGCCATGGTCGGCCAGGGGCCGTCGGCGTCCGTTCCCTCGATCGCGAACCACGCAGCACCGTCCGTGCTGACCTCGATTTCACCGCCGTCTGCGCCGAAGAATCCTCCGTGCACTCCGTTGGGGTACGAGGAATCGATGCAGCCGGTGTTGCCGAAGACCAGAAGGTCGATGCCGTAGGGGTTGTCTGGGTGATCCTCGACGGGTTCGTCGAACGAGATCGTGATCGAACCACCTGCGCCGATCGACACGATGTCTCCGGTGCCCCATGCGGGGAAGAACGGAGAGACGACCTCGCCGCCGACGGTGAATCGCGTGGGGGGGCCAAGTGCGTTCGACGGATCGTCGTACCCCACGGAACCGCCGATTCCGGGATCGAACTGGATCACCGAATCGCCGTATGAATCCGGAGTCGTCATCAGAGCCAGCATGAGGCATGTCAACAGGGGCACTGAATGCCTCCAAATGCATGTTCCCCTGAGTTGGGAGATGCGCGAAACGGGTATGGATCGAGGGAGTCGCTGGGTCGCACCGCCCCTGGGGAACGCGAGGGGGGCGATCGCCGGCGAACCCGATCCGCGCGGGCAGCAGCTTCCGAGGGCAGGTTTTCCGGCTTCGGGCTCCTTGCCACGCCTTCCCGCCCCATTTTCCGGGCAGTGGCTCCTGTGGCTCGGTTCCCCATTGGTGGGGGCCCGTTACGGCGGCGCGTCCGCGGCGGCATTTCACCGCACTTCCCTGCCGGTACCCCCTTACGCAACTGCGTTTGCGGGCCCCGGGCGATTCCTACTGTACCACGGAGGCATGTGGGCCGCTGGACGGATGGACGCTCGTTGACACCCCTCTGCTGCGAGGCTATTCTCGCCCTTCTTGACCCCGTCCGGGCCGATTTGGCCCGGGGGATTGTGACGTTGCCCGAAGACAGGGCGACACTCATTGGAGTGCCGATCGATGCCAACTCTCAAGTCTCTTCGCGGGCCACTGGCCCTGCTCGCCGTCACGTTCGCGCTTGTCGGCGCACCGACGTCGGCATGGTCGCAGTCCGATGACACGGCAACCGCCGCTCGGATGGGTGAACAGCATCTCGATGACTTCGTGCATTACGCGCTGACCGCCAACATCGAACTGGCCAAGGCCAACGCCGAGTGGCTTCTCAAGAACATCAGCGGCGACGAGGGGATGGCGACGCTCCTGAACGAGTCGTCCGTCACACCTCGTCGATTCGATCGAGCGATGCGTTGGGCTTCCGAGGTACCGGAACTTTCGGAGATCGCCAGCACGCTGGCCACGCGGATCGAAAATGGCCGCCTCTCGCTCTCGCGGGATCAGGACCGGGTCTCCGCCGCCATCGGCATGCTCGACGGAACACGTCGTGATCAGATGCTGGCCAGAGGCCGGCTCGTCGCCGCCGGCGAGTACGCGGTCCCTGCGCTGCTCCGCGAGATGATCGAGGGTGACAACGAGGAGCGTCGCTGGGCTTCGGCTCAGCTGCTTCGTGAAATCGGCCGTCAATCGGTGACTCCGCTCACCGTCGCGCTTCCGAACATCGCTCCCGAGCACCAGCGTCGGGTCATCGAGATCCTCGGCAGCATCGGCTACAGCCACGCCGGCCCCGTCCTGCTGGAGTTGTCGCTCAACGACGATTCTCCCGCCTTCGTGCGAGAGGCCGCGGCCAAGTCCTATCGTCGACTCGGCGGCAACCCCGAGACCGACAGCCCAGGGCTGCTCTACACGGTCATGGCCCAGCAGTACTTCGACGGTGCCGAGCACCTCGTGGCCGATCCCTACGGCGACGTCAACAACATCTGGGAGTACGACTCGTTCGGTGGACTGACCACCACGCAGGTCCCGACCACGCTCTACGGCCCGATCATGTCGATGCGTTCCGCCGGTCGCGCCCTGTCCTACGATCCGGACAACTCCACTGCGGTGGCCCAGTTCATCGCGTCGAATCTTCGTCGCGAGAACGTGATGCCGTCCGACTACGTCGATCCGATCTTCGGCAATCTGGAGTACAGCCCGCAGTTCTACGCGACCATCTACGGTTCAAGCACCGGCCAGGACGTGCTCGCACTGGCACTGGACAGCCGCGACACGCCACTGGTCCGCGACTCGCTCGAGGCGCTCGGCAAGACCACGGGCGAAGGCACGCTGTTCAGCGAGTACCTCGACCGGCAGCCGCTTCTGGATGCGATGCAGTATCCCGATCGTCGCGTGCAGTACGACTCTGCGCTGATCCTCGCCCACGCATTGCCGCGGACCGCCTTCGCAGGTTCCTACCGCGTCGTTCCCACGCTCGCATCCGCAGTGCGGACCGGCGGCGAGGAGTATGCGGTCGTCATCGCCGACACCACCGAGGATCAGCGGGCCGTGGCCAGCCGACTCGAAGCCCTCGGGTTCACCGTCGTCGGATCCGGATCCTCCGCGGATGCCCTGGTCGATTCGATCAGCCGTTCACCCGGCATCGACATCGCCGTGATCCGCAAGTCGAACATGAAGATGGACGACGAGAACATGGCGGAACTGCGGCGGAACCCCAAGACATCCGCCACGCCGATCATGATGATCGTCTCCGCCGGCGACATGCCGAAGTTCACCTCCGCCTTCCGGATGGACCCGCTCGTCGGTGTCTCGCGTTCGGGCGTTTCCGACAGTGCGTTCGCCTCCTCGGTCGAATCCCTGATGGAGCGTGGTGTCGGAGGACGTCTCAGTCAGATCGACGCCGAGATCTACGCGATGGAATCCCTCGCGGCCTTGCGTGAGATCGCCCTGGCCCGTCCCGGCGCCTATGCGATCGGCGACTCCGAGTCGGCGCTCATCGAAGCCCTTGCGGAACGGACCGGCGGCTCCCGCCTGCTGGTGGCCGAGATCCTCGCCCTGATCGAAAGCGAGCGATCGCAGCATGCACTGCTCGATGCGGCCCTCGCCGAGGATGTCGGCGCCGATCGGATCCAGCTTCTGGATCGAGCCGGCTCCTCCGTCCGTCGTTGGGGCAATCGTTCGCATCGGCGTCATGTCGAGGAACTCCAGTACCTCATCGACAACTCCTCGGGCGACGTCGCAGATGCCGCGGCCCGCGTCCACGGAGCGATGAACCTTCCTCCCCAGGATTCGATCAAGATCGTCATTCCCGAGGGTTGATCAGGACCAGTACACGCCGCCCTAGCTCAGTTGGTAGAGCGGAGCTTTCGTAAAGCTCAGGTCACCGGTTCGAGTCCGGTGGGTGGCTTTCCCCCCGACGCCGCGTCATCCGACGCGGCGTTGTGTCTTATCGGGGGACTGACTTCACCCACGATCGAACTGTAATTTCAATGATATCCGTGCGCAGAATGCCGTCGTTGCCGTCGTAGGAAGTGGCAGCCCCGAGCCGTGCGCAGGCTGATTGATCGGTACGCGAGATCACTTCGGACAACGGAGAAACGAAGCATTGCAGGAGCAACGAATCATGTCGCATCGAAATTTCTTGAAGCTTGCCGTCGCTCTGATCATGCTGTCATTGACCCCGCATGGCACCGGCGCCGTCGAGTGCCCACCCGATGTGGCGGTCCTCGATCTCGAGTTCGCCGGAAACGGCCCGAGGCCCCATGACTTCGACGTGGATGGGGACACGATGATCTTCTTCGATTCGCGTCCCGAGCAGGGGCAGAGGATTCGATTCTTCCTGGACGTCGACGGGACATGGCAGGAGGATGTCGGGTCCGAGATCGTGCTTTCGGGTGACGACGTCACGTGGATACCGCATCGGAAGGTTTCGATCTCCGGGAATACGGCGGTTGTCGGACTGGAGTTGGGAAAGGTGATCGTGCTGGAGCGAATCGACGGCACATGGGACATCGTGCAGACATTGACCGCGCCTGAACCTGAATACACGTTCTACGGACTCTGGGTGGACATCGACGGCGACGTCATCGTCGTCTCGGATTTCAACGCCAAGGCCGTGTACGTGCATCGGCGTGAGGGGAAACGGTTCGAACTGGAAGCCACGTTGTCGCCGCCGGATCCCGACGACTACTTCGCCAGAGGCGTCGCCGTGGGTGGCGATGCGATTCTGGTCGGGGGCGCGGGGGGAAGCGTGGACGATGTCTTCTGTTTCAGGCATGAGGACGACCGATGGATCATGCATCAGGTGATCGATCCCGAGACGCCATCGATGAACTACGACCTGCACGGCGACACTGCGATCATCGGAGATGGGATCTACGTGCTCGAGAGCGGAGAATGGAACCACGCCGAAAGGTTGAACGTGCCGGACGGGTACGCCATCGATTCGTATCAGTCGCGTCGAATCGGTGCGGACTTCGCCGTACTGGGCGCCTCGCTGGCCGGTTCTCCGCATGATGCATCGTCCCATGCACTTGTCTATGAGCGAGGAGACTCCGGATGGGCCCTCGTCTCCGAGGTGCTCTGCCAGGTGGAGTGCTCGTATGGATTCGGTCAGTGCATCTCGTACACCATCGCGTGCGTCTTCGATCGTCAGGTCTTCATGGGTCTCAAGGAAGACGGTGGATTCTGGGCGACGGGGGTTCTGGTCCACACCTACCCCGATGACTGCGGGTGCGAGTCGGACATCGACGGCGACGGAAACGTCGGTGTCGATGACCTGCTGGTCGTGATCGCGGGGTGGGGCAATCCGTACGGCATCGATGACCTGTTGTCCGTCATCGGTGAGTGGGGAACGTGCGAGCCGTAGCGGCTTCGCCCGAATTTGCTTGTCGGCATGGACGGTTCGTGTTCCAATGGTCCATCCGGAGGTGAATCGTGCGAAACATCGCGGCATGCATCGTTCTGCTGGGTGGGGGGCTTCCCGCCGTGGCCGTCGACTGGACCGTCGACGACGACGGCGCGGCCGACTTCGCCTCGATCCAGGATGCGGTCGATGCTGCTTCCGACGGAGATCGGATCATCGTCGCGGCGGGGACCTATACGTCATCGCAGCCCGGGCATGTGGTCGATCTCGCGGGCAAGGCGATCGAGCTTCGTTCGCTCGACGGTCCGGAAGTCACGGTCATCGACGGGCAGGGCATTCGGCGCGGATTCGCCTGCGTCTCGGGTGAGGGCCCGGGCACCGTCATCGAGGGGTTCGCCGTCGTCAACGGCTTCGCCAGCAACTACGACTACGACGCCGACGGCGAGGTCGACACCTGGGAGGATTCCGGGGGTGGAGCGATGCTGCTCGGCAGCAGTCCGGTGCTGCGGTCGTGCCACGTGCGAGGCTGCGTCGCCGATTCCGGGGGCGGTCTCTACAGTCTCTTCGGCGGCGAGCCCGCCCTCGAGCAGTGCATCTTCGATTCGAACACCGCGGTCTACGGAGGCGCTGTCCGCAGCTTCCAGGCCAGTCCCACGATCGTCGACTGCGAGTTCATCGGGAACACGGCCGACTTCGGGGGCGGAGTCTACGACTACGACACCACCACCACGATCACCGACTGCAGGTTCGCCGGCAACGTCGCCAACGCAAGTGGAGGCGGGATCTACTGCCAGCAGGGATCACTGCGGCTGAGCGGTACGCTCTTCAGCGGAAACACCGCAGGTTCCTTCGGGGGCGGGCTGCTGTGCGTCGACGGGACGCCGCGGGTCGACGCCTGCACGTTTCTCGCCAACGACTCCCAGAGTGGAGGCGGCGGAGCATGCAACTACGGTTGTGATTCGACGTTCGGCGAGTGCGTCTTCGCCGGGAACTCGACCTCGGGCGCGGGGGGAGGGCTTCTGAACTACGCCGACAGCGATCCGGTGCTGCAGGGGTGTCGATTCGTCGCCAACGAAGCCGTGCGCGGCGGTGGTGTCGCCAGCACTCCGGACAGCGGGCCGCAGCTGGAATTCTGCGAGTTCCAGAACAACGTCGCGATCGAGGGTGGAGGGGGGCTCGACGCGCAGGAGGCTCCGGCCCGTCTGATCGACTCCCTCTTCTGTGGAAACGCTCCGGTGGATCTCGCCGGTCCGATCGACGACAGGGGCTGGAACCTGTTCTGGTCGAGCTGCAACGACTGCAACGGCAACGGCATCGACGACGGTCAGGACATCGAATCGGGAGTGTCCGGCGACATCGACGGGGATGGTCTTCCCGATGAATGCGAAGTGGACTGCGACGGCGATGGCGTCATCGATCTGATCGAACTGCTCGATGGAACCGTCGACGACATCGATGCCAACGGACATCCGGACGAATGCGAGGATTGCGACGGGAACGGACTTCCCGATGCGTGGTCGATCGAGAACGGCCTGGCCGGCGACTGCGACGGAAACCTGATCCCCGATTCATGCGAACCCGACTGCAATCAGAACGACATCAACGACGTCTGCGACATCGCCGACGGAGGCAGTGATGACGACGACGGCGATGGTGTCCCCGACGAATGCGAGTCGCTCTGCATCGGAGATCTCAATCAGGACGGCGAAGTCGGGATCGAGGATCTGCTGCTCGTGCTCTCGAGATGGGGCACGCAGTACGGCGTGGCGGATCTGCTGTTGGTCATTCAGGGATGGGGATGCGGCTGATGCCGCGGATCACTTCCAGCGAACGACCATGATCGACAGGTCGTCGATGAACTGCTCGCGTCCGCTGAAGGACGAAAGCAGTCTCCGCATCGCCAGCGAGGGTTCGTTCGCCTGTCCACTGGTCCTGACCAGTGAGATCACGTCCCGGAGCCCCTCGACGCCGAGTTCCTGTCCGGTCGCGTCCTGGAGTTCGATCGCCGCATCGGAGTAGATCCAGAGTTCGCTGCCCGGTTCGAGCTGGATTCGTTCGGAGGCCGATTCGGTCTCGAAGTCGAGGCCCACCAGCGATGCGGTGGATTCGAGCGTCCGTGCCCCGGCGTGTCTCGACATCACGATGGGAGCGGGGTGTCCCGCGTTGACGTAGTCGAGGGTGCCTTCTGAGGGATCCAGCACTCCGTAGAACATGGTGCAGAATCGATTGCCGTGTTCGGCCATGGGGAATCTTCGGTTCAACGCACGGAAGACCGAAAGCGGGTCCGCGAAGTCGCATCCGGGCAGCGACAGGGAACGGATGGCCGACTGGATCGCACTGCCGTGGAGGGCGGCTCCGATGCCGTGTCCCATGACGTCGACGAGATAGAAGGCGAGTCGTCCGTCGGGCAGTTCGAGGTGTCCGAGCACGTCGCCTCCGAGTTCGGAGCAGGATTCGTAGAGCCAGTCGGTGATGATCGGGCCTTCGGTCAAGGGCGGGGGAATGAGCGATCGGGCGTACATCGCCGCTTCGGCGAGTTCGAGGGCCTGCTTCTGCTGGGTCCGGAGGAGCATCGACTTCGCATCCAGCAGTTCCTTCTGGGAGCGGATCACGTCGACCATGTTGAGTTCATGCTGCGCCATGTCGGCAAGATGCTGCATGGCATCGAGCTGCAGATCGTCCGGATCGCGGGGCGTTCGGTCGGCGATGCAGAGGGTGCCGACGTTGAAGCCGCCGGGGCCCGACAGCGGTATGCCGACGTAGAACCTCACGTTCGGGTCGTCGGTGACCAGCGGGTTGTCGGCGAATCGTTCATCCTTGGTCGCATCCGGGATCACCAGCGGCTCGTTCTGGTTGATGGTGTGCCCGCAGAACGAGATGTCGCGCCCGGTCTCGTCGGTCGTCAGTCCGCACTTGGACTTGAACCACTGTCGATCCGAATCGACCAGCGCGATGTAGGCGATGGGCACGTCGAACATCTTCTGGGTGAGCTGTGTGATCCGGTCGAACCGCTCCTCCGCAGGAGAATCGAGGATCTGGAGAGCGCGAAGCGACGCGAGTCGATCCGCTTCGTTCGTCGGAATGGGTGCGATCATCATGAGTGGATCCATTCTATCGTTGATGCGTTCCTGCGCAGTGGTGAGAAGGCATTTAGAATGATGTCATGGAATACGCACATGACACGGTTCAATCGATCGACGCCGGCGACTCGCCCGATGCGATCGTCTGTCTTCACGGATGGTGCTGCCGGACCGGAGACTTCGCCGATCAGGTCGACTCGAATTCCGATCGATTCCGGCTTCTGGTTCCCGATTGGCAGCGGCGTCTGAGCCGGCGGGATGGCTCGTGCTCATTCGAGGGGATCTGCCGGGACATCATCGGATGCATCGAGGCCGCCGGGATCTCCCGGCCGCTGCTCGTCGGCCACAGCCTCGGTGGATTTCTGGCCACGCAGATCGTCTTCGAGCATCAACTGCCCGTTCGGGGTCTTCTTGTCCTTGATTCCGCCTTGCCGCTCCCGGAGGCCTACCGGGTCCAGTGGAGCCGGGCGGCGGATCGGCTCGAGCAGGGGCCGTACGTCCAGGCCTGCACCGACTTCGTCGAGCCGTTCTTCGTCGATGCCGAGCGGGGGCCCCTTGAGCAATCGATCGTCGAGGGCATGGTCGGTCAGCCTCCGGGAACCGCGATCGGACTGCTGCGTGAGATCTGCCGGCACGAATGGGATCAGGAACTCGATCGAATCGACACGCCGGTGCACATGGTCGCATCGGGACGTGGTGCTCTGGACATGAAGGCCTTCCATGCCCATGTCCCGGACGCGACCAGTGAACGAATCGAGGAGAGTGGGCACTTCATCACCGTCTTCCATCCGGATCGGGTGGGGCAGACGATGCGCAGGATGATGCGATAGCGGTCAGGCGGGTTTCTGGAACAGGCAGAAGTGGACGCTCGCCATCGACGCGAACGGCCCGCCGCGCGAGACGGCATCGAGCACCCGGACGACGGGCAGCAGTGGAAGCCGCTCCATGCCTCTGGGGACGTGCACGTGGCCGACCCGGCGATCGATGGTCAGGCCTGCATCCCGTGCCGCGGCCTTCATGCGACTCGAGGGGATCCAGCTGGAGAAGACCTCCTGATCCACGGCCGCACTTCGTTTGTTGATTCGACGTGCGGCAGGCCAGTACCAGCTGCGGAGATTCGCGTAGTTGATCAGGATGGAGCCGCCGGGGCGCACCACGCGGGCCATCTGGCCGAGTGCGACTTCCGGATGTTCCAGATGGTTGTAGACGTTCAGGGAGATCGCGTGGTCGAAGGTTCCGTCCTCGAACGGCAGTTCGTAGATCGAGCCTTCGACGACATCCTCCAGTCCGGCTTCGAGTCCGGCCTGGGTGATGTTGTTCCTGGCCACGCCCAGCATCTGGCTGGAGAGATCGCAGATCGTCATCTTCATGCCGTTCTTGAGCAGGGGCATGGTGAAGCGGGCTGTTCCCTGTCCGATCTCGAGCGCACGCCCGGACCACGAGCCGCAGAGGTCCGATACCAGCGACTGCTGGACATCGTTGGTGAAACGGCCGGCGGGAGTGATCCATCGCTCGGCGTCGTACTGGTGGCTGTCGGCGTCGTAGAAGGCCTGATTCGTGTTCTCTTGCATCTTGTTCATGGTGATCCCGTGATTCCTTCGTACATTCTAATGTACGCGGCAGAGGTCTTGGTTGGTTCGAACGTTTCCAGTGCAAATCGTCTCGCATCTTCGCCGGCCTCCCTGCGGAGATCGGCATTTTCAGCGTATTCCAGCATGGCATCTGTCATCTCGCGTACCTCGGAGGGGTCGACCAG
>DEYK01000003.1:24895-29448 GCA_002364485.1 Phycisphaerales bacterium UBA3160
CCGCTCGCCATCGCCTCGAGGGCGGCGACGAAGTAGTCGGACGGCCCCAGTGAATCCATGAACGGAGCGATCAGCATGTCCGCATTCCGGACCAGGGCCGGCATGTTGTCGATGATTCCGAGCTGCACCACGAGGGGCTCGATTCCCAAATCGTCGATCTGACTTCGAAGCGCCTGCAGCCTGGGTTGCGACGAGGACCTGGGAAGTTCGGTGGTGATCACGAGGCGGGCCTGCCCGCACTTCTCGTGCATGGCGGCGAAGGCGTCGAGGACCCGGGTGAGGTTCTTCTGGGACGTGGCATTGCCCACGAAGAGGACCACGGTGTGCTCGGACGACAGTCCGATCGCCTCGCGGACCGCGGAGTCCGTTCCGGGCTTGAACCGTTCGAGATCCACGGCGGGTGGTACGACGTGGGCCCCCGGGAGCCCCCATGCCTTCATGGAGTCGGCGACGTTGCGGCTCATTGCGGACAGCATGTCGATGCGTCTGCCGCTGCGATGCAGGAGCCCCTTGATCACCGGAAGATTCCATCGGCCTCCGTGTTCGGGGACGGGGCAGTACATGGTGTGCATGGTGGGCAGGCCGGAGCGGGTGCGTATTCGACTTGCGGCCAGCAGGTAGTCGGCGAATCCGCTGTGGACGTGGGCGACATCGAAGTCGTCCCGGTGGGAGCGGGCCCATGTCGCGGCTGCGCGGACGAAACGGATGCCGTGCGAGATCGATCCCGGATCGGCCTTCGCGAACAGTTCCACCGTTCGGACGTTTCTGGTGATGGGGCCGCGACCGGCGGGATCGGCCATGTGGGAGATGATGGTCACATCATGCCCGTCGTTCCCCTGGGCAAGGGCCAACTCGAGCAGAGCGCTCGAATAGCCGCCGATGATCGTTCGGCCGCCGAAGTAGGGGAACTGCGGAATGGCATGTAGAATTCGCATGCTGGAAAGATCAGAGTCCGTTCATTATCGGTTTTCAACCGGGGTATCCGTCACTGATATTCCCAGTGAACCGGTCAAAGGGTGGCACGGAAAGCACTGGAGAGGGCTTCGGATCCGGGATGACCTAGTTTTTTCCGGTTGCGGCCCGCTGATACAGCGTTTCGTACTGTTCAGCGATGGCGTCGGGTGCAAGCCACTTCTGGACGTATTCTCGCCCACGACGTCCCAGCTCCGGCAAGCCGTCTTCACGGCCAAGGAGCATGGTGGCCATGCCGTCGGCGAAGGCTTCCGGGGTTCGCTCGACGATCGACATGCCTGACTCGTCCAGTTCCCGCCAGATGTCCGTGCCGCGGGTCGTGATCACCGGGGTGCCGCACAGCATCGCTTCCGGGTAGACGAGTCCGAAGTTCTCCTGCTGGGTCGCCAGAGCGAACAGATCGGCCATGGCGAACAGCGACAACTTGAGATCTCCGACGACCATGCCGAGGAACTCGACCTGATCCGAGACATTCCGATCGCGTGCCCGCTCCTTCATCGCCTCCAGGTAGTTCTTGTCACCGGTGCCCGCGATCAGCAGACGAACGCGGTTTCCACGCTCCTTCATGATCGTGATGGCGTCGATGAGGGTTTCGATCGACTTCTTCTCGTGCACCCGGCTGAGAAAGAGGACCACCGGATCGGTGGAATCGCCGAACTCGGCTCGAGCGAGATCGGCGGTCGGCGTCTCCGCGTAGGGTTCCATGTCCATGACCAGAGGGATGACGTCCGGGTCGCGTGGGAGCCATTTCGCCGCCTGGCGACGCTCCTCCTCCGCGGTGGCCAGGATCGAAGCTGCGCCCGACACCATCTTCCTGATGATCGTTCGAAGGAAGATTCGTTTCTTGAGCCCCCGCACCGCCATCGACCAGTCGTCGAGCATGCCGTGGATGCTCAGCACCCAGGGCGTCCCGGTGGTTCGGGAGATCGTGGCGATCTGGGGATTCGAAAGGCACCAGAGGGCGTGAATGTGCACCACATCCGCCTGTTCGATGGAAGGGGTTGCGAGTTCGAGGGATCGTCCGTCGAGGCGTCCCAACGCTCGAAGCGGTTCAAGTTCCACCAGCCGGGGGCAGCCGGCTTCGCCGGCCTTCCAGGAATCGGGGACATCGGTCGCATCCGGCGTCAACCAGGTGACGTCGTGTCCTCTTCGGGCCAGCACGCTGCAGATGTCCATGGCGGCCCGCACCGTGCCTCCGACGCTGAAGCGTGTCGTCGGCACGTAATGCACGATTTTCAATGTATCGCCGTCCTGCATGGACCAGACTCCCTTCGCGTGAGGGGGCAATCATACGTCAGTGACGGAGGGTATGGCATGTCCATCGGTGATGGCTGTCCCGTCGGGGGGACCTGGTCCAAAAAAACCCCGACCCGATGCCAAGGGCATCGGGTCGGGGGGCTTCGCACTTGGATCCCCGCATTCGTAGCGAATGCGGATTTCTCAGGAATCAGGGGGAGCTGCAGTTCCAGTCGGCGATGACCAGAAGCAGGTCGGCCACGTCGTACGGGTTGCCCCAGTTGGCGATGACGTCCAGCAGATCCGACACGTTCACCACGCCGTCCTGGTTGATGTCACCGTCGCAGAAGGAGCCGTTGCAGTTGTCGCTGACGATGCTGATGGAACCGGGCGACTGCCATGTGGCGCCACCGGCGTCCTTGCCCTGGAAGACGGCTTCGACGAAGACGCTTGCGGACAGATCGCGTACCGTGAGGCGGGCGATGAGCACGCCGTTGCCGGCTTCACACGACTGGTTCTGGAAGTCGGCGGAATCGCCCTGAGGGTCTTCCGGCGTGCAGA
The DNA here is from genome assembly GCA_002364485.1 of Phycisphaerales bacterium UBA3160. GTDB lineage: Bacteria > Planctomycetota > Phycisphaerae > Phycisphaerales > SM1A02 > UBA854. Next base: position 27,665 of record DEYK01000003.1, read on the forward strand.
ACCACGAACCGTCCGATGCATCGATGGCGCCGCCGGTCTCGAAGTTCGAGTAGTCGATGCCGATGTCGGACAGGTTGTTGTCGGACTGGTCGAACCGTCCGATCGTCACGAAGCTGTCGTACCGCAGATCCGGGAAGGCGGCGAACAGGGCGGGGTTGATGCTCGCCGATGTGTTGCCTCCGAACTGGTTCTGGTAGAAGCTCGAGGTGGTCGAGACCATCTTCGTCGTGGTGGTGTCGCCAGCCACTGCGTCGAGTCGGCAGCCTTCGCCGAGCACGGCGTAGACGTCGACGGTCCAGGTCGGATCGTCATCATCCACGAGGTTGCTTCCGACGATGCTGTAGGCGAGTCCGAGGAACGAATCATCGCCGCTGTTGCACGGGTTGCCGGAGCAGTCCGAGCCGTTGCCGAGGTAGGTGCCGGTGCAGTCGGCCTGCGTGGTTTCCGAGCAGGCGAGCCCGATGCAGCATGCACCGGTCGGATCCGGGGCACAGGGGTCGCCCGAGCAGTTGGATCCGTCGCCGAGGTAGGTGCCGCCGCAATCGGCCGGGGCCGTCACCGAGCACGAGGTGCCGGTGCAGCATCCGCCGGTCGGGTCCGGGGTGCAGGGGTCGTCGGAGCAGTCCGAGCCGTTGCCCAGGTAGGTGCCGCCGCAGTCGGCCTGCGTGGTCACCGAACATGAGCCGAGCGTGCAGCACGCTCCGACGGGATCTCCACTGGGAACGAGCGAGAGTGCCAGATCACCCGATCCGGTCGCATTGGCGTTGTAGCCTCCGACTCTGAAGATGTAGAGGCTGCCTCCACTGACGTCGGCGGTCGCCGAGGACGAATAGTCGCTGCAGCCGTCGCCGTCACCGTTGCATCCGATCTGGGTCTTGCTGCCGCAGTTGCCCACGTAGATGACGATGTCCGTGTCGAAGTCGACGTTGTTGCAGGTCGCGAGGGTGATGGTTCCCGAGGCCGGTGCGGTCCACGCGAACCAGACGTCGTCGTTCATGTCGCCGAGATAGGTGTCGGTGCATCCGGTCTCGTCGAAGGCGTCGCTGCTGGTGGTGCCCCCGACTGTCGTGAACGAGGTGCTTCCCTCGCTGATGAAGATCGCTCCGGAGCATTCGTCGTTGGGGAGGGTTCCACCTCCGCCATCGCCGCATTCTCCGTCGAGGCATCCGGTGATCTGGTCACGGTACGACGTGATGTAGTTGATGCTGCTGGTGGAGAAGACGTTCGCGCAGGTGATCGACGGATTCATGGTGTTGCCGGGGCAGCTGCAGTGCTGGCTTCCCCAGTTGTGCCCGAGTTCGTGGGCCGAGAGATCCGTCGCGCAGGAGAACGAGCCGCAGCAGTCGGATTCGACGACGCTGTAGCCGAAGCTCGTGCAGACGGCGCTGAGGTACGCGATGCCGATCGTTCCGCCGCCGCCGCCGTTTCCTGTGAACAGCTGGACGATGTCGCGGTTGATGCCGCCCTGGCTGCTTTGCCAGTGGCTTCGGACCTGCTCGAGTCGATTGTCGATCGAGCCGGAATAGGGGTCGTTCGAATTGGAACGGACGATGATCGTGTTGACCGTATGGGTGAGGCCGACCTGTGATTCGTACTGGGTGTTGACCTGGTTGATGACCGAGTTGATCCGGTTCTCAACGGCGCTGACCGATCCGTAGTCCTGGTAGAACTCGTAGTCCGCATCGCAGGCCAGTACGGCCGAGCACACGGAGCTGCCGCGGTTCGCTTCTGCGATCTGGTTCTCGTCGACGGCGAACTGATCGAGGAAGCCGTGTTCGAACTGC
>DEYK01000050.1:0-21814 GCA_002364485.1 Phycisphaerales bacterium UBA3160
CTTCTTTGCGGTCTTCTTGGTCGCAGCCTTCTTTGCGGTCTTCTTGGTTGCAGCCTTCTTGGCCGTCTTCTTGGCCGTCTTCTTGGGCGCAGCCTTCTTGGTCGACTTCTTGGTGGAGGTCGACTTCTTCGCAGTTTTCTTCTTGGTGGTCTTCTTGGCCATCGGGTGGAATCACCTTGTTCCAAGTGACGTGAAGACGGCAGTTTGTGGCTTGCCAGTATTCTGGGGCCGCTGCAATCGATCGGGGATTGTAGGTAGCCCGAGGGACCGCGTCAACGTGAGTCGGAAGGCGACCCGGATGGAGTGCTCCGGATCAGGCTGTGGTCATGGAACCCATTCGGCGGAACTTTTCATAGCGCCGTTCGACCAGTGAACGCGAGTTGAATCGTTCGAGATCGCGTAGGGAATCGATGATCCACTTCTGGAGTTGTTCCGCAGCATGCTGCGGATCGCGATGCGCGCCTCCGACCGGTTCGGTGATCGTCGCATCGACGATTCCGTTCTTCATGTTCTGCGATGCGGTCAGTGAGAGCGAAGTCGCAGCCAGGGTGTTCGTCTCTTCGTTCGCCTGCTTCCAGAGGATGGCGGCGCAGCCTTCCGGACTGATCACCGAATACCACGCGAACTCCAGCATCGCGACTCGATCGGCCACGCCGATGCCCAATGCGCCGCCCGAGCCGCCTTCGCCGATGACGATGCTGATGATCGGTGTCTTCAGTCGACTCATCTCACGAAGGTTGATCGCGATGGCCTCGGCCTGCCCGCGCTCTTCCGCCTTGAGTCCGGGGTATGCACCCGGCGTGTCGATGAAGGTCACGATCGGCAGCCCGAACTTCTCGGCCAGCTTCATCTTCTTCAGGGCCTTGCGGTATCCCTCCGGATGCGCGCAGCCGAAGTGGCATGCGATCCGTTCCTGGGTCGTCCGTCCCTTCTGGTGTCCGACGATGAGGGCCTTGAATGAACCGATGCGTCCGAACCCGGTGATGATGCTGCGGTCGTCGCCGAACGTGCGATCGCCGTGAAGTTCCCGGAAGTCCCGGCAGATCATGTTGATGTAGTCGGCGGTCTGGGGACGGTTGGGATGGCGGGCGACCCGAACCGTGTCCCATGGCGTCAGTTGGCCGTAGATCTTCTGCAGCAGGCTGTCGCGATTCCGGCGAAGGCTGTCGAGTTCGGTTTCCAGTCCCTTGGCGTCCTCGCGAGCGGCAAGGACCTCGATCTGGCGATCGAGTTCGACGACGGGTTCCTCGAACGGCAGGGTGTAGGTCGTGCTCATGGTGGCTCCGGGTCTTTGTGGCTCGCGTGATATTCTACCCTCAGGGCCGTGAATCGTGGTTTGATCGATCCGCCCGACGGAGACTTCCGACATGGCATTGAAACTGAGCGTACTCGGCACGGGGCACATGGCCAGTGCGATACTCGATGGTGTGTTCGAACACGGAATCCTCTCTCCGGATGAGGTGCGGCTCTTCGACCATTCGCCGGAGCGTTTGCGGCGGTTCGCCGAGATGGGATGCGGGATCGCCGATTCGGCCCGCGCCCTCGCCGAATCATCACGGATCCTCTGTGCCGTCCGTCCGCAGGAGTTCCCGGCCGCCGCGGAACTCCTCGGCGAACTGTCTCCGGACCATCTGCTGATCTCCGTGATGGCCGGCATCGACTCGGCCACGATCAGCCGCCACCTCGGAGGCTCCTGCCGTGTCGTACGGACGATGCCGAACACGGGGGCGTTGATCGGGTGTTCGATGACCGCAGTGTCCGCAGGGCATGGTGCCCTGGATTCGGATATCGAGTTCGTGGACACCCTGTTCGATGCGATCGGTCGTACCGTCGATGTCGATGAGGGGATGCTCAGCGCCGCGACCGCGGTGAGCGGTTCGGGGCCGGGTTGGGTGTACCTGCTGGCGTCGTCCATGATCGCCGCCGCCGCCGAGGTCGGAATCGATGGGGCCGATGCCGACACGATGGTCCGTCAGACGATTCTGGCTGCGGCGAGAACGCTCGACAGTGACGACGCAGGCGTCGAGGACCTCCTTGCCGGCATCGCTTCAAAGGGTGGGACGACCGAGGCGGGGCTCGCCGCGATGCGCGATGCAGGGTTCGTCGAATCGGTGCGGGCCGGCATCGTCGCGGCACGGGACCGGGGCGACGCCCTGGGCAGGTCCGATCAGTAGTCGCGTCGACAGAAGAGCCAGCCGGCAAAGCCGCAGACGAACAGTTCGAAGAGCAGCGAGGTTCCGATGATCCAGAGCGGTGATCTCGATTTCAGATCCTGACTCATGGACCTGGTGATCTCCTGCTCATTCGCCTCGAAATCACCGTCTTCGGTGACGAATGGGGGGGGCGTATCCGGGTTCGACTGCGGCAGATCGGAAAGATCGATCGTCCAGCGTTCGAGCAGTTCGATCGTCGCGTCGGTCTTGGGAAGCACGGTCAGGGCGCCCATGATGATGTTGTGGGTCAGCCTGACGCCGTTGCTTTCATTCGCTTCCTTCAGGTTCTTCTCGCGGACCTCGATCGTCTCGTAGAGGAACTTCCAGCGTTCGTGATCGTCGGGGTCCTCGACTCCGGCCAGGCGTTCCTTGGAACGTTGGAGATCGTCTTCGAAGGCCTGGATCTCCTGCTCCTGGTACTTGACGAAGAAGAGGAGCGTCGTCTCCGAAGTCTGCACGATGAAGATGCAGAACCAGCACAGGATCGTGAGCAGCAGTGCTGCGATGGTCGATTTCGTGACCACGCCGAAGAACGCGCAGATGGCGTAGAGATAGCTGAAGAACAGCACGACGATCGGAATCGCGATGAAGATTCCGGGCATCCAGATGCCGCTCTTGATGCCGATGACCAGGAAGCTGCCGACGGTGAAGACGCTCACCTGAAGGGTCACGAACAGCAGTCCGGTGGCATACTTGGTGAGGAACAGCCTGAATCGACCGATCGGCTTGCTGAGGATCACCTCGATCGAACCGGTGCTGATGAACTCGGGAAAGATGCTCGCCGTCGTGATCAGACCCAGAATGGTCGCCACCCAGGTGAGCCAGATCTTGACGCCCAGATTCATGAAGATGGTCTTGTAGAACAGGCTTTCGGACCAGCCGCTGGAGGTGTTGATGGGAAGGTCGATGTCCCAGACGATGATCCGGATCCCGGTCTCGTGGATGCCGACCATCAGGAAGGCAAGGACCACAAGTGCGGTCAGCAGCAGGGTGAACCAGAAGATCTTCCTTGCGTTCAGCAGCCGATAGGCGTCGGAGAACAGTGCGAGCGTCTGAATCATTGCCGCCCCCTGCCTTCCTTGATGACGCCCCCGGGCCCCTGCACGGTGCCGTCGTCCTCGGTGACCGCCCGCATGAAGAGGTCCTCGAGCGATTCCTGTACCGGTGTGATGCGGATGATGGTGCGGTGCTCGGACCGCAGCCGATCGATCAGCGGCTGGATCTCCTCGGCCTGATCCGTCCGGAGCACGATGCGGGTGGTTTCATCATGGGTCGAGACCGTCGTGTTCGGCATCGCATCGAACCAGTCCGGTGCGGTGCCCTGCACGTCGATTTCGAATCGCCTGCTGTCCAGCGTCAGGTCGTCGATGGCGCCATGCATCGCGACTTCGCCCTTGACCATGATGGCCACCTGGTCGCAGACCATCTCGAGTTCACTGAGCAGATGGCTGTTGAGGAAGATCGTCTTGCCTTCGTCGCGAAGTTCGAGAAGCAGATCGCGGATCTCCCTCCGGCCGACGGGGTCGACGCCGTCGGTGGGCTCGTCCAGCACGATCAGGTCCGGTTCGTTCACCATCGCCTGGGCAAGGCCGATCCGCTGAAGCATGCCCTTCGAGTAGCTCTTCAGCCGCTTGTCGGCCCAGCTGCTCATGCCGACCCGCTCGAGCAGGCGGTCGGCATTTCTGTTTCGAGTCACCCGCCTCATGCCGGTCATGGCTCCGGAGAATCGGATGACCTGCCGTCCCGTGAGGTAGTCGGGAAAGTGATGGTGCTCGGGTAGATAGCCGACTCGCGCAAGCGAAGGCTTGTGGCCGATCGGCTTGCCCAGAAGCGTACCCTCGATGCCATCGGGCCTGATCACGGTCATCAGGATCTTCACGAGCGTCGACTTGCCTGCGCCATTCGGGCCGAGCAGTCCGAAGACCTCGCCCGGATTGACCGACAGATCGACTCCACGCAGAGCCTGGACCTTGCGTCCGAAGGTCTTCCGTACGTTGCGGAGGTCGATGATCGGTGAAGAACTCATTACAAGACATGGTACCTCGCGTGCCATCGGTCCGTCGCAGGGCTATGATCATCTCGTGTCAAACCAACCGTATGGGGATTTCGCTTCGTTCATCGACCGCCTCGAAGAGGTCGGAGAGCTGCTGCGGATCTCCTCTTCCGTGTCGCCGATTCTCGAAATCACGGAAATCGCCGATCGGCACAGCAAGGCGAAGACCGAGCTGGTCAGTTCGGCCGCCAAGGGGTTCGATCCTCGCCACGCCGATCTGGGTGGCAAGGCGCTCCTGTTCGAATCGGTCGAAGGGTGCGACTTCCCACTGGCCATCAATCTGTTCGGATCCTACGCACGGGCCGAGATGGCCCTTGGGTGCCATGAGGAAGAAGGATTCGAGGCGATCGCGGGCCGATTGGCCGCGATCGCCCAGCCCCAGCCGCCCCGCGGACTGCGCGATGCGATCCGGATGGGGCGACGTTTTCTTCCCCTGCTTCGGGCCAAGCCCCGTCTTCGACGTTCGGGACCATGTCAGGAGGTGGTGCGACTCGCCGAAGCTGGCGAAGTGTCGTTGTCGCGTCTGCCGATCCTCAAGTGCTGGCCGCTCGATGGCGACGTCGATGCGGTCGGTCGCACCTGTCCCGGCGGCACCGGGGCAGAGCAGGGGCAGGGGCGTTTCATCACCTTCGCGGGAATCCACACGATCCACGCCGATGATCGCGACGATCCGTCTCCACCGAGTCACAACATCGGCATGTACCGGGTGCAGTTGGTCGACGACACGCACCTCTGCATGCATTGGCACATGCACCATGACGGTGCGGCCCACTGGCGTTCATGGAAGAAGATCGGCAAACCGATGCCGGTTGCGATCTGCTTCGGAGGCGAATCAATCATGCCCTATGCGGCATCGGCGCCCCTCCCGCCCGGCATCAGCGAGCTCCTGCTTGCGGGGTACCTCAATGGTGGGGGAATCCCACTGGTCAAGGCCCGTACGGTTCCGCTCCGGGTCCCCGCCAACAGCGAGATCGTCATCGAGGGACACGTCCGCACCGATGCCGGCGGCATCGGGTGGGATCCCGATGGAGATGAGCCGCTCGGAGAGGGAGCCGTCTTCGAAGGGCCCTTCGGGGATCACACCGGGTTCTACTCCATGCCCGATCGGTATCCGATCATGGAGGTCTCCGCCATGACCCACCGGCGGAACGCCGTGTTTCCCGCCACGGTGGTGGGACTGCCGCCTCAGGAGGACTACTACCTCGGCAAGGCGACGGAACGCATCTTCCTTCCGCTGCTGAAGACGTTGATCCACGACATCGTCGACTACCACCTGCCGATGTTCGGGTCGTTCCACCAGTGCGTCTTCGTGCAGATCTCCAAGGCCTATCCGCTTCAGGCCAGACGCGTGATGCATGCGATCTGGGGAGCGGGGCAGATGGCCTGGACCAAGACGATCATCGTCGTCGACGACGATGTCGACGTGCATGATCACGAAGCGGTGCTGCAGGCCGTGGCCCGTCATGCGGAGTTTCCCCGCGATCTGGAGATCGTCAACGGTCCCCTCGACATCCTCGACCATTCCGCTCCTCGGCTCGGGGCCGGAGGCAAGATGGGCATCGACGCCACCGCATCGATTCCCGGAGAAGAGGTCGGCGGAATACCCGTCGGTTCTCCGCCACAGGCCGATGTGGAAGTGGTGCGGGCCCGTCTCGGGACCGTCGTCGACGGCCATCGGGTGAAGGCCATCGAGGTGCCGGCGTGGGGTCTGGGACGCATCGTCCTCGCCGCGGTGGACTCGAGCCGCATCGGCGCATCGGCGGAAGCCATCGAGATCCTGCTCGATGCTTCGGAAGCCATGGGTGAAGGGGCCGAGTTGATCTTCGCCGTCGATGGAGATGTCGATCCTGCGGATCACGAGCGTGCGTTGTTCATGCTGATGGCCAACATGGACGTGCTTCGCGATGCGTTCATCCGCGACCATCGCATGGTGCTGGACGGCACCTGCAAGCAGGTTGGCTGGGAACGCAACGACGAGCCGACGAGGCCCTGGCCGCCGATCATCTCGATGGATCCGGATGTGGTGGATCGCATCGACCGTCGAAAGAGCGACTTCGGTCTCGCATGAACGTCGATCACCATCCTTCAAGGGCGATGGTCGGTCAGTTCGGTGTCGTGCTGCTTCGTGTTTCGCTTCTGGCGGTGCTTTCGTTCTTCGCATTCGCGGGATACGCGCTGTCGCGTACCTACGACGTCGACGAGTTGGGACTTCGCTCGCCATGGATCGCCGTGCGGGCCGGGGCGGTGAGCCTCGTGCTGATGATGCTCGTCTGCTGGACGGCGATGGTGTGGCATCTCCCTGATGTGATCAGGGTGTCCCGGTACTCCAGGCGATGGAGAAATGGATGCTGCAGTTCGTGCGGCTACCCGGCGGGCGACGGGACCGGTCCGTGCAATGAATGCGGGGCACCGTTCGTCGAGCCGGCCAGACTCCAGTTGACCGTGTCCATGGTGCTTCGCTCGCTGGTGGTCATTTTCGTGTGCTGGCTGATCGGCGTGGCCGTCGGAGAAGGTTCGGTTCGTCTGGATGAACGCAATGCCATGCGGCAGTTCGCCTCGGAGCGACTGGTCAACCCCGGAGTCGATTCGATCAAATGGACGCGGGCATGGCCGGGACACGGCACGATCGTCGTCGCCGACGACGGATCAGTCGACGCTGGCGAATGATCGATTCGGCTTCAGGAAGAAGTAGTACATTCGACCTTCGGCGTACTGCCCGCCGGCAAGGATCTCCGCCGTCGAGCCGATGCCCATGAAGATGTCGGCCCGTCCGGGTGCGTTGATGGCGCCGCCGGTGTCCTGATCGAGCATGAACTGCAGAAAGGGACGTGTTCCTCGTGACAGCGTCACGGCATCGGTATCGACGAGGACGATCGATCCCCGGGGAAAGATGGACTTGTCGGTGGCGAGCGAGCGTTCGGCCGTCACGGGTACCCCGAGCGATCCGGCGGGCCAGTTGTCGCCGGAGTATTCCTGGAAGAAGACGTAGCTTTCGTTTCGGTGGATGAGATCCTCGACTCCGGTCGGATTGCGCTTCCATGCGCTTCGGATGGCCGGAAGGCTCAGTTCGCTCTCCTCCAGCAGTCCGGAGTCGACCATCGATCGGCCGAGCCCGGTGTAGGGGCGATCGGTCTTGCCCGCATAGCCGAAGTAGGCGATGGAGCCGTCCTCCATCCGCAACTTGGCCGATCCATTGACATGGACGATGTAGGCCGACAGCGGATCCTCGAGCCAGACCACTTCGGTTCCGTCCAGCATGCCGGTCCGTTCGATCGTGCGTCGGGATGGATAGGACACGATCGTTCCGTCGGGAAGCCGGCGGCCCAGAGGCTTGCCGTCGCCGGCATTCGTGGCGAGATCGTGGGGACGTCCGTAGAGCGGTGTATTGAATCGACTGCTTCGTTCTCGCGACGCGTAGAAGTCCGGGGAGTAGTAGCCGGTGAAGAGCACCGTGCCGTCGCCGTCGCACCCGACCGATTCATACACGTCGAATCGCCTTCGGACTTCAGTCGCGAACGTCTGGGGATCGGGTGTCGTCCGCATCAGATCGCGCATCGCCACGACGGAGGCCTTGGCCTGTTCATGGGAGATGTTGCAGCAGGGGAACCACTGTCGACTGGAGGGGGCGTCGTACCAGGCGATGCTCTGATCCATGGCATCGCCGAGAAAGACGTCGCGCTGCGACCAGGCCATCGCGAGGTCGGGCATCCGGGTGCTGTCGGTCACCTTACGGATCGGCGAGGTGCCGGCCGGGAGGGGGCGGTTGTAGTTCTTGGCGATCTCGCTTCGGGGCTGCTCCGCCTGATGGCTGCAGCCGGCCAGAAGCATCAAGGAGATCATGCACATCGTGATGGGTCCGAGAACCCCTGTCAGCCGGTATCGAATCATCGGTTCACCTCGTCTCAGTAGGTCGATTTGCACCAGTACTATCGGCCGAGGAGGCCTGAAATCACGACTTCCCGCCCTTGATGCCATGGTTTCATTCATTCGACCCCCGACGGATCGCCGACACGATAGAATGAGGCATTGAGATTCCGGCCCGGAAATCGGGTCTGGATACGCGAGGAAACACGTCCCATGATCAATCCGACCTTTCTCCATTCCCACGTTCTGGCCTTCGGCATGCCGTCCATGCCCGAACTGCTCGTCATCCTCGTCATCGGCCTGCTCATCTTCGGACGCAGACTTCCCGAGGTCGGTCGGAGCATCGGTCGAAGCATCGTGGAGTTCAAGAAGGGCGTGAAGGGCATCGAAGACGATGTCGATACCCAGACGCACGCACCGGCAACCCCCCAGATCAGCGACAATTCGCTTGGGCGAAACGATTCCTCCTCGGTGCAGGATGCGATGGGCAAGGTGATGCCCGAATCCGACGCTGCTCCGCCCAGTCAGAACGGCTGATGCCGCGGCCCGCCAGTCTCCAGACCACACCGATCTCTCGGGGGTATACTGCCCCCCTTCGGGCGATTAGTTCAGTTGGCTAGAACGCACGGATCACACCCGTGAGGTCACAGGTTCGAGTCCTGTATCGCCCACTTCGACGGCCCTGTCCATGCCTTGCATGTGGCGGGGCCGTTGTCCATTCTGCGTTGGGGCCGTCCGCTCAATCGGATTCGAGGTGCACGTAGCAGCGACGCCAGGGCTGGTCGTCGACCAGTTTCCACTTGTGCCCGCCGCCGGTGGTGTCCTCGGCCAGCAGGATGTCGCCGGGCCGGATGAGCTGGGTGTCTCCCGTCCGGTTCGTGAACTCGAGTGTTCCCGTGAGGGTGATGACGTACTGTCGACGGGGAGCATTGTGCCAGTCGTAGCCTCCACCGGAAGCGGTTTCGGCGAACTGGACCTCGTGGCAGTCCTGCAGGCCGCTCATGATCACCACGTCGCCGTGGGGTTCGGTCTCGATGGTCGTCTGCTCGAAGTGGGATTCGCCATCGTCGCCGGTGTAGAGTCGGATGATCGGAATTGGCATTTTATGTGCTCCTGGCGTTGGATGTGGAGTGTAGCCTGTTCCCACAAGTCGGTGCGTTGCTATCATGCGAGTTCATTCGATTTGAGGAGACACAGGCCATGGAACGTTCGAACTGCGATGTCTTGATCATTGGCGGGGGAATCAGCGGCACATCGCTGCTCTACCTGCTTGCTCGCTACACGGACATCAAGTCCCTCTGTCTGATCGAGAAGTACGACCATCTCGATCCACTCAACTCCAATGCCCACAACAACAGCCAGACGCTGCATGAAGGCGACATCGAGACGAACTACTCGCTCGAGAAGGCCGCCCACGTCAAGGCCGCTTCCGGGCTCACGAAGACCTTCGCCCTGAAGGTGCTCAAGGACGACACCATCATCCGCCGCTACGGAAAGATGCTGCTGGGCGTCGGCGACGACGAGGTGGCGAAGGTCACCAAGCGTCATGCCGAGTTCAAGGAGCTCTTCCCGACGATCGAACTGCTGGATGCCCAGGGCATCGCGGATCTCGAGCCGAACGTGGCGCTGGTGGATGGTTCGCTTCGTGAGGAGCCGCTGGCCGCGATCTTCAATCCCGAGGGATATGCCGTCGACTACGGCAAGGTCACCGAGGGGTACGTCGCGGAGGCCCGCAAGGCCGAAGGCAAGGACGTCGATGTGCATCTCTCGACCGAGGCGAAGCACATCAAGAAGGTCGATGACGGCTACGAGGTGGAATGCAAGGATCGGACGATCCACGCCAGATTCGTCGTGGTGTCGGCCGGAGCCCATTCGCTGCTGATCGCCCAGAAGATGGGCTACGGGGACAACCTGTCGGTCATGCCCGTCACGGGCAGCTTCTACTTCGCACCCAAGGTGCTCGATCGCAAGGTCTACACCGTCCAGAACGACAAGCTTCCGTTCGCGGCGATCCATGGTGATCCGGATCTCACCGCTCCGGACAAGACCCGTTTCGGCCCGACCGCGCTGGTGCTCCCGGTGCTCGAGCGGCACAACGCCAAGACGGCATGGGGCTTCATGGAGTCGTTCAACTTCGACGACGACGTCGCAGCCGTGCTCTGGGAGCTGATGAAGGACAAGGACATCCACAACTTCGTATACCGGAATCTGGGATACGAGCTGCCCTACTACGGCAAGCGAAGCTTCCTGAAGGCGGCTCAGAAGATCATCCCGTCCATGAAGGCGCATGATCTGGAGTTCGCGAAGGGCTACACCGGTATTCGTCCTCAGCTGATCGAGAAGAAGGAGCGGCGTCTCATGATGGGGGCCGCCAAGATCGATCAGTCCGACGGCATCATCTTCAACATGACGCCTTCCCCGGGAGCGACGAGTGCCCTGGACAACGCTCGGGAAGACATGAACTCGATCGCAAGCCAGTTGGGCAGCACCATCGACTCCGCGGGATTCACCGAGTTCTTCGACGAACCTGCAAGCGTCGAGCAGCCCGAGATGACCGGTGCCGGCCACCTGTGAGTTCGGATGGAAATTTGAATCGGATCGGATGCCGTCCGGATCGTTCGTTCAGCGGGTGATCAACGGAGTCCGGCATTCTCGATGATGCAGGCCGACGCCTCGGCTGCGGTCCAGCCGTAGCCGTGGAGTTCGGTGAGATCCCTGATGGACGTGTCACTGACCTTCAGCACTTCGCCGATCGCCAGATCGTAGAGACGTTCCACCTCCGCGAGGCGGTTTCGGACTCGGGTGCACCAGGTTGTGAAATCTACGGTGGGCATGTCTAGTCTTCTATTCGTACCGAAAGGGCCTCGGGTTCACGAAGAGTTGCGTCTCCACTGAAGATTGCGTCGGCAATGGCGGATCTCTCACTGGAAAATTGAAATCAGCACCAAGAGAGTCGACTTCCGAGCCATTTCATTCGAAAATGCGACAATATCGGCACCAATGCCGACCTGGTTCAGGCTTCAAGCGACTGTGGACAAACGGCTTGCGTCGATCTACTTCGTTCCGGAGTCCTGAGGACGTTCCAGGATCGGCGAGGTGTGGATTCGTCTGCTGACCCACCAATCGCCGGTCTGCGTCTTGTGGAGTCGATCCGAGAAGCGGTATTCGTCCAGATGCCATCTGAAATATCGGGCGGATTCGTCCGGGGGGGTCTCGAGCAGTTCCAGGACGGGAACTCGTCGCTCTGCGATGGCATTCAGGAGATCCGGGAGGATCCTTCGGGTCGATCCGGTCCGCTGTCCCAGCTGCGCCTGGGCGTAGAGGCCGTCGAACCACATCTGCCAATCGAGTCGTGGCATGTTCGGGAAGCAGAACTCGGGGCGTCGGTCGAGAGGCCCTGGTTTGTACCGGAACACGACCGGTTGCCAATCCTGTCCGTTCTGGCTGCTCTCGATCAGAATCTCGGGGCGGGTCGTCGTCATCGTCCGGAAGAGCCCGTAGGAATTGACCAGACGGTAGCCGTTGAACTGGTCCTGCCACTGTTCCATGGCGGGCTCGCGCGTCAGTTGCGTCCAGCTCAACGGGATGCTCAATGACAGCAGGAGGATGACGATGACGGCGTTCATCCATCGACGTGGACGGGAGCCGATTCGCGCGAGTCCGGTCCGCAGGTTCCAGCGTGACTCCTTCGGCCAGAGCATCATCCACTGGGCGTCGTCGAGCAGCAGCATGCACAGCACGATCGCCGCCAGATTGAAGAAGCCGTAGTTGCCGGTCGCGATGATCAGCAGCTGAAGCCCGACCAGCAGGACGAACGCGATCGTTCGGAGCACGCGGGGTCCGAACACCAGCAGCGGCGCTCCGAGTTCGATCGCGAACATGATGAAGCAGCACGCCTTCTGGAACCACTCCGCGAATCGATCCGCGTACCAGGCCGTCCAGGTCGGAAGCGGTTGCGTCCAGTAGTGGTACTCCAGGGCGGTCAGGTCGAGCCAGGTCGTGTCGCCGCTCTGAAGCTTCACGAATCCCGAGAAGAACATGAATCTGGCCAGCAGCCACAGCATCATCAGGCGGATCGCGGCCGAAGGGCGGCGGATGCCCGGCGCATTCAGACGCCAATGGAAGGGGGCGAAGAAGATCGAGACGAAGCCGATTTCCAGCAGCAGCACGTCCCACTGGTACTGGAAGAACACGTCGCCGCCGTTGGTGATCGACAGGTAGGCGAACCAGCACAGGGCGAGCATCCCCATCGGAAGCAGTCCGGCCATGAGGAGCACGGCGGCGATGGCGCCACCGACCCAGAGGGCCTGGAGCATGGCGTCGGATGAATCGAGCCAGAGGAGGGTTGGCAGGTCGTTGAAGGGGACATGCTGCATCGATCGTTCGATGAGTTCGAGTCGCTCCACGGCCGGGCGGATGCCGTCGCTGCCGACCAGTCCATCGAGTTGACTGCCGGCGGAGAGGAATGCGATCAGATAGACGAGTCCGAGGCATCGCAGGAACACGCGTCGTGTGAGTTGGAAGGTCGAGGGCGCGGCGACCTGGCCATGCACGAGGGCACTGGCCCTGTCGGCTCCGCCTCGATGGCGTGCGGTGAAGCGGTACAGCATGTCGGTGATCATCCGAAACGGCGCGATCCGATCATGCATCCACAGGGGCCAGGAGCGAAGTCCGACGAGCTGCTGCAGACGGAAGAAGGCGGCGGCTCCTCTTCGGAACGTCCCGTCGGGTTCGACCACGTGCATGGCTTCCCGGAACTGGTCCTCGGAGATCGCGGGAAACTGCGATGCAGCCGACTGGTACGGAGACCAGGCGATGCCGTCGTGCTTGATGTTCCAGTATCTCCGGATCCACCGGCGGCAGAACGTGCAGTCTCCGTCGAAGACGACCACCGGATTCATCGAGGGCAACGGTGTCTCGGGCACCAATGCCTCGCAGCCGGATCCGCATCCGCCGTTCTCGCAACTTGAGCATGAAGAGCAACCCATGAGAACCGCATTCTAGACAATCGGCCGCACGTCCATGCGTGCATGCGACAACCGCGGAGGCCACTGGCCTCCGCGGTTGGATGATTTCGCTGGATTGAAGGCGACTCAGGGGTCGCAGGGGCCCCATGACGCGATGACGATCAGAAGATCGGCCACGTCCACGATGCCGCTGCCGTCGATGTCCGTATCGGGATCCGCCTGGGACCATCTGGCGATGACCTGCAGGAGGTCGGTGACGTTGACGAAGCTGTCTCCGTTGATGTCGCCCGGGCAGGTCGGAATCTTGTCGCAGTCGATCGAGCTGATCTTGATGCCGTCCACACCGGCTTCCACGACCGAGCCGTCTCCGGTATCGGTGGCGATGAACCGGATTCTGAACTGATCGGTGTTGGAGATGCCGGCGATGTCGCTGACCAGGAACGATGCATCGACCCAGCCGCCGGAAAGGGCGCCGAGCGATTCCAGCGTCGTCCAGGACGAACCGTTGTCGTCGGACACCTCGATGAGGAATCCGTCGTCCTGTGGTGCCGTGGTGCAGCCGCTTCCGTTGCTGTACCAGCGCGAGTATTCGATGATCGCGGTGGCATTGGACGCGTCCAGCTGCGGGGACGTCAGGATCGTCTGGCCGCCATCGACGTCGCTGTTGCATCCGTCGGCGGAACTGTTGTCGGTCAGCCAGCTCTGGCCGGAGTTGTCGGCATCCGACGGCGGATCGCAGCGACCGCAGTCCACGGGGACGCCGCGGTTCCACTGGCCGTCGGTGGCCGATCCGGTGATGTTCCAGCCGGGATCGGATTCGGCGTCGTCGTTGAAGGTGACGCTGGTGCCGTTGGCGATGAGGGTGTCGTAGGTCGAGGACGGAGCGCCGCCGGGGATGGTCCTGGTCTGGCCGGTGGTCAGCGATGCGGTGATGTACCACGCCGCGGATTCTCCGCAGGGCAGGGCCGGGAAGGTCGCTCGGTACGTCGTGCCCGAAAGCAGTTCCAGATCGATCGCACCGCTGGCGCTCTGGGTCTCGTAGATCAGCTGAAGGGTTGAATCATCGAGTTCGGCTTCGGTGGAGATGTCGACGAGCACCTCGTTGCCACCGGCGGGATCGAGCAGTTCCGGGATGCTGCTGTCGAGCGACATCGTGAACTGGGTGTAGTCGATTCGCCAGACGAACAGGCCTCGTTCGAGGTCGCTGCCGATGATCACGCCGCTGGGGAGATACGGATAGACGCTCCAGATGCCGTTGAACTGGGCCAGGTTGTCGGCCGGGTAGGTGTCGAAGAAGGCGATCTCGGTGGGTTCAAGCGGGTTCGAGGCGTCGAAGACCCGCAGTCCACTGCGGTAGTTGGCCTCCAGAATCAGGTTGCCCAGTGTGTAGAGATTGTGGTCGATCGAAGACTCGCCGTTGCTGAAGGTTCCGACCTGAACGGGATTGTCGAGGTCGCTGACGTCGATGATCCGGGTCGTGGTCGGGGTGCCGAAGTCCTGCTCATCGAGCTCGTCGTTGAGATAGAAGTACTGGCGGTCTTCGGTGAGCCAGCCCTGGTGGGAGTAGCTCGGATTGTTGTACTGCAGGCATGCCAGCTGCTGAATGTTGGACTTGTTGGTGACGTCGAGGATGCAGAGACCGGTTTCGCTGAAGCCGCCGTTGAAGCCGCCGCAGCAGAATGCGATCTGCCTGCCCGCGTAGGGGCCCTCGGTGTACGTCACGATCTGGGCGTCGTGGACGTAGCGGTCCGTCCAGGATCCGACGTAGGTCGGTGAGGAGGGGTTGGCGAGCGAGTAGATTCGAAGCCCGTTGTCGCCACCACCGATTCGGTAGAGGAATCCGCTCTCCTCGTCGATCGCGACGTTGTGGGTGGCCGAGGTGCCGAAGTCGTCGATCGTTCCGACGAGGGAGACGTTGCCGAAGTCGATGTTGGCCAGCTGGAAGATCTGGATTCCGCTGCCGCCTTCACTCACGGAGTAGGCGTGGTTGCCGTAGACCTTGACGTCGCGCCAGAGGCTGTTGGGGCCTGCGATGTTCGCGACGATCTGCGGGTTGCCGGGGTTGGTGACTTCGATGAAGGCCGTTCCGTCACTGTGGGTCATGATCGCGTATTCGCGATTCGACTGCGGCGCAACGTACCCCCAGCAGTCGCTGCCGGTGGTGGGGCTTCCGAACTCGTTCAACGGAAGCCAACTCAGCAGTTCGATGTTCTCTGAATCGAAGACGCCGATGTTCGCAGCCGATCGCTGGGAGGCCGGCGCGGTGGGACGGTAGGCCGGGCCTTCGAAACGAGGAATGCGATCCTGTTCCTTCGGGTCATCGAGGTGGGCAAAGGCGAACGAGATTCCAACAGCGCCGAGGGCTGCCATGGCAACGAGTTTGGTATTCACAGTGAGACTTCCTGCTGGTGATCTTGTTCGGGTCCGTTCACACGCCCCCCCGGGTCATTCAATGTACTTCCAGCCCGGTCTCATTCCAGTCAAAGTCCTTCAGATGGCACCTGTTTTTGCATCCTGAAGCCGTTTTTTCACTGCTTTGCGGGCGGTTTACCGGTTCGAGGATCGACGGGCCCCATCAGGGATCTCGATGGGAGCGGGCTTGTGAGCGATCGCAGGAATGCGGCCAGATCTGCGAGCTGCTCCTCGGTCAGATCGAGCGGCTGGAGGACCGTCTCCTGATGATGATCCTGGACCTGCATGTCCTCGAGGGTGTTGTAGAAAGCCAGGACATCCTCAAGCTGTCCCATCTGCCCCTGGTGCATGTAGGGAGCGGTTCGCTCGATGTTGCGGAGCGTCGGAGTCTTGAAACTGCCCCAGTGCTCCTGTCCCTGGACAACGGAGGCGGTCCGTCGAGCTCTGGAGCCGTTGGGGTCGTCGCTGAAGGGGCCGTGGGCCGAGAACGGACTGTTCTGGACCACCTTCAGTCCGGCGAATCGCCCCGGATCGCGTGGAGGACCACCGTGTCCGGTGGGGATGCCGATGTTGTGGAATTCGAAATCCGAGAACAGGGGGCCGGAGTGGCATTGGCGGCAACCCGCCTCGCCGACGAACAGTTGGAGGCCTCGCTGCTGAGCGGGAGTCAATGCCGCCAGTTTGCCAGGATCGTCTTCACGCAGGCCCTCGACGAACGTATCGAACGGCGAATCCACGCTGCGAAGTCGACCTTCGTATGCGGCGATCGCCTTGGAGCAGTTCGCGAAGGCGCGATCGACGAGGGCACGATCGGCTGCGGGCAGTTCGTCCCATTCCGGGGAGTCCGATCGGACACCGGGAGGGAATCGGAGTTCGTCGTCCATGGGAGGGAGCGGTCCGAAGATGGATTCGTAGGCTTCCCGGTAGGCCGTGTCGTCGTGGATGCGGCGGATGTAGGCGATGCGGGTGCTGTCGAACTCGGCGACGGTTTCGATCGGATGCATGGCCTGGGACCACAGCGTGTCGGCCCGTCCGTCCCAGAAGAACCAGCGCTGGTGCGCGGCGTTCAGGAGCGAGGGGGAATGCCGTGTTCCCGTTTCCAGTCCCGTGGCCAGAGGCAGTGCATCGGTCCATGCGATCATCGGACCGTGGCAGGTCGCACAGGAAACCTGGTTGTTTCTGGAGAAGCCCGAATCGAAGAAGAGCGCCTGCCCGAGATGTGCGGCGTCGGGGTCCATGCTCCATGCGTTGGTGGTGTCTTCCGGGACGGCCGGAACCGGCGAGTGCTGCAGGATGCGTCGCTGCTCCTTCGGCGTGAACTCCACCGGTGGTTCGGCGACGAGGCCGAGTACGGCCGACAGGCTGCAGAACAGAAGCATCAGTCGACCTCGATGGATTCCTGGGAACGGTGGACCACGCCTTCCTGTTCGATGTCGAAGTACAGCTCCCAGTATCCGGGCATGTGGAAGAGCATGTCACGCACGTGCCATCTTCCGGGACCGGTGCGTTGGATGTCCGGAACGTGGTTCATGCCGTGGTTGTGATGCGGCATGGCCGCATCGACGGCGAGATTTCCGTCCGTCATCAACTTGCCGTCGTGACGCACCTCGATGTCGAGGGTGAAGAACTCGTTGACGGGAATCGGCGTCGGAGCCGAGCTCCAGGACACGTCGTAGAGCCGGTCGTTGCTCTGCAGTTGATGATCGAGGGTGCTCGAGCATCCCCCGAGCAGGATCGCAAGCGTGACGACGGAGAGCAGTCGGATGTTCATGATGGTTCTCATGGCTCGGATGGTTCCTTCGGATCCAGAGGTGGACGGTTCGAAGGAGTGTAGGCTCGGCCGGCCCCGAACGTCATCAGCCACGTGCCATCGAGTTCGAACATCTGGCATCGGTGGTTTCCGTGATCCAGGACGATGACCCGATCCTGATCATCCACCACGATTCCGACGGGCTTCCAGAACTCCTCGTGACCGATCCCCTTGCCGCCCCATGAGTTCAGATGGGATCCTGCGGGTGACAGGCGGTGCACCATGTGGGTGCCGGCATCGCTGACGAGGATGTCTCCATTGCCTGCGGAGGCGAGGCCGCTTGGAGTCATCAGCCCGCCGGGCACCGCATCGGCTTCGATCGTTTCGATCAGGGTTCCGGTCCCGTCCATCCGGTGGATCCGTGCGGTGGCTCCGTCGAGTACGAGCAGATCTCCCGTGTCCGAGGAGATCGTCATGGCCGTGGGCTGGCGAAGCAGGCCTTCGCCCCAGCGATCGACCGGTTCCATGTTCGAATCGAGCACGTGGACCACACCACCGGGGCCGTCCAGCAGCAGCCATGAACCGGATCGCGTCTGCTCGGCATCGACGATGCGGTGCATCGGGACGGACGGGTCCAGTCTGCGCGACGTCTGGAGTCTGGCCATGGTCGGATCGAATCGAGGTCGATCCGCTTCGGGCAGATCGAGTTCGTAGACATGGACCTGAGCCGTGCCGCGATCGAACAGGTGGAGCCGCTTGGCTTCGTGGTTCCAGTGCATGTCGGCCAGATGTCCGAAGCCGCCGGGTCCTTCTCCGCGGGAGAAGATGCTCGTGAGCCGGATCGGCGTCTGCCGCTGGTGATCGAAGACGAGCGCCGCTCTCGCCTCGGGTTCCCAGACGACCATGATGCGGTCGTCGAGGGCGACGGTCGGGCCGAAGTGGGACTGGATGCCGGTGCGAGGAGGAAGCGTGGGGCGGTCGTCGACGTAGTCTGGATCGTGCGGGCCGAAGAGCTGCACGCGATCCTCGAACGATTCGACCACCGCGAGCCTCTGTCGATCGGGCGACACGGCGAGGGCATCCGGATAGTGCACGCGGCCCTGGCCCTGGCGTGGCTTGACGGCATGCATGCCCCATGCATGAAGAAGGGCTCCGTCGGAGCCGAACTCCTGCACGCGATGATTCAGTCGATCGGTCACGACGATCCTGTCGCCGATGCAGAGCACGTCGGATGGTTCCTGAAGGAGTCCGGGAAAGCTTCCCCAACTGCCCCATTGGGCGATCGGTTCGCCCTCCAGCGTGAGCAGCTGGATGCGATGGTTGTCGGCGTCCGCGACCACGAGCCGGTTGGACGGATCGACATCGATGCCCAGCGGTCTTCGAAGCTGCCCCGGCTTCGTGCCACGGGTTCCCATGGTCCGCACGGGAGTGCCGTCGATGTCGAGCACGACGATGCGATCGTTGCCGGTGTCGGTGACGAAGAGTCGATCCTCGTGGACGACGACGTCGGTCGGTGCACTGAACTGCCCCGGCCCGTCTCCCGACGATCCGATCACACCGATTGTCTCTCCGGTGGGGGAGGCATGAAGAATGCGGTTTCCGACCGTGTCGACGATGTACAGGGTGTCGTCCGGTCCGGCATCGATGCCGGAAGGCCTCAGGCAGTCGATGGGAATGGGACTGGAACAGCTCAGTTGCTCCACCACTCGGATTCCCGGCGGGGCGGATTCGACGATGACCAGCCTGTCGTCGGAGAGCCACTCCGCGGCCACGGGTGCGTGGAGGTTTCCGTAGTCGAAGTCGTATCGATCGAGTCTGGGCGGGGGCTCCGCCGCGGCGATCGCAGGCAGCATCGTCGCGGCGAGCAGGGAAACTTGGATTCGAATGGAGATCATCGGTGGTCCTCGGTTCTCGAGGATTGTAGGGGCATCATCCGCCTCGAAGAAGGGATTCGCTCTTCCATTTGCCGCCGAGAATCTCCCGTGAGTTCGCCCCCATCCAGTCCTCGAGCACCGATGCGTACACGGTTCGGAAATCCGTGTTGTGGATCAGGTCGCCGTCGTCCAGCCGGTTCAGGGCGGGATGGGTTCCAAGAAGTCCGGGGCGGACCATGTCGCCGATGAAGTACATCGGAGCAGCCGTCCCGTGGTCGGTGCCGCCGGATCCGTTCTGGGCCACACGCCGGCCGAACTCGGAGAAGACCATGGTCATGACGCGGCTGTTGTTGCCCTGGGCCTGGAGATCGCGGTAGAAGGCGTTCAGCGCGCTGCCGACCTGATCCAGCAATCTGGCATGCTGTCCGGCCTGATTCGCATGCGTGTCGAATCCGCCGAGGGTGACGTAGTAGACGCGGGTGGGCAGTTCGGCGCGGATCATCGCTCCGACCATTCGAAGTTGTCCGGCGAGGTTCGAACCCGGATAGGTGACGAGGGGGGAGCGTGCGACGGCCTTGCGGACCTTGTCGGATGACACTCTGGCGTCGAGGGTGGTCCGCTTGAGGAATGCGTTCTGGGAACGTTCCTCCTCGACCGCCCCGACATGGGCTGTTCGTGCGATCTGCTCGTACTGCTCTTCGAGTTTGGAATCCATGTCCGTGCCCATCCAACGGAAGAGCTCGGCTCGCTCGAAGCTCACCGGCAACTGCGTCTCGCCCTGCATGGCGAGCGGAGACTGTCGTCCGATCACGACACCGGCTTCGGGAACGGGTGTTCCTTCGCACGTGTTGTCGAAGTAGCGTCCGATCCAGCCGTTGCTCTTGCCCTTCGGGTCGGCGGTGTGCCAGATGTCCATGGAGGAGAAGTGCGATCGATTCGGATTCGGGTACCCCACGCCCTGGACGATGCCGGCCACGCCTTCGTCCATGAGCTCCTTGAAGCCGCTCATCGCGGGATTGAGGCCGATTTCATCGCTGCCGTCGATGGCCAGCGCTCCACCGGTGCGTCCCGGTTCCTTGATGCCGAGCTGGGGTCGCAGCCGGTGGTAGTCGCTGCTTCCGTAGGGCACGACCGTGTTCAGTCCGTCGTTTCCGCCACCGAGCTGGACCACGACGAGGATGCGGTCCTCGGGAACCCCGGCCTGCGACGAGACGAGCGAGCCGACCGGCAGCATGACGCCGCGAGCCGAGCGTTCGATGAAGAGGGGGGTCGTCGCGGCAAGCGAGGCAAGGGTCACGCCCTGCTGCAGGAAGAGTCTCCGGCTCCATGGGGTTTGGTTGTGGTCGGGCATGATTCGTTCCTTTGCGGACTTCGCTTCAGCAGAGCTGGTATTCGGGAGCGGCGGTGATCAGAGCCAGCAGATTCATGATGGTCGCGTTGTCGAGCCTGCCTCCGCGTTCGTTGACGTAGGTCGTCCATTGCCGGATCCGATCCTCGTCGGGTGGCGTGGAGTGGGCGAATCGCAGCAGGTAGGTCACGCCGTCGCGGACGGTGTCGCGACCGCTGATTCCCTGCAGGTGCTCGACCAGGTGCTCGACGGTGAAGTCGGATTGGCCCGCGTCCCAGGGCTTGGCGTTCTCGTCACGGCCGGTCAACAGGTAGATCGCGACGTTCTGTCGCACGAAGAGCGTCGAGGTGTTGATCCACTTCCGTCCGCCTTCCCATCCCTTGACCGACGGGGGATTGAAGAGGCTCTGTCCCATGATGCCGCACGCCTCGTTGAGCTTCCGGAGGCTTCTGGTCGGCGTCTGGATCGACCGGATGCACTGCACGATCAGCTGGGCGGGGCTCTTGATGCAGGCTCCGATGTTCTCCTCGTCGTAGAAGTGCTCGGAGAGGAAGAGCTGGCGGAGGACCGGCTTGAGCTCCCAGTCGCTGCGTTTGAGGGTGGCGGCCATCTTGCGGATGACGGCGGCCTGTGACTTGGTGAATCCGCCCGGAGCGTCGTTGACGAAGTAGCGGTACAGCTTCTCGCAGACGAACGTCGCCGCGGCGGGGCGGGTGAAGATCAGTTCCACGAAGTCGTGGCCGTCCCAGGTTCCGGTGCGGCCGAAGATGGTCTTTCTCGAGTCGTCGTGGTTCCGCTGGTTGAACTGGAACCCATCGTCCCGGAAGCTGTAGCCGGTCAGTGTCCTCGCGCCTTCCTTGATGTCCTCTTCGTCGTATCCACGTCCCTCTCCAAGTGTGAAGAGTTCCATCAGTTCGCGGGAAAGATTCTCGTTGGGGCTGTTGCGGTTGTTCTGGTTGTTGTTCAGGTACTTGATCATCGCGGGATCGCGGATGATGCCATGGACCAGGTCGTCCTTGAAGTTGCCGACCGCGTTCCTTCGAAGGAACTGGTTCTGCAGATACATGTGGTAGCTGTCTTCGATCGGCCGGTAGGCGCTGGCGAAGTGGCCGTGCCAGAAGAGCGTGAGCTTCTCCTGAAGGGGGCGCGGTGTTTCGATCAGGCGTTCGAGCCACCAGTCCTGGATCGAGGCCATCTGTCGGCGGTCGTTCCGCTGCCGCTGCTGGCGTGCCATCCGATAGCGTTCCAACGCCTTCTCGTCGCCCGATTGGCGAGCGCGACGGATTTCCCTCCGCTGCTCCTCGGTCGCCGGTTGCATGATGTCGGAGTCGAA